>JBGSLV010000080.1:0-14446 GCA_041740515.1 Bdellovibrionales bacterium | reverse complement strand
ACCAAAAACTAAAAAAATAGAAACTGTACAAAAAAATCATAAAAAGAAAACACTATTAGACCGATACATTAATTATTGCGAGGGCACTTATTTTAAAAAGTACGGATGGCTGGTGCCGCCGATGTCATGGAGTTCTTCACTGAAAACTTTTTGATTAATGACTAGGGGTTGTTGTGAATCTCTTAAAAATTTAAATTGTCGCAATGCTAGGGCATCACGATGGGATCATGAGTGGGCTGGAATCCTCGTGATGACGTGTTTTTGCGGGTCGGGGCCGATGATGGATGTAAATATAAATTAATTCTATTTAATAAAGATATTTTCATCGCGAGCAGACTTCTAGTTTCCGCATTATTGACTGATGAATTTCTTTTACCTGGGTCAAATCAGGAATCGCTACTCTTGTTGAACCTTCGGAGAGTCCAAGAAGTATCTCAAGCTTAACGGCTTCCGTCGTGGCCTCGATTACACAGCTGCGAGCATCTTGCTCTACGCGACGGACGTACAAATAAATAGTAATAACTAGAAGTAGCAAAGAGAAAAGTGCATTGAATTTTGGGATCTTGATAAATTCCATTTGATCACCATAGCGAGTGTGTGAAAATCTGTCCACCTTAAATAGATCCTAACTGAGGATAAGGAAAACAATAGGTATATTTGAGCCTAATCTAAAGTACCTATTGTTTTCCTTATCCTCAACCCTTAAACTTAATTTTTTTTTCTTTCATTGACTGCGTAAATCATAAAATACTTGCTTGATATATCCATTCCAACGTAAATCATTTTTGGCCCCTTGTTCGGTTAGTTGTTTTTGCTAAACC
Source organism: Bdellovibrionales bacterium (assembly GCA_041740515.1). Taxonomy (GTDB): domain Bacteria; phylum Bdellovibrionota; class Bdellovibrionia; order Bdellovibrionales; family UBA1609; genus JAMLIO01. Next base: position 13,625 of record JBGSLV010000080.1, on the reverse strand, counting down.
GATGGTTTGTCCTTAAAAAAAACAAACCGTCAAACTGTGACATGGGGCTTTTTTTCTCGAGCTATTTATTTGCTTTATAGCGCATGGAATCTCCTTTTTAGAGATTTCAATTTATGTTTTTCCAAACTCTTTGTTAAACAGGCTCGATGGATCGCTTACTTTGCTCTAGGAATTGTAGAGACGAATTCGCCAGTTGAAGTGAACCAAGTAAATTCATAATTGGGATCTAATCTTTCACAATACTTATCTGAGTAATCCCTGCACAATATGAAGTTAAAATAAGTCGTACTTTTAATGTTTTTAACAACCGCTACATCTTCTCTACTGCCAACAGATTCGGAATTCAGAGGAATAACCTGTACAGGAAAACTATCCCTTACACCTGTGTGAAACGACGTCTTATCTGAATCCGTATATCGAGTTAGTTGGTCAAAAGTAACATAGCAATTTGGGCACCCTACAGACTTAACTGTAATATTAGGTCCAAAAAAATTTTGCTCAATTTGATTTTTAGAAACTTCCATCAAAATTAAATCAGACTTTCCGAAAGAAATACTACTAGCCATCGTAATCAATAAACAAATATAAAATTTCATTTTTCAACTCCCATGCTACAGTTCAGCAAAATAGGTGCCAAAACCTAATGTTAAGAATGAATCTATTCGCAGAAGATCACATTAAAATTAAAAAACTGTCGAATCTGGGTGCGTAAATTGTCACATCAAAAAACACTTTTAACTGTCTACACCTTTTCTCCTTTTCTGAAACTTGGACGTCCAAAGTAGACTCGTAAACAAGTCCACCAAATGTTGCCAAGTTCCTTTCTGGAAACTTTTCCTGAGAAATTTTTTGTGAGTCTTTAATAGTCTTTAACCAAGTTTCCAAAAAGGAACCTGGCACCTTTGTACGAGTTTCTAAATAAACTGGATGACCACGGAGATACCAACCGAATTTATGCCACCGTTTAAGCCTTAAATAATATCAGTATTTAGAAAAGCTTTGGTATAAGCGAGCTTTAGCACCCTAAAGCTAAAGCTTAAGCCCATCTTACTATTACAAATTGATTTTTTAAAATTATTTTATTTCTATTAAGCTAAAAAAGTTATTTGCCACATTTAACTAAAATCTTAATTTCAGTATCAACATCGCCACTATAATTTGAAGACACATCCGAGCTAGTGTTTAAAACTTGGTAAGGACCCTGACATATTTCCCCGGCTTTTAAATAACATCTTTCAATACTATGGGAAGAAATAAAATAGTTTTCAGTACCATCAGGTCCAATTATTGGAGTCACCGAAGTACAGCCCCAAATACTTAAACTTGTGATCAAACAAAATAGTATTGCAAGTTGTTTCCAATTCATATCTTATTTCCTTCTTTGTTGGTGGGCATCCCAAATGTTAATATCCTGACAAATACTTACCCACGCAAGACTTAATGTATTTGGTAATTTATTTTGGCCTTTCGTTATTATAATAAACTAAAAAACGGTGTTCACATCGCTAGGCTTGTTGCTGCCTTCCCCAAAATTCCATACCACACCCAGTTTAAAGTTGGGACGGTTGGTGGCTTGTCGACGATCTATGTTACCAAAAATATTTACTAAAATTTCTAAACATTTACCCGGTGGTGTATAGCCAAAGACAGATTGCCACTGTTGAACTTGATCATCCAAAGTTGAGTATAAAATTTCCCCTGAAAAAGAAACAAAGGGAAATTTCCACCCTGTACCAACACCGACAAACTCTTGGTGAAATTCTTCCAGGTTGTCACGGTTGATCAGGTAATTGTTTTTGTATGAAATTGAAATAAATTTCCCAGGTTGATAAATATATTTGTTTCTAGTCGAAAAATTAGTTTTTCTGATTTTATGAAAATGCGAGGCTTGAGTGAAAGTCTCCATTTTTTCTGTTTTGATTTTAATGAGGGCGTTTAACGTCGACCATGGGTCAGGCCTAGCCGATTCGGCATTGATAAAATCATAGTTCTGCGACAGTTCAAAAAATATGGGCTGCGAGTAATAATCGATATTCGCAGATTTATCTTTTCGTAAAAATGTTTGAAGCAGTGAGATTTTTAAGACCTCAGTGTTTTCAATTCGGTCATAATAATCAAATTGAATACCATGATTATAATCAAAAAAATCTGAATCATTAATAGGCTGAAATCTTCGATAGTAAGGCAGGTTTCTTGTACTTTGAAAAAACACGTGGTCGGTTTCTGAAAATACATTTCCTTTAAAATAGGATAAGGAAGGTTCAACGATATGCTTCCAGCTTTTATTAAAAACTTTAGAAAACTGGGTTTTAAGTTCTAATTCACCTTCAATATAACCACGTTGAGCGAGTTCAGAATAAGGTAAATCATCAGCATTGGCAGCAATACTTTCGTTAAAAGCTGGGGCAAAAGAGTAAAACCCTTGATTTAAACTTAATTTAGGTAATAGGATTAATCGATTACTTAAATTAAAAGACCCAACAATTTTGGGCTGCAAAAACAAGCGGTGACCTGAACGAATAAGACCTCTTGAGGGGTCAAAAATTCCTGTCAAGGGTTCAGTCAGCTCTTTTCGTAAAGTTTCCCCTGGAGGTAAAGGATCTCCGGGAGCTGCATTAACGGTCACTTCGTCATAGGATAAACCTTTTCTAGAAAATTTATTGTATTCCGAATCAAAACTAAATCTAAAGTTTTTCAAAAAAATAGAATTTAGCCGATTGTATTTAAGCTGGGGTGTGCGGTGAACAGCCTCTAAGTTTTGGGTTTTGAAACTTTCAGTGAGCAAATTAATATTGTATACAACTTCTGATGAAAAATGATTTTTTCCTTCATTTTTTATCAATGATATTTGATTTTCAATGTTGGGCTCGGTGCGATTGTCAAATCGGTTAGGGAAATCTGATAAATAAATGGTATCACTAATAAGTCTTACTTTTGATTTTTGAATAAAATTTTCGGGTAAATAAAGTTCATTTTGAAAATCAAAAAACCATCGGTTCGCTACCGTGCTTCGTTCCCTTCCAGAACCAGGTGTGGGACCGTACTCATAAATCACAAAGTCATTATCTTTCATATAGGCAAAATCAGCTTCTAATTTACTTCTGGAGTCAAAAAGATGGCGAAAGTTTAAAACCGTATTAATACCTGATTTCGAGTAAATTTCGGGAGTAATTGTCAGATCTTGATTTTCTTTGATGGCCCAAAAATAAGGAATGCCAAGACCAAACTGACTTCTAGCTGTTGAAAGTTGTGGTTCAATTAAAATAAAGCCAGATTTTCGGCGTGTGTTCACTGGGAGAATTAATCTTGGAAATATAAAAAATGGTTGATTAAAAAGCTGAGGACGTCCCCATTTAAGGTCAACATACTTTTTTATATTAGTTTTAATGGATCGGGCTTTGAAACTTATAAACGGAGGACAAGAAAGACAGGAAGAAAAGTAGGAGTTATTAGCTTCAAAGATATCTTTATCGAGTTTTCTGATCTCTTTGGCTTGAATTAACATTTGGCCAGATTCAATGCGGGCGTCTTTTAAGATACCCGTGTTATTATCAAAAAAAATCTCAACATACTCTGCCGTCATGATGGTCATAAGGTTTTCAATACGAACGCCACCGCGCGCTGTGAATCTTGATTCCGCTTTGATAATTTCAGCTTCTGGGGCCGTTAATTTATAACCTTCAAAATAGATTACAACATTGCCCTTAAGTAAAGCCGAGCCTTGATCCAAGTCGGCTTTGATCACATCGGCTTGATAGATAATGTCACTGGCTTTATTTGAAGGCTTTAAGTAATCTAAACTTTGGGCGTGGACAGTTAATCGGGAACTTAAAAGCTCAGATATGAATATAATAAAAAGCAGATTATACCAATTCAAGTCCTAGCCCTATTTAGAAATAAATCTATGAATTTACTCACTCTAAAATATTCAAAGACACAGGTCTAGGTCTTAATTTTCAACAAAATATACCAGACCAACTGTGAATGAAACTAAAATAGGCATATCATAAAGTCAGATTACGAATTTAAGGACGTGGCCATGGATGCGAACATTAAATTAGATCAAGATATTTTAATCGTCACATTATCTGGAACAATGGATTTTGATAAAGCCTTTGAGTTTAGAAAAAAAAGTTTAAGGCATTTTTTACGAAACCGAGTGGTCTTTTCTTTGAAAGAGCTTAATTTTGTAGGTTCAACGGGACTAAGCTCGTTTATAGAAACTTTGTCCGAACTTGCAGAAAAAAATCCCAACGGACTATGTCTATGTGATGTGGGTCTTGAGTACAAAAGACTTCTTGAACCCTATTTCAATGAAAAATTACAAATTTTTGCTGACATAGAACATGCCAAAAAAGGTCCTATCATCCCAACACTAGTTTAAAAACTGATGGGTTTTACAATATCGGTTGAAGAGCTTTGGTCCTCTTCAAAAGAAAGATTTTTCATCCCGCGAATAGCCGTTTCAAGTACAACCTGCTTTTCATGTTGCCCCATGCTGTTCATGGTTTCAACTAAAGTTAATAACTCGTTGATCTTGGCATTTTTGCCTTTGATTTCAAGTTCATAGTTTTTGATCTTTTGAGTTAACTCGTGTCGAAGAGCTTCAACAATCTTTAGCTGGGATTCAAGGTCGGCGTATTTGCGATTTTTTTCTTGCCACATGAATTGCATAGACTGGGTTTGTCCATCTAAGGCTTGATTTTTATGTTCTAACTCTTTGGATTTTGAGTGCGACTCAGACCATGACTTTTTAAGTTCATAGTTTTCAACTTTTAGCTTTTGCAGTTCTGAATTTTTAGTAGTTATTTCAAGTTGAAGCTTTTCTAATTCGGATTGTCTAAGATTTGCTAAACTTTTTAGATCCATCTCAAGATCAATACTTTTATTTTCTAGTCGAGCTTTATCTTTGGAGAGGGTTTTAAGTTTTTCATCCAATGTTTCAAATTTTGCAATTAAGGTGTCTTTATCTTTAAGTTTAGCGTTTAAGTCTTTGGTAATATTCTGAAATCTTAAAGCTTCACTTTGTGCCTGCTGACTTAAACTTAACAGCTTTTCTTTTAAATCTTCGTATTTGTCCTGAGTCTCTTCAAGATTAAGATTTAAATTCTTGATGTGCTCTTCGTAACGAATAAGCTGAGGTCGAAGATGGATTTCAGTTGTCTCTTTAATTTTAACAAGCTCACTGACTTCAAGTTCAAGCTGAGAAATTTTAAACTCATATTTTGACTGTTGCTGTTTGAGTTCTGAATTGACGGCATTAGATTCGATCTGCAACTGTTCAATTTTTTTGTGGGAACGGCTGAGTTCACCAGTCATTTTTTGCAATTGCGCTTCAGTTAAACGATTTTTTTCCGTGTAGATTAACAATTCATCACGTAATGAGTCAGCGCTCGCTTTTTCAACTTTAAAACGCATATTCAAATCATCAATGACTTTCTCTAGGTGGCCCACACGGCGTAAATTCACTGAGAGTCTAGCCATTAAATCTTCATTATGCTTGATCACAGATTGCAAACTCGCACTAGGAGTATTGGCAAAATCTGAATAAGGAGATTTATCTGGGGTTGGAATTGTAGTTGATGGGTCGTTGGTTTTAGTGCTCAAATTAGGACTCCCTCGAATTTAATCTTCAGGGGCTTAGCCTTTATTTGTCAATATTATTGTCGTAAGCTCTTTTTAAAACATCGAGTATTTGGCCACCCTTAAGTTTTTTACCATTCACATAAATAGTTGGAGTGCCTGTGATATTTAAGTTTTGGGCAAATTGACTTTGGGTGACAATGGCTTGATGGGTGGCTTCGCTTTCGATGCAGCTCTGCAAAGGATCATTAGCTAAACCAAGGCTTGTTGTCATTGCTTTGACTTTAATTTTGACATTTTCAAGGGAAGTCATGAATTCATTTTGACGTTCAAAGATCCAATCATGAGCTTTCCAACCCATGGATTGTTGATCAGCGCAGTAGACCGTTTTGGCGAGGTAACAGCTTGGGCCTGTCATGGTATTTTCTAAAGTTCTGCATGTTTGATCGAGTGGAAAAGTATAAAATCTAAAATTGGCCTTATGTCCAGCCATGAATGTTTTAATCGTACGGGAGGCTTTTTGACAGTGACCACATAAAAAATCCGCGAATTCAACAATTTCAAAATTTGATGTCGAATCACTGTTTGATTTGACAAGAGTTGCCGGCGTGTTTGCGAAAATCACTTCGTTGGTCTCAGCTTTCCATGACTCAATCATAGCATCAATTTGTTTTGTAAAACGATGGCCCCCAAAGTCTCGCTTCATTTTGGCGCTGACAAATCCAGACATCACAGGAAATAGAGCTAAGACAAAAAACACAATATAGGGCGCTTTTTGCAAATTGAAGAGTTCTGCCAGATTCGGGATAAAGTTTTTTATGCCTTCATCTTTAAAAACCAGATAAACCTGTAGGAAGGATAGGAGATATAAAATAATGCAAAAAAGGCAGTAAACGGTAAGCAGTGATAACGAAATAAGGGCCATAACTATTGACCCCATAGCACTGATTAAAACTAAAAGCTGTAAAGCTCCTAACCAAGCTTTACTATGCAGATCTGATAATAAAAAACCTAGTAGTAGTATAAAAAGAGTTAAGTTAAGACCAAGACCCCATGTAGCAAGGGGTATGCTTAAAAACTGTGAGTAACTGCTAGCCGATACAGCTTCGCAATTAAATTTTTCGCCCACATTACAGATCGAATTTCCTGAACCACCATCGCCATAATGAATTTGGAAAAAACTATTAGTTAAATAAGCGTGTAAAATTATGGCCAAACAGATCGAGATGGCAAGCACGTAGGGTTTTTTTAACATATGCATTTCCTTGATTGATTAAAAACCATTAAAAAAAATATAATATTATCATATGCATTCTCGATGGTTAAAGACAAGACGTCATTTTTATGAATCACTTCGGCAAGAGATCCAGATGATCACTGGCCCACTCGGTGAAGAGTTAGAGCTCTATCAGCAAGAGTACGAAAAGACTTTTGAACCAGTGTGGGATGTGGGTTCCATGGAACAACTCATGGAAAAATTAGTAGCTTCACACATCGTTTTAGCGGGAGATTTTCATTATTTTTATCAATCCCAACGCACCCATTTGCGGATTTTACGAGATCTTAAAAAACTTTTATTAAAAACTGCAAGCTCCAAAGAGCTTGCCATTGGTCTGGAAATTTTTGATGTGAAGGATCAAAAAAAACTTGACGCTTTTTTGCAAGGCCAGCTCAGTCTTGATGAACTTTTAAAGAAAACCAAGTGGCATAAAAAATGGAATAATATGCCTACCAAAGGATATGAAGTTTTACTTTTATGGGCTAAGAGTGCAAATGTTAAAGTGTTTGGGGTCAATGACTCCAGTCTAGACTCTTTAGAGCAAAGAGATTTTGCATCAGCGAAAGCTATTGATCACTTAAGCGCCGAAAATCCAGGTCATATTCTTTATGTAATATACGGGGACTTTCATTTAGCAGCTAACCATCTGCCGGCCAAAATGACCTCCTTTCAAGCTCAACGAGATGTCATTTTGTACCTAAATAGCGATAAACTATATTTTGAATTGTCGGAACATGCTGTGGAAGATCAATTCGATGTCTTAAGATACCATCATCTGTTTTGCATTTTAAGTTCAACACCATGGGTTAAATTGCAAAGTTACCTCGTGTTTTTACAAGAGATGGATGATCAAATGATCTCTGAAGTTGATGATGATGACGATTTTGAACCTGATTACACAGATTATGTAGGTCGAATCCTAGACATTTATGCTAGTGATTTTGATCTTCCCGATTGGAAGAAATTTTTAGATATCTTAACGCCCAATGATTTAGCTTTTGAGAAGCTAGGTTTCTTAAAACTATCCAAAGAGGATAAACAAAAGTTAGCCTATTTTGTCACCGCTCAAAAAAACATTGTATTTCCAAAAGATCAAACGCAGTTTTTAGCTAAGCCTTCGGTAAACAATGCCTATAGTTTGGTAGGCGAATTTATTCATTGTCATTTAAGTCAGCGTGAAAGTTTAAACTGGTCAGGTTTAAAGTTTATGCCCCAAAGGATTTGGATAGAAGCGGTGTGCTTCTTTTTTAATTTATGGTTAAATCCAAATGTTAAAAGTTTAAATGAATCTGATTTAACGCCTCACTTAAGATCCTTAGAGCCGGAAGCTATTGGTCCCATGGGATCTAAATCTCAAGACTATGCCGAGGCGGTTTTAAGGTTTGCCGTTGATTATAAATTGTCAGAACTTGAAAAATCCATGCATGCTAACGACCGACCAATGGTTAAAGAAGATATCGCATGGACGATACAGTTAGAAGCGGCGGGCCTATTAGGCAAAATCTTAGGTAAGAAGCTGTATAAAACTTTTAAATCGGGTAATCTAAGTAAAGAGATGCTTATGAGTTATTTAAGTGTTCCTCTGGAATCCGAAAAATTTGAGCCCATGTATGCTCATATTCTGCAAAGGTTGGAAAAGTAATGTCTTTTGATTTGTCGACTCCAGAGCTCTCTAAAATCAACTCTCAAAGAGAGGGTATAGTGTTCGAGTCTGCAAAACCCTGGGTGATTTTAAAATTAAATAATCAGTCCCATTGGACCACTTACGGACCCTATGCCACTTCAGAATTAAAACTGCTACTTAAAGTAGGGAAGATCACACCCACAGATTATTGTTGGATTTCAGGTTGGTCAGATTGGAAGTATATTTATTTAGAACCTGAACTTTATTTGTCCCGTCGACCGCCTATCGAACTTGAACCAAATAAGTTTTTGGCAACAAACTTAAACGCCGATCAACCTACAGATGAAGACCTATTTGCGTCTCACGGGTCACCTAAGTATGGTTTTAAAAACGTATTTAAAGAGTGGGCTGCAAAAACAACTCCACGACAATACAAAGGATGGCGTTACAAAAAACCTTTGCAGGATACAGGGGCATTTAGCTTTCTAAACTCTAATTCTTATTCTAAGAATAATTTTAAGGAGGATGCCTTAATTATGCTCGAGCCCTGGGAGAGTAAAACCAAAGATCTAGATTTTTTTGAAGATCAAGATTCAAAATCACAAGTGACAACAGATTCTTCTCTGAGTTCAACTTTTCCAATGGATGAGACAGAAATTATTCCTCCTCCTGCTAAAGCAAGAAAGTTAAGTCGATTTTTTAGATGGACTTTATGGCTGAGCATTCTTGGAATTCTGGCGTGGTTATCCTTCAGAATGTATAGCTATATTCAGGATCAAGAAGCGATCAACTACAGCATGAGTTATTTTGTGGTGGAAGACCTTACAAATGAATTGCCAGCTTATCTTTACGCTCGAACAGATTTGAAAAAAAATGCCGAAATTAAGATAAGAGTGTTTGACTTAACCCGTAAGCAAGTGAGAACTAAAAACCAAAAAGCAGGCTTGCTTCTTAAATCCAAGGGCACCGGTCGAATACGAATCCCCATGTATGCTTACGATTTAGCGCCAGGGGTCTATATTTTGAGGATCGAGATCGAGGATCAAAATATAGAAAAGGAATTTAAGATCGGTGAAAACAAAAATAGTTAAGTTTTAATATAAGGCAAAATACATTCATGAATTTAAAAATAAAAAACCAATTGGCCGCTGATTTAAAGACAATGCTTTTTAAGCTGGATCTTTTAAAAGCCGTTTCTGAATTATCCTATCCAATATCTGAACTCTTAGAAAAACCCAAAGATACCAGCTTTGGCCAATTGGCATTGCCCGTTTTTGGATTGGCTAAGGCTTTACGTTTAAGTCCGGCTCAGATCGCTGAAAAAATTAAAGACGAGCTGTTGCAGTATAAAGCTTCCCAACCTTCGTTTTTAGATTATGTCGAAAAGATTCAAGCCGTTTCTGGCTTTATCAATTTTAAATTCCAACCTTGGTTTTTAACTTCATCTTTAGAATTGATGATGCACGCCCCGCGCTTAGGCTTTACAGATCGTAACAAAAACCAAAAGTTGATTATCGATTACTCGTCCCCGAATGTAGCTAAACCTATGAATGTAGGACACTTAAGGGCTACTGTGATTGGCCAAGCTTTAAGAAATTTGGCAGAGACTCAGGGGTATGAAGTCATAGGACTTAATCATTTGGGGGATTGGGGTGTACAGTTTGGTAAGCTTGCGTGGGCTTTCACCGAGTGGCAAGCCGAGTATGATTTTAAAGGTCAGCCCTTTAAATCTTTATTTGATATGTATGTGCGATTTCATGATGAAGCGGAAAATGATAAATCCCTAGAAGACAAAGGGGCCGAGACTTTCATTCGCCTTGAAAAAGGGGATCCAGAGATCGTAAGTCTTTGGAAAATGTTTGTAGCCATTTCAATGCAAGAGTATCAGCGGCTATGGGATCGGTTAGGGGTAAAACATGATCTTGTGCGAGGCGAGTCATTTTATTCAGATCATTTAGAGGCCACCGTTCAAATTGTAAAAGATAAAGGTTTACTTAGAGAAAGCCAAGGGGCCTATGTTGTAGATCTGGGCGAGGATATGCCACCCTGTTTGATTACAAAAAGTGATGGGGCATCGCTCTATGCAACCAGAGATCTTGCAAGTGCGCTTTATCGTCACGAAGTTTTAGGCTGTGATTTGAATCTTTATGTTGTAGGGGTCGATCAAACTCTTCATTTCAAACAGGTCTTTAAAACATTAGAGTTGATGGGTTATCCGTGGGCCAAAGACTGCCATCACATAGCTTTTGGAATGTATCGATTTAAAGATCAAGGCAAAATGTCAACTCGAAAAGGTCGTGCGATCTTTTTAGAAGATGTCCTAAATAAAGCCGTTGAAATGGTAAAAGGTATTATTGAAACCAAAAATCCCTCCTTGGCCCAAAAAGATTTAGTGGCCGAACAAGTAGGTGTTGGTGCGGTCATTTTTAATGATTTAGTCAATGACCGAGTCAAAGATGTGGATTTTGATTGGGATAAAATTTTGGATTTTGAAGGGGATAGTGGTCCCTATGTTCAATACACAAGTGTTCGTTGTTTAAGTGTTATCGAAAAGTTTCAAACTGTTTTTAAAAATACAAGTAGGCTTAAGTCTTATACCAAAAGTGTGGCGCCTCTTGATAAAGTTTTACGTGCAAATAGAACTTCACAAGTCGAAGCCACTCCAGATAGCTGGGGCTTTCCCTCAGAGCCTGAAGAGATTGATCTTGTGTCACTCTTACTAAGTTATGAAGCAATGCTCACGCAAGCCTTTGAAAAATTTAAACCCAGTGTAGTTGCCAATTACCTTCTTGATTTAGCGAAAGCCTATAATTCGTTTTATAACAAACACCGTATTATTGATATTGATAATAAGCCGTTATCGGCCGAAAGAGTTCTATTAACTGAACATACCCAGAAAGTCTTAAGTGCTGGTCTTTCCGTCTTGAACATTCAAACTCCGGTTAAAATGTAAATCTTACTTAATGGTATTCATAAGTACGAGTAAAAAACTTATATCCATATAATCTACACATTTACTGCACAGGATCTAAAATCATATTTTCTTAAAACATTCTATAAATCAAAGCTGGATTAAAATTTTATATTTAAAAAATAAACCAGCTAAGGAGTTAGAATGAAGCGAATAAAGTGTTTTATGTATTACATAATGGTATTAACAGCTTTCACGGCTTGTGATAGCAGTAACAATAAGTCATCTAGCAAAAATAGAGCAGACCAGGTATTGGCCACTGTTGTGTCACCAGAAGCTGTGGATTTAAGTAACATCAGTTTGGGATCTTTCGGCACTTGTCTTGACCTTGATTTTGAAGAGTTAGAATGTGCTTCGAGCCGGGAAGAGCTAGACAAAATAACGACCGAGCCCAAAAAAATTCTTGTCCCACTACAACTTATATCTAACAGCGATGCCCAAATTTATGAATTTACTAATACTGAATCTGAATATATCGAAAAAGCAGAAACCTCCTCTTCCCATGAAATCATAAATCCCAACAATCACCAGATTGCTGCCGATCCTTCGGACGATAGTGAAAGCAATCCACAGTCAAGACTTTTTGCAACCCTCACTGGCGAAATCGAAGTGTCTTCAAGTGATCTTTATGACTACACACTTTATAAAAATGTGACCGACAGCACTGCTAATTTTTTTAATTTTTTAAATGAAGTTTCATCAATAGATAAAGGCATAGACGCTTCAGGAGCCATAAATAAATTCGTTATGGAAACTAACGAAGCCAATATTCCAGTTTCATACTCTGTTGATTGTAAGGACCTTGAAACAACATTTCATTTAGTTACCGGGAAATATGGGTTGAAATTAGCCTTCAGGCAAGATGATGTAGAATCTATAAACTATGAAGTTAAAGCATCAGGTATGAGTAAAGGCCGTGATCAAGTGATAGAAAATTCATTGTTTTGCAGAGTTGCTGAAAACAGAGCTGAAGCGATCGACGCCATAGGTAATGCGGCTCAACAAACGGGACAGGCCATTGAGCAAGGTGTTCAAAATGCAGGTGAAGCTGTCGAAGGCGCTTTAGATGCTACAGCTGAAGCGGTGGCTGATGGTCTTGAAACTAATGAAGATGTAGTTCTTGAGAGCGCTGCTATAGTAGAAGGAACAGTAAACGCTGTTGGAAATAAGATTGTAGATACAGCTGTCGCAGCAAAAGATGAAGTTAATGCCGAGATTGATGAAGCTCGACAAGAAAATGAAGCAGCTACAAGCAACGTGATTATTGATAGACAGGATGAAGAAAGTGGTTTTAGAAAATGGTTAAGAGAGCTGTTTAATTAATTATTGTTTTTTTTGAGTAATTACAAATTAATATTTTAAAGATGTAGACGTTTTACGACAATAAGTTCTGAAAGTGAAATTAAAGATTATTAGAGTTAAATTTTAAATTTAAGATTAATTAATAATGTGTAAATTTTCTGGGCTATATCCTTAATAGCCCAGTTTTAATATTTACTTGTAAACTAATTTTACTTTTTATTAGAAATGTTGTCACAAATTGATATGACAATTCTGATTGTTGCAATTTTTTGGTTTTCTTGAGTCCGAAGTTTTTCACATAGGCTTAAATTCAATGGGTTTAATTCAATAGGCCTTCAAAGGTCTCTCTCTCTCACTCTCTCTTAATTGTGGTGGCACATTTCAATACACAAAAAAATTTTACATCAATTGGCTGGCCAACGTTTTGTATCAAGGTGAGAGGAATCGTGTCTCATACACGAACATTGAAGCTTATATTGGATTAGGTGTCTTGCTATAAATTTTTTTATTCAGTCCCATTACGTTCACACCGATAAATAAGACATAAACGCTATAAAAAGGCAGTACGTATGTTTAGATCGATATCTTTAACCACAATTAATTCAGCAGTTAATTTAATGGTTCGAGGCTTAACATCATCAACATCAGCAACAGCTGCAAGCGCGCTTAAAGCCTCAAGCCTGTTAAGCTTGTTGTTTTTAACCTCGTGTTTCGTGGTCGAGTCCGCTAAAGACGGTAACGTAAGCTCGTCTTCTATATGTGTGGAAGCCATTCCAGTGACGACCAATGCGGTGCAAGTGAGTTTTAGATTCCCGAGCGATGCGGAAAGTGTTGAGGTGTTACGAAATGGTTTGATGATTTATTCA
>JBGSLV010000079.1:0-7721 GCA_041740515.1 Bdellovibrionales bacterium | reverse complement strand
TTTCCATTTGGAATCCATTTCATTTTCTCCTTTTTAAAATTAAAGCTTTGACACTTAAATCTTAAAAAGTTCTTGGAACTGTTTGGATTCCTTTTTTTATACTTTGACACTCAGCATTCCACCATCAACCGTGATGAACCATTCGAATTAAACTGCTAACTTTGGTTTGGTTATAGACCCTTGGGACCAGAGGTTTCGAGACCGCGTTCAAAGGCTGCCAGCGGCAGGCTTTAATTCGGCTCGTGCCAGAGGCTGGGTCGCAAGACCCAGTTCGAATGATGGCGTCCCGACCAATTTTTACAAAACCCATTAAAAAATTACTAAGTTTATTTTTTTCCAGACCGCCAACCTAACATTTACCTAACACCAGCCATTTACGAAATCACTTTGAGTTCGGATTTTGCTTTAGACTTGGATTATGTTTTTGAAGCGCGTCTTGAGTTCTAAATTTTAGCAATCAAAATTAAAGTATCAAAATCTAATACAAGGGTGATCAATGAGATTATTAATTTTATTTTTCTTATTAAGCTTAGCATCTATTAGCAACGCGCAGTGGTTTAACGGGATAGATAAAATTGATATGTGGACTGGCTGGTATGAAATTACCGTCTGTAAGAATTGTCCCGATCATGTTTTAGATAGCGGCGTCAACATGAAAAATATTAAACACTTTCACTTTGGCTACTCAGAGCTTCCAAAAGGAGCCACCCCAGACTGCGGACAATTATTTGAGAGCATAGGATATACAATAAGTATTGCATCTGACGACGGCGTAGTTCGTTACGGCCGTACCACATTTTGGCCACAATGTTACTGGGGTAAAGAGAAATTCTTAGATATTACAGATACGTATTTTATTTATTCAAATACAATAAAACCTGAGAAAACCTCAGTTGTTGAAATTAAGCGTTTATCACAGAACAAATTTAAAATAATGCTCAGGGTAGCAAAAGAAAATCCATCCTTTGGATTCCCTACTTTTTTTGAATACGATTTAGAGGCAACAAAAATTACTGAATAGATGTAAGACCCCAAATAAACCTAATTTAGAAATATAAAAAGGCTCCTTCATTGAGACTTTCCAACCAAGGCCAAGTTTAGTAGAAATAAGTCCCCTTTCTTAAAAATGCTCACTCAGAAACGATAGTATTGTAATACATCCAATGCGATCCAGTAATCCCAACTCATTTTTCAACCTGACAATAAGAGTCTTGGTTCCACAACTACAGTGCTGGCGCTAACAGTGTGTTCGGGTCTATCTATCTCCTACAGAATGTTAGCATTTTAGCTGTTTTAGCAGAAGACTCTTTGCTTTTTATTGATCCGTGTTTCACGAAGTTCCATACAATTTAAAAACTTGAACACTTTTTTTTCATGGCTGGAGGCCCCTACTAAATGACTTATCCCCTTTTAAAAAAATTTAAGATTTTTGACCAAAAATCGGGTGTGTTATTGATTCAAAAAGAAATACATTCTTACCAATATAATTACCGAATAACGTTTCGAATTGTTCTTTATCTTCTTGAGTGTAGAAACCAATCAACATCTTTGTGTCGTCAATAAGTAGTTTATCGATTAAAATATCGGAAAGATACTTATCTGATTCCGAGAATGACAATCCGATTGCCTCAATATAATTTTTATCCTTTAAGTTCTTATAACAGAACTGTGAGTAAGGTGACTTTTCTATTGCTGTAACTTTACTTTTTGTGCCCTCTAAAATGACATAAGGAAAGAAGCCACTTTTTATATAATTTTTAATCGTGTTGTTTAAGTTCTTAAATTGCTCCTTATCAGAGACAATTTTTTTCAGCCCTTCTTCGTTTTTAATAAATAATGATCCATGTGGGTAAAAAATATCTGTTCTATCTAACCATTTGTGTTCAGGCGAAAAACCCGCAGCCCTGAAGTAATCATTGAAATCTTGATCATTTTTATTAACAATCAAGTACAGCACCAAATCGTAATTGAAGCAAAATATCGAGTTGTACTTGCTATATATTTTTTTGGCCTCATCAGTCGATTTCGCTAAAACATTTCGATCAACGCTAATCTTTGCGATCGCACTTACAAAATCAGATTTTATTTTTTTAATTTTTTTCTTAGCAGCTTCTGATTCCACTACCTTTAAATGGGATAACAACTCAATGGAAATGTCGAGGTTAGAGAGTATCGTCTCTAAATTAGAGGTACTCAAGTGAGCACCCAAAGTTTTAAGCAATTCAGATTCACTCAATTCAAAAAGACTCGGGTATTTGAATTTTTGATCGTAGAAAATTGAATGACCATTACCTAAAAGTAGGGCGCGCTCCCCTAAGTCAGCTGTGATATTTTGATTAACACTTTCATAATCAAAGTTCATATCAATAAGTTTACATTAAAAATCTTTTTGATAAAGACATTTAAAGTAAGCCTACCGAAGCCCAGAGAAAAATTGGGCCAAAATTTCATTATTTAAATTGACGTTTGTTATTCCTGAACATTTTTCCTGAATTTATATTATTTTATCAAACTCACGAACATTTGCAGATTTATTTTCACCTTTCCATTCATAACTATTACCATTAGGTTCAAATCCAACCTTTTTCCAGAAAGCTGATACATCATTTGCATCAGACACGCCAAGACGGATTTTTTTACAACCGAATGATCTTTTAATATAATCTTCAGCAAGCAGGTAACACTTTCGACCTAAGCCTTTTCCAAATAGGCTTTCTTCAATTAGTAATAGTCCAATGTAGCAAACACCTGTCTCGGGGTGGTTTGCGTGAAGGTCTAGAACCCCAATAGCTCGTTCTTCATGTTCTATGATTAAAAATTCTTTGAAGTAGTCGGGATTTTTTTTAGCTGGCCCACCCAATAACTCTTGCTTAGCGGTAAACTCTGCTGGGAAACAACCTTCTACCTTCATAAAATAGTCTGGTGACTTCTTAAATATCTCTAAAATTTCACCTAAGTCATTTTCAGTACAAAGCCGAAAAGAAAGATGATCCTTAAATGCAACTTCTGGTTTCCCATTATGTGGACCTGTTTCAACTATAGGTGGGTTTTTCCAATGCCATCCTTTACGTTCGCCCTCTTTATTTCTTAAAGGGTTAAAAGGGTACGTGAGCTTTTCATCTTTAAAGTCTTGAGTTTCACCAATACAAAAATAAACAAGGTCATCGTTGGTATTATTAATGATGGTATGGGCTATCCCTGTACTAAATGGAAAAGCAGCAAAACATCCTTCATTGATTTGTTTTGCATATCCGTTCATCCATAATGTGGCTTGCCCATTAAGAACAAAAACAAATTCTTCTTCATGGGTGTGCGAATGGGGAAAGCTACTTCGCCTGCCAGGTGATAATCTTTCATACCAAATTCCTAGCGCTTTAAGTCCCACTTTATCAGTAATTCTAAATCCATTTCCAAATGTTTCATTATCGCCTGGGTAATGAAAAGTTTTGCCACTCTCAACTTCAGAACAGGAAACAATGCACTCGGGCTTATCCTTCCCTCTGTCCGATTCCTTATTTGCGCCTGGTAAACCATTATGTGGTCCTAGAATATGATTCGGTGGATTATCCCACCAAATGCCACAAGTCTTCTTTAGTTCTGGATTAATGGGAAAAGAACAAAGATTTTGATCTTTAGTTTTTTCACCAGCAACAAAAAGTTCAATTTCTGAATCTGTATTGTTAATAAATGTATGCGCTATCCCCGTGCCTGCTGGAAAACCTACGGCATCACCTTCTTTCAAATCATAAATAAATCCATTTAGCCAAAGATGAGGGTTACCTTTTACAACAAACACAAACTCTTCTTCTAAACTTTCTGCATGTGGCGCAGATGTTCTGCAACTTGAAGGCAAAACCATATGATGAACGGCTATTCTGTTAAATCCAACTTTTCGTCCCATATCTGAATCTATAACTTTAATAAAGTTTTCTGGTTCTTTCATGAAATCGTCTTTGTCATGATAATCAGAGTAATGACCAACAAATTGATCAAATCTAAAATTCCAAGTTTGCACTATCAACCTCTTTTTTATTTATTAAATCGCTTTGGCAGTAATTCAAACCTATGTAATCCATACCGAAATAAATCGACGTCTGTATTATTGATGACTGATAACCTAATGGAACAAAGCTATCTGAACCTGTTGAAACCATTCTTAATTTTTTGTTTCTAAAGGACTTTCCTACAGATTTATTTTCTTCCACCAGTAGGTACGACAAACTATCAATAAATGCCTTTAGCTCATGTGAATATGCGTACCAATAGACTGGTGTGGCTAATACAATTTCATCATATTTTAAAATTTCTAAAAACAATTCTTTCAGTGATTCTGATGGTTTGCTTTTATACCTAAAACTGACATCTTTCATAAAATTTAGATCAATGAATTTATCATTTGGAAAAAGCTGTTTTACATATTTAAAAGTATTCGTATGTCCATCAGCAGCACCAAGAATAATTATTCTTGAATCCTTTTCAGAGCCGTATTCCAACCCATTAAAGAAATCAGCCTTGTTTTCTGAATATTGCTCCCTACTACCTTTTAATTGATTAATAATTTCGTTTTTAATATGTAAGTATCTTTTGTTTATGTCTTCATTTTTTATGAGAGCATGTTTAAACCGTAGCTTTCCACTAATGTCTGGATGGCCAGTTTCATAAATATGTAGATGTACAAAGCCTACTTTTTCTTCTTTGTCATAAAGGTCACAAAATCTTCGTCCGGCAATCCCATACTCTCCTTTAAAGGAGTATCCCATTTCTTGAAATAAAGCTTCCTTATTATCAATCTGTTGAATGGATGGGACTTCGATTAAAATATCTACTATCGGTTTAGCTAAAAATCTTGGGATTGAAGTGCTACCTACATGATAGATTTTCAGATCACTGATTTTTAGTGTGTTAAAAATTCTTAGCGCTTCAAGAGAAAAGGCTTTGAACCATAAATCGGAGGTCTCTTTGAGTTCTGCTTTGTCGCTGGCTAAGCCTAGGCCGCTTTCTATAAAGAAGTTATCTCTTCGAATTTGATCGTCTAAAGCACTTATATCCATAACAAGTATTTAATAGCATCTAAAACAGTCTTTCGCATATAGCAATGCCCTAGCTGATATTTTCAATTCTGCCCTGAATATAAGCTTGTGGCGGCGCAATGTTTTTTATTGGTAAATTGATAGTCTAATTAATCAAAATCATAAAATTTGTTTCTTATTTTGAAAAAGACAAAGGAGTATATTTTGCTGAATGTTTTTAAAGGGCTTCTGCTAACACCGCTGACTATCGCTTGCGCGCATTTGAACAAAAGCAATGTGTCTAATTCACAGATCAAACCTGTGAGCTTCGAGTATTTTGATAATCGTATTGTAGCCCCAGTGACTATTAATGGTATGGGTCCGTTCCACATGATTTTCGATACAGGCGGGGCGAATATGCTAATGCCCGATGCTGTTAAAAAACTGAAACTTGAAACCACAGATGCTGGTTTTGGCGGTGGCGCGGGCGATAAGCAAATTCCAATGCAGACCACAAAGGTGAAAAGTTATAATGTCGGTGACATCGAAATGCTGAACCAAGAGTTTAACGTAATGGACCTTTCGCATATCAAAAAAGCTTTTGGATTTAAACATCTCGATGGGATTATTGGATACGAGATTCTACTAAAATATGGTGTCACCATCGATTATGATAATAAATTATTAATTTTTGATAACCTTGAAAACTTTAATCCTAAAGGTACTAAAATTAATTTTAGGATTTATGGTGATAAACCTGTAATACCAGCAACTATTGATGGAAAAGAAACTGAATTACTCATAGATACTGGTGACAGGTCTTCATTCACCGCTTTTAAAAAATTCTCGACTAAAAATAAGTTAAGTGAATATTTTGAAAAAAATGAAGTTATTTCTGGCTTTGGCGTTGGTGGTCCAATTCCGGCAAGGCTTGGAAAGATACCTCACCTAGTGTTTGATAAAAATATTAAACTATCTAATGTTGCCGCCAGGCTTCCATTAACTAAAGCTGGTTATTTTGCGACAAGTGAACTCGGTGGTAGTGTAGGTAATGGACTTTTGCAAGATTTTTTAGTTTCATTTAATTATAAAGACAAAGAAATGACCCTTAGACCTGGATTGAAAAAGAATGGGTCTTATAAATTTATTCCACCCCTAAAGTTATAGCGATATGACACCGCACACATTTATAAGACCCGTTTTTATTTTGTTAGCCTTTGCAATCATAACCATAGCAAATGCATCAGATAAATTTATTCCTTGCCACTCCGAACCAGAAAGACAGGCTTTGCGATCTTTAGAACTTCAAAAAATTGTAACAGAAGATCAAACAGACCGCGAGCCACCAATTGATTGGGAAAAAGTACAACAGAGAGATGAAAGTCGTAGAAAGCGAGTTGGGGAAATCTTTGGTGAAGGTTGTTTTAAGGCTGCTGAAGACTACGCAGCTGCCGCTCTTGTTTATCAGCATGGAAACACTCCCGATCACTATTTTCAAACCTTTCTTTGGACTAAAAAAGCAGTAGAACTTGGAATGACTTCACAAAAACGCCTAATGGCATTGGGTGTTGATCGCTATTTAGTAAAAAGCGGATATAAACAACTTTTTGCAACTCAAGCTTCACAGCCCTCAATAAATGACTGTTGGTGTCTGGAAGAGCTTGAGGGTCACTTTCCAGAAAACCGACGCTTAGAACTTTCAGGCCAAACAATGGATGAAGTATGGCAGTGGATTGAATCGTTAAATCAAGAACAGCGAGGCTGCAAATCCATTAAGTTTTGCACGAACAATTTAAAAGAGACACCGAAAGGCACAATTCCTGGATTTTGGTAAGCTTTGAAAGTGGGATTGAAGTATCATGGAGTTTAAAAATAACGAGCAGACCATTAGAAATTTATGGTCGCTGATTTCAGATCAAAAATGGATGGAATGTAAGAAGTTATTTCATCCCGAATTTATAGGTGAATGGCCACAATCCAAAGAACGATTTATTGGTGCAGATTCATTCATTGATATGAACAGTGCTTATCCAGGGAACCATAAAATTGAAATTCTTAAAATCGTCTGTTCTGTAAATACAGTTGTTTCAGCAGTTTATGTTTATGCCGATACTGGTCAAAAAGCATTTGCAACATCATTTTTTGAAATCAAAGATGATAAAATACTTAAAGCTACCGAGTTCTGGGGAGAACCCTATGATGCGCCTGAATGGCGGCTAAAATTCTCAGAAAAATACTAAAGAAACGGTTGTATAGGGAAAAAAATGGATTCAAAAAAAAATTTAATAGACAATGCAAGAAAGTTTGCTGAACTTATGGATTCAAATAAATATGTTGAGGTTGGACAATTTCTAGCATCGAAATGCAGTTACAAATTTCGAGGCAATGAGATTCTTGGTAGAGATGCCATTCTTAAAACCTATATTGACAATTACGAATCAGCATCAAAGAAACTAGATGAAATACAATTTTCTTCTGAGGTTATACCTTTAGGTAAAAGCAAGTTTAAACTGAAGTATTTAGATCGAATCCGCAAAGGCGAACTACAACATGAACACCGATGTGAACAACTTTGGAATTCCCCAAAAAAAGTGGACAGTTTTCTCTAAGAAATTAATTGTTTAAACTGCCTTGGACTTTTGTAGTCCAGCGAACTGTGTCTTCTTTTAGTGTTATACCAAGTTTCAATATATTCAAAGACCATTTGTCTAA
>JBGSLV010000078.1:0-24455 GCA_041740515.1 Bdellovibrionales bacterium | reverse complement strand
TCCATGCCTGATGCTCCTTTTTGATGTTTTGGTTCTACAAAAATCAAATCAGAATTTCAGGCGGTTGTCTGGGGCTTTTTTTTTAAAGGTCTAGCTAACTTATCCACATTTTTCCCACAAATTCTAGAAAAAACCCACTTTAGTGGGTCTTATTTAAATAAAATGATTCTAAATAAAATGACTCTAAATTAAATGACACCGAAGTCGCTTCATAAAAGTGCTTTAAAATGTATTATCTAAGGATGTAGCTAAACGCCATAATTTACACCTTCTAATCAAAACCTTAATCATGACGTCCTTAATCAATACCTCTATCAACACGACCATAACCAAAACCTTGAAAGCCTCATTGTTCTATCCCATGACAAACATATCGAAAAAAAGTTAATTTCATGAATTGCTTAAAAAATGGAAATTATTTTTTGACGCTTAAATAAGTAATTTTCAAAAAATAAACAATTCTAAGGGAGTGTTCTTTGAGTAATTGGATCAATTATCACCATTTATTTTATTTTAAAACTATCGCAGAAGAGGGGTCTGTTTCGAAAGCAGCCGCAAAACTTCGACTTGGGCAACCAACTTTATCGGCGCAACTTAAACAATTCGAAGAAAATTTGGGCGTCACACTTTTTGAAAGAAAGCATAAAAAATTAATTTTAACAGAACAAGGTAAAGTGGCTCTAGATTATGCCAAAACTATCTTTAAAATCGGTTCAGAAATGTATGAAGTTTTGAACGATAGATTAAAACCATTAAAACCCTCTTTGCATATAGGGGCTTTAGACAGTATTCCCAAACAAATTATTTTAAATCTAGTCAAAAAAGCATTTAAAATTTCAAAGTGTCAGATCACTTTGCTTGAAGGAAAGTTCGATGAATTATTACGCGAGTTAATCTCGCATAAAGTTGATTTGATGGTATCGAACTTCCTCCCTATTGGTAAAGATGCTGAAGGGTTGTACTCTAAGTTAATTGCCAAAAATAATGTGGCATTTTATGGAGCTCCTAAATTCAAAAACATGAAAAAAAAATTTCCCCAATCCATCTCCGGGGCTCCCGTGGTATTACCAACTTACGATAGTCGTTTGAGGCAAGATTTAGATCACTGGGCCAAAGTCAATAAAGTCGAATTGAATCTAATTATTGAAACACAGGATATTTCTTTAAAAAAATTAATGGCAACCAATGAACTTGGACTAATACCAACGGCTAAGTATTCTGTTGCAAATCAAATGTCGCGTGGAGAACTTATAGAAATTGGTTCATTAAAAGGGGTTTATGAAGAGCTCTATTTGCTTTCATCACAAAGAAAAATAGAAAATCAAATAGCGGCACAATTACGCGAGTCATTTCAAATATAGATTTAAACGATACTAATGTAATTATTTATCTATTTTATAAATTCATAAAAATTCCGTAGATTAGAATGCGTAGGACATTATGTCCCGCATCAGCTAACAGGAGTTTTTATGCTTACATCAAAAAGTTTAACTTTAAATCCCATACTTGAGTCCAGAGATGGTTTACACTTAACAATTTATCTTAATAATAATTCAGATTTTAATTATTTAAAATTGCAGCTAGAAGCATCAATACGAGATTGTAAGGCAACTCTCAGTCCAATTATGCTATCTGAAGAATTAGAAGAATTTTTAAAACCAATTTACTCATTGATATCAGATTCGAAAATTTTAAATCAATTCAAAAATAATATAGGGGTTTTCCGAACTAGCAAAACATTTAGAGTACTAAATATTCCAGTGGCTACAGATTTCATGTGTTCTTTAGCTGATACATTTCACGTAAAACCTCTGCTTAAATGGATACAAACCGACAAAGAATACCTACTTCTGGGTATTCAAAATGAAAATGTAGAGCTCTATTTCGGCTCGCAAAATACCTTTAAGCTAGTAGATAAACTAAATCTACCACGCACAACTCAAGCTTCCGAAAATTGGTTTGATAAATGGATTTTACAAAGTAGCGAAAGTTTAAACCATGAAAATAAGAATGCTATGATTATAAACGAGTGGATTGCAAATTATACTAAATTTGTAAAGCCGAAAATGTTTGTGGCAGGAGAAAAGAGAGTAGTTCAAAATCTTATTCCTAAACTCAGTTATAAGGATTTGATCAAAAAACCTATACTTGATTTCTATAATGAAGAGTATTCAAAATCCATATGCAATCTAATTAGAATGGTAATGGAAGAAGAATCAAATAATCTTATTAAAAAAGCCTTATATGAAGTCTACGAAGCCGAAGAGTCTAATCGTGTTCAAAAGAATTTAACTCAGATTTCGAAAGCTGTAGTTCAAGGAAAAGTAAAAAAAATAATTGTAGCTGAAGAGTATTACGTCTATGGCAAAATCAACAAAACTACTGGTGAACTAGAGCTTCATCCTTATGATCTTGATCACGAAGACGACGATGTTTTAGACGACTTAGCTCAAATGGTATTGCATCAAGGAGGCGAAGTTCTATTAGCTTCAAAATATGAAATTCCAAAAGGCCGGCCAATTCTTGCCATTCTAAAAGAGCGAGGAGATGAAAAGTTACAATCAAAACATAAAAGGATATCAGAATTAACTTGGGCAAAAGAAGCTTAGATAAAAGTAATTATTCAGCTAAACCTATCGAGGAGATTATTATGATTGGCGTTAAGTTTAAAAACTTTAAGAAAACAGAATCTTTGCAAAACATTGTTGAAAATAAAATTGGTGGGGTTATTGAAAAATTTCCAGAGCTAAAATCTAGTAGGGTGTCTGTCCTAGTTGAAATGGAAAACTCCCGAACCCAAGCTGGCTTAGATGTTTTTAAAATTAAGTTATGTGTATTAAATGGCGCATTCAAAAATTTAATCATAGAGAAATCAGATTCAAACTTTTATAAAGCCTTAGCCGAAGTGAGTGATAGCATGTTGGAAACATTCAATCGCTTTGGTGATAAACAAAGAATAAAAAAAAGAAATCAAGCACGAAATTATGTCAATGAATTAAAAAAGAAATTTGAAAAGAAATGGGTCGCCATCATAAATAAAAATTAAACTTTTGAAACTGTATTTTTAAGCCGTATCAATTATAGCTTCCAACACAGCCCTGAAAAGACTCACAGAGCTTAAGTATCAGTAACTTAAATTGTCATTTCAAAAACGCACTTTTAATATCTACTCGGATTCAATAGATTTTAGATTTTATTTACTTTATTCCACAAATTTTTTTAATTGCATTAGTAAGAAATTGTGACCCGATTAAGATTTCTTCAGGTGATACAATATCTGTAGCAAAAGCTAATCCCAAATCATTGGTATCACTTAACCTATCATAGATTCTGCCTAGTGGTTTTAAATATTCGAAAATAAGGAACTCTTTTCCATGAAAGGATTTCTTTATTATTTCATGTTTTAAAAAACTTTTGCATGAAAGCCCTGGATGATTCTCGTGAAACAAATAGAAGGCTAAGGCAAAGAAAAGTTTTTTCATCTTTATGGAATATATTGATTTTGCAAATTCGCTTAAGGAATCCCAAAAAAGAGCCATTCTTTTATTATAAATTGGGAAATATTCCCCATGAACTAAATCATGTTCAAAAAATACGATTGGATTCAAGGTAAATCCGTCTACTGTTAGACTCTTATCGCTTAAACCAATAAACAAGATTCCTCTAGACATCCCCCACAATATAGTTTCAAAACCTAAGTTCGCAAAAGTAGGTACTAGTAAATAACCCCTTAGGGTGGAATTTTTTAAAAAATCATTATAACGACTAAAGTTAGTATTTTGCTGAACTCCGACTAAAAACATTTGAAGCTCGTGTTTTGAAGTGGCAAACAGATTTTCGCGCTGACGAAAAAGTGGCTCACGCTTCATATTAACAATAATTTCATCAATGGTGGTTCCGGACTGAAGCCTTTCTAGAACGTTAAAGTGTCGCGCATAGGTGTGTGATAATTTTAAAAATTCTTCATATAAAAGAACATTATGACCTGGCAAGTCCAACAATTCCTCTGTGTATTGGATTAAAATCGCCGTTGCAACTGAAAAATCAGATTTTTCCAGTTCCTGTGCGTAAAATTTTGTTTTCATTTTTTTAAGCATACTTACAATTGTGCGTCGAACATAAGGTTGATCCATTCGAACCGTTTGTGGCTTTAGAAAACTAAGAGGACCATCCCCTAGTAACTGAGTGCGAAGATCTTGAACTTCTTGGCGAAGTGACCCTGGTTTTGAAACCAAATGATTTGTCGAAAGGAACATGCCACACGAATTAGGCAATGATTTTGCCATTATATTTGTCGAAGAAGCCATAATGGCAAAAAGCATTATAAATGGCTTTAGAAACATAAATTAATCCTCGACATATTTAGAATAGAAATGCAATTTTTCTGCCAATTTTTAAATTGCAATTGGCATAGAGCTAACTGATCGTAAGAACTCAAAAGTTATGAAACTTATTTTAGTTTTGACCATTTGGAGGCAACCTGACCGTCTTATTTAGAGCGTAAAGAGAGGTACTTTATAAGTCGCATTCAATTCTAGTGAGCTTTTCGCCAACCGTCCACTTTGATCGTTCAAGTTAACTAGATTGAAACGCTGTTAACTTTTCAAAATTCACAAACTGAGTCGCAATTTTTCAGATTTTTATTTTTCAGATTTTTATTTTTTGAGACTTATTACAAAAATTAATTTATTTTATTATTGTATTAAATTTCCTCTTAGTTGATTCAATTGTTTTAACACCAGATTTCTTTGTAAAGCTATAGCATCCAATTTATCGACAATAGTTTTGGAATACATGATGTATTCGTCCGAAGGACTAAAATCAGTAGTGTCTAATTGATTCATAAGTAGATTAATTCCAGTTAACATCTGTATAACAGATAAAGAAGTAACATCTTCGTAATCTTCAAATAAATCCATAAAACTTAAGAATTGTTGATTTATATTTTCCATAGCTGTTTTAGATTTCTCTTGCTGACCTGCTGTGGGAAAGTACCAAGGTACTTTCACTTTTTCTAATCTACGTCTAAACACATCAATAATATTTTCATGTAAAATATTTCTTTCAGATAAAATAAATTGGGCTTCTAATAGAAGTTCAGAAAATTCATCAGAAATTGCTGATCTTGCATCTAATGAATCTACAGAATTTAAATTTACATTGTTACGCAAATTCAATATTTTTTCCCTGAGCTTGAAAGCTTTATCAGCGAAAGCTTCATATCTGAAGATCACAGCACCTGAAGTTCTAAAAAATCTACGTAAAATTTTATTTGACCCCCGACCCACAGGATTTAAACTTGGAAGCTGCTCAAAATAATCTGCAAACCTTAAATCTTTTAAATCTTCTAGCTCACGGCTCATCGAAAATAAGGCATCAATAAAATCACTTGAAATGGACCAATAGTTATCGGGTCTCATAAAATATTGGGTCAAGTAATCAGTGAATAAAACTTGCACCGTTTCACTGTTTCTTAAGATTTTTCTATGGGTCATGAACTGTTCCATAATATTAGGTTGGTCGTCATAAATCCCAGAACTCATAACCCATACGTCTATGTAACGTTCAAAAAAAGATCGACCCAATTGATCAAAATTAAAATTGTTAATCAACTGCTCGATAAAATAGGCAACGGCCATTTTTTGCTCTGATGGATTTAAAGCTGTGAATTTTTTTGCTAAGAAATGTTGTTGTAAAATTTGGCTCATAGTAGTTGCAAATAACGGCCTGTATTTAGCAAATTCACCAAAATGTGATTGATTATCGTCTTGAATAGATTGTCTTGCGGGCGGACTTCCAATCAATGAGCCTGTAATGGTGATAGGATTTAAAATTGGATCATGGGTAATACCTAAAAGAGCTAAAACAGACTCTTGCTGTATGTGGCCTAAATAGGCCGAACACTGTGAGCTCCATACTTTTGATGTGGACAAAGAAATTAAAATAATACTTATGAAAATATAATTTTTCATTCACACCTTGAATTTGCGGCTCTTTTTCCTACTTTAAGCTATTTTTGCCAAAAGGAACCCTTATGAATTATGTTTTGCATTAATTGTGCCTAAAACCTTTCACCTCAATTTAACAAATGTATTTAGTGCCTATGAATGAATAGACTTACGACCTATGAGTTAATACGAATAGGTCTGTTACCCTAAAAAATAACACGTAAAAAGAGCGCTCTTTATAATACTGTACTTTACAGCCTTGAAACTTACATATAACTTACACTTATATGAAGTTAAACCCTTTTCGGCCCATTCGCCTCACCCCAACTACGGTTTTAAAGCTAAAAATGGCCACCTCGCAGGTTTCCTGCGGCTTCCCCAGCCCTGCGGATGACTATTTAGAAAAGTCCATAGACTTAAACGAGTATCTGATCAAAAAGCCCTCAGCGACTTTTTTAGTGCGCGCCAAAGGCGACTCTATGTTAGGTGCTGGTATTTTTGATAATTCGATTTTAATTGTGGACAGATCCCTTGAGTCAAGAAATGGGCGGATCTGTGTCGTAAGAATCAATGATGAATTTACCGTCAAACGCTTTTTTCATTACGGCACTCATATTGTACTTAAAGCCGAAAATACCAAGTTTAAAGACAAATTGATTCAGCTTGATGAAGACTTTGAAGTCTGGGGCGTTGTTAGGTCCATCATCACCGAGGTTCTATGATAGCACTCGTCGATTGCAATTCATTTTACGTATCCTGCGAAAGACTATTTGACCCTAAGCTTAGAAATAAACCTGTGGTTGTTTTATCCAACAATGATGGCTGTGTGGTTTCAAGATCCAATGAAGCCAAAGCCTTGGGTGTGCCTATGGGTTTGCCCTACTTTCAGATGCAAAAGCAATTTAAGAATGTGATTGCCTTTTCTTCCAATTACACTCTGTATGGTGATATGTCGAAACGGGTTATGACAACACTGTCGCAGTTTACCCCGAACATGGAAATCTATTCCATCGATGAAGCTTTTTTGGATTTATCCGGATTTAATACAGAACTTTTAGCGGCTTACATCAAAGAGATAAAAGCAATTGTGTACAAAGAAACTGGTATCCCTGTGTCGATAGGACTGTCTCACACCAAGGTTTTGGCCAAAGTTTTTAACAAAATATCTAAGAAAGATGAAGTCCATCAAGGAACTCTTTGTGGTATTGCCGAAGATCAAATTGATCATCATTTAAAATCTTTTAAAGTTGGTGACCTTTGGGGTATTGGCCAAAAATCGGATAGCAAGCTTCAAGCTTTGGGAATAAAAACTGCTTTTGATTTTAAATACTACCGTAATGACAAACTTATTTTGAAGACATTAACCAAAGTGGGTCGACAGATTCAAGACGAGCTCAGACTTAAAAATTGCATTTCACTTGAGCTGCACACTAAAAACAAAAAACAAATCATATCCTCTAGGTCCTTTGGCAAAAACGTCACCGATATCAATGAACTAAGGGAGGCTTTATCATCGCATGTCACTCGGGCTGCGGAAAAACTGCGACGGCAAAAGTCGGCGGCTAAAGTTATCATGGTTTTTATTCATACCAATAGATTTAAAAACACGCCTCAGACTTATGATTCTGCTAGCTTAAGATTTTTATCTGCCACACAATCTACTTTTAAATTAAACGACGCAGCCCTTAAAATCTTAAAACATCTTTATAAATCTAAATTTGAATATAAAAAATGTGGCGTCGTGATCACTGATATCTACGATCAGCAACTGGCTCAATATGATCTATTTTCAGAGAATGACTCCTTAAAAGAAATCCAAATCTTAAATACCATGGATAAATACAACCAAAGCCACGGTCCAGAAACTATCAAACTTGCAAGTTGTGGGATTAATAAACATTGGAAAATGTTAAGTAATATGAAAACAAAAGCCTTCACTACAAATCTAAATCAACTGCTAAAAATAGAAATTTAATTATGGCTGAATAAAGACAAACCCGTGGATTTTTGTTAAGGCCAACAGATAGAAGGGTTATGGCATCATTGTCGAGTTACCGCTCTTGGGATCAACTTGATACTCGCGACCAAGCTCGTCCTCAACAATCACATATCCTTCGGAAAAAGACAGCCGGTGCATGTAGACCGTTTGTGGTCCGCCAGCAACTTCCGGCCTTCCTGGCTCAGGCAAGGGGGCCGTATAAACCTGGACCAGCCAAAGCGTCTGACCACTTGCGATGTCTGTAGCGCGAAGCCATCCACTTGTGTCCTTGGCCTGAAGAGGCAAGCCATCCCTTGCTTGATCAAAACGAATACCATCCTTCTCAAGGGGCGAAACTTTAGGTGGGCGTGGACGACTTGTCATTGGACTTACTCCTAAATTTTTGGCTACGGTTTCTATATCTGTTGAAGGCTCTGTTGGATCTTCAGCAAATGCCGTTGGCTCTCTTATTTCTTCTGCAAGGGTTGAAAGTGGCCTTACATCTTCTGCAAAAGTTTGAGATTGCGTTTCGGTTGGTGCTTCTTGCGATTGCAATGGAGTTTCTGCAACCTCTGTAGGTTCAGCGGTCGGTTCAGGAGTCGGTTCAACTGGCGTTTCTACAAATGCTGAAAGTTTTGTTGGTAGAGCTGTCAATGCTATCGGATCATTAGGACCAGAAGCAGTTGATAATGTTGGTGTCGTAGCTGCTAAAGATTGAGAGGAGGTTCCATTTTTTAATGATGGTAAATATTTAATCAACTCTTCTTTAAAATGTGCGACAGGAGCATATACACAACCTTTAGGTATGAAACTAGTTTTTGTTGCTTTCGATGAAAGTATTTTTTGCTCTTTCACATAAGCTGTTCGATCCAAAATTTCTGGCTGCGACGTCCACGTCATACAAGGCTGTGAAGATGAAGATGTCGATAACTTCGTTTCAGGTAAATTGGTCGGAGTGGCTATCGGTGCTGCAATCACTGCTTCAGAGGCTAAAGATTTGGTGGGTAAGCTTGGCACTTCCAGCGGTGCGACCGCCATCACTACGCCTTCGACCTGTCCCTGAGAATTAAAAACAGGACTTCCTATATCGTTCTTTGAACAGTCCAAGTCCGTCGCTACTCCAGGATTTTTTATCGGATCGTCACTTTTATATCGTATATGTCCATTAGAAACTTTTAAGGAAAGTTTAGCATGTGGTCCTATCAAAGTTAGCGGTGCTTCCTCGGGTAATTGTGCTTCAAGATTAAGTCCTAAAGGAGTTCGAAAGTTTACGGGACGGTCTAACTTGATAAGCGCCACTTGCGTACCATTTATATTTTTTTTAAAAACCACATCCATACAATGATACACTTCCCGTGGACTAAATTCGCTTCGCCCTTGGGTGTAATCAAAAATAAATGAATAGGTCAAAGTGCAGTCTAAAACATCACTAATACATTCTTTGGCAGTTAAGACTAAATCATGACCCACTAAACTTCCACCACAAACAACTTCTGTATGTCGGACTTGATTAGAAAATTTTTGCTCAGGGCAAATCGGAAGATCTTTTGTGACTGAACTTAAAGGTTTAAATTTAAATCCCCCACCTTCAGTAAGGTTAGTGGCTGTGCGTTTAACTATAGTTACAACGCTTTTGGCTTTAACAGAATTTGGATTTCCCGAAATAGCGGTATCTAATGTAATGTCTTGACGATCATCGGTTCCAAAAAAACCGAAGTTTTCATTCCGAGCAAAAGTTGAATTTGAAATCAAAAAAACTATCGTACACAATACTAGATTCAATTTCATAAAAGCCTTAATAATTTTATTTTAAATACTTTGATTTTGTTTACTTTATTTTGTTTACTTTTTTTTATTTATTTTTAATAATTTGTCTTTAGTTTATTTTTGCTTTTATATTTTATATTTTTTTATTAATGTTTTATGTTTTATGTTTTATGTTTTAACATTAAACTGCCCGCTGCTAACTTTAGCAAATATATTTATAATTAATGTTATTTTAATTATTATTTTTTAGTTTTGTTTAATTTATAATTTACCATTAAATTGTCTGTTATTAACTTTATCCGTTTTTTTTTGAATTAACTAATTTCATTCATAAACCATAGCCTTTAAGCTTAACCCAAATCCTTAAATGATTTTTTAGAAAACAGAAAGATCTAGTCTTTCCTCATATCTAAATCGCGAATTAAATATTTAAAAAGTTCATTGAAATGAGCAAACTGCATATAGGCCCCTTTGGTATCAAAACTTGGCGGTAAAGCCGAATATAGCGCCGTTTTGATATTCGCCTTAAGACCAGCTATCAAGTCGTATTTATAATCTCCCACATAAAGAGCCTTGTCTGTGGGGGTGCCATAGTGGTTGCAGATTTTAAATAAGCCTTCTGGATCGGGCTTTGGCTTAGCATCTTCGCGAGATATAAGAATAGGTATGGCGATATTATGTCGTTCTAAGGTTTTAAGAGCAATGGAACGAGAGTTTAAAGTAAATACCGCCATATTCACATTTTGGTGCGATAACTCATCAATCAATTCTAAGACACCTGGAATGGGGTTTGAATTCTCGGCCCCTTGGTTTTCATAAAAATGAACAAGTTCTCGTGCCGATTTTTGCTCTTCTTCTTTTAAACTATGGATATGTTCAATGATTGATTTACCAGGCTCTAAACCTAAGCTTTGATAGATGGCCGGAAAATTAATTTTTGAATCCACTAAGGTTCCATCTAAATCAAAAATAATAGTGCTATATTTCATTTAACTTTTTTCCATTACTTTAGCTATCGTAGCTTTCACGACTCGATACGTATTGGCGTAGGCTTCAACACTTTTTTCGATAGGTTTTGCATAACCACCACCTAATGCCAACGAAATCGGAATTTTTGCAAATAGAGCATACTCGAGCACAGCTTTATCTCT
Source organism: Bdellovibrionales bacterium (assembly GCA_041740515.1). GTDB lineage: Bacteria > Bdellovibrionota > Bdellovibrionia > Bdellovibrionales > UBA1609 > JAMLIO01. The sequence goes on along the minus strand of JBGSLV010000078.1, from coordinate 13,611 downwards.
GGCCATCAAACCCTCGAAACTTAAATTCATTTTCCCTAAAGCATCATAGGACAATGGGTCCACTCCCATTTGATAAAAAATAAAGTCAGGCTTAAAATTTTTAACACTTTCTAAGCCACTTATAAGTGCTTCCAGATATTCTTGATCTTCAACACCATTAGGCAAAGCAATGTCCAAATGAGATGCCACTTTATGGAAAGGGTAATTTTTTTCGCCGTGAACACTAAAAATAAAAATATTTTGATCTTTCCTTAAAATACTGGAATTTCCATCACCTTGATGCACGTCTAAATCGATGATGGCAATTTTTAAGTCAGGATTCTGTCGGTGAAGCCACCGGGCGGCAACGGCTATGTCATTAAAAACACAGTAACCAGCGCCCGCATCATAATGGGCATGATGAGTCCCGCCCGCCAAATTGCCAGCAATACCTTCTTGAAGCGCACTTTCAGCTGAGGCCAGAGCTCCTCCAACCGTTGCACAGCTTCTTAAAAACAATTGATAACTCCATGGAAAACCAATTTTTCTTATACTAGATGGGTCCAAGGTTCCTTGTTTCATATTTAGAATATATTCAGGGTCATGGGCTAACCGCAGTTCCTCTTCGTTTGCTAAAGGACTTTCATGAAGTTCATTCAGACTTATAATTTTGTGCTCTAATAAATAATTACGTAATTGTTTATACTTACCCATAGGAAATCTATGTTCATGGGGCAGCTCTAAAGTGTAATGATCCGAAAAAAATATTTTCATGAATACTACAATTCTGTGTGCCAAAGATAGAAGTCAATAAAGATTTAAATCCGCATATGAAATGCAATAAGGCATGGATATGAAGTGTGACTGTGTTTTTAAAAAAATCTTTACATTATGCGTTTAGGTTTTTAAGTTTTCTCTCTATTGCAACTTCCAAAAAAGGTTCTTCATGTTGATGCAAAAGAAAGTTTTTGACATCAGATATTTTGTGCATTTTATTATCAAGCCATAAATTGATCACTTTGTTTTCTAAATAAATAGGAGATCTATCGTGGCCCGTTTTGGCAACAAAAGGGTAAGGCTCTTTGGTCACAACGGCAAAGGAGTCCACAACTTCACCCGTTACTTTATCAATCCAAGTGTTGTAAACACCTGCTAAAAAGATAATATCCTTACTGCTAAACTCAACAATATGTCCGCCATGTGTGCCGCCATAACAAGACTCAAAAAAACTTGTGATAGGCACTAAACATCTCGTCTTCTCTAAGGGTTTTATCCATGTTGGTTTTTCATCGATAGTTTCTACCCGAGCATTATAAGTGGCAAATTTTGGTTTCGCGGTTTTACTCCATGAAGGTATCAGAGAATAATTCATCAGCTTGAGTTCATGATAATCTTTATTTTTTATAATTACCGGATAGGTTTGATGAGGAAATGCCCTGAAGATAAAGCTATCGGTATTTAGTTCAAGAGCCGTTTCTTTTATTTCGGACACATTTATAGAATTGTTTTTGGACTCTGTTATAAAGTTGTTTTTTGAAGTATTGATTTTAATCGAAAAACACATTTTTTAAATCCTATTTATTTCAGATAAGGTTTAGTACAAAAAAGTTTCAGATCTTCAACCTTGAGACGAACCTGAAATCTATATTTGTGAAAGTCCCTACATAACTAAAAAAGCAATGGAGATAAATCTATTATCATGCATCTGCAACTTATGCCGATGGAAATCTCTTATCTATTTTACAAAGTAGTTCATCTGTCATTTCAGATCGCAAAACAGAGGTGCCAATACAAAAACTTTATAGGCACCTAGCCCAGGTACAGCACCCAAACCAATTTCCTTTAAGGCTCTTGCCTCAATTGGAGTTAGACCGCCATTTAGAGGACTGACCCAATGGATGACAATAATAGGTCTAAAAATCGCTTTTGACCGAGTGAGCAAGATCCCTTGGCTCACCAGAAGTTGCGCTTTCTCGAAATCTGCAATTATAACTCGACTGTGCTGGAAGGGCGATACATCTAGAGATTTATGCTCCTTACCGGTCAATACGTTTCGAGTAATTAGAGATTCTCGGCTAACTTGAACATAAAAGCGAGGTATTCTTAAATAGCTCATAATTTAATTCATCAGTATCACATTACCAATGTCAAGATTGTGTGAGATTAAAAACCAAAGAAATTATAAATTCAGAATTCCTAGTAGAGTTAGTTTTGTGTCAGGCCTATTTAAAGATCTTAAAATTAATAAAAAAATGCGCTCCAAGCCCAATTTTTCCAAGACGTGATTAAATTTCTATGATAGCGATTTGAAATCTGAAATTATTCAAGATCTTTTACATATAAGGATTATTTATGAAAACACTTTTTTTGTTTTTGATCACGATGCTCTCATGGAACTTGCAACTGTTTGCTTATAATGAATCAAATGTCAGCGATCTCTACTTTTCAAGTGCTGATAACGATGAAAGATCATTAATACCAAACTTCAATGACGGGTTGCCTTTATTAGAAACGCACTTCTTCCACTTAATTGATGCGCGTGGCGACTTTTTTACCTTTGAGGAAGTTATGTCGACCTTGAGCCCCTTTCTAGAATCCAAATTCGAAACTATTATTATCTCAAACACCGCAACTGATGGCTCGACAGCGGATATAGTACCTTTTCAACATTTAAGAGTTCTAAACAAAATCAATAAAAATGAACCCATTTTTGTGCGTGACCGTAAAACTGGCATGATCAAAGGACTGAATTTTAAAAACATTCAGTCCCTTCCGGGCTTACCTGAACTTGTTCCTGTGTCCTCGGGAATATCGGGAAAAAAGAAAATCAGAACATTTTCAGGAATTTTCCCTATTCAAATGGATAAGACATTCACCGGTTCAACGAGCACAAGCCACAACGCTTTAATGTCTTTTCCGACTTACGTAAAAACCTACTACTCAAAAAAATGGTCGGGCGTTGCCATTCACGGAACTCCAAAAAAGAATCACAAACATCTAGGTGTTCGACGTGATTCAGGGGGTTGCTTGCGCACTTTCCCTGAATATGCGCAAATTATTAATTCGCATGTACTTAGTTCTGAAATGTTTTCTAAATCTATACCTGCGTTTTCAACAACTCAAAATTTACCTAATCAATCTGTTCAAACTGGAGCTAATGGAACAATGGAAGGATCGAAGGCTTTAATAATTATGTTCAATGGCTATAACAATCCCACTTCTGACATTTGAAATGGCTTTCATTAAACTTAAATCCAAGCTCGAAAATCTCAAAAAAAATTAGTCTTGTGATCTTAAAAATATGAGTCAAGAAAACTATCAAAAGGTCATGATAAAAAAATGTTGCACTGAGAATCATTTGTCAGGGCCTTTTTGAAACGATCTGCCCCTTTTGAGCCGGGATCTATTTCACCCATTCCACTTTCATTTATACGGATTTTAAAAGGCGTGATGTCATACAAAGATACTTCTTCTCCGCCGCCGATCCGCGGTTGTGCAAATACAGTTACGGTTTGCCTGCTTGGAGAATGTGGAACATAGACTATGTATTCTTGAAGTTCATCGAGCAGCATATGTTGTGCAGAAAAACCACCAACAGGATCAGGTAATGGTTGACTGAAGTTAAAAAATCTTTTGGTTATTGTCACTTTTTGGATGTTCCCAGTAAAGTCATGAAATTCTTCGAATTTTTTTGCAATTCTTCCGGTCATATCTTTTTCATTTACGATTCTAAAAAATGTCGCTGAACCAGAGTCTGTACGTTCAAAAAAATATCCAGATCCAATAACCACTGCGGCATGTTGAAGCTGACTATCACGATCTGGATTCGCAAAAACAAGAAGAAGATCTCCAAATATTGAATCTCTTTCTTTTACTTGGCTCATTCCTGAACGAGGGACTTCAAAATAATTCATGATATTCCTATAACCTGTCATGAAAGCTATAAAAGGAGAATTCGCGGAAGGGTCACGAATCAATTCCCATGCAGTACCCCAGCAATTCGTCGTTGAGTGGACTTCAACCTTCCCATCACGAGTAACATTGCTAGTAAACGCAGGATTGTCGATAAGCTCTTGAGGAGATCGAGTACCCGTCTCGAGACGCAAGTGCATTAGAGCTTGCATTTTTGAAGGAAGAAAATCGAGCAAAGTATACGATTTTTTTGGGTTGTAGTTCAGATTGTCTTTTCTGAAATGAACTTTTAAATTTGTAAATTGCGTTTCAGTAATTTGACCAAAACTAATGTGATAGCTGTGATCACCCCCCATTTGCTTTAATTCAGAGGACAATTCAGGATCACTTATCGCTAACGAGATTCTTTCGACGGTGGCAGGAACGTTAGCAATTTTGATAGATGGCAGTACCTTTGCAAAACTTATCCCTGGAGTTGTATATATCCAAGCCCATAAAAGACTTACTAAAATAGATCTCATTTTTCGAACTCCTGAAAAATTCTTCAAAAAAAATTATTTAATAGCTTCAAACAAAATAAGTAGAGTATTTAGTATTGAACAAATATCTTAACGACACTAAATCGCGTATCTAATGTTGAATAAATAACTTAACTACAATAAATCGAGTATCCAATGTTGAATTAATAACTTAACTACAATAAAGACAAATTGAGTGTCTAGTATTTAGTATTTAGTATTTAGAATTGAATTTATATCTAAACGAGATTGCTTAAAGCAACAATTTATATTTTTTTTGTTTAAATTATACTAAATTTTAATTCGTTAGACAGTAAAGACTAATACAAACAAACAAACACATACATACAAAAAAACAGACCGACAGACTTGTAAAAGCTTGGTTTTGAAGATCAATCAGTCTACATCAATAAGAATATAAGTAGTAATAAAAAACTTACGAACTTTAACTAAAATTGGCTTTAAAATATTCTGATATCGCTTTAATTACGGCTAATTCTAGTTTTGTTTGATAGGTATTTTTGTAATAAAGAAGATATAGAGGCACTTTAAGCTTTTTGTCGCCATATAGAATTTTAAGATCCTTTTCTTTTTCGATTAAATGAGTTGGTAAAACGGCCCGTCCCAGACCTAGCTTAACTCCATCTATAAGCCCGTACACATCATCAAAATAACGCTTCCTAGTATTTTTGTTTAGAGATGGGTTTATTTTGAAATAAGAATTTGTAGTTACATCCTTTATATCATGATCTAAGTAGTGGCCATTAAAGATATATTTGTTTGATTCCACAAGTACGTTTTCTTCATATCCAAGGTAATGCGCTTGAATGGCGTTGTTTTGCGGGGGCACGTTACTAAGAACAAAATCAACTTTCGAGGATTTCATTAAGTCCATAAGCTCATCCATTTCAACAGTAATAATGGATACGGAAACTCGTGGATTTTCCCGTAGCAACTTTGCAAGTCCAGGCATGATGCAAGATCTATTGATAGAAGAAAAACCCCCTATACGGATTGTTCCCACAAGATCCTTAGACTTGTCATCGATGATAGACTCGAGGACTTCTTCTTGAAGGGAGTAGACTTTCTCACAGTATCTTAAAAGCTTTTCGCCAGCTTCTGTAAGTTGAACATTGCCTTTTTCACGGATAAATAAAGTGGTTTCTAAGTCCTTTTCAAGATTTAATATCCTATGTGAAAATGCGGACTGCGTGATCGCCAAATTGTCTGCGGCTTTAGTGAAGTTTCTATCTTGAGATAGTTGATAGAAAGCTTTTAGGTAAAGTGAAGAGATTTCCATAATCATTAATTATTTCGATTAACATATTAAATCAATCAATTTTACAAGATTCGACGATGGTCTTATCTTTTGTATTGTGTATTGCGAAAACAAATAAATAAACAAAGGAGAAAGTCATGAAAACAATTACGAATTTATTAAACTTATTCACAATAATTATTGCTTTAAGCAGCGTGGCCCAAGCAAAACCCAATGGTGTGAAACCTAATGTTGATCCAGCTCAATTAGTTTGTACCATTGTTTTTCCTGATGGGCAGATTATCCAAGGTAATGGCGTAAATGATCGTTGCCTTGCTTATGAAGACGCTTTGGACGTAGAGATCTTTTATCATATGGCAAGCTACCCTTGGATTAAATATCACAATACTGAAGAGTTTTTTTGTGAAGTTGATAACGGCAAGTTCATGCAAATTATAAAAAATGTTTATCGAGCGGACGAATATTATGTGAAAGCATTTGGCCATATCTATACATCCTATGGAAACCAATCTAGCCTGGGCGTTGCAAATCATTTAACGGTAAAAAACCCCACAGTCGAGCCGTTCGAACCAGCAACAATTATTTTTAATAGTAAATTCGGCACACCCACGGAAATCCTGGTTCATTTCCAAAGGGGTAGAGCTCCGGAAAGTTATAAAATAACTTGTAAACAAATTCTTTAATGTCTAATAAGAATGTGCAATCTGGAGCTTTTCATGATTTTATTTTTTTTGTTTTCATTTGCTTTTGCTCAATCCATTGATGCTTATGTGGATCCATCACACGCTTATTCCGAGTGGGGAACCACGGAAGGACTTTTGCAATTTCGGGGCAATCCCCTTCGAAATTGGTACGGAACAGGACCTGTTGGAAATGACTATAACATTTCATGGAAGTATCCCAGAGAAGCCATGTGTTCCAAATCTGATAAAAAAACATGGTGTGGCAGTGGGTGGACTGGTCAGCCAGTGATCTGGGTACGACCCGATGGAATCACCGAAGTGATAGTTGGCACCTACGATCGAAAAGTGCATTTTATAGACTTTTTAACTGGCGAGGAACTAAGGAAACCTTTTGCCACAGGCGACATCATCAAAGGCTCTGTCACTCTTGATCCTGACGGATTTCCTCTTTTGTACTTTGGATCCCGAGACAATAAATTTCGGATTCTTTCCTTGCAAAATGCCCAGGCTGAAGAAATATGGTCCCTAGATGCCAAACAAGATGTTCCCCGAACCATATGGAATAATGACTGGGATGGAAATGCTTCGGTGGTGAATGACCACTTAATTTTTGGAGGTGAAAATGGGTGGTTTTATGTTTGGAAACTTAATCGAAATATCACCAAGGGCGTTGTTTCAGTTCAGCCAGAAATTCGTGTACGTATGGAAGGCTGGAACGATGAATTAATAAGAAATGTCGGCGATCGAAACGCCAGTATTGAAAGCTCTGTGGTTATGTTCAAAGAACGTGTGTATTTTGCTAATTCTGCAGGACGCATTGTTGGTTTAGATCTGTCACAAGTGGATGAAAATTTACAAGCAAAAATTGTTTTTGATTTTTGGACCGGAGATGACATCGATGCTTCACCTGTTGTCGATGAACACGGCATGCTCTACATTGCTATTGAATATGAACGATTTTTAAAACGAGCACAAACCATTGGCCAACTTATAAAACTCAACCCATACTCCCCAGAGGCTCCCCTAGTTTGGAAAATCGACGTTCGAAAAAGTGACTATTCCAAAAGTGGACTATGGGCTACGCCAGCGATAAGAAATGACGTTGTATATGCTTCAACCCATGATGGCCGATTACTTGTTGTTGATGCCACGAGCGGAAGCCTGCTTCAAGAATTTGATATTGGTTTTCATGCTTGGTCGTCACCAGCAATCATTGATGATCGTCTTGTAGTAGCTACTTGCTCTCCTGGTGGGTTTAAAATCTATGATCTAAAAAATCCCAAAGAAATTTACGAGACCTTAACATACACTCTGCCGTCCACAGGTTGCATTGAAAGCACGCCAGCAATTTGGAACGGCGACATTGTGGTTGGGTCTCGGGATGGATTTATTTATAAGTTTAGTAGTCGGTAGTTTAGCGACATTTTTTTTGCAATTTTGTATCTTCACCCATCTCTAAGCTTAAGTAAATTGATACAAAATTGTCGCTTGCTAGCATTTAAAATTCTTTAGAAAAATATTTATCGAACCGTTTGCCAAATACAGACTGATTAAATCGGAAATTCAGGTTTTAAAAAAAAGGAACGAACTGTATTCAGTTTTCTGGTCAGAATTCAGAATACTATTAAATGTATTCTGGGTACTGTATTTTTTTGGCGGACACAATAAGGCTAAATGGAATGCGTTGATAACCTTTTCGTATCCTGTTCGTGTTCGTTTTCTTAAAATTGAGTGACAATTTTGGTCACTTTTAATGTGCAAAAGATCGCGTGATTGGATTTAAATCATTGGGATTTTAATCTAGTGAATCATTGATGGTAAAGGGACATCGAACAACACAGACATCGTGGTGTACTTACGAAAAAGTCCAGTTCTTAAAAAAAAAGAAGGTAGGCTATAGATGGCATTGATTGTGCATTTTTATGGATTATGAAAAATTTAATAAGGTTTATTTGTATTTCACTGTTCACATTTTTGAAAATGAATAGCCTTTTTTTAGCTCCTCTTTACGCTGGATCAAAATCTACGATAGAGTGTCAAATAAACCAAACTTTCTCAGAAGCTAACCACTCCGATTCGATGCTATTTTTTGCCGTAGCAGGTGCACGAAAATTATACCGACCATCTCTAGATGATTGTTCGTTGATAAGCCAGTCTGAACGTGAACGCCTTCTATCGAACTATAGTGTTACAACAAATCAAGTCATGAATGAAAATGGAGTTTTAGAATTTAATATACATTACGGGTCAGTAAGTTCAGGTAGAGTGACCACTCTAAAAGTGGTTTTGTTTGATTCTTTAGCTTACGTTTTTGGTTCCTTTGGAGCTAATTCTAACTTGATTAAAGCTATTTTAGAGTTCAATAGTTTTGGTGAAACAGTAGCTTATATGAACTATAGCCAATTTACTCTTATATTAGCTAGCCAGAGCAAGCTGGTAAAAATCGATGCGGACTCGACACCAGAATCCATTGATTACTCTAGGTTCATTGAATTTCTCCCACAATACGATTGGAAAACGAGTCTTATCATGGAGATCATGTGGACGATTCGCCCATTAGTTTCATTTTTTACAATTAAACCTTTAAAAAATATATATGGTAACAGCTTCTCATCCCCACCAAATTTGCCAACAAATTTTGTAGCGGTGATTGACGATCCTGAGTTCAATTTAAATGAACCAACAGTAGCTCGAAAGTTTAAGTTTCGTGCAGATCAAGATATCGAGACAACCCTGATAGAATTTAATAACCTTGATGAATCTTCTCCGTCTTACTTCACTAGGGCCATTGAATCATTAATAAAAGGGTTTAAATTATTTGAAGAACGTGCTCCCGAAATTTTGACATTGATGAAACATCAAAGTCGATGGCAGCACCTCGAACCTTGGACAAAACACGGAGAGCTTGTAGTTTCTGTTTTAGTTGATGGGGGATTACCTGATTATTCAATTGTTCCTTTGCCCGCAGCATACAGCTCAGAACCCTACCCTAACTATTTGTGGGCGTCTCAACTTAAGGAATTTAATGAAAAATATGAGGGTAGAATTGCTGTAGCTAACATGTCTTTTGGAAGGAAATTCCCAGAAGCTAGAACAATCATTCCATCATTCATGGAGGGCGCTGTACGAGATAACCCAGGTATTCTTCACGTTCATAGCGCAGGGAATGATGCTGCCAATATTTGTTCTGATTTAAAATTAAAAAGCCTTTTTGATTTACCCAATTACATAGTGGTTGGAAGTGTAAATAAAGATCTAGGTATCACTTTTGAGAGTAATGGTTCGGGATCTAACTATGGTTGCGTTCACGTTGCAACTCAAGCTCACGATGTTCGCCAGTTTACCACGGCGGTATTGGCTGGCCAAGAAAGTGAAGTGGTATGGCCATGGGGTGGTACGTCCTCAGCTGCACCAAAACTGAGTAACACTGCTTACTATATGAAACTTTCGACAAACCTAGACGTTGAAGATGGTGCATTAAAAAATTCAATTTTAGAAAAAGCAATCGAAATTGAAGGCATTAAAGGGCTTTTCGAATATGGGTATGTTGAAACATATTAATTTTTAAAATGATTTTGAAGGTCCAATTGGCCATTCTAGTCGCTCACAAACCCCTTGGTTTATGAAAATAATCGCTTATTTAAAAAGAATAAAACTGAGCAAACAGTTCGTGAACAAAAAATGGCCTTGGCAACAAAGTATTGAATTTATGTTAAAAAATTGGCGGGCCAAATGGATCAAATTTAGAACTCTTTATCAGCAGAATTAATAAATAAAAGAATTCGAAAAAAAGGGTTTAATCCTTGTATTTTAGAGTAAGTTTCCAGCAATTCATGTAAAAACGGACTTGAAGTCTGCTTTTGCATGGTGTAGCCTTATCAAATGATCCAAAGAGACATTGAAATTGAATTACTAAACCTCATAAAAGAGTATCCTGTCGTGACCATTTTAGGACCTCGTCAAGCTGGAAAAACGACTTTAGCTAAAGAGGCTTTAAAAGGATTTAAATACTGTAACTTAGAGTCGCCAGAAAACAGAGAGCTGGCTCTTTATGACCCCAAGTCTTTTTTAGCTCAGTTCGATAAGCCCGTTATTTTAGACGAAATACAGCGAGTCCCAGCGCTTCTTAGTTATATTCAGGTGATCGTCGACGAAAGAAAACAAAATGGTCAATTTGTTTTAACGGGTTCTCACCAATTACAATTAAAAGAAGCAATCACACAGTCCTTGGCAGGTAGAACTGCTATTTTACAATTGCTACCTTTATCTATAAATGAATTAAGTTTATCTAAAATGGAATTAGCATATTTTGAGGACTATATTATAAATGGATTTTTACCTCGAGTTTATGACCAACAACAAAGGCCACAACTTGCCTATTCAAACTACTATCAAACATATGTTGAGCGTGATGTACGACAGCTAATAAATCTTAAAGATGTATCTTTGTTTGAAAAGTTTATGAAATTACTAGCTGGTAGAGTTGGACATTTATTAGACTATAATTCACTAGCTAATGATACAGGAGTTGATGCTAAAACTATTAAAAATTGGCTTTCCATTTTAGAAGCTTCGTTTATTATTTTTAAGCTCTCTCCATATTTTGAAAACTTCGGAAAACGAGTCATTAAATCTCCCAAATATTATTTTGTGGATGTAGGTCTACTTGCATTTCTTCTGGGTATTGAAAAGCAAGAACAAGTTTCCAGAGACCCTTTGGTTGGGAGTCTATTTGAAAACCTTGTTGTTATAGATTGTTTAAAATCGCGATTAAATAAAGGCAAAGTTCCTAACCTTTATTTTTTTCGCGAAACTTCAGGCTTAGAAATAGATTTAATTTTTCAGGATGGACGAGACCTTGTGCCTATAGAAATAAAATCAAGTTCTACATTCTCATTATCACAGTTAAAAAATTTGCAGAAGATTAGTAAGATTATTGATTTTTCGAAATCTTATTTAATATATAATGGTGATCATCGGGTCGTTGACTTAAAAACCGAGACAATGAATTTCAAATTCTGTGCAAAAATTTTTAAATAGTTAATTCTGTTTAAACCTCAAAGCACCATGAACGTTATTCTAGATGCTTGGATTTAATGACTCGCCAGACTGTACGAATTTTAACTTTTATTCTTATAATCATTGGTGCTTGATTAGTGAAAACTTTAAGTTTTTGACATAAAAAACTACTTCTAGACTTATTTTAGGTTCGCCACTCGAATAACTTCGATTGTTAAAATTTTATCTTCAATTGAATAGACAATGCGATACGGATAATCTCCAAACCGAATTAGCCACGCACATATTAGACTCTAAGATGCGATTTTGGCACACTTAGTGCATTAATTTCATCAAATGAAATCAAAAGCTCTTACATTTTCAAATACAAAAACATTTTTTGTCATTATTGTAATTAGTTTTACAGCTACTTTTACTTTGGCAAATACAAAATTACCAAAAGACATTCAAAATATAGATTATCTAGGGTTAGCAAAAAATATACAAGGTCTCTCCATCTACTGCTCATATAAGATATGTGGTGAACCACTTTTAAATGTCGCAAATATGTACTATGGAACAGCAAGATCGAGATCCTTAGAACAATTGAAAAAAAAAAGAAGTGAGTTAATCACTGCGACATTTAAGCTTAACTCTCTATTTGAAACTAAATACAGGGTAGTTTTCATTACTGCAATAACTTATTATATAATTTATTTATACCCTGATAAAACTTATGATGAAACTTTACAAGAAATTCATACGATATTGAACAATAACCAACTTAGTGAAGCTAGTAAGTATATTCTGAGAAATAATTTAATCTCAAAACCTGAAGATTGCCCAAGTGTAAGTATATTAAAAAATAACAATATTCTAAAATCATTTGAAGTTTCCAATCAATTTTCAGGAACTTGTTATGCCGAAGCAGGTCTCAAGGCTTTGGATTATTTTAATATTACTTACTCAAAAAGCACACAAAGAACATCAGTCCTACTTTCTGCTGTCGGCGTAAACGTCAATAGACAAAGAAACTTCAACATAGATTATGGTTGGGCTGACCAAATTATTAGTTACGTCGTAGATAACAAAGGGTGTGCATTCAATGAACTTGATAAATTAGCCCCAAGCGAGCGAGAAGTTTTTATAAGTACGTTGAATACTGCTTATCGTGAAATTGAAGTCAGTTTCCAAGACATGCCCCTCATCCCTAAGGAGCTAATAGAAAGTCGAAATATAGACAAACTATTCCCCCTAATCTTAGACTATGCAAAGAAAACTTCAGGATTTAGCAAATCAACCAATGAAATTATTATGCGAGCAGCAGGATTTTCTACTGAGTCATTCCAACAAATGAATCCTAAAAATCCAGACATTAATTTAATTTTTAACTACATTGAAAGCATAGGAACTTTAACTAACGATTTTCATGAAAGCATAAACAAAAACGGTAATATGAGCTTCGCAGATTTTGTTCTAAGGAAAGTTTTTTGCAAAAATGATTTAATTTCTTACCCTAGTGTAAAATTTAATTTTTTACAAAAAACAAATTCTAATAAGCGATTGGATATATTTAAATGGACGTACGATGTGGCATTACAAATTTCTAATGAATTAACCAAAATTGATGCGCAACCTATAGTCACTAGCTTTTGCTCTAGTGTTTTCTATGATCCGACACTTTCTAATTTTTATGATGAGTGTAAAGATAAACACGCTGTCTTATTAATAGGACAAAATTATAATCAAGAACTAAAACAATGTGAATACGAGCTGCTAAACTCCTGGGGTAACTACTCAAATTATCACTCGTCTTACACAGTAAATCCATCCGAAGGCACCGTCTGGCTTCCAATAAATCAGCTAGCTCCCAACACCTTCGAAATGTTTAACTTGATTCCTAAAAATTAAGTAACACACAATTACTAATCACACGTTTCCTTTTAAATTTGAGCATTCTTGGCTAATTTTTTTTTTAAATTCAATATATCAATATTTATTTAAAAAATAAATTTGGGCCTCCATGATGAACAATTTTTGAACTTTTTCATTGAAACTAAAAACGCACTCAGTTTTAGTTCAATAATCGAATTTTAAATTCTTGAAGAACTCCATGACATCGGCGGCACCAGCCATCCGTACTTTTTAAAATAAGTGCCCTCGCAATAATTAATGTATCGGTCTAATAGTGTTTTCTTTTTATGATTTTTTTGTACAGTTTCTATTTTTTTAGTTTTTGGTA
>JBGSLV010000077.1:0-60777 GCA_041740515.1 Bdellovibrionales bacterium | reverse complement strand
AAGAAAATCAAAGGCTACAAAGAAATTACAAATTTATTAAATGGTGTTGAATACAAGGACGGAGTAGCTGTACGTAAAGATCAGTTAGGACATCAAGGTGTCGCTTAAACTAGCAATCCACAACATTTTGAAATAACTCGAAAGAGCCTGTATAAATAATCTTAATATATTTTAAAAATGTTTTAACATATTAGTTTACAATCTACAGTTAGTCTCTGTTCATTATACTTATACTCTTAATAAAGCATCGTTTCTGTTCCAGGTCTTCACGAAGATCGAAAGGTTTTAGTTTAATTTACTTTTGTCGGTGCTAGCTTATAATTTTTTAAAGCATATTTGTCGTCGGAGTCATCGTTTGATTCTTCATTTTTTTCTAACTGTTCAGCAAACCAGGTCCAAAATTTATTACTATTGCTGTATAGGTTTAAGGTCTTAATATCCAACTTTTCGGTAACTGCAGGATCAGAGGTATTGATCAAAACCATATTGCTTAAAATCTTTTTTGGCAGTTCATTAATTTTTTGTGCAGACTTGTCACCAGAGACATGAAAAAAACATAAGTCTTTAACACAACTTTTGGCCGCTTCAGACCAATTTGCTTGGCTTAGAGGTATAAAACCACCTTTGGAAAAGTTATCTTTAAAAGTTTTATAAAAGTGGTAAGAGTAAGTAAATAAAAGAATCTTTTTCTTATCCTTCATATTTTCTGAGATCTCTTGAAGAAGAGGTTTAGAGAGTTTATTAAAATGTAAAAAATTTATTTGGTTTTGAAGATTATAAATTTTTGTTAAAGCATTTAATACTTTATTATAATCAAGTATCTGGTCATCTTTAAGGCGTAACTTTGTAGCTAAGATTTTTTTTACTTTCTCATCGATAAAGTCATGGTCAATTAACCCCTTTTCAAGACTTTGTTTTATAAATTGCAGTGAGTCTTTTTGGTTTTTTCGAGACCATACAATGAGAACTTGATCATGTCCGGCTTTAAAAGCATCTAAAGATTTAGCTCCGATATTTATTTTTTTATTTTTAAAAAACAACATATCTAAATCGTCGGAAAAAACCAAACCTTCATGCTGATATTCGTTACTTAGCTTAGAAACGATAGTTTTTGAAAAGGTTGTAAGTTCAGCTGAAGGATCTAAAGAAGGAACCGACAAATGGGAAGTCATTACCCCCGTGTTTGGATGTTGACGGATTATCTTCTTAAAGGGTATTAAGTCCTTTTGATTAAGTTCTTCAATACTAGAAAGCTTCCGGACGATTTTAAAATGTGTATCTTCGATGATACGACCATGTCCTGGAAAGTGTTTTAAAACGGACAATACTCCTGCTGAACGAGCGCCCGAAATAAAAGGTGATACAATTTTAACAACTTCCTCAGGTTTTGAACTAAATGACCTTTCACCAATAAAATTAATGGCATTATCAGATCTAAGATCAACAACTGGCGCTAAATTGATGTCAAAACCTAAACTTTTTAAATATCGCCCAGTCCATTTACCAAGATCATATGCAATGGCTGGATCATGAGTCTGTCCCAGGCTTAGTGCACTTGGGAAAAAATGGGGAGGACCTACTCTAACAACATCTCCACCTTCATGATCAACGACAAAAAAAGGTTCGAGCTTTCCGCTTTGCTTGTAATATAATTTTATATCTTGAATTAACTTAAGGACCTTTTTAGGATCTTTTCCGTTTCTAGAAAAAAAAATTAGTCCACCTGGTTTATACGTATTTAAAAAATATTTAAGTGAAGGTGTAAATTCTTGCTCATTAAATCCAAAAACAAAAAGTTGGCCAATTTTTTCTTCGAGACTCATGTCGGCAAGGTGTCTTTCCACTTCATTGGACGTTTTGATCTTCGGCTTTTCTAAAGCCCAAGACTGAAAATTCCATAAAATAACAAATTGTATTAAAAATAGAGTCTTATATAATTTAACAATGACTAAAGAGAAGAGATTTTTAGCACAAAACATCATTTCTATTATCGTAATTTTTTATGGATTTCTTATCTGGCCATTAGATCAGAATATGGCTTTTGCTGACGAAAACTGGGTCGAAGTCGAGAAATCTCCATTGCTAATAACCGATGATGGCAAGACCAAAAAAATTTCATATATGTCTTACAAGGATCGGCGACAAACTTGGAATTTTAGATTTTCATTTTTTGGATCTCAACCTGAGTTATCTGATTATACACTTTCAACAACAACATTTTTACCTAGCCTAAAGTCTGAAAGTGTCGGTCTAGAAGGTTTGGTATCTATTAGTTATAATTTTGGAATTTTTTCGAGCGGTTTGGACTTTGGATTAATGCATACAAGCTTTGATAGAGATGTTAGCGTTTTTCAACCTAAAGCTAGTATTCATATAATTGTAGACGCTCTATTTGAAAATCCGTATGCAGTCCCCTACTTTAAAATAGGGGCAAGTCAAATGACATTTTCAAATCCAGGGTCTTCAGATATCCCGGAGCTAAAATCCAATCTAGCAACTTTCTTTGCCTTTGGTGGAATGTTTTCGTTAGATTGGTTTCAAAAGTCTTTAGCTATGGAAGCCTATTTTGAGCATGGTCTTGATGCAACTTTTTTAGTTATTGAATATGAAACATTCGGCGGAATTCCACTAGAAGTTGATGCGCTTCCAGATATTAAACAATCTTCTTTAAAATTGGGTTTACAATTGGTATTTTGATTATTCTAAAGGAAAATAATTTCATCATAAATTTTTGGCCAATCAATTTCATTCATATGAATTACTAAGCGGTCGCCCGGAAGTAGTTTATATTTTTTATTTTCAAGTTGTGTTAATTTTAAGATTCGTTCAACGGAAATTTTTGTTTGTGGATCAAAAGTTAGGCTTAAAGTTTTTGGCCCACTTTTAACTTCTTTGATTCCTTTATCTTTACAGATTCTTTTGACCAGCATCATGGTGAAAAGATTTATAACTTCTAAAGGTGGTTTGCCGAATTGATCCGTTAGATCTTGATCGATTCGGTCAATGTCATCAGGGTCTTTAATATTAGAAAGCAATTTATAGTACGCAAGTCTTAATCTAATATCTTGAATATAATCACTTGGTATCAGAGCAGGCAGTGGAATATTAATTTCAGGCTCAATCTGAGGAGTAATATCCTTACCCTGAGCTTCGCTAATCGCTTGCTCGAGAAGTTCCATATATAGATCATATCCAACGATATTGACGTGACCAGATTGATTTTCACCTAAGAGATTGCCAGCGCCACGCAGTTCTAGATCATAATGAGCAATACGGATTCCACTACCTAAAGTTGTGTTTTCTTGAAGAATTTTTAATCTTTCAAGAGCTTCTTTTTCTAGCTGCCGACCTTTGGGAATGATTAAATAACAATAGGCTTTATTTTTACTTCGACCAACCCTGCCTCGTAGTTGATATAATTGGCTAAGGCCGAATTGATGAGCGTTATCTATAAACATAGTATTGGCATTGCCAATATCAACTCCAGATTCAATAATTGTTGTAGAAAGTAAAATGTCAGCTTCTTTATTTACAAAAGATAGAATCACTTTTTCTAAATTCTTTTCTTCCATCTGACCATGACCAAGTGCAATTTTTAAATCAGGGAACAGCAACTTAAGTTGATCATAGATGCTGTAAATACTTTGAACCCTATTGTGTACAAAAAAAACTTGCCCACCGCGTTTGATTTCAGAGTAAACAGCCTTTTTTATAATTTCAGAATTAAATTTAGTAATAAAGGTTCTTATAGGCTGTCGATCAATTGGGGCTGTAGTTATAAGGCTAAGATCCCTTAAACCGAGCAAGGACATATTTAAAGTACGCGGAATTGGTGTTGCAGATAAAGTTAATGTATCAATTTGTGATCGCATTTTACGAATTTTTTCTTTGTGAACAACACCAAATTTTTGTTCTTCGTCACAAATCATCAAACCTAAATCTTTGAATTGAACATCTTGGCTTAGAAGTCTGTGCGTTCCAACTACTAAATTAACTTGACCATCTTTTAGTTCTTTTAAAGTTGATTTTATCTCTGATGTTGAGACAAATCGGTTAAGGCCCTTGATATTAAAACCCCAATGTTCTAAACGCTTTTTAAAAGAGTTTAGATGTTGAAATGCTAGAACTGTTGTCGGTGCAAGAACGGCTACTTGTTTACCAGAGCATAAAACATGAAATGCCGCGCGCATTGCCACTTCTGTTTTTCCAAATCCAACATCACCGCATACAAGCCGGTCCATAGGTTTTGAGGATTTAAGATCTTCATGAATCAGCTCAATGGCTTTGAGCTGATCTTCGGTCTCTTCAAAGGCAAATTCATTTTCAAAAGAGAAAAGGTCTTGTTGATTAATTGTATAGGGCTCTCTTCTAGAAGTTGCCCTTTCGGCATAAACTTTTAATAAATCATTAGCGATATCTCGAAGGTGATTTTTTACCTTAACTTTGGCTTTTTCAAAAGTAGATCCACCTAATTTATCAATTAACTGGTCATTTGCGGGGCCACCATAAATTTTAATTTGATTGATACGATGGACAGGTAAAAAAAGTTTATCTTTGCCTTTATAGTGGATTTCAATAAATTCAGCATCGATGCCTTGAACGTCAATGGTTTTAAGACCCATAAATTTTCCAAGACCATGTTGAATATGAATAACCAAGTCATTGGCTTTAAGTTCACCAAAACGTATAGATTCAATTTTATTGAAATAATCTTGTTTCTTATTATTATTTTGTTTTTTAACCGTGCGACCAAAAAGGTCTTTATATTTTAAAAGAACTAAGCCTTCAGCTTTAAGTCTAATGCTTTGTAAAATTTCAATTCTTAAGATGTAACAATCATAATTAGGTAAATTGGCGATATCATCAAGGGATTGGATTTCTATAAATGCAAGTTCCGACGATTTTAAAATCTGAACAGTTCTTTGCCAGTTAAAATCTTGAACGGCAGAAACAATAAATTTTTCGCCTTGTAGTTTCCAATTCAGAATTTGATTTTTTAAAAAAATTTTAAAATTATTAAAATCAGGACGAAGAGCATCAGCTTGAGAAATGAATTCAGTCAAGTTGCTTGTCGGGTATGAAATGATATTGTTGTCATCATCAGATTCATTGTTCAAAGATATTTCGATATCTTCGAGCTCTTTTAACATAACCTCGTTTAGATGAATTTGAGTGTTGTTGGGTAAAAAATCATCTGAATTTAAACAGAATAAATCTGAGAGATCAGGGCGAATGAGTGCATCTTCATCATTTTGAAAGTCCAGATTAAAAGATTCGATCAATCCATACCAATTGTTAATAAGTAATTCTTTGTTTCGAATCCATACTAGTATTTTATCAGTCATGAAATCTTTAGGAAGAGAAAGATCTGACCAAAAACCTGAGAGAAGAAACTCTTGCCCTGTAAAATCACGATGGTTTCTAACTGAGTGGTTTAGTAATTCAAGTTCGTCCTTATTTACAAAACGGTTTTGCGTCAAACTCTTAAGATATGTAAGAATTTTTGGAACATTATCTTGGGTTATAAAAGTCTCTTTAGCCGGTAAAATAGTGAAAGCTAACAAGCTATCAGAAATGGATCTTTGCGTTTCAACATCAAAGTATCTAAAGGATTCAATCCCATCACCAAAAAGTTCTATTCTAATTGGAGATTTATGTGCTGGAGAATAAAGGTCAATAATACCACCTTTAACACTATATTGTCCGAAGTCCTCTACAAGCGAGACACTTTTATAACCTAGTATATCGAAGAACTCATCTAATGGTTCTGGAAGTGCATCCCCAACTTTAAAATGAAAGGTGTTTTCTATTAAAAATTTTTTGGGTAAAGTTTTTTGCGATAAGGCGCTAAGGGTGGCTAAAAATATTCCGGACTTCTCATGAAGCATAGCATGAAGGAATTGAATGCGAGTCGCACTCATCGTTGTACTTGGTGTCAGGCCCGAGTAGGGACTGACTTCAAAATCTGGTAAATGAAAAGTAGGCAAGGCATTTTGATTTAAAAAATTGATTATTTCTTGAGCTTCTTTGTCGTCGTTTACAATTATCAGATGTTTAAAGTTTTTTTGTAATAAAGATTCTTTCAGAACATAAGATAATAAAAATGGAAAGTAGGAACCAGTACCCTCTATAAATATAGGATTTAATTTTTTATTAAGTCTATGAAGTATGGAGTTTTCAAATTGAGATGTAAGCATAGCAAGGCAATTAGAAACTACGAATAGTTTCGATAGTCATGGGGATTACTGATTAGACTTGTGCGTCAAATGCGCCTGGGAAAAACAAATTGGAACTGACAAAACTTCATGATAATTCATACTAAATCATTCAATAAACTTCTTAACTTACTTTAATCTTAAATTTAAAGTGAAGGAGCTCAGTGTCCCCACTCGTCTCTATTGTAGTATTAAGCGTGATTGTACTCACTTTTGGTGCCACCTTGGTGGCATTGACTTCACTTATTGGCCCTAAAACTAAGCAGAGTAAAGCTAAAAAAATGGCCTATGAGTGTGGATTAACTGTTCCTGAGTCTGAGGTTAGTAAAGTTCCAATAAAATTTTATCTAACGGCCATTTTATTTATTCTCTTTGATATTGAAATTATTTTTATGTATCCGTGGGCCTTAGTCTATAAAGACTTTATTGCCGAAGGTAAGGGCTTATACATTTTTATGTCTATGGCAATTTTTCTTCTAGTCTTTGTTTTTGGCCTGTTGTGGGAAATCAAGTCTAATGCTTTAGAGTGGGAATAAAATGAATCAAGATGCCATTATAGTGACAGTTAATATTATAAAAATGTCAGTGATTTTTCTACTGATGGTGCAACTTGTGCCTTTGTTAGTGTGGGTTGAAAGAAGAGGGTCGGCTTTTATTCAAAATCGATTTGGCCCTAATCGAGTGGGTCCGCTCGGACTACTGCAGTTATTAGCAGATGCTGTTAAATTTGCTTTTAAAGAGGAATTCGTCCCTGAAAAAAGTCACAAGGCCTTTTTTTATATGGCTCCCGTATTAGCGCTACTACCTGGTGTTCTTGCCTTTGGTTCAATTCCGTTAAGCATTCCATTTACGTTATCAGGCGAAGGCTGGACACATACTTTCCCGACCCAGGTTTTTGATTTAGGAATTGGAATTGTTTTTGTTCTTGGCGTGTCTTCTTTAGGTGCTTATGCTCTTTTATTGGCGGGCTGGGGATCTGCAAATAAATTTTCTCTTTTTGGAGCCTTAAGAGCTAGTGCACAGATGATCAGTTATGAATTGGCTCTGGGACTATCACTCGTTGGTATTTTGCTCTGCTACGGTACATTTGATTTTACCGAAATGATTCAAGCCCAACAAGGACCTTTAAGTTTCACCTTATTTTCCAAAGAATATACAATTCCATTTTTACCAGCTTGGGGAATATTCTATCAACCATTGGGCGCATTGCTATTTTTTGTTTCTGTTTTTGCAGAAACTAACAGGCTTCCATTTGATCTACCTGAGGCTGAAGCTGAACTAGTAGCTGGTTATCATACTGAGTATGGTGGACTTAAGATGCTTATGTTTTACATCGGAGAATATGGTCATATGATGGTGGCATCGGCGTTAATGGCTACCTTTTACTTTGGGGGCTACACAGCTCCAGGTTTATCGGTCGAAGGTGTTCAGAGTTTCTTGACGCAATCTTTAGGATTTGAATCTGCAAATGCCATTAGTATGATGACCATGCTTATTTTTCATTTAGTACTGATGACCAAAGTTATTTTATTTCTTTGGATATTTATTTGGGTACGATGGACGCTCCCAAGATTTAGATATGATCAACTTATGGATCTAGGATGGAAGACAATGTTACCTTGGGCTATATTTAACACCATTATTACTGCTTTATTTATTTTAGCTAGGGGAGTTTAATGATCAGCGCTCCATTATTCTATGGATTCTCATTTTTTATTATCTTTTTTTCTCTCTTAGTTTTGCTTTCTGCAAATCCAATTGTGGCGGCGCTTTCGTTAGCAGCGGCAATGGTCGGTGTTGCTGGAGTTTTTTTTGCACTTGGTGCTCATTTCATTGCTGCCGTTCAAGTTACGGTTTACGCAGGTGCGGTGATGGTACTATTTGTCATTGTTTTGATGCTTTTTGACTTAAAGCGCGACGAGTCAGTCTCTTCAGCTTTATCAAGATTTCTTAAAATTGCCGTTGTCGGTCTAATTTTGGGTCTTATAACTGGAGCGGTTGCAATGTCGGGCTTTGATTCAAGCTTACAGATATTTGTTCACGATCCTGCATCCATCACGCCAACCAAAAAATTAGCTACGTTATTATTTGAAAAATATTTATTTGCCTTTGAAGTTTTAGGAGTCTTACTTTTAGTAATTGCGATTGGAGTTGTATCGGTAAGTCGAATTAAGGGAGGCACCCATGCAAAATCTTGAATCTTTCATAAATATTGGATTGAATCATTTTTTATATCTATCAAGTATTGTTTTTACTATTGGATTGCTGACCGTTTTACTGAGAAAAAATTTAATTGTTATTCTAATGGGTATTGAGCTTATGTTAAATGCAGTAAATCTTTCTTTCATAGCATTTAGCTCTTATTCTGGAGATATTCATGGCCAGGTTTTAGTGTTTTTTGTGATGACAGTTGCAGCCGCTGAAGCTGGAGTTGGCCTTGCCATAGCCGTTGCTATCTTTAAAAAGTTCAAAGAAGTTGATATTTCCTTTTTTCAAAAACTAAAGGGTTAATTTGGAGTCCTACGTGGTTACTACATTATTTGCAGTTTTGTTTTTAGCACCAGTTTTTGGTTTCTTGATCAATGGACTTAACTTCAGAAGATCAAATGCTTTGCTTGCGGGCGCATTAGGTACTGGCGCTGTAATGATATCATTTGTATGTGGTGTTCTTTTGTTTCAAGAGATGATGGGGACAATCCCACGAAGTTTAAATCCTAACTTTTTTACTTGGTTAGAGGTCGGCTCTTTTAAAGCAAATGCTGCATTTTTAATGGACCCCATAAGTGGAATTATGACTTTAATTATTACAGGTGTCGGATCATTAATTCACTTATTCAGTATTGGATATATGTCTCACGATGAAAGACCATTTAAGTACTTCGCATATTTAAATCTATTTATTTTTAATATGTTGCTGTTAGTACTAGGAGACAATTTATTAATTACTTTTGTTGGATGGGAAGGCGTTGGACTATGCTCTTATCTATTAATTGGTTTTTGGTTCAGCGATGAAAAAAAAGCAGCAGCAGGTATGAAAGCCTTTATTACTAATAGAATTGGTGATGCGGGTCTATTGATTGGAATATTTATACTCTTTACTCAACTAGGCACAGTTAATTACCAAGAGCTCACTTCATATGCTTCGGCTTTAGCAGTAGAAAACACTTGGTTTAGTCCAATTACACTAGCAATGATTTTTCTTTTTATCGGAGTCTGTGGTAAGTCAGCTCAAATTCCTCTTTACGTTTGGCTACCGGATGCTATGGCTGGTCCAACTCCGGTTTCTGCTTTAATCCATGCTGCCACAATGGTGACGGCAGGGGTCTATCTTTTGATTCGCATGAGTCACGTTTTAATTCTAGCTCCAAATGCTATGATGATCATTGCTATTGTAGGAGCAGCAACAGCTTTGCTAGGTGCAATTATAGGAATTACTCAGTGGGATATAAAGAAAATTCTGGCTTACTCTACGGTATCACAACTAGGTTATATGATCCTTGGGGTCGGTGTAGGAGCTTTTGTTCCTGCTTTTTTTCATTTAATGACCCATGCATTTTTTAAAGCTCTTATGTTTTTAGGATCTGGAAGTGTCATTCACTCGATGCATGAAGAACAAGATATTAGAAAAATGGGTGGTTTGGCTCGATTAATGCCGATTACACATTTAACCTTTTTTATTGGCTGGCTAGCTATAATTGGTTTACCTCCATTTTCTGGCTTTTTTAGTAAGGATGAAATTTTATTTTATGCATTCGTAAGCCAACAAAGTTCAATCCTACTTTGGCTGGTTGGAGTCATAGGAGCTGGTTGTACAGCTTTTTACATGACAAGACTGATGTGTTTTACGTTCTGGGGGGAGTCTAGAGTAGCTAGCGACATACATCCTCATGAAAGTCCGTTTTCTATGACTATTCCTTTGGTGATTTTAGCCTTACTTGCTGCATTTGCGGGTTTATTGGGAATACCCCATATTGTGAGTGAAGTTATTCCAGGTCATCCACCAAATATACTAGAAGATCTTTTAGGACCCTTAGTTGCTAAAGTCAAAAAAGGTCATCCTTCTGCAGCTCTAGAATGGGGATTAATTTTTGTTTCTGTGTTGGTGGCAGCTAGTATGGCTCTTTTCTCTTACTTTGCTTATATTCGTAGAAGTATAGATATAAATAAATTAACTCTGACTATGAAGCCTGTTTATAATTTAAGTCTTAATAAGTTCTATGTTGACGAATTTTATTTCACTAAAATTATTAACCCAATAATTGCGGGTTCAAAAATTTTATGGCTTCACATAGATGTTATGTTTATTGATAAGATCACTTACTACGTTTCAGATGTAATTATTAAAGGTGGCGCTTATAACAAAAAAGCGCAAAATGGTAATTTTCAAAACTACATATTTTTTATGTCCATTGGGTTGGCTGCATTTTTAGTTATGATTTTTGCATTTAGTTAGGAGATTATGATGATGCTTTCTGCTCTTACATTTTTACCAGTTGTCTTTGCTTTGCTAATTATTTTTAATCCGCAAGAAAAGATTACTTCTAAGTTGGCTTTAGTTTTCTCTGGATTACTTTTTGTTTTATCACTAGTATTACTTTACAATTTTAATCCAAACACTTCCGATCTACAGTTTGTTGAAAAATCAGCTTGGATTCCCCAATTAGGAATTCAATACTTTTTAGGAATTGATGGCATATCTTTGTGGTTGGTTATGCTATCAAACTTCCTTTTACCCTTAGTTATAATTGGTTCTTTGAAATCAATTAAAGTAAAGGTCAAAAGTTTTTATGCGGCATTGTTTTTGTTACAGGCTTCAATGATAGGGTCCTTTTTATCTTTGGATTTAATTTTATTTTATATCTTTTTTGAAAGCTCATTAATTCCCATGGCTTTGATGATTGGAATTTGGGGTGGTGATAAGAAAGTTTATGCATCTTTTAAGTTTTTTATTTATACCATGTTTGGTTCTGTTTTCATGCTGGCTTCAATCATTTGCCTAATGTTATTGAACAAATCAGCCACCGGCGAATTTAGTAGCAGTGTTTTAGATCTTTATAGAATTGATATAGCCTTTGTAGATGGAAGATTTTTCTCAACGCAAACCCTTCTTTTTTTAGGATTTGCAATAGCTTTTGCAATTAAAGTTCCGATGTTTCCACTTCATACGTGGCTGCCAGATGCTCACGTACAAGCTCCAACACCCGGTTCTGTAATTCTAGCCGGTGTTATGCTTAAGATGGGGACTTACGGATTTTTAAGATTTGCTATTCCTTTATTTCCAGATGCCTCATCGCAACTGTCATGGGTTTTTTCTTTTCTAGCGGTTATTGGTATCATTTATGGAGCCTTAGTGGCTATGGTGCAAACAGATATTAAAAAATTAGTAGCCTATTCTTCGGTTTCCCATATGGGTTATATAATACTAGGTATGTTTGCATTTAATGAAATTGGATTAACTGGTGGACTTTATCAGATGTTAAACCACGGAATTTCTACAGGTGCTTTATTTTTCTTAGTTGGGATGATTTACGATAGAACTCATACTCGCGAAATTTCCGCTTATGGGGGATTAGCTAAAGTTTTGCCTATATACACAATTTTCTTTTTAATCATTACATTTTCAAGCATCGCTGTGCCCTTAACAAACGGATTTGTAGGTGAGTTTTATATTCTATTAGGTGCGTATATAAATGAACCCTTTTGGGGCGCATTGGCCATTTTGGGTGTAGTTTTAGGTGCAACCTATATGTTATGGATGGTTAAAAAAGTTTTTTTTGGCGCAACAAATCCAAACTTAGTGGCTATGAATCTCAAAGATATAACTATTTCCGAGTACTGTGTTTTAGTGCCCTTGGTTGTGTTTGTATTTTGGATGGGAATTTTCCCTGGTCACTTCCTTAAGTACTCGGAACAAAGTCTTTCCAATCTTTCTAACAACATAAATAACTATGAGTTAAAGATTGCCGACGATTTTGTTAAATCAAAAGAACTGATTACAAAAACACTTAAAGCTTCTCATTAAATAGGATGAACATGCCCACACCGATTAAGTTTATAGATTTTATACTTGTGCTTCCAATGCTAAGTTTGTTTTTATTCAGCTTAATTCCAATTGGGCTTAAAGTATTTCAACAGAAGAATCATGAGTCTAAAACAGACTTTGTAGTTGGTTTGGCTTTGATGGGAGTTTTTACCTCTTTAGTTTTATTAATTCTTTTTCAAGGAAAAGTATTTTATCAGGGTACTTTTTTTGCATTTTCGCAGGCTTTAATTTTTGATAGGTTTACATTTTTTTCGACGGCCTTATGTTTAGTTTTATCCTTATTGAGCCTTCCGTTTTTATTGAATCATACGACAATTAGAAGATCACAAATATCTGAGTTTATATTTCTTTATATGAACGCAATTTTTGGTATGTCTATTTTAATAGCATCAAATGATCTTATTATTACATTTATTGGTCTAGAATTGATGTCATTGTCCTTATATATGATGATCACAATGAATAGAGAACCCCATGCTTCGAAAGAAGCTGCCGTTAAGTATTTTGTACTTGGCTCGGTAGCTTCGGCTATTTTACTATTTGGGATATCTTTAGTTTATGGTTCAGCAGTTATGCTTTCTAATGGCCAAATTCAAACGCATTACTCAAGTCTAGTTGAAATTACTTCACAACTTATATCAACTGATCGTATTTTTATAGTTGGTTATGCTTTAATCCTTATTGGTTTTGGTTTTAAAATATCGATGTTTCCCTTACATTCTTGGGTCCCTGATGTTTACCAAGGAGCTGCAACTCCACTTACATTATTTATGGCCACTGCTGTAAAAGTAGCTTCGATAGTTGCCCTTGCACGAATTTTAATGCTTGGTGCATTAGAAGAATCTTTCTCTTTAACTTCAACATTACAATGGCTAGCCATATTAACAATGTTTGTAGGTAATCTTGGAGCTTTGGCCCAAACATCCTTAAAACGAATTTTTGCATATTCTAGCGTGGCACATTCAGGCTATATTTTAGTTAGTTTAATTGCACTTGCTGTAGATCAAACATTTTTTGGTACGAATACAGAAGCTTTACTTTTATATTTGCTAGGATATGGACTTTTCTCTGTAGGTACTTTTGGGTTTTTAAGTTTTATTGAAAGATCTCCAGAAGATGATATCAATATCGACCAATTACGCGGGTTCTTTTATAAATCCCCATGGATAGCTGTGGGTCTTGCATTTTGCTTATTAGGTCTTGCTGGTATACCCCCAACATTAGGGTTTATCACTAAATTCTATATTTTCTCTTCGGCGATGAATGAAGGTTTTTATTGGTTAGTTATTTGGGCCTTAATAAATTCCGTTATAGGCGTCTTTTACTATTTAAAGCCTATTGTTTACATGTTCTTCTATTCAAGTGAAGAGGAATTGCCATGTACGGATTATAGCTTTCAAAAGATCATCTTTTTATCCGTAGCTTTTTTAAGCTTAGCCGGCGGGGTATTATTCCCTTTATTTTTAAATTAAAGTTCGTAAATCCTTAATTTTTCCATTGCTGATTTATATCCATTTTTTGTAATCTCTTCTAGATTAGTGCTGTTTAAGCTAAAGTGATCTGCAAAAAACATTTTATGGTCTTGAGTGCTCGGATGAATATACAAGTAATGAGCATCCAAATTGATATTGGTTGTATCGATAATTTTATTTATTAGACGATCCCTTTCAAGATTTGAGATCTCTTGCTCTTCACAGAAAGAATTTAGGATATCAATCACTCGGGTATAAGCCTCTTGATGGCTTCTATAATCGACTACTTTTTGATGAATCATTTGATAAAGAGCTTGGTTAACAATCAATGGAATACCATACTGATTTAAACTACCAACGCTGTTTGTATACTCATAGGGACTCATCGAATACGAAGCTATAATCAAATCACAGCCCAAATCAGCTGCAATATGAGTACTCATAGTATCTCTGATTTCCCCATCAAAAAAATATGTGGAAGACTCTTCCCCGGGCAGAGTAATTGCAAACGGACTAAAGACTGGGGGCAAAGAGGTTGAAGCGGCAATGGCTTCAGAAATATCTACTCCTGAAAAGTAGTCCATATGAGATTTGGTTTTTAACGGAGTTTCAAGTAAAGGTCCAAAAATTGCTTTTTTGGGGTAATCTAAATAGGTAGCAACAATAAATAACTGGTTTTCTAATTCATCAAAAGAATGGGTTTTTAAGGCATTTTCAGCAAAATATTTTTGAATGTTTTGCGTATTAAAAAGACCGTTAACCTTAACACCTTTCTTTAAAAATAACTCAATTCCACCCTTGATATCTAATTTACTAGGAAAGAAATTTGGGATGAGCAATCGGGATAAAGCGTCCTTAATAGACAAATTGAAGATATCTAAATAGCCCATAGGCTTCAATTGAATAGGTTGATTACTCAAATCTAACTCTTTGCCTAACCCTTCAAGTCCTGCACCCATAGTAAAAGCATGAATAACCTCTTCAAGAGAGTAACCTGAAGCCAAAAAACTAGCCACAATGGAGCCTGCACTGGAACCGACAAAGTGTTTGATATTTAAGGGGGTCTCATCTTTGAGTCCAAAGGTAAATCCTCTTTGTCTTAAGGCCAAACATACACCGGTATGAAAGGCTCCAGCCTTAATACCACCACCACTAAGAACCAGAGCGGGTTTTCTTTTATTTTTTAAGGGAATCATGGGCTTATGATAAGGAGTGTTCAATAGGCTTTCAATGTATATGACTATAGACTTGACGAGTCATGTGGCTACCAAAAAGGATAGTCATTAGTCTAGAATTGACTATATAAACAGGAACAAAGTCCTGAATACTCAGACGAGTTATTTACTCAATTGGGTGCTGTGTTACATTTGAATAGGCAAGAGGATACTGATGACAACAAAGGAATGGATAACGCTATCTGATTACTCCTCCAAGTACAGAACTAGCATTTCTACTTTGCGAAGACGTATAAAAAAAGAAGAGGTAAAATACGTTTTTGAAAATGGAAAATACTTCCTACCAGACCTGTCACCACATTTGATTGCCAATTCCAAAAAGTCGTTTTCGCACGCCCCCCCAAAATCTGAAGAGACATCTTTAGGTCAGCATTTTAGCGAAAATGATTTTTTGGGATTTGAAGAGAGCTTAGATTTGGATTTCGATCTTGAGCTTAAACAGGATAAAAGTTTTGAATCTGAAATTAATTACTTGGGGCATGAAAAGTCCCCCCCGCAATTTACTCGAAGCCAGTCTTCAGCTGAAAGTATACAAATTCAAAATATCCTTTCACCACTTTTAGATCAAATGAATCGAGAACTAAAAAAAGCTTACTCAGCGACACTTCAAGAAAAGGAAGAACAAATTATAATTTTAAAAGAGCAAGTTGCTGATTTGAAAACCTTGATTAATTTTTTAGAGTCTGAAAATAAAAGATTGATGGACCTTCAAATGCGATCTGAAATGCATCGACAAAGCCGTAATATATGAACTTTAGGGAATTTTTTTAAAATGAATCAAAATGAAACATCTTTGAAATAATATTTAAGTTTGTGTGAATTGTGACGAAAAGTACCTCATGTTTAATCGATTATCTATTGTTTTTATATTAGCAATTTCTACAGTGGCTATACCCATGCAAGACGAATACAATATGCAAAAAAGAATTCCTCAGAGTTATTCTCAGGCGCCATGTATAAATTTAAATGAGAATTATGTTATTGATCGTGAGTCTGCAGAAGGTATAACTTACGAGCTATTTCTATCGTCAACTTGTAATTAGTTCTTCCCTAACATTCATATACAATCAATTTTAAAAGATTCTTATTTTTGATTTGGTCATACTTTAATTTTAGGAATTTCAAATAAATTAAAAGGCCATTTCAGAGAAATGACCTTTGGAAAGTTTTAGAAATGTTTAAGTAATTTAGGCGACTAGTCGTCTTGATGCGGCTTCTTTAGTACTATTTTTCTTATCCTTATCAGTTGCTTTAGGAATTAATACGACCTGCAAAACCTCATCGATATTTTCGACTAAAATAAAGTTAATTTTTTCTTTAAATTCAGTAGGAATATCCTCAAGGTCCTTTTTGTTTGCTACGGGAATAATTATATTACGTATCCCTTGATTCAAGGCCGCTAAGGCTTTTTCTCTAATACCACCGACAGGTAAAACTCGACCTGTCAAAGTCAATTCACCGGTCATGGCAACATCCATTCGAACAGGAGTGTTGGTAACAAGACTAACTATAGCAGTAGCTAAGGTAACTCCGGCTGAAGGTCCATCTTTAGGAATGGCACCAGCAGGTAAGTGGATATGAATTTGATGAGTATCAAACCAACCTTCTTCAATACCTAAACTTTGCGAGTGTGCTTTAGCATAAGATAAAGCTGCAGATGCAGACTCTTTCATTACGTCACCAAGTTTCCCAGTTAAAGTTAGGCCGCCTGTTCCTCGCATAGCTAAAGTTTCAACATAAAGAATTTCACCACCAGCTTGAGTCCAAGCTAAACCTGTTACAATTCCTACTCGATCTTCTGTAAGTCTTGGATCTCTAATAAAATGTGGGGGACCCATAAGTTCGTAAACAGCTTCTGAAGTTATCTCTACTTTTTTTGCCTTATCAGTAACAATTAATTTTGCGACTTTACGACAAACAGACCCAATTTCACGCTCTAGATTTCTAAGGCCTGCTTCTCGAGTATAGCCGGCAATTATGGTTTTAATGCCTTCTTCGGTGAAAGAAATTTGGGAAGGCTTAAGGCCATTTTGTTCAATTTGACGTTTAATCAAATGGGCTTTGGAAATTAAAAGTTTATCATTTTCCGTATACCCAGGAATATAAATCATTTCCATTCGATCTTTTAAAGCGGGAGGAATATTTTCTACAACATTGGCTGTTGCAATAAATAGAACCTCTGAAAGATCAAAGTCAGCATTAATATAATTATCTTTAAAAGTGCTGTTCTGTTCAGGATCTAATACTTCTAGCATAGCCGAACTTGGATCACCTCTAAAATCTGAACCTAATTTATCAATTTCATCTAAAACTATAACGGGATTTTTTGTTTTAGCTTGCTTCATAGCTTGAATAATTTTACCTGGAAGAGCCCCAACATAAGTTCTTCTGTGTCCACGAATCTCGGCTTCGTCTTTTAAGCCTCCAAGTGCAACTCGTTGGTAGCTACGACCCATAGCTCGAGCAATACTTCGACCTAAAGAAGTTTTACCTACACCAGGAGGACCCGCTAAACAAAGAATAGGCCCTTTAATTTCATTTTTTAGACTTCGTACTGCTAAAAATTCTAAAATACGATCCTTAACTTTATTTAAATCGTAATGATCGTCATCTAAAACCTTTTTTGCATTATTTACGTCTAAATTATCAGTGGTTTTTTTGCTCCATGGTAAATCAACCATCCAATCCATATAACTTCGTAGCATAGAAGATTCGCTAGAATCAGGATGCATTCTTTCAAGTCGTCCTAACTGTTTCAACACTTCTTCTTCGATTTTTTCTGGCATGAAAGCATCGGTTACTTTTTTTCTATAATCTTCGATTTCGTCCGATTTAGCATCTCCTGGAGTTTCGCCTAGCTCATTTTTGATGGCTCGCATTTGTTCTCTTAAAAAATACTCTCTTTGAGATTTAGACATTTGGGAATTTGGTTTATGACCATGCTCTTTCATACTGTCAATTTCTAAAGAAAGGAGTTCATCCACCAATTGTAATCGATCAATTGCATTTATTACTTCAAGTACTCTTTGACAATCATTTACGGATAGACCTAGATTACTAGCAATTAAATCAGCCAGCTGACCTGGTTTATTTTTTACATCATCTAGGACAAAAAGAATATCAGGTGAAATTAATTTACCTAAACCGATAAGTTTTTCTAATTTTTCCCGTGAGCTTCGCATAAGAGCTTCAGCTTCCAAATTTAATTTATCTGGTTCAATATCATCTAGTTTCTGAATATTAACTTCGAAAAAAGGCTTTTTATTTATAAATTCTTCAATTACAGCTTTCCCAAGTCCACGAACTAAAATTTTAACTCGTCCGTCGGGAAGTTTACGCATTCTTTCAATAAGAGCAACTGTGCCAACTTTATAGATGGAGTTAGAGGAAGGCTCTTCTTCGTTCACTTCAACTTGCGAAGCTAAAAAGATGATTCTATTGTTTGTTAGTGCTTTTTCAACCGCACGAATAGAGGAATCACGTCCAACATACAAAGGTAAGATCATGTATGGAAATATCACCATATCTCTTACTGGTAAAAGGGGAAGTGATTTAGGAATCTCTTGCGGTTTGTTGTCTGAACTCATTGTGCCTCCGGTGCCTTAATGTACGAAAAACATCCCAGTTTTTCATAAGGCTTTATCGGAGTGCCGGAGGAAAGCTATAGTGCTGCTAGACAGTATGAAAGTCTAAAAATCAGTAAGTTGTGCTATCAATCACAATTTTTTTATCTTTTACAATCAAATTGAATAGCGGAAGATTAACCACTCTAGACTGGTCTAAAGTCAATGAACCTAAACAAGCTTCTGTTTTACCCAAAGTCTCCATTTTTTCTTTCAAAGAAACTCTGTGAGCTGGCGAACTATTTAAAGCTGATTTAAAAATTTTAGCAGAGTCATAACCAAGTACAGAAAATAAGTTTGGTTCTTTGCCACCTAAAGCTTTGGCAATGGAGCGCGTACAAAAATTATCGGGCCACTGACCTGCAGGTGGAAGTGAGTCTAAAAATACTGCGCCTTCAACTTGTTCAGGAGCTCGTTTTGTGAGCTCATCACTATTCCAAAGATGAGTTCCAATCAGAGGAGAGTTTTCGGCATCGAAATAGGCGAGTGAGGCCGCAATAAGTGCAGCTGGCTTTGCAGAGTCCGCAATAAAAATAGCATCAAAATTAATTTCTGGTTTTAATAGCTCTTCAATAGCAGGAGGATTAAGTCTTCGTGCATTTTTATTATTTTTATTCCATTCTCTTAGCTTTTGTTTATATTCTTCTTTTCGGTTACCGTCTGATTCTAAATTAACAATGCCTTTTATGGCTTCATTAACACTCTTCTTATCTGTAAACACATAGGATCTAACTTCAGTTATTTCTTTGCCACCATTTGTAATGGCTTGAATAAAATGATCCGCGTACGCATTACCAAAATTATCATCCGGTTTCAAAATAGCAATCTTATTAAATTTAGGATTTTTTAATATAGCCTCGGCTGTTTTTACAGCCGCATATTTTAAGGTCAAAGCATTTTGAAAAGTAAAATCATAGCTTTCAACGATGCCTGGTTTTGGTGACAGCACAATAGTTGGAACGCCAAATCTTGAAGCTACGGCTACAATAGACTCTGCTGTAGCTGTTGTTACACCACCTATAATTCCAAAAACACCATGCTCTCGAATAAGTTCATCGGTCATTTTAGCAGCTAGTTCTGGATCAGACTGGCAGTCTTTAATGATCAACTTGTAGTCCCCTGATCCAGATTCCATTCCTACTTTTAAGCCTCTAAGAATATTTTCACCTATCGATTTTTTGTCCCCAGATAAAGGCACAATTACACCAATTGAGGTTTTATCCACGTTTTTGTAAATAGCAGAAAACTTATTCATTTCAGCAATTCGCTGTCTTAGCTGGCCTGAAGGTAAAAGTTCCAAAGCATTTTGGAATTGTAAAGTTGCGTTTTCAGAATCTCCTGAGTAGAAAAAGATTTCACCAAGCTTTGCGTAGGCATCGCCATGATATTCAAGCATCTCGGGCGAGTTGGTTATAGTTTGTAATTCTGCTCTGGTGAGTCTAACTTGAATTAAATTTTTACTCATTTCTCGAATTTCTTTTTTTAAATTTTTGTCATTAGAGTTTTTATAAATATAGTCCATGGCAGTTAGTGCAATAATAAATTCATCATTAGCAATAAAAAGGGGATACGCAAATTGATTAAAAACCAGTTTATCTTGCATGGAAATACCAGGCTGAGCTAAACCGGCTTTAGAAAAATACACAGCTTTTTCTATTTTACCCATATTTTTATTAAGTACGGCCGTTCTATAAAAGGCAAAAACACGTTTTGGGTGATTGAAAGAAGACGAAATTAATCTACTGTAGGCCCTTAAGGCTTCATCAGTTCTATCTTGTTGTTCTAAGATTCGACCCATCAAAATCATAGCATCAAAATAAATCATTGAATTTGAAGGTTGTAGAGCAATAGTATTTAGTTTTCCCAACGCTAATTCTGGATTACTTGGCATCGCTTGCTCTGCAGCATTATACAACAAAGCTTCTTGATTCGAGGGGGCTAAGGCATCTTGTTTCGGAAGGTTAGTCGTTTTAAATTCAGATGAAGTCACACATGACGTTAAATTTAAACTGATACAACAAAAAATAAATAGCTTAAATTTCATTCGGGCTCCTAAAGGGTCTTTAAAGTCTCTTCATACTTATCAATTAATGGTGAATTTTTCTCGGAAATTTTTTGAATCCAAAATTTTTCTTCTGCGGATAATTCTAGTGGTAAATCAATTAAAATGCGAATAAGAAAATCACCTTTGCCAAAGCCTTGGACTCTGGGAAAACCTTTCCCTCTTAGCCTAAAAACTTGACCCGACTTTGTTCCAGCTGGAATTTTTAAAGTTGAAAACCCATTGAGTGTGGGAACAGATTTTTCACAACCAAACATGATTTCGGCAAGAGAGACAGGAAGGTCCATTTTTACATTTCGGCCTTCTTTAATAAAGAGGGGGTGAGAGTCGATGTGAATATGGACAATCAAATCACCCGCTGGCCTTTGACCATCTCTAGAACCTTCACCTTGTACGCGTAATTTTTGACCGTCAATAACTCCGGCGGGAACAGCCACAGATAATCGAATGGTCTCGTTAGTTAAATCTACGGATTGACGGATGTACTGTACGGTTTTGTTACAACCTTCAGCTGCTTCGAAAATATTTAAATGCAGAACATATTTTAAATTTAAAGGCCGATCACTGGGTTTACTTTGTGATTTTTGTTGGGAACTTTTAGAAAAGTTTGGATCAGCTTTAAAATTTTGATTTTGAGGGTTAAAAATCCCAGGGTCAGTGACTTCTAGATCTTCATCTTTATAGGTCTCTAAAATAAAATCGTAGGCATCTTTCAATTCGCGAAATTTTTCTTCCGCGGCTTTTTGTCCAGGATTATGGTCTGGATGATATTTCAAAGCCAGTTTGCGGTAGGCTTTACGAACATCATCCAGATTATTAACCTGAATTAATCCTAAGGATCTAAGCGCGTCTTTCAGATTCAATCTTTGATTTCCTTAGAAACAACAACTTGTGCGTGTCTTAGAACCTTATCATGATATTTATAACCTTTTTTAAAAACGTCGATGACAGTATTATCTTTGTGATCTTTCGATGGTGCTTGAGTCAGGGCTTCGTGAAAAATAGGATCGAAATGAGCCCCCAAACTAGGGATTTCATGAATGCCATGTTTTTCTAAGGTTTTTTTTAGTTCTATGGCTGTGATATCAATGCCATCGCGAAACGATTTATAATTAGATTCATTGATATTAGATTTTAGAGCCGTTTCAAAAACATCCAGAATATTTAGAATATCGTAGGCAAGGCGTTCTCCCGCATATTTTAATAAATCAGATCTTTCTTTAATTGCATTTTTTTTATAATTGTCAAATTCAGCACGAAGATATAAGTAATCGTTTCTTATCTGAGCGGTTGGATCGGGATCGGGTTGTTTTTTAATTTTCGAAACCTTGGCACCCTCTTTGGGTTTAACATCAAGGTTGTCTTTAACGACATTCTCATTGGCATCTGATTTAGGCTCTTCTTTATCGTTATCTTTCATTTTTATACCTCTAGGTCTTTAGCGCTGAAACAAAGCTGGCGAAAAACATGATCTGCAAATTTACGTCCTTTTGTCGAAAGACGCCACTTTTGTTTTTCTGAATCTATATATCCATTTTTTTGTAAGATTTGAAGATTTTCAACCACAATGTTTTTTATTTTTTCAGGATATTTTAAACTCAGCGAGGACTCAGAAAGTCCGTCCCACTGGCGTAAATGCGTAAAACAGTAATCGGTTAATGACTCATTGAGTTGCAGATGCTCCTGTTGATTCTGGGGTGGCAGTGAGGAATAGGTTGAACGTGCTTGTAGTTGCAGTTTATAGGATTTTAAGGTTTTTGCATTCCAAAATCGTAAACCCCAAGGAGCAAAGTCTTTAATATAAGAATGAGCCCCAAGACCAACGCCCCAATAATTTAAATCATTCCAATACAAAAGATTATGCAAGGAAGGAGGTGAAGCTTTTTTTCGATAATTTGATATTTCGTAACGCTCAAAACCATATTCGTTCAGAAGCGATTCTGAATGATCCATCAATTCATCTAATAAATCCTCTTTCGGCATGCTTTGAGCTAAAAAACTTTTTTTGGGAACAGTTAATATGTAAACGCTAATATGTTGGGGAGAATAGGTGCATAACTGCGATAAGTTACTTTGAAAAATTTTAAAATCTTCGTTCGGTAAAGCAAGTATTAGGTCCGCTGTAAAAGCAACTCCAGAGGCTTGAAGCATTGCTAATGTATTATGAGTATCTTGGACACTGTGCTCTCGACCGATAATTTTCAAAGTTTCAGATTCAAAGGATTGCACTCCAACACTGAAGCGATTAACTCCTGAAAGTGCTAAATCATAAATATCTTTTTGTGATAAAGTTCCAGGATTTATTTCTAAGGTCACTTCGCAATCGGCATTAAGCTTATATCCCACAGATTTGATCTTTGTTAAAAGTCGATCGATTCGTTTTGGTCCTAGTAAAGAAGGGGTGCCGCCACCAAAGTAAATGGAAGATAGATTTTTTTGGGGTAAAATTCGAAGCTCAAGCTCATCTTCAAGTAGCTTAACATACCCATCTAAATCTGGACTTTGATCCAATAGCACGGTGGGAAAGTCACAATAATGACATTTCTGAAGACAATGAGGAATATGTACATATATTCCTTGAGACGGTTTATACTTTTCAAAGAGACTAGACACATAAAGGGTGTAACAAATGATTAAAAAGGTTCAATTAAAAAATGGTCTAACAGTTTTAAAAAACTTACAGACTAAGTCACCGGTAGTCAGTTTACAAGTATGGATTGATAATGGCAGCGCCAATGAAAGTGAAGATGTAGCTGGAGTCTCACATTTTATTGAGCATCTACTTTTTAAAGGCACTCGAAGTTTTGGTCCAGGCGAAATAGCACAGTCTATCGAAGGAGCAGGCGGCCAACTAAATGCCTACACATCATTTGATCAAACCGTGTATTACATGACCCTCGGATCATCCAGTATAGATATAGGCCTTAAAGCGTTGTCAGAGATGATTTTTCATCCCCTATTTGATGAACATGAAGTAAATAACGAGCGAGAAGTTGTCATAGAAGAGATTCGTCGGGGCTTAGATGAGCCCAGCAGAGTAAATTCACAATTTGCATTTAAATCCTTCTTTAAAAACCATCCGTATGGCCGTCCTATAATTGGCTATGATCATATCATTGAAAATATTTCTGTAGATAAAATTAAAGAATATTTTTATAAACATTATCATCCAGATAAAACTTTTTTACTTGTAACTGGCGATTTCGACGAAACCAATATTGATGTTGAAATAAAAAAATATTTTGATGTTCCCGCAAAAACATCTTCATATAATCAAGTATTCCCAAAACTACCAGTATCTTCAATTCCAGAATTTTTGGTTCAACCCACCAATTTCGAAGAGACTGTATTTAATTTATATTGGCCATCCGCTGCTTTAAATACCAAAGACTATGTTTGTTTAGAAATCTTGGCCTTAATATTAGGCCAAGGCGAAAGCTCTTGTTTGTATCAAGCCTTAAAATTAGATGCTCCAATTGTTAAAACGATAGGGTGTTACGCTTACTCATTAAAACAGCCTGGAGTCTTTGCAATTAATTTTAAACCAATGTCAGGTCAAGAAAGTAAATCTTTGATTGAATTTCAAAAGGAACTGATAAAAATTTGTGAAAAAGGTATTTCTCTTTCTGACTATGAAAAGGCGGTTATAAATTTTAAAAGTGAAATGTTTTATTCAATGGAAACTTGCGATGGACTGGCACGTCAAGTTGGACAAAGTTTTTTTTACGAACAGGATGAAAATCATACTGAGAAATATTTAAAATTGTTAGATAAAATTAGTTTACAAGATGTTGAGTCGGTTTTTAATGCATATATTTTGAATGTACCACCTAAACTTTACGTCAGTGCTTCAAAGAATGAAAATTATGTTGATGAAATAAAAACTATTTTCGAGAATAATTTTTTAGAAGGCTTAAAACTTAAAAAATCCAATACACTTAAACCTGAGGTTTCACTTAAATGGTCACCAAAGATATCAACTTCAAGTGAAATTCAAGATATTCAATTAAGTGGCGGCACAAGACTTTATATCAAAGCGCAGAATGAAACTCCAGTTGTGCAAATGGATATGGTTTTTTTAGGTGGTGAAAAAATTGATGCAATCAAAGGTGTAAATGCACTTCTGGCCCAAAAGTGTTGGGGACGAGAGACCGCAAGCTTATCGGAAGCAGAGGTGGTTTATGAGTTTGATAAATTAGCGTCCTCACATTCTGTTTTTTCAGGTAAACACTCACTTGGGATGCAAGTTAGCACGCTTTCGCCTTTTTTAGACAGAATGATAGAACTTAATTTTGCTTTGCTAAGGAACACACAGATTTCTAATAGGATTGTTGAAAGAGACCACGAATTCATAAAACAGTTCTATGAAAATAGAAAAGATAATCCCACTCAAATGGCTTTTCAAGAATTTATGAAACTTATGTTTGAGGGGCATTACTATGAAAATGATGCTATTGAATCACTAAGTCTTATGGAAAAAGTAGATACCAATAACTTATCAAAATATATTGACAGCCACTTTGATCCTAAAAATTTAGTAATATCTGTGGTTGGTGATGTAGACGCAGAGAATATTGCGATGGTTTTAGAAAATGAAATCAATTCCCTAAAAAAAGTGAACAAAACTATTAATTTTAAAACCTTTGAGGGCCTTAAGAAGGATAAAAGTTCTGAAATCAATTTAGATAAAGAGCAAGCCCAAATTGTATTTGGTTTTGAAGGTTTAAGGTATAATGACCCGAGAAAAGCAACACTAGCAGTTATTCAATCCATTCTTTCTGGTCAAGGAGGAAGACTCTTTTTGGAGTTAAGAGACAAAGCCTCTTTAGCCTATACAGTTAGTCCCATTGGAATGGAAGGTCAGGAGTCGGGTTACTTCGGCTCCTACATTGCTTGTGCTCCAAGTAAAAAAGCAAAAGCCATAGGAATGATGCAAGCTGAGTTTGAAAAACTAGTTACAAAAGCCGTTTCTAAAGAAGAACTTCAGGCCGCGAAGGCCTCTTTGATTGGACGAGCCGAAATAGCCCTACAGCGAAATTCAGAAATTGCAGAAAAAATTCTTTTTGATGCTGTATATGGTCTTGCGTTTAACTCTTACCTCAATTATTCGGAAGCCATCTTGCAAGTGACAAGTGAAGATATTCAAACGCTAATGAGCGAGCTCTATGCCAGACCTAAAGTATTGGTAACTTTAGGTTAATCGAAACAATAACCATAAGAATAGCTATAAAAAAATCTAATACAAACTCAAAGTTGTTTACTTTTGAAACGCTAGTTTCACAAGTATGCTTTGTTTAAGACTATGCTTTTAGGACTTTTTCAATTCTGTCGATATGTTATAATGGTGTTAGGAGGGATATTCTGAACGCTGATAGACCGGATTTAATAGTATCATCCAAAGAGTATTTTACTGAACTTTTAGAAGATGCCTTAAAAGCAACAGATAGCTTTGAACTACACCCTTTTTCTAAATTATACTTATTAGAGCTTTTAACTCATTTTATTCATGTGGATGCCCTTTTTGATAAAGCTGAAGATGGTAAAGCCGTTTCTAAAATGTTAAGTGAACAATTTTTTGAATCACAAGGTTTAGATACAGCTACAAAAATTCAAAAATTAAAAAAATTAGCTGAGACAACATTGTATGTTTCAGGATTTTTTGCCTCTTCATTGAATAAAAAGTTAGTTAATCAAAGTTATTATATCCAAATCGGAGCTATGGTTTATGCCAATCTGTCTACGGTTGTCGAACCTAAACCAAAATCAAATTTATACGCCCATTTAGCCAATCATTTTTTAAATTATGCTGATCTTTTGACAGAAATCAGTCAAAAAGCAAATATTCAAAAATCAAATGATGTCTTAGAAATGTTTGGGCGTTATTTAGACAGTGGCTCGGTTTGGGCTGAAAAACTGTTGATTCAAAATGGCGTCCCATTAGCGCCGCTAAAAAAAACTTCCAATTGATAATGATATTCCAAAAAATTGCTCTGCGATGTTGATAGACAAATTGTAATAAGACTTATTAAATACGAAGTATGTTAGGTTTGGGTTTTTGGGAGCTTGTAATTATTGGATTGATAGCTTTGATCGTTATTGGTCCAGAGAGACTTCCTGACTTTGCTAAAAGTGTTGCAAAGTTTTTGAACGAAATGAAACGAACTGTAACAGATTTAAAAAGTAACTTTGATGATGAAAAAGATATTTTCAAAGACAATATAGATCAGTTACAAAAATTAAAAAAAGAACTTCAAGCTTTGCCAGAATTTGATAGCAGTAGCCGTGATTCAAGCCCGTTGCCCTTGGAAGAAGAGCATCACCATGAAGCCCAAATTTCGTTACCTTTAGATGATCTCGATTCGTTACCCATAGAAGAGCTTTTAAATGAACACAAATTAGAGGAGATTCATTCCGAAGAGGCTAAATTAGAAAAAGACTCCTTAGAGACATCAGAAATTACTAAGGATAAGGTTTAAGCCTGGCATGGAAGAAAAAAGTCTAATAGATCATCTCAAAGATTTAAAGACCATGGTCGTATATTCGTTATTATATATTTCTTTGGGGATGATTGTCGCATGGATATATAAAGAGCAAATTTTTAATATTATTAGATTGCCGATTTCACCATATCTTAAAGGCTCTGATGGTGGGCTAATTTACACAAATATAACTGAAAATTTCATAGCTTATGTGAAGGTTTCATTAATTGGTGGAGTAATTTTGAGTTGCCCTCTTTGGCTTTATCAAATTTGGCGTTTTGTCTCTCCAGCGCTTTATAAAGAGGAAAAGAAATTTGCAGTTTTGTTTGTGTTTTCTGGAACTTTACTATTTTTGATGGGTGTATGTTTTTCATATTTTATTGTTTACCCATTCATGTTTGATTTTTTGTTCAGTTTTGGCAGTGGTAAAGATCAGGCCATGATAACCATTGGTGAGTATTTAGGTTTTTTTGTTAAAACAACTTTTTTATTTGGTCTAGCATTTGAAATGCCACTGATTATAACTATTCTTGGTGTTTTAGGATTCGTAGATGCTAAATTTTTAAAGGATTCAAGAAGATACGCTATTTTATTTATTGCGATCGGCTCTGCGATTTTAACACCACCAGACCCTTTTTCAATGTTGATGATGATGGTACCGATGTACGGCCTTTTTGAACTTTCTATTTTAAGTGTTAAATACCTAGAACCCAAAGAATCAAAATGAGCGGGCATTAAAAAATACTTGAGTGCTATAGTTAGCCACTGGTGATAAAAATGTTCCAAATAAACCCACCACACTTGCATTTATACTATAATTTTGATTTGAAGGAATAACCTCTTCGGAGGAGTATTCTTGAAGACCACCAGCAATAATAACAATATTTGTTAAGTCCGCTAATCCAGTGGGGCAACAGGATCTATTGTCAGCACTTTCAATGGTATCAACTGCGGAAACTCCGAAATCAACTATTTTGCTAGTATCA
The DNA here is from genome assembly GCA_041740515.1 of Bdellovibrionales bacterium. Classification (GTDB taxonomy): domain Bacteria; phylum Bdellovibrionota; class Bdellovibrionia; order Bdellovibrionales; family UBA1609; genus JAMLIO01. The sequence continues at coordinate 32,662 of JBGSLV010000077.1, read as the reverse complement.
TTACCTATTTCAGTGCATGAACGGGAAATATTCTCTTCTTTTAAGTAACTAATTTTATCCATACAAAAACTTGCTTGATATGGTTTAACTTCAGCAAAAAAGGGCCTTACGATTTGTGCTAAATCTGCAGTTAATGGATTATACGAAAAAATATTAGACGATGGATCTATAGGAACTATTTTTCTTCCTTTAGGACCATTCACATCTAAAGTTAAACCTACAATTGTAAGAGGTGCGCCGTTGCCTTTGTTATCCATTCGAAGTTGAAAGGTAATACTTGGTTTTTTAACCACAAGGAATTCAATAGCGGTGATGGGTATTTTTCGATCGACACTTAGAATAAAGGGCTCTGAGGGTGAAATAGAAACAGTGCTTACGCCAGCTTCACCACCACAATTGGAGATCCAAAAGATAAGACATATAGAGATTGAAGCTCGCAGAATATTCATAAAATCCATAGAATAAGTTTATATCGTATTATCGGTCTTTTGCAGAAGATTTGTTAATCCCTAAAAGAATATGATTTTAGTCTAGGCTAAGGGTGTTATTTGCCTCAGTTTAATACGGATTTATAATATTCTTCGGAGATTTTTTTTTCTAACCTATGGACTATGGATTTACGATCGGGCATGGAATTCGATAAAAAACAGTCTACTTCTGTTAATGAAAAAATAACTTTTTGATTCATAAACTGCTTAAATACATGAGGTAGAAAACTTGCATTTTCGAACCAAGAGATAGTAGCTGTCATAGTTTGTTCAGTTATTATCCCATCATCCAAATGAGTGTACTTTAAACAGTAGGCAGAGATAGGAATAGTCCCATTTTGAGAAATTTGTAATAAGGAAGATTTAAAAGGTTTTAACGCTATGCCATTACTAGTTGTGGCTTCAGGGAAAATTAAAACATTAAATCCTTTATTGATCCAATTTTGAATAGTCAGGATCTCTTGATTTAGGTTTTTATGCGATCTTCGATTTACATAAAGACATTCACCCATTCGTGTGATCCAACCTAAAAAGGGAGTATCTCGCATTTCGGTAGAGGTTACAAAAAGGGTTGGAATTTTTGAAGCAATGACAAGAACATCCATATAAGACAAATGATTACAAATGATTAAATGTCCTTGGGGAATTTGTTTAATTTGATATTGTCCTTGATACCCTATGATTTGTCGGCAGATCCAAGAGGTCCACTGGGTATTTCTTTGTGCCAAGCTTTTTCGAAGGTAGGGTGAAAACCAAAATATAATCTTATTTAAGATTCCAATAATAAAAAATAAAACTACAAATGATGCTACTAATGGGCCTTTGTAGAGAATTCGAAGTCCTTTTATAAACATAAGACAGTAATTATTTGAGAGAGTCCAAAGCTGTGTCAATGTCATTTTTTAGGTCTTCAATATTTTCTAAACCAATACTCATCCGAATCAAAAAAGGTGAAATACCACTGGCTGTTTTTGAAGACTGATCCAATGCGGAATGGGTCATAAAATTTGGCAATTCTATTAAAGTTTTAGTCAGCCCCAAGCTAACAGCAAGTGTTATGCAATATGAGTTTTTAGCGAGATAATTAACAAAAGGGATAGTATCTTTTTCTGGATTTTTTAGTTGAAAAGCTATCATATAACCAGGGCTAAATTCTTCGTTCACATTTTTTAAGACCATCTGAGCCGTTTTATAATATTTAAAATTATCTAACCCGGGATAGCTAACAAATTCAATATTACTCTTTTGATTCAAAAAATTTGCTAATTTTGAGGCCGTCTCTTGTTGTTTTTGGTACCTAAGCATCAATGTAGGAAGCCCATGAGTATTGATATCCCAAGCGGCATGAGGATGAAGTACTGCGCCAAAATCTTTTCGGGCTAATTTCAAAAGACTTTCATAGGCTTTCGAAGTCATTACAGCTCCGCCCATTTCGGTTCCGAAACCAGAGATATTTTTGGTTAAACTTTGAATAACAAAATCAGCGCCCAGTCGAGCAGGTAAACAACCACATGGAGTTGCAAATGTGTTATCGACAATAATTAAAATTTTTCTGTCATCAGGTCTGGCTTTATTGATCTCAGTCACAACCGATCTGATTTTTGGTAAGTCAATGACTTCTAAAGTAGGATTCGACACAGTTTCAAAATAAATAATTCTTGTATTAGGTTGAATCATATCTTTGTGAAAAACTGTTAAATCTTCAAAGCGTCCATGAACATTAAACTTAGGAAGCCAGTTTTTTATAAAACTAAATGTACAGCCATAAATGGTCTGATGAGTTAAAATATCATCCCCGGACTTAGTAATGGCAAAAAAGGTTGAAGCAATAGCTCCCATTCCCGTGCTAAAAGTGACAGCCGTTTCAGTGCCTTCAGCATGGCTCAATTGTCTTTCCAGCATCAGGGTATTGGGTTCATCAAGTCGATCATAAATCCAGATAGGGTCTAAATTAAATTGCTCTGAGCCAAAATTAGAAAATCCTTCAGCGCCCCTTTCTACAGAACCTAAACGAAATGTTGTGCTAGCAGATATTGGAGGAATCAAAGATTTAGAAAAATCCCAGGCCAAAGAGTTAGATTCACCGTGAATCATTTTTGTCTCAAAAGATGCTTTTTTGCTCATATTTACCTCTTGATATGACTTAGATATGAAATCTGATGTTTTTTCAACATATTAAATACCTAGGGTTTAATAAATTTAGATTTCCACTTAAATTAAATGTGTATTTCATAAAAACGGAGTAAAATAAAAAGATGAGTCTTTGGTCAAAATCACTAAAAACTACAATTATTTTAAGTGATTTACATCTTTGTGAAGCCGAACCTATAAATCCCAAGCGCCCCTCATGGAAGAAATATAAAACTGCAGAATTCTTTTTTGATCAAGAGTTTGAAGCTTTACTTTTACACATTGAACAAAGTTTCAAGGGGCAAAATTTAGAACTAATATTAAATGGGGATATTTTTGATTTTGACAGCGTAACTTCGCTTCCCGAAAACCCAACGTTTCGTGTCTCATGGCTTGAAAAGAAAAGAGGCTTATTTCCTGAAGAGGATAAATCCGAATTTAAAATAAAAAAAATCTTAGAAGACCATCCAAAATTTGTTCAGGCATTGTCGAATTTTTTGCAAAAAGGCCATGACGTTGTGCTGATTATTGGTAACCATGATGTCGAATTGCATTTTCGCAAAGTACAAAAAGCCATTGAAGACACGTTGGCTCTTGATGACAAAAATAAAGATCAATTTCGTGTTTGTGAATTTTTTTATATAAGCGAAAACGATACTTTGATTGAACATGGAAACCAATATGATCCATTTTGCATGGTCGAAACACCAGTACGTCCATTTATTATTAAAAATGAAAGGCAACAGGTGCGAATACCATTTGGTAATTTAGCCACTCGATATTTAATTAATGGTATGGGCTATTTTAATCCTCATTCTGAAAGCAATTTTATCATGTCGGCTTATGAATATTTAATGTTTTTCTTGAAATACATGATTCGAACACAGCCTTTAATTATTCTGACTTGGCTTTGGAGTGCGACAGTTATTTTATACAACTCGGTGTCAGATAAATTAAAGCCACCATTAAATGATCCTCTGACTTATGAAACTAAAATTGAAGAGATAGCCTATAAAGCTAACGCAAAACCAAGGATGGTTCGTGAAATGCTGCAGTTAGCAGTTTCTCCAGCTACAAGTTCGCCGCTTCTTATTGCTAAAGAACTTTGGTTGGATAGAGCTTTTTTATTTCTTATAGGATTTCTAATTTTAGTGCAGATTTTTTTTATTATTGGGCAGCTTTATAATATCTCGTTCTATTGGGTGTTATTTTTTTATATGCTGTTTCTTCCCTTTTTTATTTTTTATTCAAGAACTATTACTTCCGATGTTCAAAAGTATAAAGAACCAAGAGAAAAAGTGTTAACTTTATCTAGTCTTATAACTGGGGTTAAACGAGTTGTTTATGGACACACTCATCATCCCTTACACGAAATAATTGGTCCTGTAGAGCACTTAAATTCTGGGACTTGGTCCCCAAATTTTAAAGATGTTGAATGCAAAATTCAGAATACAAAACGAAATTATATTTTAATTAAACCCAATGAAGCTGGTGACGGGCGAGTGGCCTCGCTAGAAGTTTGGGAGTAATAATTTTAGCTTTTGCGACCTAAGTCCACTAAACAGTGATAAGAAATTTGATGTTCGACAATAAATACTTAAATTTTTGATTAAAATAAGGTCAAAAAGACGGCTTTTACATAATATTTTAAATATCTTAAAATTTATCTGGAATATAAGTGCTGTTCGCACGTATTATGAAAGCATTAATTAATGAGGAGGATTTTTATGGCCGATGTTTTAGTAGTTACAAGTAAAGTTAAAAAATATATCAAAGAAAAAAGTGGTTGCAATACATCTTCAGAAACTATTGAAGTGTTAAGCAAAGCCATTGAACAACTTTGTCACCGTGGTGTCGAATCTGCTAAAGCCGATGGTCGCAAAACTGTAATGGCTCGTGATATCGTTATTGACCATTTATAAGCAGCAGATCTAGGAAGTACTTTAAATGTCTTCCTAGTGTTGTTTCAATTTAATTTTTTCATCCTTTAATGCGCCTTTGAAGTTTTATAATTCCACTTTAGGCTTATGTTGGATAAAAAAATTAAATTGTCGCAACACTAGATTTTAAACTGAAGTAACTCTTCCCAACTTAAAATTTTAACTCCTAGTTCAATGGCTTTATCAAGCTTTGAACCTGGATTTTCGCCAGTTAATAAAATACTTGTTTTCTTAGATACGGAAGACCCAACTTTACCGCCACGAGACTCGATATAATCACTGGCTTCTGTTCTTGGGACCGGCAAAGTCCCAGTTATTACGAATGTTAATTCGCTAAAAATCATAGCTTCCGAAAAGGCTTCAGATCCCAAATTTTTCTTTATGGATTTAATATTCACACCAGCAGATGACGTCAATTTTAAAACTTCTTTAATAAAATTCTTTGAGCTTAAGTTTTTTAAAATACTTGCAGCGACTTTGGGCCCCACATCATCGATTTCAAGCAAAGTATCTAAATCAGTGGTTAAGAAGGCATCAAGATTTTTAAACTTTTTAGCTAGAGCCTTTGCGGTCTGTTCACCCACAAAACGAATTCCTAAGGAATAAATGAATTTTGCAAAATCTGGGGTCCTGCTTGCATCAATCGATGCTATTAAGTTATCGACAGATTTTTCACCAAAGCGCTCCAGCTTAAGTAAATCTTCTTTTTTTAGTTTGTAAATATCGGAAAATGATTCAACCAAGCCTTCTTGCACAAGGCGTTCAATTATTTTTTCACCTAATTTATCAATGTTCATAGCCTTTCGAGAAACAAAGTGTTTTAGGCTTTCAATTAAAATCGAAGGACATAAAGGGTTCACGCAGCGAATGGCAACTTCGTCCTCAATCCTCTCACCCATCTGTTCACAGGAAGGGCACTTGTAGGAAATCTTATATGGAGCAGATTTTTTGTCTCTTTTATTCAAGATAACTTCAACGACTTCAGGAATGACATCGCCGGCTCGCTGAATGATCACATAGTCGCCCACTCTAATATCTTTGCGATCAATCTCATCTTGGTTATGTAAAGTGGCATGGGACACTGTCACGCCACCTACTTTTACGGGAGTCATAATCGCCACCGGAGTTAAAACTCCGGTACGACCAACTTGAACTTCAATTTTTTCAATTTGGGTTTCTGCTTGTTCAGGTTTAAATTTACCAGCTGTGGCCCAACGTGGGCTGCGAGCGACTTTGCCTAAAATATCTTGCACACTAAATTCATTCACTTTAATAACGGCACCATCAATTTCAAAAGGTAAATTTTGTCGGACCTTTTCTAAGCTTTCATAAAATTGCACGGCATCGGCAATCGTCTTAGCTATTTTATAGATGGGGAATGTCATTTTTTTGTGATGCGTTAAATCCATGGCATTAGGTATTTTAAATTTTCTGATAATCTCAAAAAATTCGATTTGAGAATTTATTTTAAGACCCTCGATCACCCCAGGTGCATAAGCTAAGAATTTTAGTGGTCGAGTGGCTGCTACTTTCGGATCGAGCTGTCTTAAGGAACCGGCGGCCGCATTTCTGGGATTGGCAAAGGCCGCTTTGCCTTGAGCTTCAATAGTTTCATTTAATTTTAAAAAATCATTTTTAAAAATCACAACTTCGCCTCGAACTTCTAAAAGTTCAGGGGGGGTTATGGTGTCGTGTTCTAGCTTGAGTGGAATGGAAGTGATGGTTTTAATATTCGACAAAATATCTTCGCCAGTAATCCCATCACCTCGAGTAATGGCAGCTTTGAGCCATCCGTGTTCATAGATCAATTCCACGGCCAGACCATCAAATTTAGGTTCACAAAAATAAGTGAAGTTTTCGCCTTGGCCTTTTAAAAAGTTTTGGATGCGATCATGGAACTGTAAAATTTCTTCAGAATTGTAAGTGTTTTGCAAAGACAGCATCGGATCTCGGTGAGCTTTTTTTTCAAAAAAATCCAAAGGCTGTCCACCTACTCGTTGGGTAGGGGAATCCTCGGTTACGAATTCGGGGTGCGTGGACTCTAGCTGCTGAAGTTCACTAAATAGTTGATCAAATTGATAATCCGATATCTCGGGACTGTCTAAAACATGATATAGATAATTATGATGAGCAATTTTTTGCCGTAATTCTTGAAGATACAAAAGTGTCGAAGGTTTTTTTGTCGAAGCCATAGAGCTTATAATATAACTTAAATATGGGAAAAGTCTTGCTCTTGAGCTCAGTAAAATATGGACTTTTAAGTAAAAACAGATAGAACTTAAGCAGCTTTTACAAGAGGTAAATTATGAAAATCAATGTCGATAGTATTGCCAAACTTGCGCGTTTAAAAATGGACGCTAATCAAATGCAAGATTTTGAAGCTCAGTTCGAAAAGATCTTAGAGTACTTTTCTAGACTGCAAGCTATAAACACAGAAGGTGTTTTACCTCTTGTAACCCCCTTCGAAACCTTTCAAAACTTACGTGAGGATGAAGTTCAAGACTTTAAAGTTTTTGCTGACGAAGTTATAAAATCTTCTGACTATAAAAAAGATCGTTTATTTGTTGTGCCACCTGTCGTAGGGGGTGACTCATGAGTTTAGAAACTCTTGGTCTATACGAGTTGTCGAAAAAATTGCAAACCAAAGAAATATCTTCGGAAGAACTCACTCGATTTTATTTAAAACGAATTGAACAGGTTGATCCTAAGTTAAATTCATTTTTAACAATTAATGATCAAGCTTTAGACTTAGCCAAGCAAGCCGACCAAAAGCGCTCAAAAGGCGGAGTCCTTGGAGCCTTAGAAGGCGTTCCTTATGCCGCCAAAGATATGTTTTGCACCAAAGGCATAAGAACTACTGCGGCATCAAAGATACTTTCTAATTTTGTGCCGCCTTACTCTGCAACTGTTATTCAAAAACTTGAAAAACAGGGCATGGTGCTGCTTGGTAAAACGAACCAAGATGAATTTGCTATGGGATCAAGCAATGAAACTTCTGCTTTTGGTCCATCCAAAAATCCCTGGAATACAGATTATGTTCCAGGGGGCTCAAGTGGAGGTTCGGCTTCCGCTGTAGCAGCACGTTTAACTCCTCTGGCTTTAGGAACTGATACCGGTGGTTCCATTCGTCAACCGGCCCATTTTTGTGGAATAACTGGCATTAAACCAACCTATGGTCGTATCAGCCGATTTGGAATTGTCTCTTTTGCCTCCAGTCTTGATCAAGCTGGACCAATGACATTAAAAGTTAAAGACGCAGCTTTAGCTCTTGAGTTTATGTCGGGATACGATGCTGCAGATAGTACATCAGCTTACAAAGACGTGCCTCGATGGTCAGAAAATATCTCAACCCAGTTAAAAGGGTTAAAGGTAGGTTTAGTTAAACAGTACATTGAAAAACCCCTTGAACCAGAAATTCAAAAAGCGTGGTCTTTGGCTCAAGACCATTTAAAACAACAAGGTGTTGAATTTATTGAAGTGGATATTACATTATCGGAACACGCTATACCTGTTTATTACTTGGTTGCTACAAGCGAAGCTTCCAGCAATCTTTCTAGATATGATGGCATCAGATATGGCCAGAGGTCAGATTTTGAAGCTTTACCAGCAGAAAGCATAGATGATTTCTATGCTAGATCCCGTGGGGAAGGCTTTGGTGATGAAGTTAAACGAAGGATCTTACTTGGAACCTTTTCTTTATCGTCAGGATATTTTGATGCTTACTACACAAAAGCCTGCCAAGTACGAAGACTTTTGCAACAGCAGTATTTGGAAGCTTTTAGTAAATGTGATGTTCTACTTTCCCCAGTAGCTTCAACATGTGCCTTTAAAATTGGTGAGAAAGTAAATGATCCATTAAAAATGTTTCTTAATGATTTTTTCACCACAGCAACAAATCTTTGTGGACTTCCAGGTTTAACAGTTCCTGTAACCAAAAATGATTTGGGGCTTCCAATTGGTATTCAACTAACTGGTAAGCCTTTTGATGAACAGACTTTATTTAATGTGGGTCAAACCCTTGAAGATAAATTTGCCTTTCATAAGGAGATCCCAAATGGCATTTAGCACACCAAAAGGTTGGAAAGCTGTTATTGGTCTTGAAATCCATGCCCAACTTGCGACTCAATCTAAAATGTTTTCCAAAGATTCCACGCAATTTGGTTCGATGGATAATGTAAATGTCTCGCCGGTCAGTCTTGGGATGCCTGGGGCCTTACCTGTCATTAATAAAAAAGCTGTAGAGTACTCCATTCGTGCGGGGTTAGCTTTAGGTTGTAAAATTCGCGACAATTCAGTGTTTGCACGAAAACATTATTTTTATCCTGATTTAGCAAAAGGCTATCAGATCTCACAGTATGACCTACCTATTTGTTATGATGGTGAAATTGAATTTTTTGTCGATGGTGTTAAAAAAAAGGTGCACATACAACGCGCCCATATGGAAGAAGACGCTGGCAAATCGATTCATGACGGTGCACAAAGCTTAATTAATTATAACCGAAGTAGTGTTCCACTACTGGAAATTGTTTCAGGTCCTGATATGACTTTACCCGCTGAAGCGGCTGAATACACCAGAACAATTCGCGGGATTTTACAATATCTTGAAGTTTGTGATGGGAATTTGGAAGAAGGTTCTCTTCGTTGTGATTGCAATGTCAGTGTTATGAAAGACACAGAAACTGAATATCGAACTCGAGTTGAGATCAAAAATATCAATTCATTTCGATTTATTGAAAAAGCGGTTGAATATGAAATTTTAAGACAAATAGACACCTATGAAGACGGCGGAAGTATCTTTCAAGAAACACGACTTTATGATTCAGCAAAGAACAAAACTTTTTCGATGCGAGGCAAAGAAGAAGCTAAAGATTATAGATATTTTCAAGATCCAGATCTGTTACCAGTAAAAATTGAAGAGAGCTGGATTCAAAGTATAAAAAATAGTCTACCTGAATTGCCTCAAGAAAAAGCCAAAAGATTTCAGACAGATCTGGGTCTTCCAGAATATGATGCTTTAGTTTTAACCCAAGATAAAAAAATGGCAGATTATTTTGAGGCCGTGGTTGCTATATGTAAAGCGCCTAAAACGGCTTCAAATTGGATCATGGGTGAGCTGCTTAAAAATTTAAACGAAGCTCGCTTAGAATTTGAAAAAAATCCGATATCTGCTTCTCATTTGGCTGAACTTGTTTCTGCCATTGAAGATGAAAGTATTTCTGGAAAAATGGGTAAGAATGTTTTTGCTGAAATGTGGAAGTCATCAAAATCGCCAAAGCAGATTATTTCTGAACAAGGTATGTCACAGATCACAGATCCATCAGCCGTCGAGAAAATTGTTCAAGACGTAGTGGCTGCGAACCCGGGTCAAGTTGAACAGTATAGATCAGGGAAAAATAAACTATTTGGCTTCTTTGTAGGACAAGTTATGAAAGAGTCTAAAGGACAAGCTAATCCAGACATGGTTAACGAAGTTTTAAAAAAAATATTGGATGGTCAATAACATGAAAGGTGCCGCCATTGATTTAGGTTCAAACTCGTTCATTTGTTACGTGTTTGAATTTAAGAATGGGGTACTCCATACTTTAGATGATCAGATTATTTTAACTCGCTTATCTGAAGGAGTTGATCAAACTAAAACTTTATCTGAACAGGCTTTACTTAGATCCGAAGAAGCTTTTAAAGCCTTTCAAAAACTTTTCATAAAACATGATGTGTTTGAAGTTCAGGCCGTAGCCACTAGTGCAGCTCGGGATGCTAAAAATCAAAAAGTTTTTTTAGATCTTGCTTTAAAGTATAGGATACCAGTTCGAATAATAACTGGTGATGATGAAGCCAGTCTGACCTTTAATGGTGTTAAAGACAATTTTAAATTTCAAGACGGTTTAATTATTGATATCGGTGGTGGTTCTACGGAATTTGTTCTTGTTCAAGACGGAGCAATGAAGGATAGAATAAGTTTAGATGTTGGTGTTGTAAGGTTCACAGAAAGGTATATTAAAAATTTAGATTTTAAGACTTCCGAAGTTGCAATCCGAGAGTCCTTAAAAAATGAATTTAATAAAAGCGAAAAACTAAATAACTTTAAAAATACAAACTTAGAAGTTTTTTTGGCTGTTTCTGGGACACCAACTGCAGCTGCATCAATTATCTGTGGTGGGTTTGATCCATTAAAAATTGATAAAATGATTCTTGATTCTGATATGTTAGCTTCTATTGTTCAGAATTATGGGTATTTAAAATTAGACCAACGTCTTAAATTGCATCCTTATATTGAAACAAAAAGAGCCGATGTATTGCCAACTGGTGTATTAATATTGGATGAAGCTTTAAAGTTTTTTAATCCTAAAGCTGGATTTAAAGTATCAACACAAGGAATTCGACATGGTCTTGCGCGTTTTATGTGTGGTCTTGACGTTATGGTTAAATGAAGTTGCTTTTGCATTAGAGTTGCAAAAAACTACTATAGAAATACTTCCACATTATGAACCAATTAAAAAAACAGGATCAATTAATACCTTTCGCTTAAAGAATACCAAAAAAAATTCTAAGTTATCAGCTGTTAAACTTATAGTTGAATTAGCTTTAAGTTTTGACGAACAGGAGCAAGGCTTAATGTATCGAAAGTCATTAGCCCCTGGTTATGGAATGCTTTTTATTTTTCCAAATGAACAACCTAGACAATTTTGGATGAAAAACACGCTAATTCCACTATCTATAGCGTTTATTGACGAAAAAAAAACTATATTTCAAATATCAGATATGAATCCAGTGAAAACTTTAATTCAAAAAAAGTATGACAGAGCTGCAAGTATCAAACCTGCAAAGTATGTATTAGAGGTTCCACAAGGTTGGTTTCTTGTTCATAAAATTGGTGTTGGTTCAAAAATAATAGGTTTGAATGAAGAGAAATTTTTAAAAGTTAAAACAAAATAATTTGTCTTAAATCCCTTGATCAAGGGCTGGTCAATAAAAAATTGTTTTATGTCCACTTATTCTATGATGTACTAAAAAGAGACATATCTTCTAGATATAAGTGGAGACATCATGATTAAGCTTTTTAAAAACCATTTATTAATTTTATTGCTTTTAGGTTTTGCAGCTTGCTCGTCAAATACAAACGTAGGCCAAGATGATTTAAGTATTTCGGAAATTGAAGATATTGAAAAAACCGGTGAGTTTAGTGAAAATGATTTTTTTAAGGACGAAGAGATTTTAAAAGAAAGTGGTGTCTCTGTTGATATCGAAGGTCTAGATGATACTAACCTAAAGTCTAAAAGTAATAATCTGGTTTCAGATTTAGATGTTCAGGATTTTGAAGGCGAAGGTTTTGATAAAGAAGACGATTTCGAAACAGATTTAGCGGGCAATCAAGGTTCTTCTGAGTTTGATGAATTCGACGAGTTTGTAACCAGTGATAAAGTTGCCAAAAATGAAGATGTTAAATTGAAGAAACCATCGAAGGCTGCTGATATTGCTAAACAGCCAACGATGACTGAAGATGATATTTTTTCTGAATTTGAAGAGTCTACAGACGTAAAGTCTAGTGGAGACAAAGTTGATTCGATGCTGGGCAGTGACCCGTTCGGGGATATTGAAGAAACTCCCGTTGTTGCAGATAAGACGTCTGAACCCGATTTAGATTTTGAAGAAGCCTTTGACGAAACTGATTCAAATTTTGAAGCTCAAGTTGCGGATTCAACTCCAAATATTGATACAACTTTAGATACGGATGTAAATCTTCAGGATATTTCCCAAGACTCTTTTGAAGATGTAGGCACTACTGTAACTGATATCGATAAAGATTTTGGTCCAGGTCCAAAACCAAAAGAAAGTACGAATATACCCCCACCTAAATCTGACTTTTTGCAGGCAGAGAACTCAGTTGATACTCGCACAGCAAAGCAAGTCATTTCGGATCAACAGTTTGATACGCCCGATCAGATCGTTGAGACTATTACTCGTAAAGTGCAATCTTGGATACCAGTTAAAAAGATGAGGGAAGAGCCCTTTCGTCAAAATGATATTTTACTAAATGCTTTGTATATTGTTCGCGAAGGCGAAACTTTCAAATCTATCGGAGAAAAAATTTACGGTAAAGGCAGTGTTACAAACTTAGCTAAATTAAATCCTTTTTTGAATTCTAAGAGATTAAAAGTTGGCGAAAAGGTTTATTATAACTCTCCGAATAGGCCGAATGATGAAAGTAAACTATTATTTTATTATGATGATATAGGTCGTGTTCCGCAGTATAGGCAAGCTAACGAAGGTGAAAATATTCGCACAATTGCGACTCAGCTTTTAGGTCATCCAAGAAGTTGGATGGAGATTTGGGCCACTAATATGGAAGTTGTCTCCAAAGATATTTTAGAAAGACCTTATAGAATAAAATATTTTGCAAAAAACAATGTTCAATCTATGGTGCAAGATATGCCAGAAATTGGTCAGCCTACAAGTAATGAAGAGGCTAATCTTGGTGATATTGATGAACCTATTAATACAAATTTCAATGAAACTACCGATGTTGCAACCAACGAACTTCCAAATTTAGAAGAACAACCTCAAGTTAATGATATGGATACCATTGATCCTGGGACAGAAACCCCTGCTGCGAACACAGGAGCTGCAAATGGAAATACTGATTTAGATTCAGGCTTTGATGACCCAGTTGCAGCTGAAAATCCAGCACCTCAGGAGCCTAACTTTGATGAAGGATTTAATGAACAACCCGCTCAATCTGGGACTCAAGACGGAATCAATGGGATACCTGACAATGTAAACAATCAACCTCAAGAAGCTGGAGGCCTAAACAAATTATACTTTGGGATGGACCAAAAAATGCTTGAAACTGTTGGTATGGGTCTAGGCGGTTTGGTCTTAATCATCGGAATTTTAATGATAGCTCGTCGACGTCGAATGCTCGCGCAAGCCACCCAAGTTCAAGAGTTTGATTTTACAGGTTCAACGCAAATAGATGAACAGACAAAAACACATATTGATATCTAGCTAAGAAACTTTTTTAAAGATATTTTCTAGAACATCTTTTCTTTTTTCGCGTTTTGACTCTAGGAAATAAATTAAATCATCTACGATTTGCATGTCTTTATTGTTGAAGGGAGAAAATTTTAAGCCACAACCTCGTTGGTTTTTCCAAACAATAGCCGCATTTAAAGTTCTCTCTCTGCCGCTGACGTTAAGGGAAATAAGAATTTTATCACCAACTTCAATGTCAGGATGAGAATTTTCTAAAAAGGCGCCAGTAATGCTGATGTTTTTTAAAGTGCCACCAAATGGATCGCGGCCATAACTTTTTCGAAATTCAACATCTAGTTCCACAGGAAATCTTGGCGCTGGTGTTCCTGAGTTGGATTGATTTGACATAAAAACCTCACTTGCTGATCATCTTGTCGGCACAATGGGTGGGCTTTTGAGCTTGATTGCAAAAAAATGTTGATATTCTAGTAACTTATCTACTTAGGTCGGGTTAACTTTAAATGTTTGCAGTTCAAAGCTATCCTAAGGTATTGACAATGATAGAGAAATTGATAATTTTAAGTATTCCGAAAAACTTCACGATAAATTTAATAGCAATTTACCGAAATTTTTCAAAAAATAATTCCTAAAATCTAAACCTAAAATCTATAATTCGAAGGATAGTATGCCAACAAAAGTTGTTGATGTTAAAAAAAAGACAAAAGCAAAAGCCAGTTCTAAAAGTACCAAAACACAAGACGTAAGCGAAAACCAAGAGAGCCTAAAGCTGGAGGCCTCGGTGCAAGAGGCTCCTAAGACTCCAGCCCCTGAAGTAGAATCTGTAAAAGCAATGTCTGATACAAAGCCTACTCCTGAAGCTTTAGAGCCAACTCCAAGAACATCCAATCAGGAAAATGTTAGTCCTCAGCCTAAAGTGGAAACGTCAGGTGAAAATCAAACGGCCGCTGAGGGTACTAAAGAAGAGCCTGCAAACAATCAAAGGTTTGAACGAAGACCTAATAACAATAATAGCAGTAACAACAACCATAAAAAGTCGTTTTCTAACAATAACAACAATAATAATAACAATCGTCGGCCAAATTATTCCAATAATAACAACAATAGTAATAGAAACAATCATAACAATCACAACAACAATAACCGTAAACGCAAAAATAATGATGAAATGGGCGGCGGTTCATCGGGATATTATCCAGCGACTGAAATGGAACTGGTTAAACTAGAGGATATCGATTTATCCAATATTGATCTGACAGAAGAGCAGAAGAAAGAATTAAGCTCAAAACATCTAAAACAAAAAAAAATCAATGATCTTACAACTTTAGGTACAATGTTAAAGATCGAAAATGCAGCTGGTTTAAGACGACAAGAGCTAGTTTTCGAAATTTTACGACGAGCTGCTTTGCTGGGCGATATTTATGGTGATGGTGTTTTAGAAATACTTCCTGATGGTTATGGTTTTTTAAGATCCCCTGATTACAATTACTTACCAGGCCCTGATGACATTTATGTCAGCCCCTCTCAGATTCGAAGATTTGGTTTAAGAACTGGTGACACTGTCACTGGCACGGTAAGACCACCTAAAGAAGGCGAAAGATATTTTGCGTTATTAAAAGTCGATGAACTCAATCACGAACCGCCACAGCATGCTAAAGATAAAATTCTTTTTGATAATTTAACTCCTCTTTATCCGGATAAAAAACTTAAATTAGAACATGATCCATCAGAGTATACGACCAGAGTTGTTGATCTTATGGCTCCCCTAGGTAAGGGCCAAAGAGCTTTGATTGTTGCTCCACCTAGAACTGGAAAAACGGTATTATTACAAAATATTGCTAACGCAATTTCAATCAATCACCCTGAAGTTAAACTAATAGTTCTTTTAATTGATGAGAGACCTGAAGAAGTTACTGATATGTCTAGAAATGTTAAAGGTGAGGTTGTAAGCTCAACGTTTGATGAACCACCGACTCGTCACGTTCAAGTTGCTGAAATGGTTATTGAAAAAGCCAAAAGATTAGTTGAACACAAACATGATGTTGTTATTCTTTTGGATTCAATCACGCGCTTAGCAAGAGCCTATAATACTGTTGTTCCACCATCAGGAAAAATTCTTTCTGGGGGTGTTGATTCCAATGCTCTTCATAGACCTAAACGTTTTTTCGGAGCTGCTCGTAATATCGAAGAAGGTGGAAGTTTAACAATCATTGCTACAGCTCTGATTGATACGGGTTCAAGAATGGATGAAGTTATTTTTGAAGAGTTTAAAGGTACTGGTAATGCGGAAATTCTTCTGGATCGAAAACTTATGGAAAAGCGTATCTTCCCATGTATGGACATCAATAAATCTGGAACCCGAAAAGAAGATCTACTGACTCAAAAGACAGATATGAACAGACTTTGGATTCTAAGAAAGGTTTTATCCCCCATGAATCCTGTGGATAGTATGGAGTTTTTACTGGGTAAACTAGAATCTGCTAAAACGAATGACAGTTTTTTATCGCAAATGAGTCAATAGTTTGGTTTATATTTATTGTCGCAACAGTTTAAATTTTTCGCCTAAATAAGCCTGAAGTCGTATTGTAATACGTCGAAGGCGCAATAAAGGATGAAAAATTTAAACTGTCGTAACACTAGGGGGCTTATAACCCTTGAGTTATGGTAGTTTGGTTCCCACTTAATCCCAACATATCCCTTGCATTTTATTAGACCAAGGCCTATAAATTGGCCTTCGTTACCCCTTTTAGGAGTTTTTTATTATGAAAAAAGACATTCACCCTAATTTCAGAAAAGTTGTTTTTAAAGATATTTCCTCTGACACTTCATTTTTGACTTATTCAACAGTGAACACGAAAGATACTATCCAGTGGGATGATGGCAAAGAGTATCCTTTATTTAAGACTGAGATTTCAAGTGCTTCGCACCCATTCTATACTGGAACTCAAAAAGTCCTAGATACAGAAGGTCGTATCGATAGATTTAATAAAAGATACGCTAAGTTTAGCAAGTAGTCTTAAGGTTCAATTGAATTTAAAGACCACAGGTCCTGTTCAATCAAAAGATCTATTTTTCGTTGCTTAAAAGTTTCAAAGTTAATAAGTTTAAAAAAGGACTTTTGTAAGTCCTTTTTTTTATGACCCAAGTGGTGCTCCAAATGTTTGATAAATTAGACACAGTTGAACAACGTTTTGAAAAAGTAGAGCGTGATCTTCAAAGACCAGATATTGTTTCGCAACAGAAAGAGTATCAAAAACTGATGAAAGAGTTCTCTGAATTAGAGGATTTGGTTAAGGCGTATCGAAGGTATAAACAAGTTGTCAGTCAACTTCATGAAAATCGTGGCATTTTAAATGATGAAGATGACGAAGACATGCGTGATATGGCTAAACAAGAAATAGCTAGTCTTGAAACCGAACAAGAAACTTTAGAAACTGAACTTAAATTATTTTTGCTTCCAAAAGATCCAAATGATGATCGAGATGTTATCTTAGAGATCCGTGCCGGTGCGGGTGGTGATGAAGCCAGTCTTTTTGCGGAAGAGCTGTTTGAAGCCTATAAATATTACGCTCAAGGTAAATCATGGGTTGTCGATTTAATGTCTTATGTAGATGGCAACGCGGGCGGAGCTAAAGAAATTATCGCCAATATTTCAGGCCACAAAGTGTATAGTCTTTTAAAATATGAGAGCGGTGTTCATCGTGTTCAGCGAGTCCCAAAGACCGAGACTCAAGGTCGAGTTCACACATCGACTGTAACAGTCGCTGTCATTGCAGAAGCCGATGAAGTGGATGTTCATGTTCACGCCAAAGATGTAAAAGTAGATGTCTATAGATCGAGTGGAGCGGGAGGTCAGCACGTAAATACCACGGATTCAGCTGTTAGATTGACTCACATTCCAACCGGTCTTGTTGTAACTTGTCAGGACGGCAGGTCACAAATTAAAAATAAAGAAAAAGCCTTTAAAGTTTTAGCAGCTAGGTTAAAAGCTTCTGAAGAAGAAAAAGCGATCAAAGAAGCCTCAGATCAAAGACTGAGTCAAATTGGAACTGGTGATCGATCAGAACGTATTCGAACTTACAATTTTCCACAGACTAGGGTCACAGATCATAGGATAGGTTTAACACTTCATAGGATAGATGAAATTATGTCGGGTCATGTAGATCTTGTGATTGAACCTTTAGTCACCCATTATCAAGCTGAAGCTTTAAAAAAAGCACAATCCTAAAACATAAAGTTATATGCGCCTCAAAGAATTCCTAAAATCCAAGCTTAGTTTTGTAGATTCAGAACTTAAATTAGATCTTGAATTTTTAATTTTAGAAACCTTAAAAATTTCTAAATTAAATTTACATTCTCTTCCAACATCTTTGACAGAAGAACAAATTCAAACTTTAGAAGTCAGAATCAAAGAATTAGAGAAGGGAGTTCCTTTAGCTTATATCCTAAACTCCCAAGAGTTTATGGGACTAAATTTTTTTGTCGACTCTAGAGTCTTAATTCCTAGGCCTGAAACTGAGTATATGGTCGATCTCTGTTTGAAAATGTCTACATCCAAAATGATGAAAATATTAGATGCGGGAGCAGGATCTGGATGTATTGGTATTAGTTTTTTAGTTTTAAAACCCGACTCTACATGCATTTTTATTGAAAAGTCTAAGCTCGCCATTGAGGTGTTAAATTTAAATCTTAAGAATCATAGAATTGATCCAAGAAGATATATGATTTTTGAAAATTTTGAAGATTATGAAAACTATAATTCTGACTTTGAACAAAAATTAGATATCTTTATTTCAAATCCACCCTATATAGGTGAAGATGATTTAACAGTAGAAAACTCAGTATTAATGTACGAACCATCCATGGCTCTTTTCGCCGAAGAGCAGGGATTGTCTTTTCTTAAGAATTGGTCAAATAAGGCCTTAAAGTATTTAAAAGTAACTAACAGTTTTGGTATTTTTGAATTCGGACATGACCAGCAAAACGCTTTGCAATCCTATGCGAACTTGATGACAATTAAATCAGAGATTATTAAAGATCAATACGAGAAGCCTAGATTTTGGAAAATTTATCCTTCATAGCCGCCGGCTGAGGATTAAACTAAGGAGTTTTGTGGACAGAATTGCAGTGAATGGTCGAAGAAGATTAAATGGTGAAGTTGCTGCAAGTGGTGCAAAAAATTCTGCATTACCTATCTTATTTGCGACACTACTTGCTGAAGGTGAAAATATTTTAGAAAATATTCCTGATTTAGCTGATATTCATTCGACGAATAATTTGCTTGCAACTCTGGGATGTAAAATTCAATTTCAGGATAACAAATGTGTAATACTACGACCTAAAATTATTGCAACCGAAGCACCTTATGATCTTGTTCGTAAAATGCGCGCAAGTATTTTATGTTTAGGCCCCTTAGTCGCCAAAGAGGGTTCCGCTAAAGTGAGTCTTCCTGGGGGTTGTGCTATTGGCGCACGTCCCATTAATTTTCATCTTGAAGCTCTGAAAAAATTAGGGGCCGAAATAAAACTTGAAGAGGGGTATGTATTTGCCAAAGCCCAAAGACTTATTGGAGATCGAGTTATTTTTGATATTCCTACTGTTGGAGGAACAGAAAATATTTTGATGGCTGCGACATTGGCGAAAGGCGAAACTGTTATTGAAAATGCAGCACGAGAACCTGAAATTTTAGATCTAGCTAATTGCTTAAAGGGCATGGGTGCAAAAATTGAAGGGGCAGGTACAAGTAAAATTTTTGTTCAAGGTGTTGATGAATTGAAGCCTACAAATCATAGGATAATTGCAGATCGTATTGAAGTAGGAACTTTATTAATTGCAGCAGGTTTAACGCTTGGGAGAGTCAAAGTAAAAAATTGCAATCCAACGCATCTTGAAGCTTTTTTAGATAAACTTGAAGAATCTGGAATTAAAATTATGAAAGGTTCAGATTGGATTGAAGCGGATGCTACGCAACTGCAAAAATTAAAACCAGTTAGTATTACAACGGCCCCGTTTCCTGGTTTTCCTACGGATCTTCAAGCACAGTTTATGACCTTAATGTGCGTGGCCGATGGAACCAGCTTGATCCAAGAGACTATATTTGAAAATAGATTTATGCATGTTCCCGAACTTTTAAGGATGGGGGCAAAAATAACGATAAATTCTAGACTAGCCAGTGTTCAGGGTGAATCAGCTCTTTTTCAAGCAGCCACAGTGATGGCAACAGATTTAAGGGCCAGCGCTTCATTGATTTTGGCAGGGCTTAATGCTGAAGGAACAACGCGAGTTAAAAGAATCTATCACTTGGATCGAGGGTATGAAAATCTAGAGTCAAAATTAAGACATTTAGGTGCTGATGTAACTAGAGAAAAGGATATATAAAAAAACGCCCCTGACTTGAGGGGCAAGTCAGGGGCAGTGGCAAGTGGGTTTAGGGGAAACAAAGAAAGAGGGGCTAACTTTGAATTTTAACACCTGTCACAAACATATAAAAATCTTTAATTAAAAAATTAATCTTTGTAGTTAAGCTGGGGGGACGAAGCTGACTTCCGGTAGAAGAACCATTTAATGTGATAAAACTATTTGAATCAGCTTTTGCAGTTGCAGATAAAATAAGAACGATTGCAATGTAAAGAGTGATTAAGAGTTGTTTCCAATAATTTTTAATCATTTTATCAAGTCCTCAATAAACATAAGGCAAGTGTTGTGCCAAAAATATCTAGACTTAAAAGCTAATTGTTTCTATTTCGTGCTCAATGAACTAAAATAAAAAGATAATAAAAGTACAAACTTGGAACTGACTTTTTAGTAAAACTTGAAATGCGTATTTATTTCAGTGGTTTATATGTTATGGTTCCAAATTGGTACAAATTCCCTTTTGGAACCAGTATCTTATGTCACAAAAATGGATCATAAAAGATTTTTTAGATCAGGTATCTGGTCCTTTTGATACAGCGGAAGTTATACGTCGAATTCATCAAGGTTTGATCTCGGAAGATGATTATTTAGCCAGTTACCCCGAAGGCAAATGGATTGCAGTAACAAAAAATCAAATTTTTTTTGATGAAATGTTGGCCTCGATATCTAAAACTTCAACCAAAGCCCCAACAAAAGATGCAAAGTTTAAAATTGAAAGTACTAAAGTCGAGCCCTTTGAACCTGACGAGACAGAAGCTCTATCTGCAACTTTAAAACTTGATAAAACAAAACAGACAAAACCGAATACTAAAAAAGATCAAGATGACGATAAGACGGAGCTTATAAATATCTCTGGGAAAGTTCTTGAATCAAAAACTGAAATAAAAAAACATCCGGAGCCACTTAAAAAAAATCTGCCACAAGCAACTTCCAAACAGCCCCACCAAATTTATTCTCAAAATGAAGTATTAGATCTTAGAAGACATAAACCTCAAACATTTGTCGAGAAAAGAAGTCGCGAACTTACTTTATTGTTATTGATAGTTTGTCTAACAGGAGCTGGCTTATTTTTTTGGCCCGAAGAGGAAAACAATATCAAAGGTGATGCTTTTAAACTTCAAGCCCCAAGATTTGACAAGAATCCTATGGCTAAAGAACTTGAACAAAAATCTTATAACCTAGCATTAAGTAAAATTAAAAAAGGGAGTTTTAAGAATTTTCGAGAGGCTCATAATGAATTAATAAAAATTTTAGAAAGTTATTCGCAAAATATAGATGCCCTTTCGATGTTATGTTTTACAAATTATCACTTATGGGAGTTCACGCAAAAAACTTCTAAGGATCTTTTTGCCATATCTATAATTACCAAAAAAGCTTTAGAGATTGATAGATTTAGCGAAAAAGGCAGGGTTTGTCGATTCGTCGATCTCTCGGTGCGTGGCAAATATGATGAAGCTCAAAAAATTGTCGATGATGTCTTGGATAGCGAGCAAGGTTCAACTTCTGTAATTTTTAGTTATTTTAATGGACTACTGAAATATTTTAAAAAAGAATTTGTAGCTTCGGAAAGTTATCTGTCAGCTGCGATTTCAAGAAGTCGAAAGCTTTCTACTGGTAAAGTCAATAACGAGAATGCCGTCATGTGGGTAGCACTAGCAGATGCCAATTTAAAATTAAACAAAGCCAATTTGGCTTATAAATCTGCACTCAGAGCTTTAATGATAAATTCTGATTACCTTGATGCCTATTTGTTAAAAGGGATCATGGAATTCCGAATACAAAAAAAAAATAAACTCGCAAAAGCAACCTTACAAAAAGCTTTGGCTTTATTGGACAATGACAAACCTAATAAAAAAAAATTATCAGAGGCCTATGTGGCTCTTGCAGAGATTGCTTTGTTTGAACGCCGACGTTCGGATGCCTTAAACTATGCGATTGCTGCTTATAATTACAATCCAGGAAATTCAGTGGCTAAAAACTTAGCTATTGAATTAGGTGGAAATAAGAAAGTAGGAAAGAAAACTGTATTGTCACAACAGCTTCTGATTGAAGGTGAACAAAATTTACAAGAAAGCGGTTGTGGCACGGCTCAGCCATTTTTTAAAGAAGCTTACAAATTGGATAATAAAAATGGTTACGCTGCTCTGAAAACGGCGCAGTGTATGTGGGAGTTAAGCTTTGCTACAGACGCCATTGAATGGATTGAAAGAGCTATCCAAGCAGATCCAACCTTAACAGAAGCTTATGTCACAGCGGCTACGTTTTACATGTCTAGATATGACTTTGACTCTTCAATGCAGGTCTTATTAAAAGCTAGAAAAATGTCTCCAAGAAGTTATGAAGTCTATCGTGGACTCGCACAATTGGAACTAAAAAAAGATAACCCCCAATTAGCTATTGAATATGCAAAGATGGCCTTAAAAATTTATGATGCTGACACACAGACTTTGATCATTATGGCCCAAGCACTTTATCGACAGAATCAATTTCAGGATGCATTTCAATTCATCGTTCGTGCCAGTGAAAACGATTCTAGGAATGTAGAAGTACATACTATGTATGGAAAAATTTTATATAAAATTCAAGGGATTTTTGCTTCGCAAGAGTACTTAATGAATCGAATTGCAAGTTATCCCCTTGAAGCAGCTTACAGATCAACATTAGCCCAAATATATTTTGAAGATCAAAAATACAATGAAGCTGAACGCATGGCTCGAGAAGCAATTGAGTATAATAATAAATCAAAAGAAGCTTATATGATTACAGGCAAAGCTCTTAAAGCTAGAGGACAAAAAACAACGGCATTGAATTTTTTTTTAGATGCTTATGGCATCGACCCTTCGGATGCAGAACCATTATTTGAAGCTGGTCAATTGTATATCGATATTCAAAAATATGACGAAGCGATTAAACAATTTGAAAGAGTATTAACTATGAATCGAATGTACCCATCCATCCATTATAATATGGCTAAAGTTTATTTCGCTCAGAGAAAAATGAAAAAAGCTTTAGATAACTGTAAAATTGAAATTGAAACGGCACCCAATAAAGATCAGTGCTTAATACTGAGCGCAGAGGCTTATTTTTTTAAAGCCGATCAAGAAAAAAGAAAACTTGCAAGTTTGAATTCAAAACCCCTAGATCCTAACGATGTAGAAAAAATCGAAAATGATAAAAAAGTAACTTATAGCCGAATGATTTCTTTTTATAAGTTGTGCACAGACAGCTATCAAAGAGCCATAGATGTAGCTCCTCAAAATTCAACTTTATATATAGATCTATCTCGTTGTTATAGATTTGCAGGTGAATTCGATATGTCGCAGAAAATGGTTGAAAAAGCCCTTGAAATTGAAAGAGGTAACCCCGTCGTTTGGCGCGAGAATGGCCTTTTATTTGAGCAAAAAGGCGAGTATGCTTTAGCTCTTGAAGCTTACAAGCAATATTTGATACTTAATCCTTCGGCTGAAGACAGAGACGCTATTGTAAGACAGATGAAAGAACTTGAGTCGAAAATTAAACCCTAGGGGTAATATGGAAAGTCATTCTGGAGAACTACTAAAATCACCTTCATTATATTTTATGAAAATTCTATTTAAGTTATTTTCGGCCTTTTTGGTTGGAACAGTAGCTGCACTGATTTTTCATGTTTTTTTCAATTACGGTACTTTTGGCTTTGTTTTCATAGGTGTTGTGTTTGCAGGGTTTGTATTAAAATTTCTAGGTAAGTCGAGTTTTCTGAAAGTTTTTTTATTTGATGTAGCTTTCTTATTTTTGTTACTTTTGCTAAAAACTTATATTACGTTGGCACCCAACGCTTAGGAGTTTAGCAGTGATAGATATTAAATGGCTTGAATCAACGGGAGTTGATCCCAAATGGGGTTTAGTTCCGAAAGATGTTTATAAAAAAAACTTAGCAGATCGTGGCGACGATATTACACTGGTCCAACAAATATTAGATTTAAATGAACTACGAAAAAAACATATCTTTGAAGCTGAAACTAAAAAATCTGAACTTAACGTCATAAGTAAAAAAGTTGCAGATCTGAAAAGAGCAAAAGAAGACACTTCGGATTTAATTCAAAAATCCCAGGAGTATTCAAAGTCTATAAAAAATTTAATTCAATTGGCTGACGAATCCGATGCAAAGTTGAAGCAATTGCTATCAATTGTTCCTAATCAATGTGATCCAACTGTTCCTGTTGGCAAGAGTGAGCATGATAACGTTAAAATAAAAACCGTAGGAACTCCTAAAAATTTTTCTTTCCAAGTTTTAGATCATACGGCGCTAGGTGAAAATTTAGGTCTTATTAATTTTGAAAAAGCTGGCGAAGTCACCGGAGCTAGATTTGCCTTTTTAAGATCTGGAGCGGCTAGGCTTGAGCGAGCTTTGATCCAGTTTATGTTAGATATTCACACATCTGAACACAATTATGAAGAATTTGTTCCGCCCTTTATTGTAAATTCTAAAAGTCTTTATGGAACTACTAATCTACCAAAATTTGAAAAGGATCTTTTTAAACTGCAAGATACTGATTATTACTTAATCCCCACGGCTGAAGTGCCTTTAACGAATTTCGTTTGTAACGAAATTTTATCGGAAGCTGAATTGCCGATGAAGTTAACAGCATACACACCGTGCTTTAGATCGGAAGCTGGGAACTATGGTAAAGATACTAAAGGTTTAATCAGGCAACATCAATTTAACAAAGTCGAACTTGTTAAAATCTGCCATCCAGAGACATCCCAAGTTGAGCATGAAACATTGCTTTTAGATGCAGAAAAGATTTTACAACTTCTTGAACTACCTTATGAGGTTATGTGTTTATCAACTGGGGACATAAGTTTTGGAGCGCAAAAATGTTATGACATTAATGTTTGGCTCCCTGGTCAAAATACTTATCGTGAAATCAGTTCTTGCTCTAATTTTGGCGACTTTCAAGCACGTAGAGCCAACATAAGATTTAGGCCGAGCGCTGCCAATTCTAAACCACAGTTCTGTCATACGATCAATGGTTCAGGCTTAGCTGTTGGCCGAACATTAGTTGCAATTTTGGAAAATTATCAAAATGAAGATGGAACAATTGCAATACCGAAAGTTTTGCAAAAATATTTTAATGGTTTAAAAATTATAGGAAAAAAATAAATTATGGCTTTTTTTAAATATATTTTTGCAACAGTCCTCGGTGTGGTTATTGGGTTTTTTACCTGCATTTTACTGGCGGTAGGCTTGGTCTCAATTCTTATTACAAGCGCAGATAAAATGACTTCGAAATCCAATCCAGAAAGTGTAAAGCCAAATAGTTTTTTGGTTTTAGAACTTGATGAAGAGATCAAAGAGTCCAAAGACGATTATTCTTTGTTTTTTAATCGTAAAATGGTTTTAAAAGATTATATTGAAACTATTAAAGCTGCTGAGAAAGATAAATCTATTGATGGTATTCTTTTAAAAATTTCATCAACTCCTCAAGGCTGGAGTACATTAAAAACGCTAAGAAAATCATTAGAAGATTTTAAAGCTACAAACAAACCAATCTATAGCTATTCAGAGTACCTTGATGAAAAATCGTATTATTTAGCATCAGTTTCTTCCCAAGTTTTTTTACATCCAACAGGCGAATTCTCTTGGGATGGTCTTGGGGCCAATCCCGTATTTTACCAAGGTCTATTTGAAAAATTAGGTATAAAACCTATTGTTTTTAGAGTTGGAAAGTTTAAATCAGCTGTAGAACCTTATATTCAAAAGAAGATGAGCGAATCGAGTAAGCGTCAAATCACCGAACTTGTTGACGACATTTGGCAAGAGCTTATTGGTGCTGTTTCAAAAGACCGAGAGATTTCTGAAGAGGTTTTAAATGAAGTTTCTGAAGCTTTACAGGTAAGGTCTGCCGATGAAGCTCTGGAAATGAAATTTGTTGATGAGTTGAAAACTGAATCAGAAATTTATGAAACTTTAATTTTAAAGAAAGAGCTTACAGCTATAACTAAAGAAGATTTTAAAAGATTAATTAAAGCGCCGGCCTATTTGGATTTAAAAAGTGATTCTCGAAGTTTTAGAAGTCAGTTGTTTGGTCAAAAAACTGAAGACACTAAAAAACCAGTTATTGCGGTGATTACAATTGAAGGAACAATTATTCTAGGCTCTGGTTCAGATGGCATGGTAGGATCTGATGATGTCGTAAATAAAATTTTACGTGCTAAATATGCTAAAAATATTAAAGGCGTTATTCTTCGAGTGAACAGTCCTGGTGGCAGCGCTTTGGCCTCTGATGTGATATGGACCGAATTAAAAAAATTACGTGAAATAAAACCTGTGTATGCTTCATTTGGAGATGTTGCGGCTTCAGGGGGTTATTACGTTGGAGTAGCTGCCGAAAAGATCTTTGCCCACGAAAACACAATCACGGGTTCAATTGGGGTCTATAGTTTATTGTTTAACTTAGAAAAGGGGTCCACGGAAAAGCTTGGATTAACTTTTGATCGTGTTGTCACGCACCCTTATGCAGACCGTGGGTCTTCTTTCAGAGCCATAACACCACAAGAAGCCACTTTTTTTCAAGAAGACACAGATCGGGTCTATCAGAGATTTATTGAAGTTGTGCAACTTGGACGTGAGTTTGATACTTATGAAAATGTGCACGAGATTGCACAGGGTAGAGTTTGGTCTGGGACTCAAGCTAAACAAATTGGCTTAGTGGATGAGCTTGGGGGTATGGAAGACGCGATAACACTTCTTGCTTCCCAATTGAAGTTGCCTAAAGATTTCGAAGTTCAAGAGATAAATAAGGAATCTGAATTTGAACTTTTCTTTGGAAGTTTTATGAGTCAAATGGCTTTTAAGATTCCACTGCTTAAAAGTTTAGAGCGATCAGAATTTTCAACATTAATACATCAAAACATGAATATTAAGGATAGGATTTGGGCTTTAAGTCCGCACCTCTTCGTTGAATAAAAAACATGCACTAACACAATTAAAAATCACTTGAATACCGCTCCTAAAAACCATACAACCATAAGTGGAAGAATGGCAGAGCGGTTGATTGCACCAGTCTTGAAAACTGGCAGACCTTCGCGGGTCTCGGGGGTTCGAATCCCCCTTCTTCCGCCAACTCCTTAAAAAAATTTAATAATATCAATCTCTTATAATTTCACTTAGCTTTAACCTACACTTGTACCCACATCCAAAGATTGTTTTTTGGTTTAATAACTATCTACTTAATCCATAATTTAATGCGTTATTAAACTTTTTAAAAACTTTTGAAGCACAGCCTTCACATCGATTGGCCATTACCTAAATCAGTTCCAGGATGTCTAATTTCATCGTATGATTTGTATGTGTCGGCATTGAAAATGAAGTTAATCCCCAATGGGTCTTGGTAGGAATAGACGATCATGTCCTCTAATGTAAAGCCTAGGCTCTTTAGAAATCGGCCCAGATCGTAACCGTATCTATCAATATCTTTAGGAAACATTTTAATAGCTTCTTCTATTGTAAGTTCTTTTCTTCTGATATTTTGTTCAAGTTCTCTGGTTCGGGTTTCGAGATTCTTTAGTCCCATTATATTCTCTTTTCCAAATCAGAAATTCGCTTTTCAAGTTCTGCACCTTCAATTGATCTTGCAATGTGATGAAGTAGGTAAGCAAGTTTTGACGCCGTTGAAGCGTTGATATTAGCACCTTCGGTCTTTCTTGCTATCCTATACAATCTTGCTAACTCATTTCTGATATTTTCAATTGTGTTCAACTTTCCCACTCGAACTTCAGGGGAGTGGGGGGCTGTTCCTAAATTGCTGGTTTCATTCATAAAACAGACTCCATACTGTGAGTTTAACTTCAAGTATTTACAAATGAAACAGACACGGGCAACACTGACAGAATATCATCTTTACGCTTTTGAAAGCAGATAGTTTAGTAAATAGACAAGTCACTAGTGCTTTCAATGTCATTATGAACAATGCCAGAATAAAACCATTGCCTGTGCTTGCCTGACCCTTTCTGAAAATCACTCACTTCAGTATATCTGGCCCTCAACATTTTACCAAAAATTGCACTTGATCCGTAGTTCCTGATATTGTTTTCCACACACCAGTTAGACCATTTCTGAAACAGTACTTTTTTGGAGATGCTATGCTCTAGCCCTATTTCACACTCAGTCTCTACAAAGCTTTGGATTGGTGAAGTTAGCTCCCCAAGTTGATCCATTAAACTTAAAGAACTTTTCGGCTGAACTAAGTACCCTCTGTTTATTAAACGCCTCAGCCCTTTGGTACCCCAACTTATAATTTGATTCACTTCGGCAGATAATTTTTTATCTAAATCAATGTCTTCATTCCCCAAAAAGGAGTTTTTCATATGCAGAACTATAAATCGATTTGAAACGGCATTGCTAGCATCATTGAATAAGGGCAGTTCGTTACTAAACAGTAATAAACGGCAAATTAGTCGTCCCTCGTAATCCTCTTTATTTTTTCTCGGAATAGAAATGCTATCTTCACCCGTTATTCTTAGAACGTTTTCGACAAAGGCATTTACATTCGGGCTTCGCTCATTAAATCGTGCGTCTGAAATAATGGCTACGTTTTTATTAATTAAAGAAGCTAGTCCAAAATGTTGCCCTAAACCACTCATAGTTGGACTAGTAATGTTCTCTGTTCCAATTAACAAACTTATCAAACGACCCAGCGTTCCTTTGCCTGACCTGGGTGGACCAATAATCATTAAGGCTTTTTGATAGGATGTAATTGAAGTAAGTATCAATCCAATCCACTCTTGAATTGCATATATGCTTTCTGGGTCCGCTGGCCACACTGAATTCAAAAATTTTGAAAGCGCTACTGGTTCATCACATGAGTCCAGATATGGATGCGGAACTGAACTAAAGTTAATGTAGTCTGGTGTGTGCGGCGTCATCCGCCAAAGACTTAAATCTAATAAACCATTTGAAAATGAAATGTAATTATCTTGTTTTCTTTCTTCGTTATTATTTCTAAAAAATGGAGCTTTTAAAGAAGTGCTTACAATCACCTCTGCAATCAGGGCTTCTAAAACTTCACTGATAAAATGTTTTGTAACTCTGAAGGGTTCCTTGTTTGTATCCGTAATATGAACAAAAAATTTTCTTATTTTTGACTTCAAAACATTTTTATCTTGAGGGGAGTACATCTTTCCGTCCCAATGATAAAAAGTTCCACTGTAAAATATCAAAGTGCTGGTTTTAAAATCCTTAGAGAAGTAGTTAGCTAACAAAAAGCTTTTACTAAGTTGGGTGTAATTTTTGGGATTTAAACTCATTGGTCACCGCCCAGTATCGTTTCAACCCGAGGTGAGCACCAATTTAGAAAAGATTCCAATCCAAAAAAGGCAGCATCCGCTGCATCGAAGCCGTCAATCGGCGATGAGTTTTCAACATTGATGAGCTTCACTTCTTTACATATTTTTGTTAGATGACGAGCAAGATCAGTCATGCTCTTTGGGCCTGGTTGATTTGAATAGGATAGCAATTTATTTGTTTTAACATCTATTTTAAGGTCTTGATCTGGCCACAATAAAACACTTCTGTTTGTTAAAACCTGCCAGTCTGTTTTGTTCCAAGAATTGCTTCCACCAGCCCATGTAGTTACAATAAAATAATCTTGGACTTGTTTCCGAGCGGCCTCGGCAGACTTTTCACCTTCAACGATCAATATCTCTTTTTTAGGTTCTGACAAAATTAAATTTAAATTATAAGGTATCCTATTTTTTGTTGGCCAATTTTTTATCCATTTTTGTCCATCGTGGATTGAAGGGTGTATAATTTTAGTCCCATCAACTTTATCAAATCTATGAACATACATTAGCGGTTCAGAAGACTTATTCTTGTAAACCCAAGTTTGATGTGCTGTTTTCAAACTGGGCGGATACGAACCCTTAGGTGGCACTTTGGCAGTGAACTCTTTTTCTACTGGTTTAAAAGTTTTTTGATTTGGACTAAAACCATTTCCAAACTTTTCAAATAGTTCAATATATGCCTCAGATTGCTTAATATTTTTACAAGCAGCACATAAAGCTATTATGCCCACACCACTAACAGAGCCTGCAAAATCAGCCCATTTGGCAGTACTAAGGTTAAATCTAAAAGATTTTCCCTTTGACCCATAGATGTCCCCGCAAACATACTCTGAACCTTTAATTAATCCGTTCGGAAGCAGGTATGACAAAACCTGACCAACTTTAGTCATCAAAGAACTTTCTAATCCTTTGAAGTCATACTTTTTAGGTTTGGTTTTAATATGTGTCATTAGAACCTCGCCGTTTTGTATCAAACGAAACGTCTTGGGATTTTAAGCGCAGGTTCTTTAACGCTAAATCAACTTCGCTTTCTGTCCAAAGGCTAGCAGCACCTACCTTGAAAGGTTTTGGAAATAAGCCTTCTGATATTAAGTTATAAATTTTAGATTTTTTAAGCCGAATTTTTTCTTCGATATCTTTTATTCGCAAATAGTTCATGTGTTTGGTCTCCTATGGAACCAAAGATGCCATTAAGGAGATAAATTTTGATCCGCTAAGTTACCTGATCGCGCGGAATTAAAATCATAATAAAATAAGACACTTACTTTTTTTTGCGGTGTTCTATCCACGAAAGAATGGTACTTGGACTGACATCATTTATTCCGTAATCCTTTAGCTCGTTGGACAAGATAAATGGTATCGATTCGGGATCATTTAAATCACCCGTATCAATTTTAAATCCTTTTTTGATTCTAAACTCGCAGCGATTAAGTACAAGTTCTCGAATAAACGTTGGGCGTCCTTTGCGACTATTTCTCGTTCTTTGGGGTGTAGGTGACTCATTTAGAATCGCTATTTGTCGGGCAAAAACATTACTTATCAAACCCTCAGAGCACATATTTGTAAGTTTACTTTTGTAAATATCTGTTAAAAGTTTAATGGCATTATTTAAAACCATTTCGCCGTTCAAGTACGCCTCAACCGTTTGCCACATGAACTTAACAACACGATCGTTATGACGATTTTCAAATGCATAGAGTTCTTCATTTTCTTTGGAGATTGTTAATACTGTCGTCATTCTGCTTATATTAAAAATGAAACAGAAAGGATCAAGTCTTAAAAATTTATTGTATTTTTTCTATTGTACATGCGAGCTTTTGGTACAGAAAGTAGCGAACTCCCTGAGCCCGAGAGCTTAGCATATAGTTCTATTTTATTTAAAAAGCCCTGGTATTTGCTTTATAGAATTCAAACCAGGATAAACTGATTCATTTTTAAAAAGCTGAGCTAGAGTTTTCGCAACATTTTCAGGAAAAATTAATTCGATACCATCGCCTGAAGCATTAACAGATTTACCCGTTGAATAATCGAAGGGACTTCCTATATGTATAGCTCTACCATCTTTTCGCTTGCTTCTTGGAATAACTTTGCTTCCACCAAATGATCTAGCTCCATTGATTTTTCCACCAGCAAGTAAAACTGAATTCGTATAGACATTATGATCTTTTCCTTTGGCAGCGTTTAAATACGGTGTTCTGCTAAATTCAGATACAACAACAAAAGTGGTATGATCAAATAGAGTTCCTGTTCGGTAAGGAATTTTTGAGAATAAATCAAAAATCTGACTTACATAGTACCATGCCCCCATTTGCGCTTCTAAATGACGTCCTTCATGGTCCGAGTGTGTATCGAAATCGAATTCTAGATTTTGAATATCCTCTAAATTTATAATAGCTGAATTTGCTACATTCTGGATAAAAGCGGCAGCAATAATGGGCGCCTCTTTTGATTCCTGCTCTATGAGTTGAGTGATATCTTCAATTTTTTTATAAAAACCTTCTTTCTGCGAATTAAATTTTAACATATCTAAATTTGGTTTTGTTAAGCTACTTCCGGTCTTTTCATAAATATCTTTTAAGATATCAATACTTTCTGGATTTAGTACGCTGGAACTTGTAGAGTGTTCATGATCACGTATTTGGCTTAGAGAAGGCCTCCGATCACCAAGTCTAAAAGAAGTATTTACTAATGTTCCTAGTGTCGTCGTCGGTAAAAAGTGGTTAGCTTCAATTGCAAAATATGGTAAATCGCCCGAACCAGATCCTGAGGCCATGTAAGCCAAAAGACTATCGTGCCCAACATCCCTTCGCATGACGATACCATTAATTGTGGCAATGTTTTTCATGTATGGTTTTAAACTCTGACATGCTGGTCCCAAAATAAGGTCCCCATATTTAACTATCTGATCCCATCTATATTCTAAAAAAATATCTTCGTTATCAGTACCATAAATATTGTGGTTTAGAGGATCTAAGGAAAGCGTAACATCCATACCCCCTGGAGCTAGGATCTGTACAAAAAAGTTATCTAGCCCGCCTTGGTTAATATTAGCAAAAGTCACTTTAGGAATTGAATACGCTAAAGAAGCAAGGAATCCATTTGTTATTAAATCTCTTCGTGTAATACCCATTTTCCTTCCTTTTAGTAGGTTAAAAATTCTTGGTTAGTGATTATGCCAAGATGAATTAAAGTTAGACTCATTCTTAAATTGTTATTTTGCTTATCGATTGAATTTAGTGTAACCCAAACTTTAAGCGGGTTGGTGGGAGCGTAAATTTGTCGCCATTTCAAAAGGCGTGAAGAGTTCTGATTTTTTAGCTGCGGATCTGACAGTTTCCAAAAGATAATCTCTAGGATCGAGCTCCACTTTTTTACAAG
>JBGSLV010000076.1:0-2269 GCA_041740515.1 Bdellovibrionales bacterium | reverse complement strand
CTTGTAAAAAAGTGGAGCTCGATCCTAGAGATTATCTTTTGGAAACTGTCAGATCCGCAGCTAAAAAATCAGAACTCTTCACGCCTTTTGAAATGGCGACAAATTTACGCTCCCACCAACCCGCTTAAAGTTTGGGTTACTTTGCAGTATGCAAACAGGAACTATAAACTTTGGAGGTTTGGTAATAGGTAGGATTTTGATTATCCGAGAATCAGATCGCTTAACTTTTAGTTGTGACCGATCAAATTGACTAGCTAGTTTCAAAAAGAAAGGTTAAGTGATCTAATAAAAAATAATAAACAAAAGGAGATATTAATGGCCAAAGGCGACACTAAGAAAAAAGAAGGTAAGGGAAAGCCCAAATTGACGACAAAGGAAAAACAAGAAAAGAAAAAAGAAAAAGCTAAAAAGTAATTGCGATGAACCGGGCTTCTATTAACGAATTTCTAAGAACAGTGCCCCGTGCCCTGAAAGCGAACCGTAGAGAAGTGCCTACTACCCTAATCTGAAGCATTGCATCCGAAAAAGGTAGTAGGCACTTAATTCTTTAAAAAGTTTTCGCACATAAATTCTGAGGATAATAAATATTTATTAACAGCTCTTGCGTGTTTTCTGTATTGGTCTTCAATTTTAGGATTAAAAAATAATTTCAATTGCGCAGAATATCCATGAAATTCAGACAAGGGAATATATTTACCTGTTAAGGAATTATAGGCATGGATTTCGCCGACGGGGCCATCGATACCCGTTCTTTTTTGAAATTCATCCATATAAGCCTCTAAGTACTGTTTGCCCAATTCAAATAACTTTTCTCTTGAAGCCCATGAAGGTAAATTATTGGTTTCTATAAAATTAAAAATCACAGGCAGAAACTCTGCCTTAGTAATTTCAGCATTAGGTTTAGTGGGCAACAAGCGCGGATCAAGTTCTTCCAAAAACACTTGGTCGATAAAAAAATCCATATCTCTACCAAAAACCCGGTGGGTCGGTAACCCATTTTCCCCCAGCTCAGACATGAAATTTTGACCGTGAGGGGACGTGTGCTCTGCTCCTGTGCGAGCACGAAGGATCGCAAGCGACCTCGCCATGGGAATAAAAAAGTGATCCTTCCAATAAGATAACGGATCCGCTTCAAATCCTGCGGCCTTGGCAATATCAAAGCCTTTTTCAGTGAAAATTGAAAATCCTGGCAAATACTGATTATTGGGATTTAATAAAGTAAGCGGCCTTTCAATTTGCCCGACCAACTCAAAACCTATGGGACTCTCATCAAGCAGGAAAACAAATCGGTCATCGAAATCATCAACTTTTAAGTGCCGAAAATATTGCGAAAAAAAATTCCATGCTCCTAACATTTCTGTCCTTATATTTTTAGGTCTAAAACCACCCCTGCTTAAATCTGCATTTAGACTCACTTTTACAGAAGTGAAATCGCTTGATCTGTCCTTAGGATAGACAATCATGCTTCGTGAGGACATAAAATGCCCCACATAAATTCCAATTTCTTTTTGAACAGGTACGTTGTTTTGAATCAATGAACTGACCAGATATTGAAGAGTGGATGTAAGTTGGTTTAAAGGGTGATGCAAAAATGAGTAGTAAGTGACACCTTTTTCAACTGATATAAAAATGCTGTTCGGATTTAAATTTCCTGTGTTTATACCCCGTTGCTCTAAGTCTGAAATTGCAATTTTATAGGAAATTAAAGCATGAGGCCCCTCAATGAATCGATCTAGATAATCTTGAGAAAAATTCCTTATCACTGCTCGCCGGTCGTCGATATCAAATCTAAAAGGTTTAATTTTGTTTCTAACGTATTCAAGTGCCAGCTCTTCACCGACTTCCGCTTTTTTTGTTTCAAAAATTTTATCAACGTGCTCTTGGTGAACATCTCTGGACCAACCTCTTTCTTCTTCTAATTTTCGATCGATGAGGGCCTTTATTTCTTCAGGGAGAGTTTCAAAAGTTGAGGGTAAGACAAGTAATCTTTCCACAATTTCGTTATTATTTTGCTGGGGGTTATAAAACAGTTCTGATCTGAGCAAGCTGCGCATGTGGTCAGGAAGTATGCCAACGGATTCATTCTGCGACCCTAAATCAAGACTTCTAGGGTTTTGGCCAAAAGCATGTGGGTTTTTTCTAGAATTTGTGGGAAAAATGTGGATAAGTTAGCTAGACCTTTAAAAAAAAAGCCCCAGACAACCGCCTGAAATTCTGATTTGATTTTTGTAGAACCAAAACATCAAAAAGGAGCATCAGGCATGGACGC
>JBGSLV010000075.1:0-3845 GCA_041740515.1 Bdellovibrionales bacterium | reverse complement strand
GGCCTAGAAACTGAGTTGATCTAAATTTGAAATTTCACCACAACGCTAAAAAATCATTGCGCTCATATTCTTAACTTGATAGGGATTTGATTAAAGAAGTGGCGATATCCGCCCATACACAAAATTTCTTACACTCTCGATTTTTTACTAAAAAAACATCTTTTTAAATTTGTTGAAATTTGTGCCAAAGAAAATTGTTCATTTTTATTTCTTGGTTTTAAATCAGCACAAACAGAAAATCTTATTAAAACCTTTTCGCCGCAATTTAAAAATACAATCAGTCATGGATTTTTTAATAGAACAGGCCTTGAATTTCTAATTGAGTCTCAGCAAAAAAGTCCTACACTTGGTTGTTTGTATGACCATGATTTTGATATAGCAGTCGAGCTTTTACACCATACTTCATTTGGAACAACAGGAAATGCAACAACAAGAAAAATAATTACCAATTACCTTTGTCAAACATATTAATTTGTTATTAATGTTAAGCAATTTACTAATGGCACACCTTATCTAGAGTCTGTTGCTGAGTTGTCTGGATTCAACCACAACCTAACTCTTACAAAAATATTTCAAGTAAAACCAACTGGTATTGGACCTAAGGGCGAATACCAGGGTATATATAAAGCAACGGGATTGATTCCTAAAGTTCTACAATCATTTGCAAAAGAAAACCAAAAAGCTGTCCTCAAAATACTAAATACTAATTAGTTTTATATTATTTTTTAATTGTTAAAAGTTACTAAAGATTCATTACTAATTATACCCAATAGATTAAATTTAAAATCATTGGGATTGCTAGTGTCGGTGTGGATAATGACCTTGGTCTTTAACATCTTAGCCTGATTACTTAACATCAATAAGCACACATCCGCTGAAACTACTTTAACATTTACAATGTTGTCTGGAACAACAGTGGCTAAAGATTCAATCATGTTTAGAAAAAATTCGCCTCGTAGTGTAGCTTCACCATTAAATCCAGATGAACTCTCCGAACATGTAACATTTTGCACGATAACAGTTTCAATAGATCCAGTAGAGGGTTCTTCAGTTGCGTAAACATTAGTTGTAAAAATCATAAATAACAAACTACTTAATAAAATTTTTTTTCTCATATAATTTTTCCTTTCTATTTTTAAATGTTAAAAATTCTACAAATTTACTTTTTTTTATACTTAATTAAAAAAATACAAAAATTTAAAATTTAAAATTTAAAATTTATTTAGGGTTGAACTTTTATAAATGAACAACTTAATTCTTGCTGAGTTACATTAATGTCAGTATGTCCCATAACTACATAATTTAAATCACGCCGAAACTTGTGTTCAAGATAGCCAACAACAATTCCTTGCGTGTTGATCACAGAGTATAAATGAACATAATCTTGTCTTTGGTTTGAATCTAAACTATCACTAGAAACAGGGACTTTTGGATATTCTTTAACTAATCGGTTATCAAGTTTTGCAATACTGAAACCTTCTGCATAAATTTGAAGGGCCGTACTGGCACATGTCATCAAACCTTTATCCGCGTATGAAATTGCTTGTTTTCGGCTTAATGTAAAAGGGTAATTGACCCTTTTTGTGGTACACTGTCCATTCTTTAGAGAAACAATTCGTTCTACTTTGGAACTAACTTCAACCTCGCCTCCAAGTTCGCCAAAAGTATCTGGGTTACCTCTCCATTCCGTTTCGACTGAAGATAAATGAATCTTTCGCCCATTTTCAAGAAATTCAATTTTATCAGCTTGGTTTAGATATGGAATTAAACCCTCACCACAGGCAGCGAGAAATGTTTGAAAATTTAGGTTTACCCGATTTTCTTCATCCCTTTGATACTCAACAACTGCATAATCTGAATATGGATTCGCTAGCAAAATTTGGGGCATAAACATTATAAATACTAAAATTTTATTCATATCTTCTCCGTAAAAATTAATAAATGATTGTAATTAAAATGCAAAAAAAAATGGTTTTTATTTAAATCTTAAATTCAACAGACTACACAATTAAGCAGGAGTTATGCCAAATTATTTCTTAAAGTGGGCACGAAGCAGACATTAAAATAAACAAATTCTTTTAAAAAAAGTGACAAATTTCGGCAAACTTTCCCTAAATACGCTCGTATTTCCTCAATTTAGGTATTCTACACCTTCATGACATCGTCGGGTCTAGTTGACCTAGTTTAGGATAAAATAAGTGCTACACCCTTCATAACATAAAGGCTCGTCTAAAATCTAAGTATAAAGGGGGTATTTGCTATTCAAAATGTTTCGTTGGTATAATCTTAACTGTGTTTATGTTAATGTTTTATTTAAACTTTGTTTATGCAAACCCAATTGGGTTAGACATGTTTTCAAATCAAAAAGAGGCAATAAAAGAATATAAGCAAGCTCTTGGTATGGAAACAAGCGGAAATAAAAATTACGGTCTTGCATTATACAATTTAGAACTTTTGGAATCAAATTTTTGCTTTCGATCTCAGGCCATTGCTTTGTATTCAGAATTGAAAAGCGTTACCTCTGGTGTAGAGATTCCGAATACAATTAATGATTCTTTGCCGCAAAAGAGTTTTGATGCAGGATTTTTGTGGACTTTAGCGCTGAAACACTCTGGCGATGATCCAAACTTAGCCTTGGCCTTGATCGGGGTTTGTGGTCATGATGACACACAACAATTAGGAAACGAACCTCCGAGTTCTGCTAATTATGTATCCGCTAATAAAGGTGTTCCTTGTCCACTTCCAAATTCACCTATCTACACTCCAGGCGCCTTACACGGTGAAGCAAATATTTCGCCAGAAATAAAAACAAAGATTAAAGATTCGCAGGGCGATAACGGTGATACATCTTTTATACCAGCTAAATATTATCATGTACTTGCTGCGGCTTCGACATCTTGTATTTTAATGAGGCGAAATGTACCAGCTCCACTGGCAAAAATTACAGTCACTACTGCAGTTAATGGTTACAGAGCTAGTCGGCTTTGTTTAGAACTGCTTGGTAGATCTGAAAATAACAAAACTGTGCAGATATTAGAAGGTATATTGACTGGAAATATTCCAATGCCAAGACCGATAAATTTAAATTCAGTAATTAAGTCCAATTCAAAAGTCGAGATTAAACCCTTAAATAATCCAGCGGCTCCTCCATCTGCCGATAACAGCCTCATTAACGAAAGTCATAAGTCATTGTTTAACTTAGATATGTATAGTCCTGATGTTAAAAAGGAATTAAATAATTATCTACATTTATTTGTTTTTGAACCTAATATCGTTAAACAAAAAATTACAAGAGTAATCTCGTACATCAACGCGAAAAAAATTCTTTTTGGCACTGAGGATATGGTTTCTGACTGTGATAACCCACCGTATTTAAAGATCGTGGGATACTTGAAAGAACGCAAATTTTTAAAGCCAAAAAAATGTTCTGAAGACTTATCTACTCAACGCTGTAATGAGGCGATTCAACGCTTAGAAACGTGGGCTGTTGACCGTGAGTGGACTGAAGCCCAACATCTAGCTGGATTTGAATTCTCAAGGAATAATTGTCAACCGACGTTCGATGAAAATGATTCTTTAGAAAAGTTAGCATGCCGAGCGAAGAAAAACTCAAAATATGGAAAAAGGCAAAATCACCATGGTGCTACGCAAAACGCAGAAGGCGCACTCTAATAGCAGAAAGATGGAGTGAGAGTTTAATAGACTGTTCGTAACCAAGAAATAAAACAGGTCCTATAAATCCCAAAGTATATTTGATAAGTGAACCTCAATCAGAGGTGACCAAATGACAAATAATAATGAATTAATGGAACTTGCAGTTCAAGTGTTTGAATTTCGAAAACAAA
>JBGSLV010000074.1:0-54669 GCA_041740515.1 Bdellovibrionales bacterium | reverse complement strand
CGGAAGTGAAAAAAAATTCAAAAAGTGTTGCTTGCACAAAGTTTGTAACGAATGTGGAGCGATTCACTTTGATGACGAATTGAAACACAATTCGTCTTTTGCTTAACTTTTATACTTTATTACTTAAGTTAACGGCATTATTTTGTAACTACACAGCGATTTTGACCGGTCCTAATTACACAGGGACTTTGACCGACTAAGCGTATCATTTTGATCCATTTTTTGATGTGATTTTTGAAATCGCATCAAAGGGGGGATATCTGCATGGGAGGTTTAGTGGTCGGGACTCGGCAGCAGTTGGAAATACAGACAATCTGTAAGTTGAAAGAAGGAGAGCTCACTACAGA
The DNA here is from genome assembly GCA_041740515.1 of Bdellovibrionales bacterium. Taxonomy (GTDB): domain Bacteria; phylum Bdellovibrionota; class Bdellovibrionia; order Bdellovibrionales; family UBA1609; genus JAMLIO01. Next base: position 54,322 of record JBGSLV010000074.1, on the reverse strand, counting down.
CAAGCTATGAAGTTACTATCTGTCAGTGAACGAACAATACGTCGCTGGCTTAGGGCATATGAGCGCAAAGGAATTTCTTTTGTTAAACATGGAAATTGTAACAAAACCCCAGCAAACAAAACATCCTTAGATTTAAAAATTCAAATTATGAATTACGTTGAAGCGGAGCTATTTGATTTTAATATGCTCCATGCGCTCGAAAAAATTGAACACAAGTTTAACTTAAAAATAAATCGTGAAACTTTCCGCCGCTGGTGTCATAAAAATGGAATGGTGAAAAAAGCACATCACTGTCGTCGTAGCAAACCCCGTTATAAGCGCACACGGTTCTCTAAGAGCGGTTTTATGTTACAACTTGATGGTAGCCATCATCGATGGTTTGGCAACGAGGAATCATATTTAATCGCTGCTATTGACGACGCAACAAGTGAAGTTGTTGGCGGTAGTTTTTTTAAAACAGAAAGTATGTTTGGAACATTTGAAGTTTTGATTTCTATATTTAAAAAATATGGCTTACCTAGTGTTCTTTATGTTGATCGAGCTGGAATCTATGGCGGACAAAAGAGAACAAACTTTTCTCAACTTGTTAGAGCTCTTGAAGAACTTGGGATTCAGATTATTTATGCGAATTCTCCCGAAGGAAAAGGCCGCATCGAAAGATTATTTAGAACATTACAAGATCGGTTAATTCCAGAAATGCGACTTAAAAATATCGAAACTTATGCTACTGCCAATGAATACTTAAATAATGTTTATATACCGCATCTGCATAATCCACGATTTAGTGTTCAAGCCCAGAGCCAATCTCCAGCATAGCGACCAATTTTGTTGCATCAAAAATTAGAAGAGATTTTTTGCATTAAAGAAAAGCGACGAGTGGCTAAAGATCACACTTTTAGCTATGAAGGGAATAAGTATCTAATCACGAGCGACTTAAAATACTCGATTCACAACCACGATATTGAAATTAGAATTGATCAAAAGCAGAATTTTAGAGCCATTTTTGCCGGCAGAGATTTGTCGTTTACAAAAATTATCTTGGGACCAAAAAGAATCGCATCTTAAAATTCAAGTTATATTTTTTGATACCCGATGATGCATTTGGTCGGTCAAAATCGAGTTGTAATTAACCGGTCAAAGTCCCTGTGTAGCTACAAACAAATATTACACTTTTGTAACTATCTAACTAAATAACAATATTGTTATTACCAAGCAATTTTGATTGGTCTTAATTACACTGTACTTTGACCGGTCCTAATTACAAAATGATTCTGTCCTCTTCAAACGAAGCTTCGATACTGACTGTATCCGAATTCGAACCGTTTACTTTTGAACGTTCAAGGTAAACTTTAAAAAAACCAATCCAGATAAATATTTTTAAATCAAATTTTGAAAATCAAAGTATAAAATCTGGCAAAGTAACAATAACAACTATTGTACTAGTTAAAGACTGTATGGATAAGTTCTACTATCTTTAACATCTTACCAACTGAATATCGAATTTAAAATCCATCAATTTGGGATGGGTGCAATAACATGTGGAGCCTGATAAATGGATTCTTTTTCATTACCAGTATAAATCAATCGGCCTTGATTATCTGTATTATCTGATCTTGTAACGGTAACTCCACCGGCACATGTAATTTCATTGGACTCTAGCAAAAAACAAATTGATTCTTTACCAAACATTACCTGTTTAATTTTTTCAGGGGTATTACTAACCTTTGTAAATTGTCTAGCTCTGTCGATATTAGATTCATATTTTAAGCCAGATGGTAAAAATCCTCGACAATACAATTCTTTTTCGGCTGTTAAGCCGCATATTGCCCGCCGTAAAATTCCTAATTCTTTGAACTTTAAACCTTCAGAGATATCTTGCCCTTGGGCTAAGTTTTCCCCAAATTCAAGCTCTCCGATATAATCAGGAATAGCATCAGAGAACACATGGATTTTATCATCCGTTGTTGTGATAACTATCATGCTTTCGTAGGAATTTATCTTTTTTACTTCTTTATCAAATACTAGTTCATACAGATTAGAATTACTGTCTAGAAGTTTGCTACTATCTTTTAAGTCAGTATAATAGGATGGAGCTATCCAATAATAAATTTTTCCGTCTAAACCAATCGCTGTTACAATATAGGTTGTCATTGAAAATTCTTTGATTTTTATGTCCGTCATTTTTACAAAACCGTCATTATTTCGCTCATTAATAATATCTCGTAAACTTCTACCACCACAGTACAAGTTATGTTCAGAGTTCAAATAACAAACTAATTCTCTGTACACCTTTAGGTCTAAAAGCTCTTCGCCAAAGTTATACGAATTTTGATTTCTAATTATTCTAGGTAAAGTGTTAGTATTATCAATAAAGTGCCAATTGTTATTCATGTCTTCTATCCCCAGCGAATAATACCCCAAACTTAGTCTTTTAACTCCTTGGGGAACGGGGATATGTCTTAGTTGGCTATAATCATAGGAATTACCAATACAATAGACATCATTGGCTAAAGCATAACAAAAACTATTACCATAGCTTGCAGTCATTAAAACTTCGTCAAGTTTGGGGGCTGCCATATCATCGGGTGTTAGCAACTTTTGCACATTTTGAAGTGCCTGTGCTTGAAGATCTTTGGGCAGCTGCTGAACTAAAACCGACAGCGCCGGTGTGTTGGGATTTATTCTAAGTAGGATCTGCTCGCATATTTCTTTTTGATTTCTGCTTAAATACTGATAGCCTTCATGACCGTACACCATAGAAGAGATTTGGGGTAAATAAGGTTTCACTAACTCTAAGGAGTTCAGAGCATAGGTTTCGTCTTTACAAGCCTTAACTTGAGGACCTAAATCTTTAGGTCTTAGCCCTAATAATTTAACTGTGATTTCATCCCCAGGCTTAGCTTTTAAAATCGCTTCTCGGGTTAGGGTTAGTTTTGTGGTCATCCTCCCCAGGCCATCAAAGGACAAATCCCTGGACATAGTTTCAAACCCTGTGTTTTTGGTTGGTAGATGTCCATTGATTTTAATTTCAATACCATCAAAGGTAAGGTCGATCTTTTCAGCTGTGCTTAAATAGATATGAACCACTTTGATAAAGTCAGGTCTATAAACACGAACTTTGGTTGTCATCGTCAATGCCACATTATCCACTTGGATTGGCTCACGGTGGGTTGTGGGTTCAATCGGTTTTACTTTAAATGGTGAGGGTTTACCCTGGGAAGATTTTGAACCGATGGCCTTAGAGTTTTGGGTTGGTTGCTCGTTACGTTTAGCTTTTGCTTCATTGTAAGCGGTGACAGCTTCCACATAGCTTTTAAAAAGCGACGTTATACCTTGATCGACTTCGTCTTGGTTTGCACAATTATGGTTATGGTCACGGCAGTAATGCTTGTTGTTGGCAAAATTAATAAACTTAGAAGCGAATTTAACATCTTTTGGATTTAGTGCTTCTGTAGATTTTTTAAAATCATTTAAATCTAGTAAAGTATTAAAGACCGTAAATGCATTTTGGGCATTGGACACAGAGTGTTTAGGTCCCACAGGGTAATAGGCATTGTCGCCATGACATTCACTGCAGTTTTTTTGCATAAAAGGTAAAAGCTTAGTTTGAAAAATAGCAAAAGGGTCTTGAGCAGTGTCTAAAGAAGGTTTTAAAGTTTCGTTTTTTGTAATTGCAGGATTGTGGGCGGCTTCCATTTGATTTCGTGCATGGCTTAACGAGGACCAAAGCAAGCTTAGTCCTATAAAATATGTTGTAAGCTTTAAACCCGAGTTCATAAAACTGCCTTTTATTTTAGAAATAAAATAAGTTATGTAGAATTTAGCTTTCAAGTGTTGGGCCAACAAACTTGGCTCTAAACCCTCATATTAGATGGCTTTTTTAGACTTAAAGTGAAAAAGGCACGCGCACTTACAATTAATGTTAGACACCCGTAAACAAATAGAACACTTTTGTAACTACACAGCGATTTTGTCCTAATTTAATTTCCAAGGGACTTTGACCGACTAAGCGTATCTTTTTTGTTCCTTTTTTTTGATTTGAAAGCAAATCAGGATTTGTAATCCACATAGAGTTTACTTATCCACTAACTTGCATTTTTTTTAAGTTGATTATGTTCCGAATTCGAACCATTTACTTTTGAACGTTCAAAGTAAACTTTAAAAAAACCAATCCAGATAAATATTTTGGCAATTAAATTTTGTAAATCAAAGTATAAAATCTGGCAAAGTAACACTAACAACTGCAGTTCTTGTTGAAGACCGTATGGATAAGTCCTAGACCCCAGCTTTTTGCCATCACCCTTCTAATTGTCAATTCAGAACGAAGAAGTTTAAACTTAAATCATGAAGACTTTTAAAACCTTTGTAATTTTAACGATGACAGTCCTGGTTTTGGGAGTGTGCGCTCTAGAGCTTAAAAAGAATGTGGACCTAAGACCTAAAATTGAACTCATTCAAACACAAAATTGGAGCTTGACTAAAGAGCAGGTAAAGCAGTTCGAGGCCCTTAATCAAAGTCTTAGATCTGAGCTGACCATAAAAACTTTTGTTTCTGAATTTTCAAATATATTCAGCAAGTTATCTAAGCTTACATTTATTGATGATGCAAGATGGGCCTGGGATCATCAGCAGCCGTTAAAAATTAAAGCCTATGTGACGGAACCTAAAGCCATGCTTTTTAAAAATAATGACTGGTACTTAATCAGTGATAAAGGTCAAATTTTAAAAAAAGTTGCGACTCATCAGACATTAGATCTGCCCATTTTTACTGCTGAAGCTTTGCTATTGGACAAGCAGCTTCGAGCCCAAAGTTTTGCAATCTTGCAAGCTTTTGAAGCGCCAAATTCCACGATCCCACTGAGTGCTGTTTCTGAAATCAGCCAAGATGCCAGAGGTCTTTTTGTGCGACTGTCGGAAGGATTTAAAGTTTATATCAGCGACAAAAATCCAACGCTACAAATTGAAAGGGTCAATAATGTTTTGTCCTATTTAAAAAAAGAAAACATCCAAGTTGAGTTTATTGATGCCCAGTCGGTACAAAAAGTTTTGGTACGTCCTAAACCTAAAAAGTAAACCCAAATAGAAAACTAAGAAATTAGTAAGCAAAAAAAGTAAACTAAGAAAATGCAAAGCCAAAAAAATTAAAGCCAAAAAGTAAATTAAAAAAAAATGGATTTTAAATTAGTAGCTATTAAAAATTGCTTTAAGAACCACGTAAGATCAACTGCGTTATTGTTTTCGTAGCTATAGAAAACACTTGTCTACATGCGTAATGCTTCCTAACCTATATAAATAGGCCTTAAGTCATGAACTGACTTACAAGCGTAAATTTTTATTAGAGATACATCATCGTAAAAGGCAGCATTAAAATGGAAACTTGGATGTCAAATCATCGATCATTAATTTTTGGATTAGATATTGGGTCCACACATGTAACAGCTATACTCGCTGAAGCCACACCGGAAACATTTAAAGTTATAGGATTAGGTAAGGCGCAAAACAAAGGCATCAAATACGGCGCGATAGTTGACATTGCTAAAACTACTGAAGCTATCAAAAAAGCTAAAGAGGCTGTTGAAGAGATGTCAGGTCGCTATGTCACTTCCGCATGGGTCACTTGCGGTGGCGCTCATGTTCAGTCGATGGATTCCAACGGTATGCTTGCTATCGAATCTGGCGAAGTGACCAAAGCAGATTTAGAGCGCGTTATCAAAACAGCCCAAGCCATTGTGCTACCTGATGATCAACAAGTGCTTCATGTTTTACCCAAAGAATTTTTTATCGATGGCTACCGTGGTATTAGAAATCCGATTGGCATTCGGGGCGTTCGTTTAGAAGTCGACGTCCATATGATTACAGGAAATAAATCTTATTTTCCCAACGCCACAAAATGCATTGAGCTTGCAGGACTTAAAGTTAAAGGTTTTGTTTTGCAACAGTTGGCGTCTAGTTTGTCTGTAATGACCGAGGACGAAAAAGAATTAGGCGCTTGTCTTGTGGATATTGGGGGCGGAACCACAGACATCATCTGTTACAAAGAAGGGGCTGTAATCCACACGGCTTCACTTCCAATTGGTGGCAATCATTTCACCCAAGATTTATCCATTGGTCTTAGAACTTCACCTAATGATGCTGAAAAAATAAAAATCAAATATGGTCACTGCTTACCTCAATCCTCAGAGCTCGATGAAATGGTTGAAGTTCCAAATGTCGGAGATAGTTCTTTTCGTACCATCTCCAGAAAAAACATCTGTCAGATCATAGAGCCCCGAGCTGATGAAATTTACAAACTTATTTTTGATCATTTGGATAAAGCAAAAATTATTAAAAAAATAAATGCGGGTTTAGTGTTAACGGGCGGTGCTAGCAGCCTTAAAGGATTTGTAGATCTAGGTCGTTATAATTTTGATCTGCCAATTCGCTTAGGTTTACCTGTGGCCCATTCAGCCATTAAAGAGACTTTAACAGGAAGTGACATGGCGGCAGCGATTGGTTTACTGCACTACGGTTATGAAAAAATAGATAAGCTGGATCTGCAAGTGAAAGCTAAAAAAGAAGCCATTAAGACTTCGGGTGATAATTTTATCAACTCAATAACTACAAAATTTAAAGAATTTTTCGGATAAGATCAGGGGGAAAGTATGTTTGAAATTGAAGAAAGCCCAAACGTTGGCGCTACCATCAAAGTTATAGGTGTTGGCGGTGGTGGAAGCAATGCCGTTCAAACCATGATGGAAAATGGTTTAGATGGCGTTGAATTTGTTGTAGCTAATACTGATGTTCAAGCCTTAGCTCATAATAAAGCCGATGGCAAAATCCGCTTAGGTACTGAATTAACCAAAGGCCTTGGCGCTGGTGCTAATCCAGAAATTGGTAAACGTGCAGCTATTGAATCTTATAATTCCATTGTCGAGCAGATTGAAGGCTCGGATATGGTTTTTGTAACAGCAGGTATGGGCGGCGGAACGGGAACTGGTGGAGCTCCCGTTGTTGCTAAAATTGCTAAAGAGCTTGGCGCATTAACAATCGGTGTAGTGACTAAACCTTTTATGTTTGAAGGTAAAAAACGTAGCAAACATGCAGACCTTGGGATTCAAGAGCTGCAAGAAAACGTTGACACCTTAATTGTCATTCCTAACCAAAAATTGTTGGCGGTTTCTAATGAAAATACACCGCTTATTGATACCTTTAAAAAAGCCGATGAGGTTTTGTATCAAGCCGTTAAAGGCATTTCTGATTTAATTAACATACGTGGACTTATCAACTTAGACTTTGCCGATATTAGAACTGTGATGTCGGCCAAAGGTATGGCCATTATGGGTTCGGGACTGGCCTCTGGGCAAGGACGTGCTGTTGAAGCGGCTCGAATGTCGATCAATTCGCCTTTGTTAGAAAATGTCTCTATCGAAGGTGCTACAGGAATCATAATTAACGTCACCGGTGGACCTGGACTTACACTTTGGGAGGTCAATGAAGCTTCTACTCTAATTACGGAAGCCGCTCATGAAGACGCCGAGATAATTTTTGGAGCCGTTATCGATGAAAAAATGGGCGATGAAGTTAGAGTGACTGTCATTGCAACTGGTTTTGATCAACCGGCTCAAGCTCAAGTCAGTCGCTATATGATGAATCAAACAAACACAAACATAAACACACAAACAGCGCACGATATGATGGTCGCCAAAGCCAAAGATGTGCTTCAACAAAATATGCAAAGAAGCCATGAGCAAAATGTCTATCAAGCTGAAAAAGCAACTATGGTTGAAGTCCAAACTCCAATTATACCAGTTGAAAAGCCAAAGGCTGTTTCTGAACTGTTAGTGCGTCCCTATGAATCAAACGTCCAAGAGACCCCTGAGCGTATTACGCCTACAACTAAATCTGGACTTACACCACGAGATGAGCTTTTAGCCAAAGCCAGAGCTTTCAGAGAAGAGCAAGAGCGGCTTAAAAATGAGCGTCAAACTTATAATCATGCCGCGACTCCTAAGTCTGAAACAGCTATGGATATCGCTAGGTCCATGAATGACAAAGGTTTGGAAGATGTAAAAACGGAAGACTCTATTGATGTGCCCGCTTATTTACGTGATCGATAATTTCTTTAATCGATGGCTGAAAATTTCCAATACCAAAATTTCTACGAGCAGCAAAACCAAAATTTTGCTGCTTTTTTTCTTTCAGATATTCATTTACGTCGAGACAAAATAGAAGATATTTTAGTTCTTGAAAAGTTCATTGAACACTTGTTAGAAAATAAGTTTAAGACCAAGCTTTATTTTCTGGGTGATATTTTTGATTTTTGGTTCTGTAAAGCCTCACCTGTAAAACAAGCAACAGTCAAACTTTTGCAGTTATTAAATCAATATAATAAATCATGTGCTGAAGTGGTTTTTTTTGAAGGTAATCACGATGTGCATTTATATCACTCATTAACTAATGAACACGGCCTGGAAGTGGTTAATGAGCGAAAGATCATTAACCTTAATTCTTTAAAAATTATTTTAGAGCATGGTGATTTATTCAATGCCAAAGATATTAATTATTTACGTCTAAGAAGCTTCTTACGTTTAGGTTGGATGAAGTTTTTAGGCCTAAGAGTAGTACCTACTTTTATAACAGCCGCTATCGGGGATTATTTCTCCCATAAAAGTTCAAAGACAACAAAAATTAGAACGGAAGAAAAATCGGCCCGAATCAAAGCCACATTTATCCAGTATGCTCATCAACAGCTCGATAAGTATGCGGCTGATGTTTTTATCGCTGGTCACACACACGAGCGATTCATAGTGGATGAGTCACAAAAGCTCATCATAAATACAGGATCATGGTTCGATCAAAAATTAGTACTAGCAATTACTGATCAACAAAAATTTCTATTTTTAGAAATATAGCCCTTATTAAAAATTAAAAAAAACATATCGCTTTATGAAAAGGGAAAAACAATTATTTTAATTTGGATTTGTTTAACTAGTTAATTGTCAAAAGTCTTTTAACCTCGATATGATAGGACTTAAAAAATATTTATATCGAGGTAATTTATGAATAGTCAGCTATTTAAAAAGCTTTTGCTTCAACTTAGAACCAATATAGCTCAAAGTTTCACTAATCTTAAAATCTTAATTAGATTTGTGGGTTCGGCTTTACTATTAATATTTGGCCAATTTCATTGGACGCCGCCAAGCTGGTTAAAAAGTATAAAATCTAAGTGGCAAACTTCAAAAATGGGCCAATGGACTCAAAAAACTTATCACGCCTTTACTTTGAATCCTCGAAGATCCCTACAAATTTCAACAGTGGCTCTAGCTTTGTTATTTTCTGTCGGTTGGGGTGTTATAAAACTAATACATTATTACGAGAGTTTGCCAGAACCTGATTATACAAGGGTTTCAACATCAGGTCCTACGATTTCCAATGCTGTTGATGGAAGGGTGTATGGATTTAGCTTATATTTTTCTAAGTCGTCAGCGCCCATAGATCAAGTTGGACAACAGATCAATGAAGGTATTACTATCTCGCCAAAAATTAACGGAACTTGGACTTGGAAATCCGATAGAGTCATAGAATTTGTGCCATCGGGTTTAGAAGCTTTCAAAACCGATTGGCTTGTAGGGACTGAGTATAAAATTACTTTTGATAAGAAACTTTTTCCAAAGCAAATTCTACTAAAGGATTACTCACTCAAATTTACAACTCCAAAACTTAGTTTGAGCGTGACTAAAAATGAATTTTATATAGATCCTAAAAACGAAAAGATAAAAAAACTTGTATACAATATTTATGCGAATCAACCGGTAGATAGTGAAGCTTTTAAAAAGCACATGACTTTGACTTTGCAATCTGAAAAGTCAAATATCTTATCTAAAGTCGCAAAAAACTTAAAATTTAATATCAGTTTTGATAAGTATCATACTGAAATATATATTGAGTCTGAAAATATCGAACTTCCTTCTGAAAACCATGTCGCTAAACTTGTTTTAGCGGAAGGTCTTACATCTAAACGGGGCGGCCTTGGACTTGCAAAAGAAATTGCGAGTGAAGTTAAAATTGCAGGAATTTATGACGCTTTAAAAATTAACAGTGCCAAATTAATTTTTGCACGTAATGAAAAATACGAGCCCGAACAGATCTTAGTTTTTGAATCAGGTGTAAAACTTAAATCGGACCAGCTTGCAAAGTATCTTGATATAAAAATACTACCTGAAGATCATATTGATCCAATCACAAAAAAGTTGGTTAAAAAATATAGTTGGTCAAACCCGTCCGAAATAACCGCTAAAGTACAAGCTAAAATTGATGAGAGCAATGAGTCCTTAGATTGGACGTTAATTCCTGGCTTTTACCCGCATAACTTGGACCATAGCATTCGCTTAAAAGCACCTGTTCAACGTTATATTCTATTAACTGTGAAAAAAGGCCTTAAAGGTTTGGGTGGGTATATTTTAAAAGATACTTATGCCCAAGTGATTCAAGTTCCAAACTATACTCCAGAACTTTTATTTATGAGTGAAGGCTCGATTTTAACTTTATCCGGTGAGCAAAAACTTTCTGTACTCTCAAGAAATGTTAAAAAGATTAAATATGCAGTGGCTCGTATTCTACCTTCAAATTCAAATATGCTAGTGGCGAGATTAGCCACAGAAGATAGTTTTTCCAAACCCTATTTATATTCTGATTTAGAACATTCCATATCAGAAATTTTTGAAGAGAACCAAGCTGTCACAGTTGAAGACGAAGCCTCAACCAATTATGGATATCTGGATTTAAATCCTTATTTAAAAGGTGGCAAAGGTCTATTTTATATTCGAGCCTTTCGATTTCAAAAATCGGAATCGGAAGATAGTACTTACAGTTCGGCCTCTTACGGTGATGTAGCTTTACCAGATCATGAATTAGCAGCAACATTTGAAGATGGGGATGACCAAGATTCAGTAGATGATATTTTTGGTGAGTTTTCTGAAGAGGGCGAAAATCCTGATTCTGAAAGAAATGCTGGTGCTAATTCGGTGATGGCATTAGCATCTACCAAATCCCAAGAGAAAGGCTATTTTAAATTAGCTGACAGTCGATTGGTTATGATCACAGATCTTGGTTTAATTGCTAAAACAACTGCCGATAAAACTACAATTCTATATGTACAAAATTTATCTACAGGTCGACCAGTCCAAGACGCTAAGATTGCCGTTTTAGGTAAAAACGGAATTGCCATATTAGAAACCACAACAGATGAAGACGGACGAGCATCAGTGTCTGATCTGGAGCACTTCATCAATGAAAAACAGCCCATCGCTTTTGTGGCCCGTAAAAATTCTGATATTGCCTATTTGCCTTATAAAATGAGAGATCGTCAATTATCTTATTCCAGATTTGATGTGGGTGGCGAGTACGAGGTCGCAAATAGTGAAGCTATAAATGCCATGCTGTTTTCAGACCGTGGTATTTATCGTCCTGGCGAACCTATTAATATTGGAATTTTGCTACGAACTCAAGTTCTGAAGCCTCAAGAAAACCTGCCTTTCACGATGACAGTGACTGATCCATTAGGTCAGGTGGTTGCTTCGAATCCAGTTAAAGCCAGTCTTTTTGGACTTAAAGATTTTCAATTTAGCACCAGACCAAGTAGTCCAACGGGAGTGTATACATTTGAGTTAGCCACTTCCCCTAAATCAGGTACAAATCTTTATCCTGTGGTTGTTGGATCTGTAACTGTTCGAGTGGAAGAGTTTGTGCCGGATAAATTAAAAATTTCAGCGCAAATTAACCCGCAGAAAAAACTGGGTTGGTCGCCACTCAGCTTGACTGAATTTTCAGTTACGTTGAATAACCTTTTTGGCACACCCGCTGAAAATAGCAAAGTGATTCCAAATCTTACTTTGATAGCTGTTAGTCCTGTTATTACCAAGTTTAAAGATTTTAATTTTATCAATCCAAATGCCAACTTAGCAACAAATTCATATCAGACAACCATCACTGAAGCCTTAGAGACAACAACTACCAATAGTAAGGGACTGGCGATTTTTGAAATTGATTTTAGCAAGTATCAAGGGTTTTATGCCGTCAAATTTTCGGCAGAGGGGTTTGAAAGTCAATCGGGTCGAAGTGTGTCAGCTTTTACTGGTGGTTATTTCAGTCATTTAAAGTTTCTTTTAGGATATAAAGCGGATGGTAATTTATCTTTTGTTAAAAAGGACGATGAGCGTAAAGTTGAGCTAGTGGCTTTAAATTCAGACTTTCTGCCGTCAGCGGCAGAGGTTAGCGGTGAGCTATTTTTAAACAGCTATGTTTCAAGCTTGGTAAAACAAGCAGATGGGACTTATAAATATCAGTCGGTTAAAAAAGAAGAATCAATAAAAAAAGAGTCATTAAAATTATCTTTAAGCACTCTTAGTGTAAGTTTATCAACTGCGACGGCAGGTTCATATACTTATGTCTTTAAAGATATTGATGGGAACGAATTAAATCGATTCGATTATACTGTCATTGGGGATACGAATTTAACTCGTTCCTTAGACCGAAGCGCTGAGCTGCAATTGACTTTAAATAAAGAAACTTACGCCGATGGTGAAGAGATAGAAGTAAATATTATTTCACCCTATGCGGGATCTGGGTTAATTACCCTTGAGCGTGAAAGCGTTTATGCGCAGAAATGGTTTTCAACATCGACCAACTCAACCACGCAAAGGATTAAAATTCCCACAGGTTTTTCAGGCAATGGTTATATCAATGTTACTTTTTTGCGAGCTAGTGATTCTAAAGAAATTTATATGAGTCCACTGAGCTATGGGGTTGTCCCATTTGCTGTAAATGCTGAAAAACAAAAAATTAATATAGTTTTAAATCATCCAGAGAAAGTAAAACCCGGGGATCTGCTTGAGATTAAATATTCTTCTAACCAACCCACGTCCATTATCTTATATGGGGTTGATGAAGGAATTCTTCAGGTTGCCAACTATAAAACTCCTGATCCCATAGCGCATTATTTTAAAAAACGAGCATTGCAAGTGTCCACGTATCAGCTGTTGGATCTTTTACTTCCTGAATACTCGTTGTTAAAACAAAGTTATGCCACTGGTGGTGACGGTATGGAAGCGGAACTATTGGGTGCGAACTTAAATCCCTTTAAAAATAAAAGTTTAGCTCCCGTGGTTTTTTGGTCTGGAATCTTACAATCGGGTGTCACACCTAAAACCTTTAAATATCAAGTGCCTGATTATTTCAATGGCGCCCTAAAAATCTTTGCCGTTGCCAACGCCACTCAAGGTATGGGCTCATTAGCCCAGACAACTTTGTCGGTGGCTGATTTTGTGATTAGTCCCACTCCGCCAAGATTTGTTAGTCCTTCAGATGAGTTTGAAGTTGGTGTGCTGATCTCGAATCAATCGGAAGGTAATTCCACTTCTGAAAGTATTGAAGTCGCGGTTCAGACCAATGACTTTCTTGAGCCCGTTTCAGACATGAAAAAAACCATCCTTATTCCAAAAGGACGTGAATTAGGAACAAGCTTTAAATTTAAAGCTAAACAAAATTTAGGCGAAGCCACTTTAAACTTTACAGCCGAAAGTGGTAAGTTGGCTTCAAAACTCAAACAAACTTTAAGTGTCAGACCCGCTTCCGCTTATATCACTACAACACAATTTGATATTTCGGCCAAAGACGCTGTTACATTAAATAATTCAAGGCAAATGTACGAAGCTTTAAGTCAATCCCGTTTACAAGTCTCTGCTACACCATTAGCCTTTGGTTATGGTCTATCGGAATATTTAGATAATTATGTCTACGACTGTACGGAACAGTTATTATCAAAAACTATGCCCGCCGTTTTTATGCCTGAACTGTATGCGGAAAAAATCAAAAATTTGAAAAATGTAAAGCTTAAAACAGCCAAAGAGCGCCATCAAGAGATCTTGGCATTACTTCGAACACGTCAGACAAGTTCGGGTGGTTTTGCACTTTATGGTGGCGCTCAACAAACACATGAGCCTGTTTCACTCTATGTTATATGGTATTTAATTGAAGCTAGGGATCGTGGTTTTAAAGTTCCTGATGATCTTTTAATTCAGGCTAAAGAGTTTTTAAATTCCAAAGTTACACATAAAACAACTTCACTCAGTGAAGTTCGCGAATTTGCCAAATCGCTTTATCTTCAAGCCCGATTGGGTTTAGTGCCTGGGAATGATCTTAATTTTTTGCTTGAAAAACTAAACTTAAGTTTTAAAGATGTTTGGAAACAAGACTTAACAGCTATTTGGCTTGCGGGCACCTATGGATTGATTCAAAAATCGGAATCAGGATGGTCCTTATTAAATAAATTTAAATTAGATACTGCAGTAACATCCGATTATCAATATTTTTATGATGGCAATGTTCGAAATTCGACTTTGATTTATATAGTGTCAAAACACTTTCCAGAAAAAATGTCAGAATTTATGAACATTAAAACTTTAGAAACTCTGTTGGCTGAAGTTAAGCGGGCAAGGTACAATACTTTTTCTGCGGCTCAGATGATAATGGCACTGTCTTCTTATACTGAATACGCCAACACTAAAGATTTCCCTGGTAGTCTTAAAATCTTTGAAGCTAAAAAGTTAAGTGATGGAAAAGTAGCTCAAGATAAAGAAGTCGTGTTTGATCCATTAGCTAAAAGTCTTGATGTATTTTTAGATCCAACATCTGATTTGATAAAAATCCAAAATGTAAAAGTAACACCCTTCTTTTATGCTTTAAGTGTTTCTGGATTTGATACTTCGTACCCTAAAGAAATTGTTAAAATGGGCATAGAAGCGGATCGAGCATGGTCATCTGATAAAATCAAACAAGGCGATATTATAACTGTGACAACGAAGATTAGAAGTTTAAAAAAATCGGAAATTCCACATGTTGTCCTTGTGGATTTATTTCCTGCAGGCTTTGAGCCTATCTTGGATTCTGTAGAAGCTAAATCTTATCAGATCAAATCTTTTGATTTGCGTGATGATAGGATAGTGATTTATTTGGACTTAAACACCAGCATGACAGAAGTTAAGTATCAATTAAAAGCCGTAAATATAGGTCGCTTTAATTTGCCGCCCTTATATTCAGAGGCGATGTATGACAAGGATATTCAGTACCGTGGGCTTGCCAAAAAAGTTGAAATTAATTAAGAGGAAAAACTTAAAG
The DNA here is from genome assembly GCA_041740515.1 of Bdellovibrionales bacterium. Lineage (GTDB taxonomy): Bacteria > Bdellovibrionota > Bdellovibrionia > Bdellovibrionales > UBA1609 > JAMLIO01. The sequence continues at coordinate 39,169 of JBGSLV010000074.1, read as the reverse complement.
TTAATTCTAAAAACATTAATCGTTTTGCTCTTCTTAGGTGCTTTACAAAAGATCTATACTTTCAAGACCGCGAAGGTTCTTGAAGGTATTAGTTATTCGCAAGTTATTAAAGATCGAGAGCACCAGATTCTTAGAATTTCTCTGTCGGGGGACGAGAAGTACCGAATCTGGACACCTATCGAATCACTACCAAAAACTTACATTCAAGCCACACTTTTGATGGAAGACCAGTATTTCTTTTATCACCCAGGAGTTAATCCTGTAGCTTTAGTTAAATCCTTACTGAGCGCAATGAGTAATACACAAAATCCCGCAGGAGCTTCAACCATCACAATGCAACTGGCTCGATTGCGGTATGGTTTAAAAACCAAAAGTGTTTCGGGAAAGTTACAACAGATTATTTTAGCTTTAGATTTAGAAATTCGGCACAGCAAAAAGGAAATTTTAGAGGCTTACTTTAATCTGATTCCCTTTGGTGGACCTATCGAAGGTGTTCAAGCTGCAAGTCAAATTTTGTTAGGCAAAGATTCTAAAAATTTAAGCACTTCAGAGTCATTACTTTTAACAACCATTCCACAAAATCCCAATCAACGAAGTTTAGATGCAAGCACCGAAACTTTTAACCCAGAGATCAAAATAGCTTTTGCAAGATTAAAGTTCAAATGGCTTAAGCATAATCCTAAGGATGAAGTTTTACTTAAAGACGTTGATTTAAGATCTATCAAGCGTGGTCTTAAACAACTGCCATTTTATGCTCCACATTTTACCCAATGGGTGAGTTCTCAAAGTGAAGTTCCCAATGTAATAACAACTCTGAATTTAAATTTGCAAAAAAAAATAGAATTGTTATTAGCCCAGTATTTAAAATCCAAGAAAAGTATAGGTGTTAATAATGCGACTGTGCTTGTGTCAGACTCTAAGTCTGGGGAAATCTTAGCTTACCTAGGTTCCGGTGGATTTTTTAATACCGAAATTTTAGGACAAAATGATGGTAACTTAAGTCGAAGATCCCCAGGTTCATCCCTTAAACCTTTTGTATATGCGCTGGCTATGCAGCAGGGACTGATTCACCCTAAAACTTTACTAAAAGACTTACCAACTCAGTACGCCATTTATGAGCCTGAAAATTATGATAGAAATTATTTAGGACCAATTGCAGCGACTCAAGCTTTGATCTTGAGTCGAAATATTCCAGCCGTGGATTTAAATTATAAATTAAATGAACCTAACTTTTACGATTTTTTAAAAACTTCAAACATCTATTTTCCCAAATCCGAAGAGTATTACGGTTTAAGTTTAGTGTTGGGAGGTACGGAATTAAGCCCATGGCAAATTTCTGAATTGTACAACATGCTAGCTCGCCATGGGCAGTGGTCGCCTTTAAAATGGCACAACCAGCAGCAAGCAAAGTCTAAAAAAGTTCTTGAAGCTGAAGCTGCTTTCATGGTGCTAGATATGTTAACCCAAGCCTCACGACCTAACGAGGCTTTAAGTTCCAAATGGATGTTATCAAAAACCCCGATTGCATGGAAGACAGGAACATCCCATGGGTTTAGGGATGCTTGGACTTCGGGACTTGCGGGGCCTTTCACAGTGGTGGTTTGGTTTGGCAATTTTGACAATTCCCCAAACCATGCCTTCATTGGTAAAGATTTAGCAGCTCCTTTTTTCTTCAGTGTCGTGGATCTATTAAAGTCTTTTGATTTTAAACCACATAACCCACAGCTTATCCATGAAGCCTTTAAAGACCCAGAATGGCTATACACAGAAAACTTGCAACTTAAACAAACCAAAGTCTGTTCGGTCTCAGGTCACTTACCAGGTCCACACTGTGAGCACCTAGAATCCATTTGGTACCAACCTGGAGTTTCACCTATTTCTAAGTGTGATGTTCATCGACCTGTTATTATTGATAGGGCATCAAAAATGCGAGCTTGCACTTCGGAATTAAAAAATACCTTGCTTGAAGTCTTCGAGTTTTGGCCCAACGACATTCGAAAACTTTATCAAGCAGCAGGGATTCATCGACGGGAACCCCCGGCTTTTATGCCTAAGTGTGATCCTTCGGATAATAATGGAAGTAGTGGCCAAAATCCAAAAATAATTTCCCCATCAGACCATGTGGTTTATTTAAAAAGCCAATCTTTAAACTCACAATTAAATTCCATCTCTTTAAACGCATTAATGGACGGCGATTCGGCCTATATGCACTGGTTTATTGATAAAAAATTTATTGCTAAAACAAAGCATGATCAAACTTTTACTTTTGAACCCCCGTTAGGGGAACATAAAATCACAGTCGTTGATGAACATGGACGAACCGACACACAACACATAAGCGTTCAAACGGTTCAATAGATAAAAGTAATTATTGAACGAGGATCGAAAAAATCAGAATAAAATTTTATGTTCCTTGTATCGGTTAACTTTTATAACAAAATCTAGATATTTTTATAAAATAAGTAAGGCCGCTAATACACCCAAGGCCAATATGACTCCAGTATTGTTATTATTTTGTGGATAATAAATTATGGGTGGTGTGGTAATAACGGCGTTGCCAAAGATGGTCGTGTTGATTAACCCGATATTTACATAATAATAAAAGCCTGCGTTAGACACGTGTGACCAGCTGGGTCCATTAGGTTGCATACAAATCTCATTAAACCCGCCATGGTTGTAATGATAATTCGGGTCAACATTATTGAGATTATTTGTTCTTACATCAAAATTAACATCGTATTGATAAGGTGAGCGAACCTTTACAAACCCAGATTGACAACCGTGAGGTTGAACCCCGGGCAAGGGATTACATATAGTTAATTGATTTTGTGAAACATACCATTCGCTTTCTATAGTATCATAGTAAGCATTACTAGGACATGTTTGTGTGCTTGCTTTACTTTTAGTTCCTCCGGAATCACTACAAGCCGTTAAGCCTAAAGTAAATAGAATCGAAACAAGAGCGAATACGTTTTTTAAAGTGCTTAGATTTTTCATAAAGCACTAAATTGCAACATTGATACCAGGCTAAAAAGTAAATAAAATCAGTTATAGCTCCGTTTTATCTTAAAATGTGACAAAATTTGTTACTATGGATTTTTTTTAACGTGACCACGAAGCTCTCTACTATTGTATATACTGTCATCGATTCTTTGCTGTAGCAGTTCACTGTCATGATTAGACGAAGTGGTATAAGAGACTATATGAACTTCATTAGAATTATAAATATAACCATAAAGTCTAAAATTGGCATCTTTACCTATAGATCTAATTTCAACAAGATTTCTATCGGAGTATCGTCGTTTGATACCTGCACCTTCATAATTAGCTCCAAATAAGCCTTTTTTAGCGTCTTTTAAGGATCTTATGACCACTCGACTTTGGACCGTAGTCTCGCTATGAAATAGTTCTTTGACGATGTCCGAACTAAAAACAATTTTAATCATTTCGTCAGTATCCATTTTAAGCTCATACCCGAATTCGGCTAGAGTTAATTTTGGATTTTCCATCAAGTTATCAAAAGTCATGCTTGTTTCTGTCGAGTATCTTAAAAGAAGTCGTGCGGCATAATCTTTTGCAGTCGTAAAACTAGTTTTGTTTTTAGCAATTTTTTGCTTAATTTCAGAAAACAAAGGTAATAAGTTATTGTTTGATAGACCGAGCTGTGGCTTTAGAGGGTTAAGAACGTCCAGAATTTCAACGGTTGAATCCCATAAGTGAGTCAGGTCATTAGTTAACTTCAATACTTTGTTACGACCGACTTCTGATATCTGAGGATCTGAATTTTCAAGAAACATTGTTAATGTTTCGATATCATTGATTAAAGAATAAATACTAGCCTCTAAAATATTATAAATTTGGGTTCGGGTGTTAAGTTGTCTAGAGCCCACAGGTTTAGAATTTAAATAATCGACACACTCATTGGCCGCCTGACTTGTAGTTAAAGCTGTTGAATATATAGTTAAAATGACAAAAAATGTCTTAGTATTTAAGAGTTTTATAGCTATTTGAAACATAATTACTGATATAGCAAAAAATACACCGAAGATACTTATTGTTGGTTTTAAGCCCATTTACTTTCATTTTAAAAAAAACTAACGGTTTACCGATATTGTATATGTGAATTTGGGTTGGATTTTTCCTCTGATAATATTTTTTTTACCATTCAAGGGATACTCTTCAGAAATTGGAATTTCAGAAAATAAGGCGACTGCAAATCAATGGACGTCCACCGCATCGACCTTCAGTACGGGTGAGTGCAGTGCGGAGCAGTTGCTGCAAAATCAAAAAATCTTGCAGTACTGCGATCAAAATTGGAAAAATTGGGGCATCAGTCCAAAACCAAAGGACAGCGAAATTAGAGATTTAAAAGAGTGTCCGTCCCATTTAGGTGAAGCCGTAGTAAATTTCCCTGTTGCAGAGGGATGCGCTGAGGCCATTCTCGCTTTACCCATATTAATAGCTGACACAGCCTTGATGGGATTGTTGGCGGTGGCGATGCCCGAACAAAAAAATTCCTACACCTATGTGTCTCAAAATGGATCGTTGCAAGAGATCAAAGCGTATCTGACCAGTGAGTTTATGCGAGCTGAATGTGAATATGCCGAAGAAGATTTACCCACCTATGTAGAAGCTAAATGTCCAGATCAACAATCCCAGTTAGACAGCGAAAAAAGTGCAAAATGCCGAAGCCAAGCCCTTGAAGATCTGGTTAAAATAAAATTATGTCTTAAAAATTCTAGAACTAAATATCGTTCCTATGTTGCAAAATTGAATCAAGAAGCTCATGAAATTTATCGGATTCAACAGCAACGAAAGCAAGAAGAAAAAGACCGAGCCTTAGTTATAGAAACTGTTAAATCCAAATGTGAAGTATTAATGAACCCTCTGAAAGGTTCGATGTACACTCTGCTAAGTCCTTTGACCATGATTACTTATGGAGCCACTGAAACAAAAAATTTTTTAAATCCAGATCAAAAACAAGTGGAAGCGTTTAACAATTGTGTAGCTCGCGAGATTAGAAATGATCCCGATCTTAAACAAGATTTAATGTTAAGTGGTCAAGGTTTTATTGATCAAGCTATTGGACAATCAAGTTCGCTACAATGCTATAACCAAAAGCAGCGAGCGGAAATTCAATGTAAAGTAGCTAAAGCTATTTTCACGGGCGGCAGTAGTTTAGTCGTTAAAGAGATAGTTAAAAAATTTGGTAAAGTGGGCGCCGAAAAAGTAGCCCGTCGTCTAGGACAATTAAGGCGATCCAAAAATATCGATGCTTTAAATTCCACTTCAAACAAATAGAATCCTTTTATATAGTCTGACCAAAATAACGACTGTATTGAATTCCGTCGCAATAAAATAATCGACGGCTTGATAAGTTAAAGACAATAATTTGCAAAAAGTCTTTTTTAAAAACCGGTTACTTTGGACGTTCAAGTTTGATCGTGTAATTTTGCAGCGATTTTATCCGCCTTTAATTTTTCAGGGAAACTGACTGCTTTGTGTCTCAAATTGATATGATTTTGTTCTGAAATCTAAATCAAGCGAGGGACTGCATGGGGGAAATGATTTAGAGAACAAAGAAAATTATTTGGACATAAGCGGTAATCAGTTTTTTGAAAACTTGCCTTAATAGAATATTTGTAATTAAAACCCTAAAAGTTTTCGAGCATGTTCTCGGCTTGATTCAGAGATTGTTTCTCCTGAAATTAAGCGGGCAATTTCATTGATTCGCTGTTTTTTATCAAGCTCTCGAACTGACATTTTAAATTGATCCCCTTGAGGTAATTTTTCAATGACAAAATGGTGATGGGCTTCAGCAGCCACTTGGGGCAAATGGGTCACACACAAAACCTGTTGATCTAAACTTAACTCTTTTAGTTTTTTTCCAACTAGCTGGGCTGTGGGTCCACTAATTCCAGTGTCAACTTCGTCAAACAAATAGGTTCGTGGCCATTCATTTTCACCGAGGACTGTTTTGATTGAAAGCAAAATTCGACTTAATTCACCACCACTTGCTGTTTTTGCTAAAGGACGTTTTTCGGATTCTTTATGGGACTGCACTAAAAATTCGATTTTAGAGTTACCATACTTGTTAAGTTCATTCATGCGCTCTAGGCCTATGAAAAACTTAACCCCTTTCATATTTAAATCTTCAAGTTGGGCATTTACTTTTTGCACAATTGTTTCGGAAGACTCTTTACGAATATCATGCATTTGGGAAGCTAGTCCCATCAGCTCTGCTTCTAAGTCTTCAAGCAAAAGTTCTTTGGCTTCAAGGACAGCATCTGCATTGTCTAAAATTTCAATCTCTTGTCGTAAAGCCGTTTCGGCTTGGGCTAAAGCCGATAAATCGTCACCGTATTTTTTCTGTAAGCCTCTTAGTTTTGTAAAGCGGTCCGTTAAGTTCTCTAAAGTATCTTCACTTTCAATATCTTCACTGGCTAAATTGGCTAATTCAAAAGAAGCGTCTTCCACTAAGGTCAGTGCCGATTTTAAATTTTCAACGATGGCTTGGATGGCTTCGTAATTGGCTTCAAAGGGCTCGGCCAGTTTTATGATTTTATGTAAGCTGCCAATGACGGACGGCTCACTTTGATTTAACATGTGATCAGAGCTAGCTAAAAAGTCTAAAAATTTCTGTTTATTTTTAACTTGAAAGATACGCTCTTGCAGCTTGGCATCTTTGTCGAGATCTAATTCAAAGTTTTGAATCTCTTGCAATTGGTACTTTAAAAAATCTAACTGGTGAATGTTTTCTTTGGATTTTTTTTGAATATCTTCAATCTCTTGCAGCAAAGTTTCACGACTGGCATATTTTTGTTTATAAATTTCTAATTTTGATGCAAGTCCTGCATATAAATCTAGTAAAAATCTATGATAACTTGTAGATAATAATTGTTTAGTGTCATGTTGACCCGTCATCTCCATTAAGGGCGCGGAAAATGGTCCTGCAATTTCTAAAATCGGCGTCACTAGATTTTTAAGCTCGGTCAAAGTAACTAATGATCCATTGATAAAGACGCGATTTTTTTTACCAATCACACGACGTACAATAATCGTCTGTTCGCCTAGCTCTGGGGGTGTGACGTTACCAGTTGCTTTAAGGCTGCTGGTGGCTTGGCTGTTAGAAACTTCACCCACCATCTCTTCCCCACATTGAATTCCAAGCTCGTGAAGACGTTTTTTAATATCCATTCGTTCTGAGATATCAAACAAACCTTCAATATGGGCATCAGCTCCCCAAGGACCGACTAAGTCATTGGATGTGCTTGCACCCATAAGAACTGATAAACCTTTTAGAAGAACAGATTTTCCGGAACCTGTTTCACCGCTTAAAACGTTAAAGCCATTTTTAAAAGAAATGCTTGTGTTCTCAATGATGACAAAATTTCTAATTTTAAGTTCTAATAACATAAGAGCCCTTTATTATTAACTACGTTCACCAAATTTAAGTTTCTCACGCAAAAGCTGAAAGTAATTGTGACCACGTTTGCGTAATACATTATGAACATGTTTAGACTTTTCAATTTTAATTAAATCTTGGTCTGTCACTTCTAAAACTTTGCGCCCATCTATCGTCAATTGGGCCGTTTGATTGCCCGGAGCTAATCTAATTTTAAGATCTAAATGATCAGGAAAAACCAAAGGCCGAGAGGTTAAACTGTGGGGCGCAACCGGTGTTATCACAAAACCCTGCACTTCAGGGTGTAAGATAGGTCCACCCACAGCCAAATTATAAGCCGTACTACCTGTTGGTGTTGAGATAATAAGACCATCAGCTTTTAAATCCTGCACTAAAAAATCACCGGCATATATTTGAATACGCACCAATTGGGAGCGAGCCCCTCTTTCAATCACGATATCGTTCAAAGCTGTTTCATTAAAGGTAGACGAATCAGCATGACGGACACATATGTCCAGTAATCGACGGGGTCGACTTTCAAGCTCGCCATTTAAGGCCATATCTAAAGTTTCATAAGCATCGTTGACTTTGGTTTCAGTTAAAAAACCCAAAGATCCCATATTGATCCCTAGTATGGGAACCGTAGAGGGCTTAATATGTCCCACTGTTGAAAGATATGTTCCATCACCACCCAAAACCACTACAAGATCACTAGTGTTAGCAAATTGGATTTGACTTAGCTCAATGTAGCCCAAAAGTTCGGATTTAATTCCTTTATTGGACAAATAGCGCATAAAATCTAAACCCAATTTCTTGGCTTCAGGGGTATCATCACGATGTACAATAAGGACCTGCTTGACGACACTATTCATTAAAGCTTCCCCATTTCATTCTTCATCAAATTAACTGATCACGCCTTAATAGAGCATTGATGTCTGGCTCTCGTCCACGAAATTTTTTATACAATTCCATAGGGTGTTCAGTAGCCCCTTTGCTTAAAATAAAGGTCTTAAAAGCCAAAGCCACATCTTTATTAAAAATACCTTTTTCTTTAAAAAACTCAAAGGCGTCGGCATCTAAAACTTCAGCCCATTTGTAAGAATAGTAGCCCGCAGCATATCCTCCCGCAAAAATATGACTAAAACTGCACGAGCTGCTGCCAAAATGTTCAAACATTAGAGTATCTTTAAGAACCTGTTTTTCATAGTCATGGATATCCTTAAAATTGATATCAGGGCGAGTGTGCCAAATCATATCAAGATAGGCAAAATTGTACTGGCGGATTGAGCCATAAGCTTTCAAAAAGTTTTCACTGCGTTGCAGTTTTTGGATGTAGTCTTCCGGTATCAGTTTGCCGGTTAAATAATGTTTAGCAAATAAATTTAAGCTTTCTTTTTCTAAAGTCCAATTCTCCATAATCTGGGAAGGAAGTTCAACAAAATCCCAAAGGACATTAGTGCCACTTAAACTTCGATATTTGCATTTAGATAAAAGCCCATGTAGCGAGTGACCAAACTCATGAAACAAAGTTTGCACTTCCATAAAATTCAGCAACGAAGGTTTGGTTGGAGTGGGTTTCGTAAAGTTGCAAACAATACTAATGTGCGGTCTTCGCTCCGCCCCAAACCATTCCCCTTGTTCGCGAAAACTGGTCATCCAAGCCCCACCACGTTTGGAATCTCTGGGGAAGAAGTCCGCGTAAAATAAACCTACGTAAGCTCCGGTTTGCTCTTCAATAACTTCGTAAACAGTTACATCGGGGTGATAAGTAGGAAGTTCGGGTTTAATTTTAAAACTTAAACCATAAAGTTTCAAAGCATGATCAAAAGCACCTTGTAAAACATTTTCTAATTTAAAGTAGGGACGAAGCAGTTCACTATCAAAATCATATTTGGCTTGTTTTAAACTTTCTGAATAGTAAGCAAAGTCCCACGGCTTGAAATCTAAAATATTATCTTTAGCTCTGGCATAATCGATAACTTCTTGAACTTCACTTTGGGCGGCCGGTAAAGCCGCATTTTTTAACTGCACTAGAAAATTAAAAACCCGCTCTTCGGTTTCAGCCATGCGGTTTTGTAAGACCAAACTGGCATAATTTTTAAAACCTAAAAGCTTAGCTTTTTCGTCTCTAAGCTTAACCATCTGGCGTATGTTTTCTTGATTGTCGTATTCGTCTTGATAGGTTTTTGAAACATTGGCTTTATAAAGTTTTTCTCGAAGCGATCGATTTTTTGAATACTGCATGAAAGGTAAAAAACTGGGCATATCTAAAGTGATGATCCATTGGTTTTTAAGGCCCTTTGCTTCAGCATCCAGTTTGGCTTGCTCTTGACTGGATTCCGGCAGGCCTTCTAAGTCTTTGGGTTCAACAAGCATGTAAAAACTTTTAGTAGCTTGAAGTAAATTTTTTGAAAACTGCGGCGAAATTTCAGAAAGTTGACTATCAATTTTTGCTAATTGGTGTTTTTTTTCTTCATCCAGTAAAGCTCCATTACGAACAAAACTTTCAAAGGTTTTTTTAAGTAACACTCGCTGTTCTGGATCTAAATCGAAATCGGCTTGGTGTTCATACAGATGTCGAACTCGCATAAAAATATTTGGATTCAAAGTGATCGAGTTTGAAAACTCGGCCATTTTGGCTGAGTACTCTTCCACAAGGTTTTGCACATGGTCATCCGTCATGGCTGAAAAAAAGTTATACACTACGGCCATGATCTGTTCTAAGCGCTCCCCACAGTTTTCCATGGCGTCCATAGTATTGGACCATGTGATAGTCTGAGTGGGTAAAATAAGTTGATCCCTATCTTTTAAGGCGCGCTCAAAGGCCAATTCCACATCACGAGCCAAATCTTCGGACTTAATTTTAGTAAAATCTAGGGCCCCATCAAATAGTTTAGAATCATAGACTGGATGTGACAAAATAAAACCTCCTAAAAAGGATTAGAAGATTATCTTAGCTTAGAAATTTAAAAGTGTGAAAGCTATATAAGCTAAATTCTAACGCTGGATTACATTAGAATTTTTAAAATCGTCTCTAGAAGAATGTAAAGTTAATTCTAGTGTTATAACTTTTAAGGAAAGTCAGGGATACAATTTCTGTCACCGGCGTAAGCGCCACCGCAACTGCTAGTATTGTGATGATTATAGAAGATGTAGTCGACATAATCATTTCCAATTGGTTCGCAGCGTTTAAGTCTTAGTTGACCATAAATGTATTCATACACAGGAACGCCGCCTGGGGGGCAAGCATCATTGTACTTAAGGCCAAAGTCTAAATAAATGGCGCCACTCCACTCTATTTGAGCAAAAGCTTCTACTCTGCCATTGATAGTCTGACCTTTATAAGGGCAATAGATATTGCCAGGAATTCCAACGTTATAGGTCTGATTGTAACAAGCTTCTCGGGATTGATTGTTTGGTAGACCAATGGGTTGGCTAGCCGTTATGCCGTCACTGCTGGGTGAGTCACAAGCTACTATATTCATAGCCATAGTTATGGCAAATAGGGTTTTAAGTCCCAGGTTTTTATATTTTTGTAATTCATAATTCATTTTAGCTTTTTTTAAGACATTTTTTTTAATTTGTTCCATGTTTTAAGTCCTCCACACCCATGGAATTACAAGTCTTGAGCCACTCTAAAACGAAACTAAAGCCTTATGCCAAGAAAGAACTGTCTTAGCATTAAACAGATTTGCCAATTTTCGGCCTTCAATAAAGCCCATGTCTTGCAGTTTTCTTCGAGCGCTAAATCCCGCAGGCTTGGATTTTAAATTGATTTTTATTCTAGCCAAAAAATGATTATTGGGCCGTTACTAAAAAATAAACACAAGTATCAATTCTTGATCCACTGAATGAATTGTGGAACCAGTTAAGAAGAAAAATACCACCTGCGGTATTATCAAAATCAGTCTCAAAAAATAATTGTAAATAGGTGTCTGCACTTAGGGTTAAGCCCGAATTGTATAAAAAAGAATGTTGGGACCATTTTTGGCTTCGATCTTCTTGATGGGTTAAGGTCCACGTTCGCCCTTCAAGATTATCTCTTACGAAAGGCGTTTTTTGCAGCTCAAAATTCTTAAAATAAAAGGGCCTAAAGGGATCTTTAAACATCGATAGTCGCACTTCATCCTTTAAAGTATCTTCGTGTATGTCGGGATTTAAATGACTTTTAGCTTTAATCTCTGACAAACTGGAGACAAGCTCCATATCAAAAATTTCGATGCCATTGTGGAAAGTTCGATAAGTTCGAGTAGCCATGTGAATGCCTTGAAATACCAGGCCTTCTAAGGACGAGACAGGACTTAGGGTTTTGTTTTTTGTAAGCGGTACTCGCTCGGCATCCATTAAAACCACGTTTCCATCGATACTTTGAAAACGATCTAAACCTTTAGCGGCTTTATCAATCTGTATCTGATTGGAAAGATAAGCAGGTATAGCTTTGATATTGTTAAAGCTATTTTCAATCTGAGGAATCATGTCATAGCAGGCCTGGTTAGCCCAAACCTGTAAGCTTACAAAAATACAACCAATCCCAATAAGCTTAGTGAAGAATTGCAAAACAAACTCCTTGTTTAAAATGGTATAAAGCTAAGGCCCTTGTAAATGGCCAAAGTCTTTTTTTTGCAATTTACATGCCTTTGATTTTTTAGACTTTTAATACAAGTCTTGGCACTCCCCTAAAATTCCTATATCTGTATTCGAATAAATTATTAATTTCATTGGAATGGAACTTTTTGTGAAGCTTAAGCAGGACAATTTTTTGGCATTTTATTCTGGAATCTACGCATTGGCTTTTTTACTTTTAGGTCTTGTATCTCAAAGGGTTGCTGCCAATACCTGTTCTGCCTATTTAGCTTCTCTACCTAATCCATCAACATTTGAAACTCTAACGAATGCATCTACATTTGAATCTCTTGGGGAGAATAACACCGAAGGGGCCGTGATAGGCGATGAAGCCAATCTGCCTAAAACCACAAGGCCTATTTTGGGTTTAAACCAAGTAAGCTCTGCTAGAGCTTACAGAAATATTTTGCGTTTTAAAATTGAACACTTTCCAAAATTAGATCTCTTAGAGGAAGTGGCCAGATATTTAAAGCTAAATAATGTTAATTTCACGATGGAAGAGCAGCAGATTGTGATTGCCACTTTTGGGGCGAGTGCACTTAATCGATTTGCTCAAAGACTTGCTCTTGTCACAAAGGCTCGAGACCAAATATCACCCACAGGTATCACCAAGCTTGTTTTTGATCCAGCTATGACAAAAGGAGCTACTGAAGGCGCCTTCTTTGAAGATAAAACATATGCTTCGGAAACAAGTAACCAGGTCATTGCTGCTAGTAATTTATTATTCTTATCTATCGATGCCATTTTAAACTTACATCCTACCGATGTTGAATTTCATGAACTCATCCACTGGAAAGCCTATTTTGCAAGATCGCAGCTGGATGTTTCATCAATGGTTCATGGCCATATCGATAGTGGGGGTGAAAGTGTATTGGACGAGCAAACAAAATCCGATCAAAGCAGATCTTTTTCTTTAGAAGAGCTACAAGCGCATTTATTGGGTTTAAGTAAACTCTTAAGGCGTTATCAACAGGCTACAGACTCAGATGACTTATTAGATCTTGGTTTTGAAATTAAATCTGAAATGTTAGCGCTTTCCCACTACGCTGCCAAAACTAAACCTTTACTGGAAGAGTTTTTTCGAAAATCAATTTTTAAAGATTTTAAAGATGGCACCAACTCATTTATAGATTTGCATGGTTTGGTGTTAAGTAAAGATTTTGTCGAAGTCATTAACTTCGATTGGTTCGAAGAGATCTCTGACTTTCCTGGCCAGGGACAGTTTTCTAATCAGCGAGCCTTAGAGTATCAGTTCGCAAGTCAACTTAACTATTCATGGATTTATTTAATTATTCCGATTCCAGAAAGCTTTAAAGATTTAAATGATTATCGCAAGCTTAGTCAAATTCAACATCAAAAGGCTTTTAACGATTTAGGCCAAAGTATCTATGAAAAAATGGTAACTCTTTTAAAGCTAATCCATTTTATTGAAGGGTTGAACCTTAAAATTGACAATGATGAAACGATAGCAATTTCACCCATTGAATACTTTCATGAACTTGATCGCGAACTTTTGGCAAAACTAAATAATTTTTAAATATTTCAAAGATCATAAAAATTTAAATTAAAAGACTAAGGATATTGGCTCGTCTGCCTATCGCTATAAGGTGAAGGCAACTTTTTTATGACTACATTCATGCCACTACTATATAAAACTAAAAAAAAACTATTTTTTAATCTAAGATTTAAATTAAAACATAGGCTATTTTGCAATCGTCAAATAACCTTTGCCTTTTAAAGCTTTCCAAAGCAAATCAATAGGTATCCAAAAGGGTTCATAATTATAACCATCAGCTTCTGCCATCAATACAGCTTTGGACGAAGCGCTGTAAGCTGCAACTGGAGTAACTCTAAAGCCGCTGTTTCTACCTGGAAACGGCGAATGGTAATTCACAACTAAATCTATCTCACCTTTAGCTGCAGATTCAACAGACGCTTTGAATTTTTCAAAACCTCTTACATCATGACGTACAGTTGTAATGTCTGCATTTAGTCCCAGTTCATTATAAAATTTTGCCAATTCAATAAGTGTAAATGAAGGCAGTTCACCATTTCTAGTTAATGGTTTAATTAAATGAGCCACTTCTGTTATGGCCTCTTCACTAAAAATTTCACCACGAGCTCTAAGCAAAGTACAGACGGAAGTGATTTCACAGATAGAATCAGGCATTGGCTGTGTATTTAAAGCATTTATAAGTTCTCTTCTAAACTGTTTGTTTCGTTGAGTATATGCAGAGATTCTAGTTCCTTCACTTGAACTTAAAGAAATAACATCTGAAGAATTAAAAATTGGAAAATTCCCAGAGCCGCCAGCATTATTACGGTTATAATGAGCAGACATTTGCGTGGCTTTTTTTGTGGCTTCAACAATTTGAAATACTCCGTTTTTCTTCTGAATACTAAATTCTAAAACAGTATTTGCGAATTGAGTTGAAACTTCGGCAAACATGGATTTTATTTCATCATTTAAAATACGATCTGCATATAATTTAAAATCTTCAGAGTTTATGCCCTTAGCACGTACCTCTAAACCAGTTGTTGTCCTTCGAAACGACAAAGTGAAATTTTCTATTGATCCCATAATCCCCACAGAGTTTATAGATTGTGTTATCAAAGACTTTATATTTTTAAATAAAATTGGATTAGAACTTGGTTCCGAGGACGGTAAAGGGAGTGAGATTTTTGAAAGCTTATCATCAGCAGTTAAAGATATGCTACGACATCGTGAGCAAACTGATGTTTGCTCTTTTAAGATTCGCCGGCCTAAGCTTTGAATGCGCGGGCCATGAACTTGCATTCGGGGTGAAAAAACACCACCAGGTGAGGTTTCATCTAAATACCCTTTAAAAAGGGCTGCTGCAGCTCCGGCAATATAAACACCTTCAATAGGTTTGCCATTCTGGATAGGTTGAACGGCAATATTTAAGTTCGGGTCTTCGTCACTTTTGATAAATTGGTAATTCACGCCATCCCAAATTTTTTCTAGAATACTAAAAACAGGAGAACTATAACCCGTAGCTGTTACGGCAATAGCACCAATCACAGTGCGACCATCACTTAATTGGACTTTTACTTTTTTCTTACCATTGATTGTAATCGGGGTAACTGAATTTGCTCTAACTCCATAAGGTATTACGCCCCCAGAATATTCCGCAGAGTCGCTTTGTGGGAAGTGTTTAGTAAGACGACGATAAGGGCCAAAAGTGCCTTTATCATATTGGTCTGCAGTTGAAGCTTTAGTTCCAACCCAATGAACGATGGGTAAGGTTTTAGGAGGGAAATCAAAAAGATATCCAGATTCAGGACCTTCACCACGAAATTTCATAGTTGATATAGCTCCACCATCGCCACCACCAATCACAATGATCTCTTCACCGGCTAATTGAGCCAGAAGATCTTTTCCCGAATTTTTCAAAGCTTGGGAGTAACGAAATAAATCATCAATAAACCATAAAGTTCGATCCGCTGGATTAATTTTTTGCTGCTGCCAGGCCCAAGCGTTAGAAGCTTGATCTGCGAAATTAAATTGCTTTTGCCCCATTCCAGTCCCAACCACGGCCGTTTGACTGACAAATTTTTCGCCGGAAGCTGTCGTAATTAAAAAAAGATCCGTTTTACCAGTACTGTTAGGGTTAAATTCAACATGAACAACGTGGTCTCTCAGCATGCTAGAATTAGTTGTTGAAAGATTTATTTCTATCACCGCACCAACTACGTTGGCCGGCCAATAGTAATCATCAGCGCCATCTTTATGCCAACTGCCATCAATATACTGACCTATTTGGTTTGTAAAACCCGGCATAAAGTTGGGACTTTGAATGTGCGGCCGATCTAAGGATTCGGGGGAATTTCCGAAAAACTGATCTCCCAATTCAGAAAAAATACTTGCAGCCCCTGCTTGTGAAATAGTTAGTTGATTTGTTGTTGAAATGGATTGTGCCATCACAGCCGCTGTAAAGCCGCCTCCAACTATGACGGTATCAAATTCTCGCAGCGAACTAACCTCGGGATTAGCTACAAGATTTTTTCGAAGAGCTCTTTGTTTATTTGCAACTACGATTCGGGCGGTTTTTAATCTATGGGCTAACCTAGAATTCATACCAGATAAATTTTGTTTTCTTATAGGAGCTTGAACAAATGAACTAGCGCCTGATTTTAGAAAAATATCGCAAGATGTGGTTTTAGCTTCAGCCAAGCTAAAACTAATTAACCCAAATAAAAGAAATATGAATTTAAACATAACTTTCATCCTCAACAAACGATCAATAAAGAACAAAAATAGTCGGCAATTACTGGGCCAAATAGAAACCTATTTTAGAGTTTTTAAATAAAATCAAGTGACATTTTTTGTCTAATGGGAAAGAATAGTAATTTTAAGTTTACCTAAGCGGCGTGCTTTTCTTTTTTATCCGTAGGGTCAAGAATTCGGCAGATACATTGGGTGTTGGTGCTTGCCAATGAACGAGTTGTCCACGACGATCGAAAGCGTGCGCCTCTACATAATCACGGATCCAGTCTTTTATTTCAAGTTCTACAGGGGGATCAAATGAATCATTGGACCAAGAGATTTTTAATGCAACCTCTTGGCCCGAAAGCATTGGCTTGCTCTTCCAACGATCAATGCCTTTAATCTCTACTGATAGTGAAGTTAAGATTGGGTTTTCGATTATTCCTATAAAAAAAATTTCCAAAGACTTCAGTTGCTTCACCCTTAAGGCTATCTCTAAAGGAAATGAAGCCTCCAGAAACAGAAACCTTTGCAAACTTTTTCCAAGTAACAACAGGCTCTTGGGAAAGAATTAGACGCGCAAATGCAATACGTTTTTCATTAAGATTCGGCCACTTCACTAATGCCACTTCAACCACAGTATTGTTAGTCGTGACTTTCACTGACTTCAATCCAGTAATATATGGGTCTTGAGCATCGCAGATAACGATTTCTCCAGAAGGCGCCTTTAGGTTGCCAACATGTTCGACCTCAATAACAGATTCTTTCCCCGGGCATGAACTGAGAACAAAACCATGTTTGAAAGCATTCACAAAAGGTTTAGACTTCATCTAGAAAAGTTTGCCATCGCAAATTTTGACTTTCAAGTAGATTCATACATCAATGTTTATAAATATTTTTTGTTCGATAAACTTATCTATTTTAAATGCTTCACAATTAAGAACTAACTTGAAAGCCTATTAAAATAGATAAAAAGCAAAGTGACACAATCCTGAAATTTTTATGAAGATCTAACTTAAACCAATTCAAGTCGAGCATACTTGGTAATAAATTTTCTAATAGTATTGTCCCGGAAAAGTACACTGACTTTCTCAGCGTCACCATTGCCTTCGACTTCATAGATGGAACCTATACCAAATGTAGGGTGCTTGACCTTGGCCCCTTTTCGTAACGAGCCACCTGCACCATCTTCATGCACCACATTTTCGTAATCGGGAAATGGATTTGCGGGCTTCTTTCTTGTCTGAACCTGTCGAACTGTCTGAGCTTGAGATTTAGATGGATTATAAGAAGGGGAACCTGAAGTAGAGCGGGACGTCGCAGATCCCGAAGGATAAGAATTAAAGCCATTAGAGCGTGTCAGGCTATCCATAAACTTAGGCCTTGCAGCAGCTGTTTGTGGTCTGTGTACAAACTCGTCAGGGATCTCGGATAGGAAGCGGCTAGGGGGATGAAATTGTTCCTGGCCCCAAACTTTTCTAGCTCGAGAGTGAAGCATAAACAGGCGCTCCATGGCCCGAGTCATGCCAACGTAACATAACCTGCGTTCTTCTTCCATTTCGGTCTCATCAGCTTCATTGATTTTTTGATGTCCTGGAAAAAGGCCCTCTTCCATACCCACCATAAATACCACAGGAAACTCTAAGCCTTTTGAGATATGAAGAGTCATCAAGGTTACAGAGTTCCAGGCATCATCGACTTGATCAATATCAGACACTAAACTCATCTCTTCAAGAAAGCTTTGTAACGTGGCTTCACTCTGCCGCTCTTTACTAAATTCAACTATGGCATTATTTAATTCTTCCAAGTTTTCAATTCTAGATTTTGATTCTAAGGAATTTTCTTCTTGTAAAGATCTGATGTAAGCGGTCTCGTCTAATACTAATAAATATAAATCATTTAAAGGAAGGTCCTTCTTTGTTTGTAACCGTACGATCAAATCGTAAAATGAATTTAGCTTTTTTAAAGTCCCCGCAGTCACAGCTTTGGTGTTGATGCAGGTTTTAAGGCCTTCAAGAAAAGTCACATTGTCTTGAACAGCAATAGCTTCGATTTTTGTCAAAGTGGTTTTGCCTAATCCTCGTGTGGGCACATTGATGATTCGTTTCATGGCAATGTCATCACTAGGATTTAAAATGACTTTTAAATAACTGATGATGTCTTTAATCTCTTTGCGTTCATAGAACTTCATTCCACCCACAATCTTGTAAGGAATGTTTTTTAGTCGCAATTGCTCTTCAAGCACTCGCGACTGGGCATTGGTTCGATAAAATATAGCAATTTCGCTGGGCGAGGTGCCAGTGTTTAAACATTTCTCAGTTGTGTTCGCAACAAATCGAGCTTCATCGTACTCATTCATCATCTCGGCAATAGTGATTTTATCGCCATCGGGATTGTCAGTGAAAAGAGTTTTGGATTTTCGAAAAACGTTTTTGGCAATAAGTCCATTGGCTGCTTTTACAATATGGCCCGAGGAGCGATAATTCTGCTCAAGCTTTATAACTTGGCCCTCAAAATCTTTTTCGAAGTCTAAAATATTATTTATGTCAGCACCGCGCCAACTGTATATGGATTGATCTTCATCACCAACAACACACAAATTGCCATGACTTGCGGCCAAGAGTCGAATTAAATTGTACTGAATCTTATTGGTGTCTTGGTACTCATCGACATGAATGTATTTAAATTTGTCCTGATAAGATTGTAAAATATGTGGGAACTCTTTAAAAATTTGATAGGTTTTAAGCAGCAAGTCCGAGAAATCTAAAGAGTTAGCTTGCAACATACTTTGTTCATAAGTTTTATAAACTTCAATAGCTTTATCATCGAAAAAGGCATCCGATCTTTTTTCGATATCTTTTGGACTAAGCATTAATGTTTTAGCTTGATTGATTTTGCCGGCAAAACTTTTGGCAGGATGAATCTTGTCATCAATATTTAGTTTTTTTAAAACCTCTTTAAGCATTTTTAACTGATCATCGGAATCGTAAATTGAAAAACCGGGATTATATCCTAGTAAAGTTAAATGCTGTCTTAAGATACGAACACACATAGAATGAAAAGTACTGATCCAAGGCTGACTAAATACAGGGACGCCAAGTTCTTTTAAAAGTTTGACAACGCGTGCATCCATCTCTTTGGCGGCTTTATTTGTAAAAGTCACAGCAAGCAATTCATCGGGTGTTGCCAATCCATTTAAAATTATATGAGCCATGCGAAAGGTCAAAACACGTGTTTTACCAGAACCAGCTCCAGCTAGGATAAGAACTGGCCCTTCCGTAAGTTCTGCGGCTTTTCTTTGTTGTGGATTTAAATGATCTAAAAGTGTTGTTGTGTCCATTATAGTTTTCTTACAAATGCGCCTTTAAATTTTAAGTGCACTTTTTGGCTCTGTTTAAATTGCGTAGCTTCAGCAGCTGTCGAAAATGGTCCGATATTATTACGGTACCAAGACTGGCCATTCACTTTGGCTTTATATGTGTAAGACGGGTAGCCGGCTTCATTAATTTGCTGTTCAGTTTTCAAAGCGTCTTGTAAATCCTGAAAAGCCGCTAATTGAATCAACCATCCAGAGACCGCGCCTTCCTCATCAATCTGTTTCAAATCTGAATCTGGGGTTGCCACTTTTTTGACGGGATCTTTGGCTATCACTAAAGCTTTCTGGTCCTCTGTCTTAGATGGAGCAATCTCTGAAGGCTTAGCTTTCATGACTCTATCTTCATCTGGGGACGAAATTTCTGCAGTTTCATTGGCAGAAAATTTATCCATAAGTTTTTTAAATTGAGCGCGCAAATTTAAAGACGGTAATTCTATATTTGAAGGAATAAGAAAGGAATCTGTCTTTGAATCTATAGCAACTTCATTCCTATCCTCTTCATCAAGTAGATAATTCTGCCCCACGAAAAGACCCAAAGATAAAGAAAGTAGGATCGTAAAAACGAATAAAAAGAATTTTGCCATAGTCTTAAAAATCTATTTTAAGAGTCTTAAAGTCAAGTCTTAGGCCAAGTCAGAAAACCAACTGGACAAACAGTTACAAGAGTCAATTTGGTGACAGATCTTAAATCCTGGAAATCCAATTTGGAGGCTATTTTCAGGGCTTTTAAATAGGCGTAACATGGGTTTTCAACACCAAGGTCTCTATGGCATTAAGATTGCAAAACCGATACTGTGTCGATGCTCATTAATTGTCTAATACCATTTAAAACACAAGCCTTTTATGGCTTATTTGCTTTAATTTTAACAGTTAATTTGGGTTGCCAAAATAAAATGCAAGCAAATTCTAACCATACCAGCTCAAGCAAAAATAACATGCTATTTGATTCAGACCAGAAATCCCTGACTATGGTTTCATTGCCAAAAATAGTTTTACGGCTTGAAAGTGAAAAAACTAAGGAATCTAAACTTGCAGAACTAGATTTTAATTTTTATGGGTCTAATCATTTAACATCCGAATTTGAAACCCAAAAAGATGAAATTCGCAATTTAATATTGATTCATTTTGCCAATTCAAATTTTAAAAAAATTCCTGAACAGAATTTAACCATAAAAGATCCAAAGTTATCAGCCTACTTAAATCAGTTTTTGAGCAAGGGTCAAATTGAAGATTCAGAATATCAATTGGTGAGGGTCTACTAAGTATGTCTGATGTTAAAACAAAAATAAAAGAATTAATTTTTGAATGTGAATCCGAACAAGAAGCCATGGACCTTTTAAAAAATTATCGAAAAAAGAATTTTCATTTAGTAAGTAAAAAAATTATCGACGATATTCCTTCAAACTCATCTTTAAAGTTGTTTAACAAACCATCAGTTAATACACCAGTTGTTGCTTTAAAATTGATTAAATTCAAGCAGCCAGTTCATGCTACCAACCTAGAATCCGTTTGGGAAAACTTTGTCCAACAGATGTCAAAAAACGGTGTTGAAGATGCATTTACAAGTGAAATTTTAAAACGTATACGCACCAAAGCTAAATTCTGGGAAGTACATCCTGAAGATCATCTTCGAGACATTGTCATGGATGCCAAAAATTTTACTAAAGCAGAAAACCTATCAAAGGTGTTACTTTTTGTGGCTCATAAAGAGGAACTTTTAAGTTTTTTCAGCTCCTATCAAAAGTCAATTGCTGCAGTTATAAAACAATTGGGTATTTTTACGATAACTTCAGAAGGCCTTAAGAGCGCAGTCAAAGAACTTAGGATTTCTCCGCAGGTGCAGACTTTAACTTATAACAATACTTTTAGTTTTCAAACTTTCGCGAAGGACATTCAACACAAAGTTGGATTAATACTTGTGACTCCGGAAGATTTAGAACAAATTCAGATCGACGAATTAGCGTTAAATATAAATGACAATAACATCACTTTGCTGTTATCCCCAACCGTAATTGCTAAGAAAGTTTTAGATATTGCGGCCCCTAAATTTATTGCATCCTCTTATACAAGTGAGAATACTTCGGAACAAATTTTTTCCTCATTGCATGTGGCTCTAAAACACAACATCCCTCTTGCCTTTTTGTGGGACCATAAACAATCTAGTTCAATTCTAAATCCTGAAGCCCAAGTGTTGAAAGCCTTGGATGATTTGTTTGAAAATTTAAGTATGCAACATTTCAGTCACAAATGATGAACTTTTTTACGGGCTCAAAGAGAGTTTTTTTAGGTATCGCATTTTCAAGCTTAGTTATTAAAAATCAAGGGTTTAGGGGTTAAGTTAATTTTTTATTTGGGGCAAGCAAGAGTATTTTTTTTATAAAACAGTTCTCGTTTTGATATACTGAAAACTGTTTAACGGGTGAGGGGGAAACAATGTCTGAACAGTCAATGGCCAAAAAATTAAAAACGGAGAATAAAGTTTTAAACAATGAGCAAAAGACTCGTCTTATCACAGAGTATGCACCACTCATAAAATTCATTGCGCAAAAAATTGCTGTACGACTTCCTTCAAATATAGAACTAGATGACTTAATATCAAGTGGTGTTATTGGTTTGATGGATGCCATCGATAAGTATGATCCTACAAGAGATAATAAGTTTAAAACTTATGCCGAATTCAGAATCCGTGGTGCAATTTTAGATGAGCTTCGTGCCCAAGACTGGGTCCCTAGATCTGTTCGCGACAAATCAAAACGCTTAGACCGAATGGTGGCAAAACTTGAATCGGAATTGGGTCGATCCCCCAATGAAAGGGAAGTGGCCGAAGGATTAGAAATATCCTTAGAAGAGTATCATTCCTTAGTGAATCAAGTGAAACCTGTGAGTGTAATGTCTGTAGATGACCAATCTTCTTATGCAAACTTTGATAAAAAATCTATTATTAATATTTTAGATGGCAGTAAACTTAATAATCCTTTAGTGCAATTAAATGTCAAAAAAGTTCAAAAAATGATAGCTAAATGTATTGAAGGACTTCCAGAAAGGCAGCGTTTGGTACTTTCCCTTTATTATTACGAAGATTTAAATTTAAAAGAGATCGGGAAAGTTTTAAGAGTGACTGAAAGTCGAATTTCGCAACTTCATGCACAAGCTGTGTCTAAACTTAAAAACAAACTGCAACAGTCTTTTGAAGACGAAGAACTTTTAGCGGGTTAAGAGTTTTCTAAGAAGGCTTTTTTAATCTTTTCAATCAGCCGGGCTTCCGTTTGTCGTGCGGCTTCACGAGTCACTTTCCACTCATCCCCTAATGACTTTAGTGTAACAGGGTTATCATTTAAGATTCTAAGTTCTAAAAGTTGGATCTCTTTATCACTTAGATCTTGTTTAAGCGTTGCAATTTTTTCTTTTAGAAGTTCTAGCTGTTCACTTTGAATAATTAATTCATCCATAGGTTCCGCAGTATCTTCAGACTGTTGCTCTAGCCAACTGGTATCTGAATCTTCAGAAACAGTTTGATCTAAACTTAAATCTTTGTGGCTAAGTCGCTGCTGCATATCTAATACGTCTTTTTCTGGAACGTCTAAGCGCTGGCTTAAAAGCAGGGGTGTGCTCTCTAAACCTTCGTGAAGAATTTTTGCATGCTCTTTTTCTAATTGGTAAAAAAGCTTTCGTTGCTTTTGATTCGTACCAATTTTAACCATGGATTGCTGCTTCATCATATAATCTTGAATATAGCCGCGTATCCACCAAACGGCATAGCTAATCAGCTTAACACCTTTATAAGGATTATACTCTTTTAAGGCATGCATAAGTCCAACATTACCTTCTTGGATAATGTCGATCAGCTTTGCGCCAAATTTGGAATATTCCATCGCAATTTTAACCACAAATTTTAAATTGGATTTAACCAGCAGCTCAGCGGCTTCTCGATCCCCGGATTCAAAATATTTAACCGCAAGTTCGTGTTCTTTTTCTTTGGAAAGTACGGGATAATTTCTGATTTTCATTAAATATTGGGTAAGGGTATCCGGAGCTAACAGATCGTCAGTTTGTACCTTTTGTATTTGGGAGGAAGTCACTTTCGTGGCGAGGCTCGGAGAACTTAATTTTTTAGTTTCTATGGGTTCTATGATTTCAAATTCCGAGCTCGAAGAGGATACGTCTAAATTGGTTAGGGCTTTAGTTCGAGCTGTTTTTATAGTTTGCACTTTCTTTCGAGAAGTTTTTGGTTTTACGGGATTTTTTTGAGCCTTAGTTTTGGGCATATTCTTGAAACTCTAGCACATTTCAGAAATTTTTTCTTCTAGTTTTGCTGCGATAATAGATTTAAATGGGGCCAGGGTCCAAGGAATACTAAGGTCAACTTTGACAATTGACGAGTTACCGTCATTTTCACGACCGCTGTCGGCATGAACACTGACTTCCCCATTGATTTTTGCTCCTTTGGCTAAAACACAAAGTTTATCCTCTTGAATAGTTAGTTCAATTTCAGGATCAATTTTTTTAAGCTCTGAAGCATGACTTAATAGGGATTTCAATTTCGCAAAAGCTTCTGCGGGTGATAAAGAAATCTGCTTTTCAAACTTAACTTGTGGCATAATTCAAACTAATATATCAGAGTTACTAAATTGCAACTAAAAAGGATTATGAAGTGAGCCAATTGACAATCGATAAAGTCAGATCTGAATACTGTGGAAATATAAATTTAAAGCATAAAGGGCAAAAAATTGTGGTCATGGGTTGGTGCGATACCCGTAGAGATCACGGGGGCTTGGTTTTTGTGGATTTAAGGGACCGCGAAGGATTCGTTCAAGTGGTTTTTGATCCGAAAAAAACTCCGATCTGTAAGGATCTAAAAAATGAATTTGTCATATACGTTGAAGGTGAAGTCATTGAAAGACCTGAAGGTATGAAAAATGCCAAGCTTTCCTCTGGTCAGATTGAAATTCATGCTGAAGAGCTAAAGATTTTATCTGAAGCCGAACCTCTGCCTTTTTTGCCATTCGAAAAAAATGTTTCAGAGAACTTAAGACTAAAATATCGTTATCTAGAGATGCGATCTCATCACTTAACTAAGCTCTTAAAGCTTAGACATTTAGTCAGTCAAAAAGTAAGAAATTTTTTATCAGCAGAAGATTTTTATGAAGTGGAAACTCCAATGCTTTATAAATCAACTCCTGAAGGCGCAAGGGACTTTCTTGTTCCCTCACGAATGCACCCTGGAACTTTTTACGCGCTTCCGCAAAGTCCTCAAACTTTAAAGCAGCTTCTAATGATTGGTGGCATGGATAGATATTTTCAGATTGCTCGATGTTTTAGAGATGAAGATCTACGTGCGGACCGACAACCGGAATTCACGCAAATTGATATTGAAATGAGTTTTATTAAACGGGAACAAATCATGGCGCTGACAGAAAAGTTAGCCCGAGTTCTATGGCAAGAGTATCGAGGCCAAAATATTGGTGAAATTCCAGTAATGACTTATCAAGAAGCTATGGACAAATATGGCTCGGATAAACCAGATTTAAGAATTCCTCAGCAGATAGTGGATCTTAAAGAGTGGGGATCGCAACTTGGTTTTAACGCTTTTAGTTCAGCCATAGAGTCAGGAGGAGTGCTGCGCGGCTTGGCTTTTTTGGGTGTTGAAAGCTTCACTCGTAGTCGATTAGATAAACTGACCGAAATGACTAAAGCCACAGGTGCTAAAGGCCTCGTTTGGATAAAAATGTCTGCCTCAGGAGAAGTACAAAGTCCTATTAAAAAATTCTTAACCGAAGAATCCCTCAGCCAACTAAAAAATATTTTTGATCTTAAAGGACAAGACGCCACTTATTTTATTGTGGCTGACTCTTGGAAAGTGGTGTCTGACACGTTAGGAAACTTAAGGTTAAAAATAGCAGCTGAAGAAGGCCTTCTGCAATCTCAGATAGGGGATAAGTTCTGTTGGGTTGTTGATTTTCCATTAATGGAGTTTGATCCTAAAGAGGGCCGTTGGTATAGCGTCCATCATCCTTTCACATCACCAGACGATGAAGGATTTCATATTTTAGCTTCTGGACAAGAAAATAAATATGATCAGGTCATGTCGCAAGCTTATGATTTTGTTTGTAATGGCAACGAAATCGCAGGTGGTAGTATTAGAATTCACGATCCAAAAATTCAAAAGCAAGTTTTTAAAGCCTTAAAAATTTCTGACGAAGAAGTTCAACAACGTTTTGGATTTTTTAACGAAGCTTTAACTTATGGTACGCCTCCACATGGTGGGATTGCCTGGGGTCTTGACCGACTAGTTATGATATTAGGAAATACCGATGCTATTCGAGATGTGATCGCCTTTCCTAAGACCGCTAAAGGAAATTGTTTAATGTCTCAAGCGCCTTCACCTGTAGACAACACGCAGTTAATTGAATTACATATTAAACTTAGACAAACAAAAAATATTGATTAATTTTTAATTGGCTTCGTTTACATACAGGTCATGAAGTAATAGGCCTGTATGTTCTAAGGATGTTATCTCAGAAATTTTTTTTACAACTCTTTGTCCCTGTAAATTCTTTTCAACATGTATCACCCAATTCAATCCGGAACATATTAGTTGGCGAATTACTGGTGTGGACCAATTGGGGGCACCTTGTGAAATAAGACATTCTAAGCGAATAAGTGCATCACGAGGGCTTGCCGCATGAATAGAAGCAATGCAACCTCTGTGACCGGTGCTTAAAGCTTGGATAAAATCTTTGGCCTCATCCGATCTGGCTTCACCTAATACAATTCGATCAGGTCGCATTCTAAGGGACTCTTTAACTAAATCTTTCATAGCGAAAGATATACAGTACTGTTCCGTTCGAGTGGGGCAAATTAAAGCTGTGCTTAAAGTATTTGGTAAATATAGTTCTTCGGAATCTTCAAGTATAATAAACCTATCTTCGGGGCACTGATTCATTAGGCATTGAATAAAAGTTGTTTTGCCAGAGCTTGTGGCACCACAGATTAGTATGTTTAATTTTTTTTTTAAAGCTTTGTAAATCAGCTCTAGCCCTTGGGAATTAATAAACCCTTTGTTAAACAAACTCTCTAAGGTCCTGATTTTTTCCCCACCGATTCTGCGCAGAGAAATCTGGATGGTTTTGGCTAATGGAGGACTTATGGCATGGACTCTAAATCCGTTCCAAAATCCATTCCCCGTGGGATTCTCGTAACTAATAGATTTAAAAAAGCCATAAGAAATAATTTCAAAAATTCGTTGAAATGAGGATTCAGATAAAAAATACTCCGAATGTTTATGTAATTGTCCTGATCTTTCAAAATTAATAAAATCCTGACCATGTATTAAAATTTCATCAACATCAATATCGTGAACTAAGTCTTCAATAGGACCTAAGCCAAATAGCTCATTATTCAGTCGAATTTTAACCCCGGTATTTAAATTATGCATATACTCTTGAATCAGCTTTTGTTCTTGCTCTTTGTGTAAATGATCAGTGGAAATATGGGTCCAATGAGTCTGGTTTTTACTAAGTAAGTTAAGTAATGTTTGAAAATGCTCTTTAAGATTGAATGGTTCTAAAACTTCTGAATTTTTAGTTGCATTGTCTATAATCATATCTTGTGTCTATAGTCCTTCACTCAAACCATTTAGCTTAATCACCATAAAAACATTTGATTTCTCTTTATTAGCATTTTTCCCCTTAAAAAGGGCCCCTAATAGCGGAATAGATTTTAACAACAAGTGATCATTGCGATTTTTAACCAACATATTAGTTAAACTATTGCTCACAATTAAAGATTTTTTTTTTTGGATCCGAAATTTTTGATTCCAACTATCTTGGCTTAAAGAGGGTTGGCTCATATCTGAAGCCACAACATAGCTCATGCGAATTTTCAGATCAATATAGACTTCATCTTTAGTCCTACTTATAGGTGTCGCTTCAATAAAAAGACCAAAGGTTTTCCACTGGACATCGTTTCGATAAATACTACGCTGTTCGATGGCGAATTCGCCGCCTGAGTGATACTCCGTTTTTTCATTTTCAAATAGCATTAGATTTATGAGGGAGGATTTGTTATTTAAAGTATTTAACTGCGAATAATCAGAGTTAATAATTTGCGAAACAATTTTTATCTTTTCACCAATAGTCCATTGCATGGAGGTTGGTAAAATGGGCGACGCATTTTTAATTTCTGCATCCGTCAAACTTATGAATTGGATATCTAACAAGCCCAACTCTTTGCCATTAGAGTTATCCTGTTGCAAATTTAAATTTAAATTTGCAAGATTTTTTAGATCATTTTTATCGGGTAATTTAGCCAATTTTAAATTTAAGGATTCATCAAAAGAATCAACTTTAATACCAAGTTTAGAGGATAATAAATCTTTAGCCGTTTGTTCAAGCTCTGGGTTTATAAATTTTAAATTAAATCTAATGACTGGTTTATATATTTCTAGCCACTTTAAAATTTGAATAAAATCAAAGTCTATTAATATTTCGCCTTCAATCGTGGGGTAAAATTTACTGTAATCAATGAATATAGAAGGATGATCTGAAAATATTTTTAGGAATTCTTCATAGCTAAGCCACTCTTCGTTGGATAAAATTCTAACAAATTTAGATATTTTGCCAGACTTTATTGTTGTTAAGCCTGGCTTTTGGCCTACTAAATAAGTTTTTTCCTTTAAGGTTCTAATTTTTAAAATTCGATCTTTAATATAAAAAGTCGCAAACGGATCAACTTTGATCTCGATCGGGGTTTTTATGGGAATAACAAGGCTCTGATTCTTATTGGATTCTAGATCTTTGGATTGGAAGTCATAGATATTGTTCGGTGCTAAAAATATTTTATTTTCATCTAAAATACTTTGATTAGAAAAAGCAGGTGTAAAAATCAATGCTAATTTTAAAATTTGATGCACAAATAAATTCATGAACTCATCATGCAAAAAATTTTTACTTAGCTATTTTAATTTAAACAAAGTTCAATTTTGTAGTTTCCGAATTTAAAGGGTGCTTTCGGACGATAAATCGGACCGTAAATTTGCCATTTTTATAATTTAAAATAAGTTCAGATCCAACTTTTTTCAAAAGGACTTGCACAATGGGAAGCCCAAGTCCAAGTCCTTTCGAGTGATTCATTATATGACCTTTAAATTCAAAAGGCTCTAAAACACGACTTAATTCGGCTTCGGAATACTCATCACTATAATTGGATATTTCAAAAACAATATCATCCGCAACATCTGTCACGATAATATCCACAATTCCTCGAGTTTTAAATCTTTGAGCATTTTGAATTAAGCGCTCAATCACATTTTTAAAGATTTTTTCTGACATAGGTACGGTATGCTCTTCGGTGTTTATCGTTAACTTAAAATCGTCATGGTTTTTAAAAGGACGTAAAACCTCTATAATGTTGGTGCTTGAAAGCTCATAGGCCACATTTTCTAAAGCTTCGCTACTACCATTTAATAAATAAACCACTTCATCTGTTAAAAAGCGAAGTCGATCGCATCCTTCTTCAATACGTTTAAGATACTTTTGTGCAGGTCCCTCAAGATTCTCTTCTTTTAATAAATCTAAGTAGCTAGTAATAGCAGTTAAAGGTGTTTTAAGTTCATGGTTGATCAAAATCATAAAATTGGTTTTTATTTTGTCCAGGACTTGCAATTCAGTTATCGCTTTTTGCAATTGTTCGTTTTTTAATTTTAGCTCATTTGATAATTTATATTTTTGATAAGCTTCAGTTAGTGTCAGAATAAGATCTGTTGGCGCCCAAGGTTTCGTCAGGTACCTGTAAATTTGTGCTCTATTAATAGCTTCAATGGCTGATTCGAAATCCGAATAACCAGTAAATAAAATGCGAATGGGTTTGCTGTTAATCTTTAAGGTCTCTTCCAAAAAATCGACCCCTTTCATTTCTGGCATACGCTGATCACTTAATATAATTGCAAATTCTGAATCCGACTTTAAATACTCCAAAGCCGTCGTTGCGGATCTGAAGCTTTCAACCGTAAAATCATCTTGAAGAATAGCTTCCACGGCATTTAAATTATCTTGATCATCATCCACACACAGCAGTCTGGGTTTAATATGCGAGTTCTTCATAACTCTTTCTCGGTGTATTTAACGGCATATTTTGCTGCACAAAAGTCCTGATTAGGTCTTGGTTGACTTAAGTTGATCCCATTTTGTGACGAAATAAGTTCTAGAAGGGTAATATTATTGGTGGGAAGAGTTATGATGTATGTAAAAACTTTTTTAGGACTTATGTTTTTAAGCCAAGTTTCTTTGGCTCAAACAGGTCCAGAAACACTTCATGGGACTGGTTTAAGTTACGCCAATGCCGCTTGCCCTTACCCGCAAACGACAATTCCAGCACAAGTTCTAAGCCGCAGAGACCGGATTTTAGATGAAGCCACCAACATTCAGGCTAAATATGAAACAGCTAAACGCCAAGCCGATGAGATTGGAAAAGATCGTCTTTTTAAGGCCTGCCAATTATCGGTCAACGCAATAATTAGAAAAGCTTGTGGTGGGGATGAAAATGCTTCCGAAGGGCAACGTGGAGTTCTAGACTTTGAAGATCATATGCGAGGTGTAGAGCTTTTGACCTCCCATAGGCTCATTTATTCTGAAACCTATAATATAGTATATAATGGAATTATGTCCTCCCAAATGACCATGGATAGAGCCGTTGCTGGCAGTTGTCCGTGCGGATACGACATATCCATTCAAAGCTGTAAAGTATGTCCAGAAGGCTCAGATAATACGTCTGCTACAGAAGGTGAGATGGCTCCCGGTGATTGGACCAGCGAGACCTGGGATGATAAAGCTGTTGATAATGTGGATCTTCGACCTGACACTCCTGTTGTGCCTACATCTTCCTGTTTTGATTTTGCAAAACTTGATGGCATAATTGATGACAAAATATGCGACGTGACCAATGAGTCTAATCCGAAAATTAAAAAAAACTGTGTTAGCTGTTTAAGAACAAGTTCAGCCTATCCAAGAGGTATCTATCCTACCAAATTCAAAGAATACTATGATCTTCAACAAGACCTTGCGACTCTTAAAGGTGAGTACGAGCGAGCTATTGCAAAAGCCGCATGTGTTGAAACCCATATCGACAATGCACCAGAAAAAGGGCTAAATGCCGAAGATTATAGCCGCTGCATAAAAAATGCAGATCCATTAGCTACCGCAGCTGATTTCTGCCTGTTTTGTGATGAAGCCGGTCAAACCGCTAAACGAGACTGGGGTTTAAGTTTTAACCGCTGGGCACCGCCCTTGTTCACCGCAGGAGCATGGCTTTTGGGTGGTTTAGTCGCTAAAAACCAAGTCGAAGTCACCAGAGACACCAATACCAAATTAGGTTACCCATCAGACCCCAGACAACCTGTGATTTTAGCAAATTATGTGATGAATGGTTTTGGCCAAGTTGTTAATTCTTTGCAAGCAGCCGGAGCTTTTGGTTGTGCCCCCAGTGCTGGCGTTAATGGTCAAGGCCAAGTTGTAATTGGTGGAATAGGTGCCGCTTTAGGTTCTATTTTTGGAGGCAATCAAGGTATTCAAATTGGTGGAGCCAATGGTTACCCAGCCGGTTATATCAATGGCCAAGCCACCCTTTCTGGTGGTGTATTTAATGGTAACCCCGGTGCAGGTCCATGGACGAGCGGCAATTTAAACGGCAGCATTGATGCCCAAAGAGCCGCAATCGCACAAGCCCAAGCTAATCTAGAAATTTTGCAAAGACAAAATCAACAACGAGTTGAAGGCTTAAACGCTCTCGCAAGCTTACAAGTGTCCCTTCAAGGACTTGAAGCACAAAATGCTCGAACCAACCAACAAATGGCAGAAATTCAAGCCCAAGCTAATAGTATCTACGCTGGTCTGAACGCCAACGGCGGAGTTAATGGCAATATATATGGTAATGGCCAAACGGCTGCAGGAGTAAGACTTGGTTTTGATGTAAGCGCTTATGGCGGACTTAACGCCGGTGGCGCAGCTTATGCTGGGGGCGTGCCTTTAACCCAGTTCCCACCAACTCAACAGCAGTATAATGGCCCGGGATACACATTACCAAATAATTCTGGATCCTACGACAATTCCTATTACAACTCAAATTACAATACACCTAATTCAGGCTTAGCCGTCCCTTCACTGGGTATATAGATATTTGATGGCATTCCTTTATTAGTTTAAGAATATTTTTTAATTCAATAAGCAAAGTTTTTAGAAGATCTGATCTCAAATCAACAAAAGTTGAAAACAGCTTTTTTAAAAAAAGTAGTTTTTCCGGGGCGGCAACTTACTTTTCTCCAGCTGAATATATCTTTTCATTTATTGTTTAAATCTAAAAAAATTAGGTTAAGCTTTCTAAGAACTAAAGCCACTTCCGTACTACCCATTATTGGTTTACTAAACGCAAAGTTTTAAAAAATATATTTAATCAAATATATCCCTCTGAGCTGAATGTTATGATTCATAGGGTTGTTTGTGTAATTTTACTTAGCTTTGAAAAACTTTCCGAGCATAAATTGATATGCAAGGGTCTTCCCCGCGAACTTCTTTGGAATGCTTTGTATTGGAAGGGATCAGAATTTTATCTCCTGCACGCAGTAAGATTTTGTTTCCAGAAACATTCATAATCATTTCACCGCTTACTATCATGCGAACTTCATCAAAAGGGTGTTTATGTTCTAAAACAGGTTTTTCAGGATAAAAGACCTCTTCCACTGGCTTTAAATCCTCGTTTCTGAAGATACTTTCGATTTGCTCTTTGGTGGGTACAATCGGCGCCTGCCAACGATTTACTATCACTTTAAAGCTCCCTGATATGACATAGTACAATTAAAGTACCATCTAAATTATGAAGTTAAGTCACTTAAAACCCTGTGTCACGGTCCAGGATACTTTTTTGCAACAAATTTGCTTTTTGAGACACAATACCCATCAATTTGTCAAATTTAAGCACAGGACATTCAACCTAAATTTAAAGCAAGGCTTTATGTTATTCATCGAGATGGCGACAAGTTACTTATGGTAATGCATATAATTCAGTTCTTCGCTACGAGGGTTATTAATGCCAGGATTTGAAGAGATTAAAAAGTTTTTAGAAGCAGCAGATTCTGGCCTTAGACTCATAGGGGATGAACATTTAGTTCAAACCGCCGATGGTAAAACCTTAAAGATTATACCTCAATCTATTGAGGCAGTTTTGAAAAGAGACGACTCTGACGGCAATCCTTTTCTTCAAGTCAACTTTGTTGGTGGATATAAAGTTCTATTAACTAAGCATTTAATTGGGTTCAAGCCTTCTGAAGGATATGGCCTTGACGAAACTAGGCTCCCGAAAGTGGTAACTACTCCTGACCTATTGAGCATAATTGATGTGATCGCAGATGCAGAAGATTTTGATCAAACCGAGTTTGATATACTGCGAAAGGTTTATTTATCTATTCTTGATGGTGGCGAAGCTGTGGGTTTCGATCTTTCTCGAGAGCGCAAGTGGCTATCTCAATTAAATATTTTTATTGCAACTGCTTAACCAAGCTTGACCTTCAAGAAAATATCATCGAAAACATATATTCGACTTTTCGGGGGCGTAGCTCAGTTGGGAGAGCATCTGATTTGCATTCAGAAGGTCGCAGGTTCGATCCCTGTCGCCTCCACCAAACATAAATTCCAAGACATCCACTAAAGTCCAATTTCCCTTTATATACCAAGGACTTTAGTGCTATGGTCCGTCCATTGTGATCCAAGGTGTTCCTGTAAAAACCAAGCCCATTGTGGGGCAAGTATGGGGGCAACATTGGGTCAGCTCAAGGAGTTGCCCCCAAATGGCTTTAAAAGACACTGTGATACGATCTGCAAAACCTAAGGATAAGTCCTATAGGTTGTTTGACTCTGATGGCCTGTACCTAGAGATCAATCCTAAAGGCAACAAGTGGTGGCGTTGGAAGTATCGCTTTGGTGGCAAAGAAAAGCGGCTGTCAGTCGGTGTTTATCCAAGTGTGAGTTTAAAACAAGCTCGACTTCAAAAAGATGATTTAAAAAAACAACTCCATGAAGGCAAAGATCCAAGTTTTATTCGAAAGGTAAAAAAGTTTGATCTCAGTCAAGAAAATAATTTTGAAGCCATAGCTCGGGAATGGCATGAGAACTTCAAGCCAAGATGGACCGAAAGCCATGCAATTAAAATCATGCGACTTTTGGAGCGAGACATCTTTCCTTGGTTAGGACCACTTCCCATCAACACCATTAAACCACCAGAAATTCTTCCCATCATTCGCAGAATAGAAAAAAGAGGCTCCATTGATACGGCTCACAGAGCCAAACAGAACTGCGGACAAATATTTAGGTATGCAGTTGCCACTGGCAGATGCGAGTTTGATCCAACCACAAGTTTAAATGGAGCCTTACCTTCAGTGAAAGGTGGTCATTTCGCTTCAATCAAGGAACCTAAAAAAGTCGGTGAGTTGCTTCGAGCTATAGACGCTTATCAAGGGGCTTTGACGACTCAGTCGGCTTTAAAACTTGCACCCTTAGTTTTTGTAAGACCAGGTGAACTACGACATGCAAGTTGGGACGAAATTGATTTTGAAAGGGCTGAGTGGCGTATACCTGCGGAAAAAATGAAGATGCGAGTGCAGCTTATTGTTCCACTGTGTACGCAAGCGATTGAAATTTTAAAAGAATTAAAACCCGTAACAGATCGGGTGAGCTACGCTAATCCTGCTAAAGTTGCTAAGCCTCCAAGATTTGTGTTTCCCAGTTTAAGAACTATTGAGCGTCCTATGAGTGAAAATGCAATTTTGGTAGCCCTCAGATCAATGGGCTATTCCAAAGAAGAAATGACAGGTCACGGGTTTAGAAGCATGGCCTCTACTTTACTTCACGAATTAGGTTGGAACCATCAAGTCATTGAAAGGCAATTGGCCCACGCCGAAAGAAACGCTGTCAGTGCGGCCTATAACTTTGCGGAGCATTTGCCAGAACGAAAAAAGATGATGCAAGCCTGGGCGGATTATTTGGATCAACTAAAAAATGAAATGGTTAGAGAAAAATGAAAAAGCAAAGCCGTATAAAAACTAAATTTTATAGAATGGTAGATTATATTAACACGGATAAATCGTTCCGCGATTTTTTGGAATCGGTAAAGCCAGAACATCTTTTCGTCTTCTTGCCCTACGATGTATTTTTAAACTTCAAAAAGACAAGTGAGACTGCAAGTTTGTACAACAGTATTTATTATAAAAAAACTAAAGGCGAAGAAGCCTGGGCGGCATTTTATCAGGAAGTTAGCTCAACTATACTTTATTCCAATTCTATTTTAAACGCGGACACCGAATTTAATTACAGATTTGATGAAATCAATTCACATAGATTCAAGTTATCAGATATTTACTTCAAAAAAGTAACCTTAGATAAGTTCCGCGAAACATTATTTAAAACAAGTGAAGAAAGCCATACTCCTGATAAGTTGAATGGTACGGAAGAAAACAATGTCACGAAAGTTGCAAAAGGTAACCAGGGTAAGCATTGGGCTGAAGGTCGTGTCAAAATATTACAAGCAATTTTGGAAATAGTTAATGATGAATTAAGTAATTCCGAGAGCGAAATTTTTCACGTTAGAAAAGGTAAGAAAGTAATCAATGCGGAAAAATTGGCAGGCTATATTGATGAGTTCCGGCATAGGTGGGAGTTTCTAAAAGACACACCTAACGGGACTGCAGTAAGAACAATTAAAGACCTTATATTGGAATCACTAAAAAGTTCTACCGACTAAACTTTACTCTGTACGGACTAAAATTTAGTCCGATTTTCTTTTAAATAAAAATGATTAAGACTTCCTTAAACCTAAGGAGGTCAATATGGACAATCGTATTTTAAGATTACCAGAAGTAAAAAGTGTAACGGGCTTATCAAGAAGCTCAATTTATTTGTCGATTTCAAAGAATGAATTTCCAAAACCAATCAGACTAGGGATAAGGTCTGTGGGCTGGTCTGAAAGAGAAATCCAAAAATGGCTTAGTAGTAAAATCTCATCAAACAAAAAGAGGTGTTTATGACTTCTTTCGAACAAGCCTGTGTTGAGGTTGGGGTTACTCCAAAGTATGTACCGCAAGATGGTCGTTGGCACAGAACCGATACGAATTCAAAAAATGGTAAAAAAGACGGGGCCATTTTATTTTTTCCTGATGGGCGGGGCGGAATAGTAAAAAATTGGCAAACGGGTGAGCAAAACGTTTTCTGGCTTCATTCTAATTCCAATCGTTTTCACAAAAATAAAATTAACTTCAAAAAAACATTTAAATATGAAAATAAGAAAATCGTCGAACAAAAAAGAGCTGCAAAAGAAGCAGTAAATATTTACTCAAACCTACCTGCTGCAAATCCAGGACATAAATATTTAATGAATAAAAAAGTTATGGCACACAAAGGGCTTAAACAGGACGAAAAAAGTAATTTAGTTATTCCTGTATTTGTTTCCTCAGATATTTCTTCTCTGCAATACATATCTCCCGAAGGCAAAAAAAGGTTCTTGAGAGACGGCAGAACAAGTGGTGGCTATTTCCTTGTCGGAACGATTGATGAATTAAACCCAATTTGTATTGCTGAAGGATATGCTACTGCCGCAAGCATTTATGAATCAACGAACTATCCCTGTGTAAACGCGTTCAGTGCTTACAATTTAATAAAAGTCTCAAAATTCATTCGAAAAGTGTTTCCAACCAAAAAAATTGTAATTTGTGGTGATACCGGATCAGTGGGAATCAAAGAGGCTATTGAGTCGGCATTAGCCGTCGGCGGAAAAGTAGCGTTTCCAAACAAATTGGAGGTCAATTATGGAACTTACTAACAGTATCGATTTTAACGATTTGAAAAGCTCAAATGATGGCTCAATTTTAAAAGAAATAATCGATAATGCAATAGAACCAAAGGTTGATTTCGAAGAGCCGGAAAGCCTCACAAGGGGCCCAGCACCAGCGGCAAAAGAATTTCCTATCGAAGCGTTGGGTGATATATTAGGAAAGGCCGTAAACGCAATTGTCGATAAAATTCAGTGTCCAGTCTCAATTGCAGGCAATGCGGTCTTAGCCGTAGCATCACTTGCCACACAGGCACATGCTGACATCGAGCTTCCAACAGGCCAAATTAAACCACTTTCTCTTTTTCTGGCAACTATAGCTGCAAGTGGTGAAAGAAAGAGTGCGGCTGACAATGAAGCCTTAAGCCCAATACTAAGAAGAGAAAATGAGTTGATGGAAGCTCATAATATAGAGCTTGAAAAATATAAAATAGACCATTTAACTTATAATGAGTCGAAAAAAAGAATATTAAACGAAGGCAAAGTAAGAGGACAAAAAAAAGATATAAAAACTTTCAAACAGGACTCCGAGGCTAACTTAAAAGCGTTAGGTCCTGAACCTAGTCCACCATTAAATCCTATGATTATTTGTCCAGAGCCAACTTTCGAAGGTCTGTTCTTGTTACTTTCGATTGGTCAACCTTCGGTCGGAATTTTTTCAGATGAAGGTGGACAATTTGTTGGTGGTCATGCCATGAATCAAGATAACAAATTGAAAACTGTGGCGGGACTTTCCAGTGCTTGGGATGGAACTTCTATAAAAAGGGTGAGAAGAGGTGACGGCATAAATATTTTAAAAGGAAAAAGAGTGGCCTTTCATTTAATGATTCAACCGGAAGCCGCAAAAATTTTTTTTAACGATAGGACAATTATCGATCAAGGTTTGCTTTCAAGGTTTTTGATTTCTGCCCCTGATACAAACGCAGGAGGTAGATACTGGAAAGATCCAAAAAAAGAAAGCGATCAAGATTTACTAAGCTATCATCGAACAATATACAATATCTTAAAAAAACCATTTCCTATTCATTCGAATTCGTTAAACAGCCTTAACCCAAAAACTTTGAAGATGTCTAAACCAGCCAGGGATCGTTGGATCGTATTTAACGACCAAATTGAAGCTGAGCGTGGGCCTAAAGGGCGATATGCTTCAATTGTGGGAATGGCTAACAAGCTGCCTGAACATGCCAGTAGAATTGCGGCTGTTCTATCACTTAGCGAAGATATCAACGCAGAAATTTTGTCGGAAGAGTATTTAGACAGAGGAATAAAGTTGGCAACTTATTATGCAGAAGAGGCCCTCCGGATCAGCGAGCTAGAGTTACTGAATCCTGATATTATTTTGGCAGAAAAACTTTTTGAATGGTTAAAAAAGTCATGGCCGTTAGAAATCATTGGCCTTCCTGAAATTTATCAAGGTGGCCCAAACAAAATTAGAAGTAAGGATGTGGCTGAAAGAATAGTCGCAGTACTAACAAACCATAAATGGCTAATACCGCTTACAGATGGTTGTAAAGTGAATGGGGTTTTTAGAAAAAAAGCGTGGAAGCTGCATCCTTTCATTAAGAAATTCAACAATTAGACTTCAGCGTAGTTGATAAATTTAAAAATCTTTCTTAGCATCTTTAGCAGGTTTAGCAGGAGGAGGGGACGGTTTTGGAAATAGGAAAGGGCTCAAGACAATTACAATTCCAAAATGAAGGCATTCGCTTTCTGTTACCAATATTAGCAGCTGTGCCATTGTATTTTGGCTCAGTTCAAGGCTTTCTTTATCTTGTAAAAGTGGTTTTCAAGTATAAAGGTATGAATGACTCAAATCTCGCAATGATTTATTGCATTCCGTTTGTGGTTCATATTTCATTGATAGTTTATGGAAAAATAGCTGAGAACCGATACAATCAATCCTTAATTGAAAGGAAAGAAGATCCTAGTGATGAATCTCTAATGTTAGAGTTCAAAAGCTCAGCATGGTTCATGTTTAAAACGAAGATTTCGCGTTTCTTACTTACCCTCGGCTTATATCCGTTAAGAGATTTTATATTTGATCGATACACAAAGTTTGCAGATATCTTCATTAAACCAAGCTATTGGGATAATTTCCCTGAAAATCATTCTGCTAAGATAATTGTTAGATGTAGAGTTATGAAAACCAACTTAAGAGTTGAGATCAGGTATAAAAAATGGGCAAAAGCTATGTTAGTACGGTCTGTTAGCGATGAGTCGGTTTCGCTTGCGTACGACGATTGGAAAGAAGTTTCGCCATTTGAATATAAATTTATGCTTTTTGCATTCCCTGATGGAACTGCTTTAGGGCCGTTCTATGCGATAGGTATGTGGCTATTTTGCTCAATTCGACATTATCTAAATATTTGATTTTTTACCGATAAATCCTTTCATCTATCTCTGATTTGAAGTTTCATTTGCGTTTTTTATAAAAAGTGACAATTTTGCGCACGAAATACATGAAAATTGTAATTTTTGATTTGCGATGGGGTCACTATTTGGATTTGAACTCCTAATTTCAGGAACAAATTTGTAACCCAAACTTTAAGCGGGTTGGTGGGAGCGTAAATTTGTCGCCATTTCAAAAGGCGTGAAGAGTTCTGATTTTTTAGCTGCGGATCTGACAGTTTCCAAAAGATAATCTCTAGGATCGAGCTCCACTTTTTTACAA
>JBGSLV010000073.1:0-1684 GCA_041740515.1 Bdellovibrionales bacterium | reverse complement strand
TTTGGCAATGGGGGCTTTGGCTCCATGTGCTGCCTTCAATTGGAGGAAATGCTGATACTCAGGATCCAGTCGTGGGTCCTGAATGAGGATTAGAATCAAACAACACAAGGAAAGATATTGAAGATAGAAAAAAAATACCTGACTCTTTGTCGTAGACAGCTCACAGCCTGTCAACCCCTTAATTCTGGACATTTTTCTTAACAATTTACGACCTCAAAATTTACTTCACCCAGTTTAAATAAGTTATCAAATTCATTGGGTGTTTTAAATTTTAAAGAGCCGTGAAGTCTTTCATTATTATAAAACTTAATAAATTCTTCAGTCTGTTCATAAACTTGCTTTAAATTTTTAAAATATCTTACCTGTAAAAACTGTGTTTCAAAGATTGAGAAAAATGATTCTATGAACGCATTCTTATTTGGGCATCTTGGAGGAATAAACTCATGACTAAGGCCAATAGATTCAACGTATTCTTTAAATTGATTAGAGGTCATCTGGGGGCCATTATCTGATCTCAATGTTAGTTCATTTATATTTGCGCCCTGTCTTCTAATAGCTTCTTCTACTGTAAATTTAAGATCCGCTGCTTTACAACTATAACCAATATGTTGTCCTACTATTTTTTTATTAAAAACATCTTTTATTGCTAAAAAATAAAAATACTTATTCTCTCCGTGAATGTAATCCGTTTTAATGTCAAATTGCCAAAGTTTATTGGGACGATCAATCTTTCTGTTTTGCGAGATTTTCCTATTGCATTTTAATTTCTTCCTATTTCTTGGTAATAAAAAATTATTTATTTTGCACAGTCGATAAAGCTTTTTGTGATTTATATAAAACCCATGGTCACGTCGGAGAAGATGCATGAGAACTTTCACGCCTCCTGCATTATGATAATTAATATTATTCCTATATAATTTTATTAATTGTACTACTGTAGAATCTAGAATAATTGTGTCGTCAATATTTTTTGAAAATCCAGGTATTGGTCTGCCACTCCTGACAACTTTTAAACTTTTGTTTTGTGTTCGTAAGAATGCATAATAGGTTGATCTAGAGACGTCACAACATTTTAGTACCAAAGAAATTGAATAGCCTAAATTTATGTATTTTTGAGCGACATGAATTTTATCAATTATTTTTGATAAGTTTTTTTTAGCAAATCTTTTAAAATCATTAGCTCAACCTCTGCATCTGCTAACTTGTTTCTTAATAATTTATTTTCAGAGCTTAGATCTTTGTTTTTAATTTGAGATTTTAAATCAATTTTACTGTCAGATTTTTTTAACCATCCATGAATAGTACCAACAGGAACATTATGTTTTTTAGAGACAAGTGTTATTGATTTAATTTCTTTTATTTCAGTAATAAGCTTTTCTTTGAATTCTGGACTATATCGCATTGGTACCGCTCCCTTTTATAGTTAAGATTATACTCGAAAGTTTGTTTAAAATCTGTTCACACTATATAAGGGGTTAGAGAGCAGTTATGGCAGTTATTAATAATTAATTTTGGAAGGGATTAAGATTTTGAATCTTGATTTCTTTTTTCATCACTTCATTTCCTGTCGCTTCAAAGTGTCCGTAAAGGGCACCTTCTGTAATCCTATGAGTATCATAAAAGGATCTCATATAGCTATTGGCGATGTCTTTAATGAAGTCTGGAAGGCTAATGTAACTTAGTC
>JBGSLV010000072.1:0-24529 GCA_041740515.1 Bdellovibrionales bacterium | reverse complement strand
TTGGCGTCCATGCCTGATGCTCCTTTTTGATGTTTTGGTTCTACAAAAATCAAATCAGAATTTCAGGCGGTTGTCTGGGGCTTTTTTTTTAAAGGTCTAGCTAACTTATCCACATTTTTCCCACAAATTCTAGAAAAAACCTATATAATTAGTTTTTCATTTGTTATTTTTCAGCGATTCTGACCGCCTTAATGTCTTAAATTGATACGATCCTTTAAGTAATAAGTATTGGGGATGGTTAAAATGGGTTTTTGGATAAAGGACGCTTTGCAAGACTATTTGTACTTCACGTTTTGGTTTTATTAAAATGCTAAGCATGATTTTATTCGTTGAAAAACACATTAGAACCAACAAACTGTCGAATCTGGGTGCGTAAATTGTCATATCAAAAAACACGCTTAACTGAGCGAATTAAAAATGCGACACAATCTTTGTTTTTAGCTACAAGGATTATAAAAACTAAAAAAAATGGATTTATGACTAGAGTTTAGCGTTTGCCATCAACGACCTTCGGCTAAGTTATTTGTTGGAATAGAGGGCTAATTCGACTTCAATTTGCTTTCTTTGCGAATATTTACCTTTTTCGAGAATATCGTCGACAACCCAACGGCCCTCTTCTTGAGTCATCTTAAAGACCATAAGTCGATCATAATAATCTTTGCCGCTTTCTGGATTTTTTGTTCCCTTGCGACTGGGAAAAACGTTGAGATTGAGATGAACCTCGCCAGGTGTGGGTTCGGTAACTTTCATTCCAGAATTTTTAACTGTTAAGTGAGGATCAATTTCTTGCGCATTGAAATACACGTCGCCGCTAGCGCCATATCCACAGATATTTGTTCCAGCCTTTTCTTTACAGACCGTCTCATTCTTATCAATCAAAGCTTGGAAGTGTTTTGAAAAAGTAAGACCCGGCCGATTTTTTCGCAGGAATTTCCCAATATAATCTGTGTAGAAAGTCTCGATAACTTGGGCTGCGGTTTGGTTTTTGGTGAGGGCAGGTGTCTTAGAGTAAACAACGTTAGCAATAAGTAAAACCAAAATATAACTTTTTATAAAGGTCATCATGTGATGATAACATAAATTACGTTAAAGTCAGTTAGTATTCGAAAAAAGGCACATTGGCCTTTTTCTTCCTACTATTAGAATTTAAATTTTAATCCTAAATTAAATTGAACGAAGTCTTCACCACCAGCTAAAAAGAGTGGGCTTGAAACGTTATTGTACCCTGAATCACTTAGACTTAAATTGTAGTCTATAATTCCAACAATAAAGAAGTTCTTATCAATTCTAATGTCAGTTCCAATCCCTATCAAAGCACTTATACCACTAGAGCTGTTGGTATAACCCGTAAAGTAGTTGTAAGCACTTCTTGAGGTAAAGTTAATACCACCGCGTGCATAAACGTTGTAACTGATGTGTTGGACAAATTTATAATTTAATAGAAAGCCAAAATCTTGCTGATCAAACACATAGCCGCTAATTAAGCTTTGTGTATAGTAATCATAGTTATAAAAATCCTCATATTCAGACCAAGAGTATTGAAATTCTAAGTTTAGATCTTTGGTTAAGTCATATCCCACAGCAAAACCTAAAGAATAGTTAGTATAGATATCATCAATAGTTGTAAAAGTTCCAAAACCAAATTGACCACGAACGCTGAATCTAGAAGATTTCTTTTCAATAATTTTATCAACCACAATTGGTTTAGTATTATCTATAACTTCAGTGACATCACCAGGATGTACAACAATGGGGTGAGTTGGTAATAAGGTGTTATCTGTATTTGGAATAATGATAGGTTTTACTTGTGTCTCTTGAATAACTACCGGCTGAACAACAGTTGGAGCGACAGGTACTACCTGATTTTGGTTCTGTTGAATGTTTACATTAGCTTTACTATCTTGGATTACAGTATTTAAATTTTGGTTAAGTGTATTATTGGTAGTTGGTGTGTTATTGCTATTATTTGAATTGGTAACATTGTTGGTATTTTTATTTACATTAGATTCATTAGAAATTGAGACTTGATTTGTGTTTGAACTCCCATTGTCGATTATGACGGTACTGTCTTTGTTATCCTTAACTTCTATGGCTTTAACTTTTTTCTCGCTATCAAAAACAATGGTTTCATTGACGTTAGCGCTTGAACTGTTATTAAGGTTTATACTTTTTATAACCGAATTCTGATCTAAATTGATTTGAATCGTATTATTCGCTACTGGTTCTGGATTTTTTAACTTGGTAGTGGAGACTTCTAATGGAATTGTATTTACTTTTGACTCAACATTATCTTTAGGAATTAAATTTTGATCCTGCGCATAGACTGGAGCCATGTATCCAGAAGATATACCAAGGATAATTACAAACCTAAAAGCATGTACTAAAGGTTTATATTCGAAAGACAAGCCTTGTTTTTTTCCATTATTAATTGCAACAGACAAATTCATTGAAATCTCCTCAACAAAAAATTTTGATCACAGGAGATAATTTCAATATCTAGACCAATTTAAAACGGTTTTAGACCTTTTCAAGGGACAAAAAATGGCATTTATTAAGATTAAGTGCCCGCATTTGGCTTAAATAAGTGAAACACCCCTAGGATCAAAAAATATATCTAGGGGTGTAATTCGATAAATTTTTAGGTCTAAAATTAATACCTTATTAGAATCATGGTGTGCTTAATAGTTCTTTTAGCAATGAATTTTCAGTTCTTTTATGAAGTTTTAGGGATTTTCTATCATTCAACTGTCGAAGTAAATTTTGCTTACAGTCGGAAATAGCTTCGTAAAGGTTATGACCTTCCGACTGACAAAATAAGTCTTGGTGTTTAGGTAATCTAAGTTCAAAATTAACTCTGACTAAATCATTAGAGCGTCTGGGACCAGAGATCTCTGTGGCAAGAGAAATAACCAAATGAGTTGCCTTTCGAGCTCGGGTTAGAATCTTTTCGGCAGTGTATTGTAATTGTGCCTCAACAGCTGTAGACCGTGGGAAGTTGCCCCACTCAATATGCAAAATATTATCTGTATGCTCCGTTGAAATTTTTTTTGCTGACATAAGTTTCTCCTTTGTTGTGACTTGAATGATTAATTAAAAAATTAATTAATTTTACTCAAAACCAGTTTACAAATTATAAAAACAAATCTAGCGAATACATAAAATTTAAAAAATCTAGTAATAATTTGAACCTTAGTGGGTTAAATTTCAACTTATAAAAGTTTAATGAAGGTATTAGATAATTTTATAATGCCAATGGCACATAGGTAACTAGCTGTAGTTGTGAAAGAAAATTTAGATTATGAAAAAAAGCTAGCCTTAAGATTAAAAAGCAAAAAATTAATTTATTAGCAAAAAATCTTTAAAAAAATTCTAGCTAAATCCTAGTTTTATTTCCGCCCAATTCTATTTTAAATAAAAATAATTTAAGTAAATCAAGTTTGAGAAGTCGTATTAAGTCGTCGCAGCACTTCAGAGAAATTAAATTTACAACTTTCTTCAGAGCCGAGACGATATGTCTTAATAATCAGTTCATGGACTTAGCAATAAGTTATTTAACATTCTTTTTTGCAGAATCTGATACTGGATCTGGCATTGATTCAGAAACCGCCGCAGGGATGACATTGATATCCGCTTTTTTGGCTTTTAATGTATCCAGTTCATTT
Source organism: Bdellovibrionales bacterium (assembly GCA_041740515.1). Classification (GTDB taxonomy): domain Bacteria; phylum Bdellovibrionota; class Bdellovibrionia; order Bdellovibrionales; family UBA1609; genus JAMLIO01. Next base: position 20,867 of record JBGSLV010000072.1, on the reverse strand, counting down.
TCAATCTCACTCATTTTTTCTTTCACGTCTTGTCTTTCGTCTTTCATAGACGCTTTTTGCTTTTGCAGTTTTTCAATTTTAGATTCAATACCTGCGAATTCTAGTCCCAATTTAATATTTTGTTCAAGGGCCGGTCGAAATTCGATGGGGCAGTGGTTAACAGCTACTTTTTTTCCTTCAGAGGCTAATTTGAAACCGTTTTCAGCAGAGCAATATACGGCTATGCCTTCCATCCAGCCATCTTTGTATTTTGAAATAGGAAATTCGGATCCTTTTTTGGAACATGACTTTTCAGTCTTCATTATACTTTCTGCGGCTAGGCCTTTTTTGCCGTCGATGACACCTTGTTGTTTCCAATCGGTTTGTTCACAGTTTTTTCTCGAAAAACCAGAGCACGAAGTTAACAAACCTAATGCTAAAAGTGCTACCATGGAAGTTTGAATAGATGATAAAATTACTTGTTTTGTGTTCATTATATATTTCCTTTTGTATGTGTTTTTAAATTTTAATAAATATTTAAAATCGGTAATTTATATCTGTTTATGAACTTAAAAGATACCTCATTACTAAAGTATACAATATTTCATTTTGTGTAGTATTTGTGTAGAAATTTAAAAAAAATTGATAGTTCCAAAATAATTATGAGATATCTTCAGGCTCGATGATTATACGTTTGGCATCTAAATCCTGTTGAAATTGTTTTTGCCAAATTAGATAGTTTCGAAAAGGCAAAATGGCTTTTAAATTATATCCTTGACTGACATTGTGTTTCTCTTCAATACGTCCAAGTTTTGTAAGCTCATAAATTTTATGTTCGTCTTCATAAGGGATAAACACTTCGATAGTTTTGCTGATAGAGTGGATTTCCGCTACAATTTTTGTTTTTAAAGCTTCAATGCCTTCGTCCATCTGAGCGCTCACGACGCAGAAGGGTCGATGTTTAATTTTAAATTGAGCTGCTAATGGAGCAATATCTTTTTTATTAAAAACATAGATTGTGGGTTTTTCCATCCAATTGAACTCTTCGGAGAGCTTGTGAACAACTTCGATGTGCTGCTCAAAATCTGGGTTCGATAGGTCTATGACATGAAGAAGTAAATCAGAGTCTGAGGTCTCTTCTAAAGTGGCTTTAAAAGCCTCGATCAAATGCGTTGGCAATTTTTGAATGAAACCCACAGTGTCAGTTAAAACAACATTAGGTGCTTGGTCTAAGTGAAGCTTTCGAGTTAATGGATCCAATGTGGCAAAGAGTTGATCTTCAATATAAGGTTCAGATTTCGTTAATGCTTTTAAAAGTGAGCTTTTACCCGCATTAGTATAACCCATTAAGGCCACCTGAATCGCTGCAGATCGACTTCGACGGATCTCTTTTCTGTGCATCTTAACTTTTTCAAGTTGTTTTTTTATCGAAGCTATACGTTCTCGAATTCGTCTTCGATCCATCTCAAGGGCTTTCTCGCCAGGTCCTCTTGCGCCAATACCTGAGCCCTGACGTGATAGGGATCCCAGCCAACCCCCAACCATACGAGGCAATTGGTCCATAAGCTGAGCCAATTCAACTTGCAGCTTTCCCTCTTTGGTCTGTGCTCTTCGAGCAAAAATATCTAAGATCAATTGGCTTCGATCTAAAACTTTAACGCCAATGGTATTTTCTAAATTTCGGTTTTGAACTCCGGTTAATTGATGATCAATAATCACAACATCGGCTTTTAAGTTTTCAGCCATTTCTTTTAATTCTCGAACTTTACCTTCACCCAATAATGTAGCAGGTTGAATTTTTTCGGCATGTTGATAAACCGATGCCACGATTTCTCCACCGGCGGACTCAATAAGTTGCTCTAGCTCAAGTAAATCTAATTTCAACCTATCTAAGGTTTTATTTTTAAGTTCAAAACCTACGGCAATGACCGCTTCTTTTTTTAAATCAGGCGTTAGCATAGGGACGTGTTTTGCGCTCATGGGCATCGTGGGCTGTCATGGCAATGGCATTGATCAGATCTTGAACGCCCCCTGTGCGTTGAATAATATTACAGGGTTGATTCATGCCCAATAATATAGGTCCTATCACTTCACCCTGAATCAATTGCTGAATGAGTTTATAAGAAATATTGGCAGCCTCGAGATTAGGAAATATTAAAATGTTTGCACCTTCACTCAGTTCCGAAAAACTAAAAAGTCGTTTCATAATGTCAGGATTTATAGCGGCATCGGCTTGCACTTCACCGTCGACAATCAAATCAGGCCGTAAGTCCTTGGCTAAAAGAGCCGCTTTTTGCATTTTTCTCGGACCATCACTTTGAGCTTTAAAGCTTGTGTAAGATAGCATAGCCACACGAGGCTTAACACCATAGCTCTCCGCAAATTCAGAGACATCCAGAGCCACTTGAGCCAATTGCTCCGCTGTGGGATCAATCATCATAGTTGTGTCTGCTAAGAAAATTTTGTGATCCCCTTTTAAGACAATGTTAACGCCTGAAGCCACTTTATTCTGCCACCTGCCAATAACATCTAATAAAGGTTTAACGCATGAAGCGTAATTTTGTGAAGCTCCAGATACTAAGCCGTCAGCTTCACCAAGGCGCACCATCATGGCTGAAAAATAATAGGGATCTTCTAAAATAAGACTCGCCTCCGAATGCAGTATGCCTTTTCTTTGGCGGAGCTTGAAATACTCATTGACGTAGTTTTTGTATTCAGGATGTTCATTGGGTTTAAAAATTTGACACTTTTCGATCAACGGAAGTTCATCTTGCATAGCGCGAGCTAAAATCTTTTTTCGATCTCCTAAAATTATAATTTCAGCAAAACCTTCCTCTAAAACTTGTTGGACAGCTTTTAGCACTTTTCGACTATTACCTTCAGGTACAACAATTTTTGGAGGACTGCTTTTTTTATTCCATTTTTTAACTCGATTGATTATGGGTCGGATAAAGCCTCTGGTTTCCCCAAGTAGGCGTTCAAGTTTTTCACGATACTGCTTCATACTAGGAATTTGAATTTGAGCCACACCACTTTCCATCGCAGCTTTTGCAACAGCTGGGGCCACAACCAACAGCACCCGTGAGTCAAAGGGTTTAGGAATAATATAATTGGGTCCAAAGTGAAAATCTTGATCTTTGTAAGCTGAAGTCACTTCATCAGTGACTGTCTGCCTAGCTAAATCGGCTAAAGCATTAACTGCGGCAATTTTCATAGCTTCATTTATTTCTGTGGCGCGCACATCTAAGGCGCCACGAAAGATATAAGGAAATCCTAGTACGTTATTAACTTGATTGGGGTAATCGCTTCGACCAGTTGCAATAATGGCGTCAGGTCGATGAAGTTTTGCAAAAGCGGGATCAACTTCAGGAGAAGGGTTGGCCATAGCAAATATTATTGGCTTAGGGTTCATAGATTTAAGCATAGCTTCATCAAGAATGTCCGCCACACTTAAACCAATAAAGGCATCTGATCCCTTCAAAGCATCAGCTAAAGTTAAAGCATCAGTCGAGTTGACAAATTCTTTCTTCATTTCATTAAGGTCGGATCGTTTCGTATTGATCACACCTCTTGAGTCACACATAATTAAGTTTTCTCGTTTAACGCCCAAATCAATCATTAATCGGGCACAAGAAATAGCTGCGGCCCCGGCGCCATTAAAAACAACTTTAATATCTGCAAGTTTTTTATCTGTTAAAAAACAAGCGTTGATCATAGCAGCTCCTGTGATGATAGCCGTGCCATGCTGGTCATCATGAAAAACAGGAATGTTCATCTCTTCACGTAGACGTTTTTCAATCTCAAAACACTGAGGTGCCGAGATGTCTTCTAAGTTTATGCCCCCAAAAGTAGGTTCTAAACTTTTGACAATATTAATAAATTTTTCTGGATCTTTCTCATCGATTTCAATATCAAACACATTTATATTGGCAAACTTTTTAAACAAAACGCCTTTGCCTTCCATTACTGGCTTCCCAGCGAGTGGACCAATATCGCCAAGTCCTAAAACCGCAGTTCCATTAGTTATGACCGCAACAAGATTACCTTTAGTTGTGTAATCAAAAGCTTTGGATGGATCTTTGGCGATCTCTAAGCAAGGAGCCGCTACTCCCGGGGAATAAGCCAAGGATAATGCATATTCAGAACTTACATCTTTAGAGGAACAGACATCGACCTTGCCAGGAATTTTTTCGGCATGATATTTCAAAGCTTCTTTATCAAAATTTTCCATATAAGTTTCCCATGTGTTGATCAAAATAATAACAAAATATTTTTTTAAACCAGTAAATCCTCTTGGACTTAAAACAAGAGCTAATTCTTAACCAAAACTTTATACTCATTTATCCAATAGGCAAGGTGACTGATGCTGAACATTATAGACCACTCAGTTGACTTAGATGTATTTTATTAACATCATTTAAGTCTCTGAAATCATTTATTTATTTTTAGTATAAAAAATAATCTTTTCACTTTTTTTAAGGAGTATTTTCTATGAATCCAAGGGATGTTGTCATTGTGGCCGGACTTAGAACGCCTTTTGTTAAAGCGGGGGGCGAGCTCGCCCAAGTACATCCGGTGGATCTAGGAGTAGCCGCATTAAAGGAACTTCTTCAAAGTACCGGAGTTCCATTAGATCAAATTGACGAAGTTATTATTGGTAATACGGGATCGCCTTCGGATGCCGTAAACATATCTCGTGTAGTTGCTTTTAATGCTGGTATTCCGCAGAAAACCTCGGCTTACACCGTTCATAGAAATTGTGCCTCTGCCTTAGAAAGTATCACTTCCGGATATGAAAAGATCAAATCTGGAACCATGGATATCGTAGTTGCCGGTGGCACCGAATCCATGTCGCAAATGCCTATCATGTGGAATAAAGAACATATGTTGAGGTTTAATAAATTAGCCTCGGCACGTTCAACGGGCGCAAAGCTTTCAGCTTTGTCCTCGCTTCTTGTGGCTAACTTTAAACAAGTCAAAGAGATAGCTACAACATCACCCATGAAAACTACTAAATTTAAACCTCGAATCTCTTTAATCGAAGGTCTCACAGATCCTATGTCGAACATAAATATGGGTGAAACTGCAGAGATCTTGGCCAAAGAATTTGGTATATCCCGAGAAGTCCAAGACAAGTTTGTATTAAGAAGTCATCAGCGCGCCGCTCAGTCGCAAGAAAACGGAGTTTTTAAGCAAGAGATTACTCCTATTTATTTAGCTCCTAAATTTAATAAAGTTGTAGAGCAAGATGTTGGGCCACGCAAATCCCAAAGTTTAGAAGCCCTTGGGAAGTTAAAACCTATTTTTGATCGCAAATATGGATCTATTACAGCTGGGAACGCGTGTCCTATAACAGATGGGGCAGCGATGGTATTGTTGATGTCCGCTGAAAAAGCCAAAGAGCTTGGCTATACACCGCTGGCAAAAATTCGTGGTTATGCCTTTGCCGGTCTTGAGCCAGAGAGAATGGGTCTTGGTCCTGTTTACGCATCTCCCATTGCTTTAAAGCGTGCAGGTCTGACTTTGAAAGATATGGGTCGAATTGAACTCAATGAAGCTTTCGCCGCTCAAGTCATAGCCTGTCAAAAAGCATCAGCCAGTAAAGAGTTTTGCACTACCAGATTAGGCATGTCAGATGCTTTTGGGGAAATTCCTGATGATATTTTAAATATCAATGGGGGAGCCATTGCATTAGGTCATCCTGTGGGTGCAACGGGAACAAGACTTGTGATTACTTTGATGAACGAACTTAGACGCAGCCAAAAACAATTTGGTTTGGCCACTTTATGCATTGGTGGTGGTCAAGGTGGTGCCATTGTTTTGGAAAATATTAACTAAACAACTTAAAACGTAAAAAAAATTGGGACATACAATTATGAGCTACAAACATTTTAGAATTGTCGACAAAGGGGATTTTGCTCTTATTGAATTTGATGTGCAGGGTGAAAACGCCAATGTTTTCTCAACCCCTGTAATGACTGAATTTAAACAAGTTATTGAGTCTTTCAATAGCGGGAAATTTAAAGCGGCCGCTATTGTCTCTAAGAAAAAAAATATCTTTATCGCCGGCGCTGATATTAATGAAATTAAAGATTTAAAAACTAAAGAAGAAATTTTAACTGCAACCCAAGCCGGACAAGATATTTTTAATCTCATTGAAGATTCTAAAGTTCCGTTTGTAGCTGCAATTCATGGCGCATGTGTAGGTGGTGGTTGCGAAATGGCCATTGCCTGCGATTGGCGAATTGCTTCAGATGCTAAGGCCACTAAAATCGGTCTGCCTGAAATTCAACTAGGAATTATTCCTGGATTTGGGGGTTGCGTAAGACTTCCAAGATTAATTGGCTTGATTCAAAGTTTACAAATTATCTTACCAGGAGCTTCCGTACCCGCTTTGAAAGCCTACAAAATCGGTTTGATTGATGAACTTATTCCAGAGGCCTTGTTTTTTGATCGGCTTGAAAGTTTCATGGCTAATCTTGTAAAAATGGGTGCAAAAAAACGACGTAAGGTTTTTAGCCCTGGCTTTGGTGGAAAATTAATGGAAAGCCCAATCCTGAAGTGGAAAATTTTTTCTGAATCTACTAAAACCGTGATGGCTCAGTCTAAGGGTCATTATCCCGCACCTTTAAAAGCTTTAACCGTTGTTAAAAATACCTATGGTATGGCCAATCGAGCCAAAGCGTTAAAAATGGAACGAGAAGGTTTTTGTGAAGTTGCGGTCACATCCGTAAGTAAAAATTTGATTCAACTTTACTTTTGGATGGAAAATATCAAAAAACGCACAGGCATTTCCTCTAAAGATGTCAAAGCCAAACCTATTAAAACTATGGCTGTGTTAGGCGCTGGTACCATGGGTGGAGGCATTGCCCAACTTGCCGCCGATAAAGGTGTACGCGTTCGGATGAAAGATATTAACAATGCATCTCTGATGCGAGGTTTTGAAGCCGCTGCTGATATTTGGAATAAAGCTGTTAAACGAAAAAAATTAAGTCCCCAAGATTTTCAAAAAAAAATGGGACTGTTAACCGGAACATTAGATTTTTCAGGCTTCAAAAATTTGGACCTTGTTGTTGAAGCTATAGTTGAAGATATGAATATAAAAAAGAAAGTTATTGCTGAAACTGTAAAAGTCACAGGTGACAACACGATTATTGCCACCAATACCTCTTCATTAAGTGTGGCACAAATGTCTGAGTCCCATCCAAAGCCGGAAAATTTTGTGGGTCTACACTATTTTAATCCTGTCCACAAAATGCCACTGATTGAAGTCATACGCGGTCCAAAAACCAGTGATGAAACTGTGACTACAGTATTTGAATTTGCAAAAAAAATGGGTAAGACCCCTGTAGTCGTAAAAGATGGTCCCGGATTTTTAGTCAATAGACTCCTTTTGCCACTTCTTTCCGAAGCTTTATTTATTCTTCAAGATGGCTATGACATAGAAGCTGTAGACAAAAAATACACTCATGTTTTTGGTAACCCTATGGGTCCTTTTCGCTTAATGGATGAAGTAGGAATTGATGTCTGTATTAAAGTTTTAAAAATATTTAAAGCTTCATTTGGGGACCGGATGGAAGTTAGTCCTTTGACTGAAAAATTTATTGAACTTAAAGATCGACTAGGTCGTAAAACCAAAAAAGGATTTTATCTTTATGATGACAGCGGTCAGTCCCGTGGCGTGGACCAAGAGGTCTATAAAGCATTAGGCTTAAGCTCGCCGTCAAAAGTCATTGACACTCAAGAGGTCATTGATCGTGGCATTTTAGCTATGGTCAATGAAGCGGCTTTAGCACTTTTTGAAGACCAAATCGTTCAAAGCGCCGAAGAGCTAGATTTGGCGATGATCTTTGGAACGGGCTTTCCGCCCTTTCGAGGTGGCCTACTTAAGTATGCAGATTCCCAAGGGTTAAAGTCTATTGTAGAACGTTTAGAGTCTTTCGAAATTAAATTTGGAAAACGATTCAAGCCAACTAAACCACTTGTGGATTTGGTCAATAAAGGCAAAAGTTTTTATAATTAAAAAATATTTACAAAGAATGGCTCGAGCTATAAGAAAATATGGTTCGAGTTTTAAAAAAATCAAATATTAGAATTTTTCAATCCCCATTATGCTGCGACGTGTTTATATTCTTCCCAATTCTTAACCAAAACCTAAAACTTCCCCTCTAAAGTTGTAGAAACTGGCTACATAATTTAAGCCAATAATTTAAGAAATAATAAGAGTTATGGCGAAATGATTTAAGATTTTATATTTTTTAGATTAAAAAATATTCAGATAAAATTTCTTTATGGTAGCCATATAAAAATATCTTATATGTTAGCGTTCTTCATTCTTGACACAACTGGGCCAAAGACAGAAAGTTCACCCATAGCTAGTTAAAGTTTTAAGATTTTAAAAAATCATAAAACCAAACAAAAACTGAAATATAACAAAAACCTAATTAAGTCAGAGGGGATTAACATGGATTTAGTAGCAGGAATTGCAGATGCTTTTTTAAAAGGTGGAATGTGGATGTGGGTTATTCTAGGCCTACAGGTAGCAACTCTCGCCATTATCGTTGAAAGATATATTTTCTTGTTCCGTAAAAACACGATCGGAGAAAGAAAACACGTTAATAAATACGAGCCTGGAATCAGATCTGGATCTCTTGATCAAATTAAAACAGAAGCCGGAAGACTTGAGCGTCCGGTAGACGCTGTCGTTCTTGCTGGAGTGGAAGCGGCCGTTAATTGGGGTGGTAAAGATGAAATCCGCGGTAAAATGGATGAAATACTACTGGATACCAATGCAAAATTAGAAGAGCGAACAAGCTTTTTGGCCATGTTGGGTAACGTTGCCACTCTTACAGGGTTGCTAGGAACGATTGTCGGTATGATTAAATCTTTCACAGCCGTATCTACTGCAAGTCCCATGGAAAAAGCCACCCTTCTTTCAAGTGGTATTTCTGAAGCCATGAACACTACCGCTTATGGATTAATTGTCGCCATTCCAGCATTAATTATGTACGCCATTTTATTAAACCGTTCTGGCAAATTATCTGAAGATTTAAATCAGGCCTCTTTAAAAGTTTTCAATTGGCTTAGTTATGCCTATGAACCGGCTGAACGAGCTATCGATATGCCCATTGTAAAATCAAAACCTTCTTCAGCAAAAGCAGCAGAGCTGTAATTAATTATTTTCGGCGTTTTTTTTAAATCGTCGAAAGCAAAATTTAGTTAAGGTTAGGGGGGACCATGAGCAAAAACAAACAAAGTTTAGATTTTGAAGTCGATTTAGTTTCTTTCATTTCGCTATTATCTGTGTGTATATGTTTTCTACTTTTAACGGCAGTTTGGATTCAAATTGGCTCTATAAATGTTAAACAAGCTGTGGGTGGGCAGTCAGCGGCAGAGACCAAAAAAGTTCCCGCTTTATGGACCAAAATGCAACCCGATGGTCGAGTTGTTTTACAGTTTCAAGATTTCCCAGCTGCTATCACCCGTCGCTTAGGATCAACATTGGTTCTGAAGGGCAATGATAAAGGCGAAATTGATTTCAAAAATTTTGAGAAAAAAATTGCCGAGCTTATACTTTTAGTACCTGAATTAAAAACCGGTCTTGTTATGCCCCAAGGCGAATCAAAATACGAAAATGTTATATTGCTTATGGATCACATGAAAAAAAGTGGATTGATAGACTTAGGGGTTTCACCTATCTAAATTTAATTAAGATTTTGGAGATAAAATGGCACAAAGTATCTTAGAGCAAACTAGTTTTGCAAGCACATTAGAAAGCACTTCAACTTTAAATCCAAAAGGTGGGGGCTTTAAGAAAAATCTTGTACAGGCTGTTATGTTAACATCTCTTGTTGATGCCTTTTCAATCTTGGTTGTTTACTTACTTATGAGTTACAGCAGCAGCGGCGAAATTATGTATATCTCCAAAGATATGGTGTTACCTCAAGCTGAACAATCAGACATTCTAAACCGTCAGATTATAATTAAATTCGAAGATGGGAAATACTATATTGAAAATGAAGAAGTTCCTAAAAATAATGTATTTGCGACACTCTTAAAAATGAAAATAGATTTTAAAGCTAAGTACCCAGAATTAGATTCAGAAAATAAAATTATTATTCAAGCTGATAAAAATGAAAAGTTCATTGATTTAAACTTAATTATCCATGCCAGCGCGCAAGCCGGATTTGAAGAGATAATGTTTGCAGTAGTGAAAAACGGCTAATTTATTTAAAAGGGGAGATTGGGGGATGAAATTTTGTTTAATCCTATTACTATTTACTGCAAGTTCTGCATTTTCAGCTCAATTTGATGAGCAAACACGCACCCAGTTGATAGATAAGTTTTCTAAAGTATATGATCAGTTGGCTGATGAAGAACCCGCTAAAATAAATGTAACTCTTAGACTTGCGGATTTGCTCGCTGAACAGGGCCGATTCCTAGCCAATGAAGAGTTAGGTAAAGGTTGTGATGTTTGCAATGCAGGAACTGAGCAAAGACTAAAAGCTTTAAAATTTTATGAAGAAGCCGGGGCGCAATTACAAAATGATAAAAAAGCTTCAGTACTTATTCAAACAGGTCACTTAAAAGAGCTCCTAGGACAAGAGACTCAAGCTATATCTGATTATCTTTTAGCGATTAAAGTAGCAGTGAACCCTGTATTTTTAAATGAAGCTCAGTTTTCTTTGGCTGAAATTTATTTTAAAAAACGTCAATTTGAAAATGCCATAAAATACTATGAAATGGTTGTCGCACATCCAGATAAAAAGGGTAAAAGAGGTTTTGCGGCTTATCGAAAAGCTTGGAGTCACTTTAATCTAGGTGACTATACTCCAGCGACTCAGCAACTTATTACCATTTTGAAAGATCCAGAACTTTTAAATCGTGGTGTTAATAACGGTTTAGTTTCCGTTGATGCCAATTTTCAAGACGAAGTTTCAAGAGATTATGTAATCTTTAGCACCAAAAAAGGTTATCAAGCCAAAGATTTTGATAATCTTTTTGAACTTTCAAGGAATGAATCTAGGTTAGATCATATATTTAATTTGGCTGATGAACTTGAACGTTTAGGTCAGAATGACCCTGCCATTGATGTGTGGTCAAAACTTATTAAAAAATTAAGCGACCCAGTTAAAAAATGGGAAGCCCATGTACGATATGCTAACTTACTTAGAGCCAATAAAGATATTGAAGGCTCACTGAAGCTTTTTGCTAAAGCATTGTCTCTTTCAGAACGTCAACAATCCTGTGTGACAGATCAGTGTAATGAAATCCGATCCCGAGAAAGAAGTTATGTTTTAGACTGGCATAAGGAGCTAAAAACAACTCCAAGTAAAGATCTTGCCCGCGCCTACGATATTTATAATAAGTCAAATAAAAGTACAGACACTGAGTACTGGGGGGCTGAAGCTTGGCTTTTAACAGGCGACAAATCTACGGCCTTCGAAGGTTTTAAAAAAACCATAGATAAGTACAATAAAGAAACTAAACAAACTGGCGATAAACAAAAAACTTCTGATGAAATGTTTGAAAATGCATTGCTGAAAAGAATTGAAATAGCGGAAGAGCTTAAATTAGCTTCATTAGCTCAAGTTTATAAAGATTATGCACAGCAATCAAAAAACAAAGCGCAGTTAAGCCAAGTTAACTATCAATTGGCACACCTTAACTATGAAAATAAGGATTATTTAGAAGCCTATAAAGAATTCTTAAAGTTTGCTAAAAGCAATGAAGCAACAGACAAAGAATCTATTAAACTTAAAGAGCAAGCTGCAGACTTGGCATTAGATTCTTTAGTGCTGGCTAAACGTGATGATTTGTTGATAAATGCAGCAACTGAGTTGACAAAACTTTTGCCGCAAAAATCAAAAGAGTATGATCAAATCATTCGAAAAGCTGTTATTAATCAATCGATAGATATTGCTCAAGATACTAAGTCTGATAATGGTGGCTTAAAAGCCTTAAAACTTCTAAAAAATGCAGATTTTAGCAATGCCACTTTAGATGAAAGAAAATTGATTACAAAAAACAAAATGATACTAGCAGAACAAGTCGGTGAAATAGCTGAAGCCAATGGTTATGTGGATCAGTACTTATTGTTACCTGATTTAACAAATGACGAGAAACAATTTGCTTATAAGAAGAAAGCTTGGCTTTCAGAGTTGATTTTTGACTTCAAAGGCGCTTTAGCGGCCACAGAAAAAATTGAAGGTATCAAAGAACCTGGACGAACTTTGCAGTTAGCCCTACTCACTGATCTAGCTGGTGGCAACCCAACTGTTCTTTTTGATCAGTACGTTTTAAAAAATCCTATGGACCCAGAATCTTTAGATATGGCTATGGAACTGATGAAAAAGAGTCAGGATCCATGGAAAGATTTCGAGAAATATCAAAAAACTCTTTTGCAATCTGAAGATAAATGGAAAGAGGCTTTACTTTATTCGTTTGAAAAGAATCCAAGCTTAGAAGTTCTAGCTAAGTTTATTACTTGGGACAATATCGATACCAAAAAAAGAATTGAGATTTTACAGACTCAACTCTTTAATTCTGTTTTTGAACAGTCCAAGGCGAAGCTGGCTTCGATGACTGTGGATACCTCAAATCAAGCAAAAATGACAGCTTCCCTGAAAGCTCGTGTAGCTGCGATTAAAACTTACGAAGACTTTGTGACTCAAGTTATTAAGTCTGATCTTTGGTTTGGCCAAATCTATGCTTTGGATTTTTTATCTAAAGAAGCCAAAAGGTTTTACGATGAAGTCATGTCTTTACCTATTCCTGAAGAGTTGGGACCTGAAGAGCAAAATCAATATATGAATTTGTTATCCCAAAATGCATCACCGTTTTTAACAAAACATAACCAAATTAATGTCAAACTAGACGAGATTTGGAAGCAAAAAAAATCTGTAGATCAGGTATTTACGACCCTCAGCTCGCAGCCTAAAGCCGTCCAAGCTTTGTGGACTAGTGAGTACATGAAGTTAGGTACAATTTCGCCTCCTGAGTTCAAAACTTATGTCGATGATAAAGTACGATCTTTAAATGAGAATCTTGTAGCTACTGATGAAAAATCTAAAGATGTGCCCTTAGACAAGGTTATGAAAGTTAAATCTAAAGTTATGGAATCCCCATTTGATAAAACTCTATTAGGTGAACTATTAGGTATCGAGAAACAAAGAAAGCAAAATCAAATGGTAATTTATTTAGAACAAAGATTATCTAAATTAGACAATTTAAAACAGGAGACGGTGAAGTGAGATTGATAATTTTTTTAGCTCTTATGAGTTTTTCATTATCTTTGTTCGCAGCAAAAAAAGATAAGTCGACGACTTTTAATTTTGACGAGCTTTTAATTCAAGGTGAGTACCATTTCTCTGACGATATCACGACCACAGTCGAACAGGATAAAGTTTTAGATGCATTATTGGGAGTCAGAAAAGATTTTAAAGACAGAATGAAACGTTCTGCGAGCAGGTATTAACATATGAAACAAAAAGTCTGTTTAAAAAACTCTGTAGGAAAAGTTGTAAGAATTTTACCACTCCCAGACATTGATAAAATGGTTGTTACTAGAAATCCAGAAGATCAACGTTTATTATTTAGACCATCTTATGAAAAAGATGTTTTACTAGCGCAAGGCTGGGATATTCTTAAAGAGGTCACTTGTGAACAAGTTTTGCGAGGCCCTGTTAAACTAACATCGGATCTATCTTTAGCTTCTTACTCTGAGGACTTAATCTCTGACCCTACTATCTCTGAGGATGATAACTCCGTATTTCGTAAATCAGCCTTAGCGAGTATAGTGTTAGGACTATTACTACTTTTTATTATATTAAATGTTCCAAAGCCTTCCGAACTTGAGGTCAAAGAAGAGATCAAACAGCAGGTTGTTAAAATTATAAAACAGCAAAAAGCTGAGGTGATCAAACTTAACCAAATTTCAAGAAGCCAGCCCACCCCTCAAACTAACAAACCGCAGGCGAAATCAACAAATCAAATCAAAAGAATGGGAGCTTTGGCTGCTTTGGGAAGTTTAACTTCAAGTAATCAACAGGGTGGCCTTGATTTGGGTGCTGTAGCTAAGTCCGCAGGCCCTGGTATGGGTGGAACTCAAGGCAGTGGTGGTGTTCAAACTTCTCTTTACGGCAAAGGTATTGTGTCAGCGCCATTAGGAGTTGGTGGTAATTTAAATGGTGCAGGCGGATACGGTACTAAAGGTGCTGGTGGTGGCAAAGCTGGATACGGTAAATTAAGTTTAGTGGGGTCTGCTGGAACCGCGGTGATTCCTTTAGGTACAGAAGTTATTTCTGGTGGTGGTCTTTCAAACGAAGATATTTTTGCAGTTATTCGTCGCAACCAAGGTCAAATTCGATTTTGCTATGAACAAGGTCTTCAATCTGATCCTAAACTTAAAGGCACTGTTAAAACAAATTTTACTATCAATGCCAACGGTCAGGTTGCTAGTGTTGCCATAGCTGGTACTACTTTGAACTCAAAAATTGTCGAGGACTGCATTTCACTTCGCATAAAATCTTGGAAATTTCCGCTGCCACAAGGTGGTCAAGCGGTCACAGTTGGGGTTCCATTTACTTTAAATAAACAAGGACAGGGGCAAGGATAATGAAAAAATATTTAACACTTTGGATTTTACCTTTAATTTTAGTTGTTTTAGCAGCTTGTGATGAAAAAGCAGATCCATTCAGAAATCAAAGCGAAAATGTTCAACTTGCAGGTCCTAAGCCTGATGAAGAAGCACCATTGCCGGGAATCAGTCCGAACGCTATGGATATTACTTTACTTCGTGACCTGGATGCTTTGTATTTCGAAGAGGGTGTTGAGTACGCCTATGAAGTCAATGTTAGACTTTATTTACCTAATATTGATTTTGATACTGAACTGGTTGGTGCCCCTCATGGCATGACTCTAGAACTTAAGAGCGAGTTTAACACTGAAGTTGTAACTTCACCGGTCGCCTCTGTAGACCCTAATGCACCTGCAGTTCCTAAAGATCCTTCCATTGAAGAGCCTGAAGTCGAAACACCACCTGCATCTGTAGCTAATCAAAAAATTTATGTGATACGATGGAAACCAGGTTTTGATGCTATTCCTGATATTACAATACCCTCAATAACACGTTTTCTGACTTTTAAAGTTAATATTGGAGAGGACAAGCAAAGAACGAAAGAGTTTAAATACTCAGTAAGTCAGGGATCTGCTAAATTTAAAATCTCTTCATTTGTGATTGACCCTGATCTTCGTGAAGGTGAAAGACGAGCTAAAGCCAAAGTATATGTTCCATACCCAGAGTTTCAATCCACTTCTCAAATTCCACTTGTATACTTCGATACGGTTGGTGCAGCTCCACTGGCCTCATGTCGAAATATACCGACATCATTTGTCTTAGATTCTACAAAATACATTTCTCTTGCTAGTGATCCTAATTATCAAAGCATCGAGTATACTTTTACTGTGGATTTAACACGTATTAATATCATCACAAATTCGATGTCTTGTAACTTGAACATATTTGTAATCAACCTTGGCAGTCTTTCTGATCCATATCCAACCAGTGTTACAATTTTAAATACTATATCTGATCCTGTAACCAATTGGGCTGATAATATTAATCTTGAATTTGAGCAAGATAAAGAGGCTGCATTTTATTTTCAAGTCTCTGGAGTTCAAAATGAAGGTGTGCTTGATGTTACATTTGTTCGACCATGCATACAGGTTTTTAATGGCCAAGGTGATTGTCGTTTCAAAAAAACCAACACTGATCGTCACAAAATTGAATTTTTGATAGAAGTGAATCATAGAAAAGCTGCTGGACCAATAACTTATGCTGTTGAGTTTGACGCTCAAATGAGTAATGGCAACTTCACATCTCGGAAAGTTCGTTTTCGTCGAACCATTACATTTAGTCCAAAAAATAACTTCACATTTTTTGATGCAGAAGAGGCTGAAGTTCCCAATTCTGAATTACCAAAATTACAGGGAGAGCCAAATTTTCAGCGCAGTCCAAGCTCGGCCCAATAGTTATGGTTGGGAAAATTTTGGGGCGAGTTAGATTTAATTTGTTTTATGTTTAAGGAGAATTTATGAAAGCAATTTTACTAGTGACACTTTTGCTGACAAGCTTTACTAAAGCGGCACTTTCGTCAGAAATTTTAAAAGATTTTGATTCTTTAGGTGGTAATTCTGATCTGTATAAAAAAGCCAAAGCTTTAAGTCCTGAGCTAAGAACCCAAGTGATTCAAAACCGAGTTGTTAATCGCCGCATGCGACTTGAAATCGCTCCGACTTTTACAACCTATTGGGGAGGTAACCCCTACATTTCAAGTAAGTCGGCCGGTATGGAACTTGCTTTTCATATTACTCCAAGATGGTCTGTGGATTTAGCCTACTCATTTGCGTTTCAAAATAATTTAACAGATGAAGGGCTATATTTTGTTGCTAGAGCTGAGCAAAATAATACTAGCGACGTTCCAGATGTTGATGCACCTAAAGGTTCAATTCTTGGGTTTTTAACTTATTACCCATTCTATGGTAAACTAAATATGTTTGATAACATTGTGCACTTTGATATTTACACTTCATTAGGTGCGGGAACTACAGAATTAGCTACAGGCAATCAAGCCACTGTTGGTGCTAATTTTGGTATGGGCATATGGTGGAGCCAACATTTATCAACTCGTTTTGGGTATCGATTTCAAAATTATGAAGCACAACCTAAAACTGGTCCTCAAGACATCAACATGTCTTCAGCATTTCTATCCATGGGGTACTTATTATGATGCAAAGACTTTTATTGACGGTATTTTTATTAGTTCCTAATTCTCAAGTTTTTGCAGAAGATATATTAGATCTTTTGGGTGGCAAAGAGGCCGAAGTAGTAATTGGAAAAGACCAAAGTTTAACGAAAGAGCTTCGAAAAGAGATTGGGTCCTTAAATGCGGAGCAGACCATTCTTTTTAATTTTTTAGATCAAGGTCAATACGAAAAAGCTTTTTATCAATGGGGATCTGCATTTGATGGAACCAAGTTTGCTTATGAACCCACAGGTCGTGCACTAAAAGCTTATCTTTTTTATAAAGTAGGATTAGAGATCAATGCTCTTGAAATGTTAACAAGCATTCAAAATCCAGGTTCTATTAAAAAACAAATGCTGAATTTTTGGAAAGAAGCCGCACCTATTAATTCACCGTCTTGGAAACTTGCTGATCTTAAATGGGACCCTATATGGACGGATGTTTTTGGTCGACAAGCCGAAGTTCAAGTTAAAAGTCGTAAACTTTATGAAGCTAATGATTATGCACAGATTGAAAGTTTACTTAGAAAATCTGCAGAAAATACCGAAGAGCGTGCTTGGCTTGAGTGGCAACTTGCTCTTCATTTTGCTTTGAATGGGGATGCGGCGAAAGGCTCGAAAGTTCTAAGCCTTTTAATGAAAGAGACAAACAATTTTATCGATATAAATTTAATGAATATCACAGCCGCTCGGATGCTTTATGAAAATGGCTATTTAGATGCAGCTATCAAATACTATCAGACAGTGCCAGAAAATTCAGACTATTGGTTTACAGCCCAAGAAGAATTAGCATGGTCCTTTATTAGAAAAGGGGAGCCACAAAATACTTTAGCTGTGACGAAATCTTTAGTTCAACCTGGATTTAAAGCTTTAATTGGTCCTGAAGCCGTATTTTTACGAGCTTTGTCTCAGCTCAAAGTCTGTGATTACAAAGGCTCTGCTCAATCCCTTAAAGATTATAAAGCCTTCTTCAGACCAAAAGCTGAAAACTTAGAGAAACTTTTGGCGGATAATCAAGAGCCTATTGAATTCTTTTTTAAATCCTTAGAAAAAAATGGTCGTCTTCCGTTGATCAAACTTAAAAATAAAGCCTATGAGCTTCCAAGGTATGTGACTCGTGATGAAGTTTTATATGTATTATCTCAACGCGCTTATGGGTTAAAAGCAGAAGCTAAAACAGCCGCCGAGCTTTACTCTAAGTCTTTAGCTGGAGGAACAGCAAAAGTTGGTTTCCAAGCTGATATCAATGATATTAAAGTTGGAACAGATAATAAATTTCAGTCGGCTAAAAATGCATTTTATAATCGTATAAAACTTTTAGCTACGGAAGAAATTACTGAAATCAATCAGATATTGCAAAAAATGCACATCGTAGAAGCTGAAATTTTACAGCAAGTGACCGTTTCTCAAGATATCGCAGCTACTGATAAAAAACTTTTTGATGTCAAAAAAGGTTCAACAGGAGCCAAAGATAAAGATGTTTTAAGATTTCCAGCCTCTGAAGAAGTTTGGTTTGATGAAATCTCAAATTTCAAAATTGATGTGAAGAAAGGTTGTCAGATCTCTAAACAATAAGGAGTTATACAAAGTGGTTTTTAAAGTTATAACATCATTCGTTTTTTGGTCCTTACTTACAGCCTGCTATGATGGGGAAAAGACCCTAATCCCACGGCAGCCCTTTGAACCCCTAGAAGTCGAGGAAGGTTTTAATTTAGTCTTCGAACCCAAAGTGGATATTCTATTTTTAATAGATGACTCAGGAAGTATGTCCTCTCATCAAAAACGAGTGGCAGACAATATAAGTCTTTTTACAGCTCAAATGGAGAAGAATAAATTTTTGGATTATCAAATAGGTGTGATCTCTACAACATTCGACCCTATTAGAGTACCTGAAAAATCAGGAGCTTTAAGGGGCAATCCTAAGTTTGTAACCCGAGATATGCCCAATGGTCTTAAAGATTTAGAAACTACCATTCGTGGATTAGGCATTAACTCTCCTACATCCGAAATGTTTTTTGATCCCTTAAATGCGGCTATTTCTCCAACTCAAAATTTAAATCCCGGTTTTATGAGATCTGAAGCTTTTTTTGTTCTAATCATAATCTCTGATAGTTATGATCAGAGCAAAGACAATTCAGGATTCAAAGTCCTAGACTCTTTGATTGGTCAAAAAGCCTATGACACAGATCGTGTTCTTGGATACTCCGTCTTAGCTTATCCTGAATTTTTTGGTGACGTTTGTGGCAGGGAAGAAAAAATGCCAGAGAATTTATTTGATTTTATGATTGGTTTTACTAATAGCTTTAATACCCAAATTGGTGGTGGATTGTCGGGTCCTATTAAAAACCCTGTGGTCCCAACTCGTTATCAAAGCTTAACCAATGTATTTAGCCTATGTGATCCAAATTTTGGACAAAAGCTTGCAAATATTGGTGAAGATATAAGACT
Organism: Bdellovibrionales bacterium; assembly: GCA_041740515.1. Lineage (GTDB taxonomy): Bacteria > Bdellovibrionota > Bdellovibrionia > Bdellovibrionales > UBA1609 > JAMLIO01. The sequence continues at coordinate 1,636 of JBGSLV010000072.1, read as the reverse complement.
TCGTGTATCACAAAAAATTCCACTTCCAGTACGTCCCATTGATGGAACCATAAAGCTTAAGTACGGCAATCAAGTTATTGATAAAAAGTGGTGGAGGTATGATTTTGGGACTAACAGTATTATACTAAACCCCTTAGTTGAATTGGACCAAACTCAAGTTGATGCTCAACTTTTTGTCGTGATGGATCAAGCTGATCTTGAAACTAGTTTGGGTGACCCGAACTAGGAATAATATTTTAAATATTGTTTTTGGTATCCTAAACATATTTATTTATTTTAACCCTGTAAGTATTCTAAAAGCCTATTCTCATCATTGGGGAATTGGTTTATTCCTGTGGAGTGATAAATTCTGAGGGCAGGGGATTTTCGTGCTTCCATATTTCATTTCAAGTGTTTATATTTTTTTGAGTTTTGGAATTGTCAGTTGTTACAATGGTAAGTCTAAACTTATTCCTAAAGATTTAAATGCAAATAAAACAGTGAAAGAAGGGTTTCGCTTATATGTTCAGCCAAAGGTTGATATTTTGTTTGTTGTTGATGACTCTGGCAGTATGCGACCAGCTCAAGAGCAACTGGCAGATAACATAAATCTTTTTATCCGTGCCATGGAACAGAATAAATACCTCGATTACCAAGTGGGTGTGATTTCTACATCTTATGGTAGTGGGTATAAAAACCAATCAGGGAGGCTACAAGGCTATCCACCATTTATTACAAGAAACTCAATAAGTGGTCTTCAAATTTTAGAGCAGAATATAACAACCCTTGGTCTACTAGGTAATGGGACTGAGTCTTTTTTTGATCCTATTTTTGCAGCCATTGATCCAAAGATAAATTTAAATCCTGAATTTATAAGACCCGATGCCTTTTTTATTTTAATTCTGATTTCCGATACCAAAGATCAAAGCCAACAGATTTCAGGATTTAAAGTCCATGATCAGTTGGTAAATATGAAAGCCAATGATACTGAAAGAGTATTAGGATACGCTGTTTTGTCTTACCCAAATTATTTTGAAGATGAATGCAAGCAGGATGAGCGTGAACCAGATAATTTATTTAGTTTTATGACCTATTTTTCAAATGCTAAAAATGCACGTATTGGTGGCGGTTCACTCAGTGTAAATAAGAACCCAAATGTTAATCCAAAATTTTATGAGCTAAAAAATGTTTTTAGTCTTTGTGATCCAAACTTTGGACAAAAACTTGCTAATATTGGTGAAGATATTCGCTTACGTGTAGCGCAAAAAATTCCCTTACCTATTCGACCAGTGGATGGCTCTATAGAGCTTAAATTTGGTGATCAGAATGTGGATCAGCAGTGGTGGCGCTATGATTTCGGTACCAATTCCATCGTTATTGATCCAGAGCTCGTTTATCAACAGACCAGTCAAAGTGGGGAGCAGTTTGTAGTCATTATGGATGAAGCAGATCCCAATCTATGGATAGGCGAACCTTAGATTTCAGTTTAATGAAGTGGTGTCATTTTGCCTTAAGATTGTAACCCAAACTTTAAGCGGGTTGGTGGGAGCGTAAATTTGTCGCCATTTCAAAAGGCGTGAAGAGTTCTGATTTTTTAGCTGCGGATCTGACAGTTTCCAAAAGATAATCTCTAGGATCGAGCTCCACTTTTTTACAA
>JBGSLV010000071.1:0-2955 GCA_041740515.1 Bdellovibrionales bacterium | reverse complement strand
CTTAGACAAATGGTCTTTGAATATATTGAAACTTGGTATAACACTAAAAGAAGACACAGTTCGCTGGACTACAAAAGTCCAAGGCAGTTTAAACAATTAATTTCTTAGAGAAAACTGTCCACTTTTTTTGGGGAATTCCAGGATCGAATTCTATTAAAAAGGTGCTTCCTGCGATACTAAATGAGTCTAAGGCTCTTCAGAATAAGTATTCTGGTGCCATCTATGGCTCAGGTTCTCAATTAACAAGCCTGAACTATGAAGACTGGAAATGGATTGAGCTTGATGCTCACGGCGCTGTTATAGACCCCTATAAGCGCCTGCCTCCCGTATTTACGGATATAGATATAGAAACTATGGATTCTCTTATTACGGATGGAAGTATTGCTGATGGTGGGGCGGCTATGACCGCCTATGCAAGAATGCAATTTACACAAATGAGTGAAGCTGAATCTGAAAGAGTAACTAAAGCTCTCCTTAAGTATTGTGAGCTAGATACTTTTGCTATGGTTTTGATTTTTGAATATTGGAAAAATGAAATTGATTTTCGTAAAAAAATTGGCAAGGCGGCATAAATGGCAACAACGTTATATAAGGAAGTTAATTATACTTTAAAAGGGTTAGCTGAAGATATTGATCTTGGAGAAATTGCTTTGCCTGAACTTCAACGTCCTTTTGTTTGGTCAAAGGCAAAAGTGCGAGATCTCTTTGATTCGATGTATAGAGGGTTTCCTGTAGGCTTTCTCTTGTTTTGGGCAACAAGTGCAGTGCAGGAAAAAACTAGACAAATCGGGGCAGGAAAAAAAAAAAAGCATCCAAGGTTACTGGTTGTGGACGGACAACAAAGGCTTACATCATTATTCGCTGTTGTGAAGGGTTATGAGGTTATCAACGAAGAGGGACTGTCGGAACGAATTCAAATCGCTTTTTGTCCATCAAAGGAAAAATTTGAGGTGCTAGATGCAGCGGTAAAAAAAGATCCTGAGTATATTCACGATATAAGCGAATTATGGTCGGTGCAAACTGGTAAATCAAGATATGTAAAAGATTTTTTAGAAAAATTGCGATTAACGAGAGAGGTTTCTGAAAAAGAAGAAGATAAAATAGCTGATGCGATAGATAAGCTCTACAATTTAGAAAACTTTCCTTTTTATGCCCTTGAACTTTTTAGTTCTGTTGATGAAGAGCAGGTGGCAGAAGTCTTTGTCCGTATTAATAGTAAAGGGCAGCCATTGAATCAGGCGGATTTTATTTTAACAATAATGTCAGTGTTCTGGGAGCAAGGTCGTAAAGATCTTGAAAAATTTTGTTTGCAAACTAGAACACCAAGCGATGGTGCAATTAGTGCTTATAATCAAATTGTGAGACCTGGTCCAGATGATCTATTAAGAGTAATCATTGGATATGGCTTTAATAGGGGTCGGTTGAAATATGGTTACTCAATTCTAAGAGGTAAGGATCTTGATACTGGTGAGATCTCAAGTGAGAGAAGAGACCAGCAGTTTTCTAAGCTCAAAAAAGCTCAGGATGATGTGTTAAATTTAACTGACTGGCATGAATTTTTAAAAGTTCCGCTCACAGCAGGCTTTCTATCAGAAAATATGATTAGCTCTCAGGTGGGGCTTTTATTTTCTTACTCACTTTATCTCGTAGGATTAAAAGATTTTAATATTGATAGAGCTACACTACGACTTGCGGTTGCCAAATGGCTTTTCATGGGTGCAATAACAAGTAGGTATACAGGGTCGCCCGAGAGCGTTATTGAGAGAGACCTTGTAGAGTTTAGAAATTGTAAGTCCAGCAAATCACTTTTAGACTATTTAGATAAAGTAATTTCATCAGAATTAACTGAAGATTTTTGGAATATTAGTCTTGTAAATGAACTGGCTACTTCATCTGCCCAGAGTCCTTCACTATATGCTTATCATGCTGCTTTATGTTTACTAAATGCTAAAGCTCTCTTTTCAAACTTATATTTAAGAGATCTTTTTGGTCCGCAGCAAAGAGGTCCAAGGTCAAATTTAGAGCGACATCATTTGTTTCCTAAAAACTACCTAAAAAGTATCGGCGTTTCGGGCGTGAGAGAAACAAACCAAATAGCTAATTATGCATGGTTGGAGTGGTCGGATAACTCCACCATTTCTGATCGATCTCCCTCCGATTACTTTAATGAGATTACAAAGAGAATTTCGGCATCCGATAAATTAAAAATGAATTATTGGCATGCGCTTCCTGCGAATTGGTATGAGCTTGATTACTCTGAATTCCTAGTAGAAAGACGAAAACTTATTGCTAAAGTAATCAGGGATGGCTTTGGGAAGATTTCAGATGAATAGTGTTTTTTTTTAACTTTGGAGCACTCTCCGGATCTTTTTTAAGATTTCATCCATTGGGTGAGTATGACCTGCTTTAATATTTTCTAATCCCATTCTCAGCTACAAGTTTAAGGGAGTGATTTTGCTCCTAATTGCCAAAAATTATTAACTGAAGCACTTCATTAATGCTTCATCTATTAGGCTGGAAAACAAGTTTTAGAGCCCTAAGCCCTATACTCTAGTAGTCCAAATCTTAATCTTAGAACTTTCCAAGCCAATAAAAGCAAACCATGGCCTTTCCCCTCAAAAAAGGGGTCATTTTAGGTGAAGCATTCGTGAAGCTTCCGTGAAGCAAACTCGTGAAATGTCATGATATTTCATTAAGAAATAGGCATAACAGCAAAGTCCCTTCTGTGGGATTTCAATTACTTACAATTGTTAGTGTTTTTCTTTGCTTGTTTTTTGGGATTTTAAGTCTAAAAAAAATTGGTCGGGTAACTTCTGGAAGCCCCAAGCTGTTGTTTCTTCTAAATAAATAGCACTTGGGGTCACCAAAAGTCACCAATTTCTTTTATCCTCTCCTAAGCTCGAAAACATTTCCTAACCTTTCCTCAAACGTCGGAACTTTGATGTTCAATTCCTC
>JBGSLV010000070.1:0-10760 GCA_041740515.1 Bdellovibrionales bacterium | reverse complement strand
AGGGCCTAGAAACTGAGTTGATCTAAATTTGAAATTTCACCACAACGCTAAAAAATCATTGCGCTCATATTCTTAACTTGATAGGGATTTGATTAAAGAAGTGGCGATATCCGCCCATACACAAAATTTCTTACACTCTCTTAAATTTAACCTGAGACTGTCTAATTGATTTACAATCGTTACTAATTTGCAAAATAGAGACCTGAGAAGAAGAAACATCTTCACATATGGTATCATAAAAAACTAATTAAAATTTAATAACCCTCGAACTAATTAATTAATTAATTAAACAAAATAAAACAATACAAAACAAAACAAAACAAACAAACAAACAAAACAAAACAAACAAACAAACAAAACAAACAAACAAACAAACAAAACAAACAAACAAAACAAAACAAAACAAAACAAACAAAACAAAACAAAACAAAACAAAACAAACAAACAAAACAAACAAACAAACAAAAGTAAAGTAAAGTAAAGTAAAGTAAATAAACCAAATAAAATTACTAAATATATTTTTTAAATGCAAAGGAGACTTAAAATGAAATCATTAATGTATCTAGCTTTGGTATTTTCGACTTTTAGCTCATCATATGTTTTTGCAACCGAAACTGTTCGTCAAGATTACACCCTTGAGATAAGTGCGACTATGAATAATGAGGGAAAAATTACGAACGCTCTTCTTAAAGCCAATAACTACAATGGATCACAATTAAATGAAGATATGAATTCTATATGTCGAAATTTATTAAAACTCGAAAATGCTGAGGCTATGATTTACGAAGTTAATCCTTCTTTGATAAAACCAAGTTCAGTTACTTTCCAGTGTGGTGTAAACTAATCCTTGGTTTAATAACTATTTTCTTAAACTTAAATTTTACTTCAATTCATGCTTGGTTTTAATTTAAGTTTTTGAACAGGGCCATCTAAATCATTAAAATTCATATTTTGAGCCCTGTATTTGTTATGAACTAATAAGTCCACTTGATCCGAGAAATGTTTTGATCCACGGTTCCCTGAATTTCCAGTGGGCAATACACCCCAAGATTTTGTAGGGTCTTTATAATCTATAAGACGCCGAGCGGCCGGTCCGTAAAAGACATCAAAGGATAAATCATATTTTACTGACCCCATAGCATTGACTTGATTGGTCCCGCCAGCCACAGAATAGGGTCCTAAATTAAATATTTGCTTCAAAGGAAAGAATTTACCTAAGACATGTTTAAACTCAACGTGATTTAATTTCTCCCATTGCCAAGTTGCTATATCTGATCCGAATTGTTGCTTTAAAAAACTGACACTTTCAGAAAATGTTTTATTGATAATCAATGAAGAAGATTCTTTAAGGTTTGTTGTATTTTCATTATCCCATAGGATTGAATCTTTACGTTTTAAAACCTGAAAAATAAATGCAAAAGCATCGGCTCCTTCACAGTATGTTTTAAATCTATCCTCACCTAGTTCATCATGAATTATATTTTTAAGTAGCGATAAAGATAAGGTGTAATAAACTGAGGCCCCAATATCTTTCCGGCTCGAGCCACCTTGCCAATTCAGCATATGACTTAAAACCTTTTTTTCTAAATCTGTTTGAGGTTTTACATCTTCTAAAAAATCCTCTTTGAAGGACTGATAAAAAGTTACATGCTCATCGGTTTGAATGGCTTTAAGCTCTTCTAGATCCCACTTTTCTATAGTGTCTAATAAAGCTTCCAATCTTAGCACCCTGTCTTTCGGCTGCCAAAGACCAATCCATGGAATTGGACCTTGGGTTTCATGCTTGTAATTTGCGGTGACAATAACGCCACTTTTAGGATTATAAATATGTGGGTTTTCCATAATATCTAAGTACCTGACGTACTCGTCTCGCCCCGACCCACCATCTCTAATTTCTCGCCCATTGACATTTTTTGGCAGCACGGGAATTTTACCCATAACATGCCAACCAATATTACCTTTTGAATCCACAAAACTTATATTAAAACCTGGCGCCGCTGTATGAGATATAGCCGGAGCTAAATCTTTAAGTTCTTTGCTTTGCGATAAAAGATAGGATGATAAGGCTGGGTTATTGGTCGGATTTAAAAACTGCCAAGTTACTGCTAGGGGCTTACCTTTTTTGACAAAACGAGTGTTATCGATAATGGGCCCATGATGTGTAATTATAACTTCTTCTATGTGGGGCTTTTTTTGTCCCTTAACTATAATTTCTTCTCTAACAACTTGATAAGGTATGAACTTATTCTTGTATAAAACCTTGGGTTCCGTGGGATGAAAAGTTTCGCTAAAATAATCCAGCTCATCAGAATTAGACATGGTGATAGCCCATGCACGATCTTTGTTATGACCAAGCCCTGGAAAAGGGATTAAAGGCACATAATGGCCATAGTTCTCATATGTGGGTGATGCAATATGAGCTTCATAAAATACGGATGGATTAGCATAAGCTATGTGAGGGTCATTGGCCAAAATGGTGTGTCCCGACTTAGTTCTTTGGGGTGAAAGAACCCAAGAGTTACTCCCCTGAAATAGACCAAATCTAGCTTTAAGTTCGGTAACTACGTCAAACAGAGTCGTGTAAATATATTTACGACTTGGCAGCGTGGTTGAATCTAATTTTCTATTATCAAATTTTGAATTTGAATCTATAATTTGGGATTGTAAGTCTGATTTTGGTTCGGGATGTTCTTTATTTTCTTTGTCTTGTTTAAGATTAACATCAGGTAAATTGGCATCAAACTGAGCCCTTGGAAATATCAAATCCACTTCCTCTTTAGGAAGTTCACGAAGCAAATCGGTATAAAGAATATCTACAAAAAAACCTTCTGCAAAGCTTAGCGACATATATCCTACCAACGACAAAGCATCTTCAATGGTGAAAGGATCCGGGGAATACCCTAAGAGTTTCATTTCTAATGGCCTAGGACCAGTTTTAACGTAAGAGTTCACACCTTTAAAATAGGCGTCGATTTGCATTAACATATGCTCAGGCGCTGTTTTTTTAAATTCGGCCCATCGTTCAACCATGTGGCTTCGAAGTCTAATTTTTCGTAAGAAAATATCGGTTTCTAAAAGCTTAGGTCCTAAAATTTCGCTCAATCGACCTGATCCAATACGTCGTAAAAGATCCATCTGCCAAAGACGATCTGATGCCGTGATAAAACCTAAGGCCATCATCATATCGTGGTCATTTTCAGCTTTGATATGAGGGATGCCATACTTATCTGTGATCACTTCTACGGGAGACTTAAGCCCCTCTAAATCTAAAGAACCTGATCTTGCAATGGTTTGATCAAAGTTTAAAAAGTAATATCCTAAACCTACGAGCACCAAGATTATACTAAGTACTAAAAAGGCCAAAAGTTTAAAGATCGAGTTTAAATTCAATTTTAAAATCGAATTAAAATTAAACTTGGATTTCAATTCAGAATTAAATTTAGATTTCACGTTAGAGTCAAAGTTCAATTTAGGATTCATCTTATGCTTTTCCCGGTGACCGATTTAGAGCCCATAGATTGATTTACTAAATACTGTTTGTAACTACTCATATGATAAATTTTATGATCAAAATTTTTAATTTAGTATTTTTGTGTCATATAATTATTTAATAATTTTTTAAAATGCCAAATCAGATGATCCAACCGCCACCTAAAAGTTCACGATCCCGATAAAATACAGCGGCTTGACCTGGCGTAATGGATCTTTGTGGTTCTAGAAATTTAACCTTAAAAGTTCCATCCAAGTTTTTTTCAACTTTGGCCTGGGCTCCACGATGTTGAAAACGAATTTTTACTTTTAGAGTTTCATGATCTTGAAACTCTCTTAGGCTGTTAAAATTTTTTATTGTCATTTCACTGGTGTAAAGATCTTGCTCTTCAGCAAGCCATACATTGCCTGATTCATAATCGATTTTTTTGACATACAAAGGCACTGTGTACGAAATACCTAAGCGCTTCCTTTGACCGTAAGTAAAATGATGTAGACCAAAGTGGTCTCCTAAAACCTCACCATTCGGGTATTTCAACATTTTGCCTTTCACTAACAAATCTTTTGAAACGCGAGTTTCAATAAATTCGGCGTATTTACCATTGCCAATAAAACAAATGCCCGTAGAGTCTTTCTTTTTAGCAACAATCAAATCATGTTTTTCTGCATATTCTCGCACTTTTGGTTTTTCCATATCGCCGACAGGAAACAGTAGTACATTTAAAATTTTTGGATCAAGTGTAAATAAAAAATATGTTTGATCTTTCCAATCATCCGAGCTCGTTTTAATAGTTTTCTGGCCGTCAATTTCAACCATTTGAGCGTAATGACCTGTCGCCAAATAGTCGCAACCTAAAACTTGCATTTTTTTTATCAAATGATCAAACTTCAAGTAGGTGTTGCAATTCACACAAGGAATTGGTGTTTCACCTTGCAGATAAGATTCAACAAATGGATCAATCACTTTGGATTGAAATTCCGTCTCACAGTTTAAAACATAGAAAGGTATATTCAGTTTGTCGGCAACAGCACGTGCATCGTCCACATCAGTGCTAGAGCAACAAGTGCCGTGACCTTCTTGTTCTGTGCTACAGCTCTCATTTTTGGTGTAATCCCAAACTTGCATGGTGCAACCAATTACGTCATAACCCTGTTCAACTAAAAGGGCCGCCGCAACCGAACTATCTACCCCACCACTCATGGCCACTAGAACTTTGGGTTTTCTTTGAGCTAAAAAAGGAGTGCTTACCACAGTTTCAGAGTTGTTTTGAGGGCTCGGGCTTGCCTTTGTATCAGTCTTAAGTTTCAGATTTACTGGATTAAGAGTTAGTTCTGGGGTCAAAGTTTTCATGGTTTATTTTATAGCAGATGACTTTGTAAACACCAAGTTAGATTTTAGATTTGATTTTTAATGGCTCTTAAGTGGGGTATAATTTGGTTAAGGGCTACAACAAATTGATTGACCTGTTCCAAGGTATTATTCATCCCGAAAGAGACTCTTAGAGATGATTGAGCTTCATTTCTTTGATAACCCATTGCTAATAAGGCCGCACTTGGTTCTGGACTTCCAGCGCTACAAGCAGCTCCGGTGCTAACTTCAAATCCAGCCATATCTAAATTCATTAACAGATTCTCGCCGTCGGCCCCTTTGACAACAAGATGGGATGTATTAACTAAACGATTTTGCTCCCTAGCTGTGATCTCAACATCATCAATAGTTCGTAACATTTCAAATTCAAAATGATCCCTAAGATTTTTGACAAAAGGTAGTTTGGCTTCAAGGTCTTCTAAACGCTCGATCATATGTTTCATACACGCAATCGCAAGAATATTTTCGGTTCCAGCTCTGCGGGATCGTTCTTGACCACCACCATGAATCAAACTTTCTAAAGCCAAACCTTTACGACAATATAAGACCCCGGCTCCTTTAAGGGCGTAAAACTTATGGGCAGAAAATGAAGCTAAATCTACATTTAGTTCTTGAAAATTTAGTTTGGTTTTGCCAACCAGTTGCACCGCATCTGTGTGGAATAATGACCCATGAGTATGAGCCATTGATGCAAGATTTGAAATGGGATGAATCACACCCGTTTCATTGTTGGCGGCCATCACTGAAACTAAGCCCACTTTATGTGTCACTAAATGATCTTGTAAGAACTGAAAGTCTATCTCGCCGTTCTTAGCGACGGGATTGAAAAAAACTTTTAGTCCTTTGGTCGCTAAAAATTTTGCTGTTTTAAGAACAGCAGGATGTTCAACCGATGACACGATGAGAGTGTCTTTAGAGTTTCTTTTGAAATGGTCCATTAGACCTTTTAAAGCTAAGTTATTCGATTCACTGCCGCCACTTGTAAAAATAACTTCTAGAGGGTGCACTTGCAGTTTATGAGCGAATGCAAGTCTTGACTCTCGTAAGATTTTTTTTGGGTTTCGACTTAAAGAGTAAATAGAACTAGGGTTGGCCCACTGACGCACAACTTCATCCACAATGGGGTACAAAGAGGGATCTACGGGTGTGGTGGCATTGTGGTCAAAATATATTCTTTCCGTATTCAATGTTAAATCCTATAGTAGAGTCCAAATATATTTAAAATAAATTCACACAGCCCACAACATACTAAATTAGTACCTTGCTATTAAACCAGAGAAAATTAAGCCCTTGGCTAATACTAACATACTTTGCATTTGGAGTTTAAAGATGAGGGGGTCTCTCATTAATAGTTAAAAACTATTGCATCATATAAAACAAGTATTTGAAACTATCAAATATTTATAAGACTATAGTAAATGAATCAAGTTCATTCATTTATTAAGCTTTTGTTATGTTTTTGTCCTCCCTATTCATTCGACACTTCCTAACAACAAGCTAATTGCTGCCAATAAGCAAATTTAACAGGAATTGAATTTGATAATGTGCATAATTTAAATGGTTTAAACTAAGCTTACAATTGAAATACATTTACCAACGCAAACTACAAGACTCTAAAGGAGAACATAGATGAGCTTAAACGAATTAAGTCAAAAATTAGTAGGACAAAAAGTACCACAAGTTGAGTTTCAAACCCGCCAAGGTCACGATTGGGTTAAGAAAACGACAGATGATTATTTTAAAGGTAAAAAGGTTGTGATGTTCGCCCTACCTGGCGCATACACTCCGACCTGCTCTTCAACCCATTTACCAAGATACAACGAACTTTACGATACTTTCAAAAAAGCTGGCATTGATTCCGTAGTTTGTTTATCTGTTAACGATTCCTTTGTTATGAATTCTTGGCAAGAAGAGCAGAATGCAGCTCATTTAACTATGTTACCCGATGGTAATGGTGAGTTTTCAGAAAAGCTTGGCTTTTTAGTCGATAAGTCGGCCATTGGCTTTGGCAAAAGAAGCTGGCGCTATTCTATGCTAGTTAATGATGGCAAAATCGAAAAAGTATTTGTCGAAGAAGAAAAACCAGGTGATCCGTTTAGCGTTTCAGATGCCGAGACTATGCTTAAATACTTAGGAGCCGAGATTCCTAAGTCAGTTGCCATTTATACTCGACCAGGCTGTTCGTTTTGTGCAGAAGCCAAAGCTATATTAAATAAAAATAATGTTAAATATGAGGAACATATTTTAAACAAAGATTATTCAATAAAAACTTTAGTTGCTATCAGTGGTAAAACTTCTGTGCCACAAGTTTTCATTAATGGCGAGCGTATTGGTGGAGCTGACGATCTAAAAAAACTTTACAAATAGAAAAACCTTAGTTCGTAACAACTTAATTATTAATCTTACATGAGCCAGTTGTTGTCGAAATAGACTTTGATGGCTAAACTAAGAATTAAAAAAATTAAAGTGTTACGAACAATTTAGTCGGCTTAGGATAAAACAAACATATTCTTTTATCCTAAGCTAACCCACTCACAATCAGTTTTAGAATTAAGCTTTCCAACTCATAATCTATATTAAAAACTATTTTATAAGTTTTATTTGCAATGTTAAGTTTTAAAAAAACTTAACTAAGACTTTAAACATCGGATCAAATTATGAAACACTATGATGTTGTTATTATTGGCGCTGGAACATCGGGTTTAACGGCCCGTCGAGAAGTCGCAAAAAAAACGCAGAATTATCTTGTTGTTGACGATGGCCCTATGGGGACAACCTGCGCTCGAGTCGGTTGCATGCCTTCAAAAGTTATTATCCAAGTGGCCAATGATTACTCTCAAACCAAAAAATTCCCACAGGTGGGAATCTCTGGACATGAACACCTTAAAGTAGATTCCAAACAAGTAATGCTTCATGTACGAAGTTTAAGAGACAGATTTGTACGCGGAGTTAAAAGTCCAATGCATGATTGGCAAGATCATCTTAATCAAAGCCGAGCTAAATTTTTAGGACCAAATCAACTTTTGATTGGCAATGAGAATGTAACAGCTGATAAAATCATAGTTGCGACAGGATCTAGTCCTGTGATTCCTAAACCGTGGCTTAAATTTTCAGAAGCGCTTATTACCACAGATACTTTTTTTGAACTAGAAGAACTTCCTAAGTCTATTGTTGTCATCGGCTTAGGTGTTATTGGTATAGAGATTGGTCAAGCGCTTAGTAAACTAGGAGTCAAAACCATAGGTGTAAACCAAGGCCCAGCTATTGCTGGTATATCCGACCCAGTTCTTCAAGCCTATGTTTCTGAAAAACTACAGCTCGAATTCCCGGTGTATTTTGATGGCATCGAATTACTAGAAATAACGGCAGAAAAAAAATTAAAATTTAAAGCTGGTGATCAAATATTTGAAGTGGATAGAGCCTTAGTGGCCGCTGGTCGTGCTCCTTATATAAGAGACCTTGGATTTGAAAACTTGAAGATAAATTTAGATGCAAAAGGTTTACCAGCTGTAGACCGAAACACGCTTAAGCTGCTTGAAGCCCCACATATTTTTTTAGCAGGTGACGCCAATGCCGACAGACCCATCCTACATGAAGCCGCCGATGAGGGCTTGATTGCCGGTTACAATGCAGTCAACGAAGAGCAATGTTTTAAACGTAGAGTTTTTTTAGGAATTGCTTTTTCTGATCCCAATATTGCGGCTATTGGCCAAAAATACCAAGAACTTAAAGACAAAAATATTGACTTTGTGACAGGAGAAGTCAGTTTTGAAGGCCAAGGCCGAAGCATAGTGAAACTTAAAGAACAGGGCCGATTACACATTTATGCCGATAAAAAAACCCATAAGATTTTGGGTGCCGAATTGCAAGCTCCTGATGGCGAACATCTGGCACATTTACTTGCTTGGGCTATATCCTTAAATTTAACGGTTGAAGAGACCATTAGACTTCCCTTCTATCACCCTGTTGTGGAAGAGGGTTTAAGAACGGCTTTAAGGGATGCTCATAAAAAACTTGTCCCAGAAGGCAGTTTTGAACTTTTTAGATGCAATGATCCTCCTATTCGATAAGAGCGTTTTTTAAAGGAAGAACTAATGCCGACCTTAACTCAACTTGAATATCTGATCGCCGTAGATAAACAAAAACACTTTGGAAGAGCCGCAGATTCATGCAATGTTTCACAGCCATCTTTATCCGCACAGATACAAAAAGTCGAAGAAGAACTTAATGTAATTATTTTTGACCGATCCAAAAAGCCGATTGTTACAACTGACTTTGGGTTAAAGGTTATTGAACAGGCTAAAAAAGTCATTCTTGAACACCACAGACTGTTAAATTTGCAATTAAATACGAATAAGGTCCAAGGTAAGTTTCATCTTAGTGTGATACCAACATTATCTGCTTACATTGTCCCTTTGTTTATTGAGAGTTTTGCTAAAAAATACCCAGATGTTGAACTGACGATCAGTGAAAACAAAACCTCAGACATCTTAGAGTTACTTCATGAAGACAAAATTGACGCCGGCTTATTAGTTACGCCCGTCGATGATAGCACATTGCAGGAGTTTGAATTATTTATTGAGCCTTTTTTTGCCTTCGTAGCTGACCTACATCTTTTTATCCATAAAAGCTCCTTAGCTAGTACCGATTTAGAAGGTAAAACTATATGGCTTCTTAACGAAGGACATTGTTTTAGAAACCAAGTTTTAGAAATTTGTGGTTTTAAAAACAAAAACCAAGTTTTAAATAATGTCACTTTTGAAAGTGGTAATCTTGAAACTCTAAAAAATTTAATTCGCCAAGGCCAAGGTTATACCTTACTTCCCTATCTAGCTACTTTAAACTTAAGCAAAGAAGAAAAGCAGAAAAACATAAAACAATTTAAAAAACCAGTTCCTTCAAGACAAGTCAGCCTGGTCTTTACACGCAAATTCAACAAAGAAAAAATCATTGAGGCTTTAGCTTCCGAAGTTTTACTAAACTTACCCGAAGAGCTAATAAAATTAAAAAAACACAATCATGACATAATCCCAATTTAGCCCCAACCTATGGTCCAGTTGGAATACACACAAAATTTATATAAGATATTAATTGTATTCAAACTATTTCATAAGGGGGAAATAATGCTATTAACCGTCTTCATGGGAGTTATTGTTTTCACAACACCTTTTCTTTTAGTTTAACACTTAACCACTTTGTCTTTCATTTTAAGTATTAATTTAGTTATTCTGTGAAGAATAATATTCTGTTAGAATAGATAGTATTTTTTTCTTTTCTTTTTTTTCTTTCTTTTCTTTCTTTTCTTTCTTTTCTTTTTTTTTCATTTCTATTTCATTTTATTTTATTCAGTTCGATTTTATTCTGTTCTAACTTAGCTATTCTAAATTTAACTAAATTCAAATCAAACCCACACTAATGAATTAAATTCCTGCTCGATTTACTATTGATATTTCAATTAAAATCTAATCTATTCTAACCTATTCTATTTTCCTTTCCTTTCCTTTCCTTTTCTTTTCTTTTCTTTTATTTTATTTTCCATTTCTTTCTTTAACTTACCTTACCTTTCTTTTACTTTATTTTTCTTTTCTTTTCTTTTCTTTTATTTTATTTGCCTCTCCTCAATTAGCAATTCCTTGTTTCGCTAATAAATTTGTCGCAATTTTATGTCAGGTTAATATCGTAAAATAAAATTGCTATTAATCGAGATAAGCCGAAAAATAAATTTTAAGACAATACTTTCCAAAAAAACTGACCTATCAAACTGGAATTCCCCAAAAAAAGTGGACAGTTTTCTCTAAGAAATTAATTGTTTAAACTGCCTTGGACTTTTGTAGTCCAGCGAACTGTGTCTTCTTTTAGTGTTATACCAAGTTTCAATATATTCAAAGACCATTTGTCTAAG
>JBGSLV010000069.1:0-10911 GCA_041740515.1 Bdellovibrionales bacterium | reverse complement strand
ATACAAACCTTCAAAAGGAGAGCTTTCATTTTTAGAAAGTTTATAAATTATGCCGATATTATTTTTTAAAGAAATTGGAATATCCTGTACGTTAAATCGTGGTCCACCATGAATTCGGCATAATACTTTGTTCGGGATAATAAGGGAAAACTTTGATACAACAACCGCTGCCGGCGAACTTGTTCTGTATTCTGTTGCGAACCTGGCTCAATACGAGCGTCGCCAGACAAGTGAAAGAATCGCGGCTAACATTCAGGCTAGATCTGAAAGAGGGCTTTATAACGGAGGCCCTTTAGCTTTTGGCTATCAGCTGATTCCAGAAAAAAGAGGTTATTTGAAAATTGATGAGTTTGCGGCAAAAACTGTTCGGGAATGCTTTAAGACCTTTTTAATTGAAGGGACTTTAGCTAAAGCTGGAAAGTCTTTAAACGAAAGAGGCTTTAAGCTAAACAAAAGATTAGTGGGCGGAGGAGCAAAACCAAGGCTTGGCTATTTCACCAATGGTAACCTTCATGAAATTTTAACTAGAATCACTTACATTGGGAAAAAGAAGATTAAAAAAAATGGTGAAGAGGCTTTAGTGGATGCCGTATGGGAGCCCATAATTGATGAAGACATTTTTTATAAAGTGCAAAGAACTTTAAAAAAGAACAGAACTATTAAGACTTCAGCAAATCCTAAGCGCTACCCGTATTTGCTTTCCACTTTAACAAGTTGCGGAGTCTGTGGTGATCGACTTACAGGAAAGTCGGCCCATGGAAGAAATGGCAAGGTTGCTTATTATGAACATGGGTGGGCTACTAAAAAACAAAGCTGTAAAGTTAAAAAAGTTTTTACATGTAAGAATCATATGAGGTTTCAGGCAAAGCTTTTAGAGCCTGCTGTTTGGGCTGAGGTGCTAAAACTTATTAACGATGGGTCTTTTGCTAAAAGAATTTTGGTTAAGGCCAATGAGCTTTATAAAAACAGCTCACAAACATCTAAAATTAATAAAGTGACAGAGAAAATAAAAGTTCTAGAAAAACAGCTAGAAGCACTTGCAGAACATTTAACTAAGCTTCCAAGAGGGCTTGATCCAAAACCCATCTTTGGTCAGATGCAAAAAATAGAGATTGAGAAAAAGGAGTTAGAAAAACATAAAGACGCTAGCACAATAAATGAAGATTACAAAAAACCTGTAACTTTAAAAGACTATGAGAGTTTTTTAACAAATATAAGTAAGCTTTTAGAAAAAAACAGCAGTCCAGACCTTAAGCGAAAGGTCTGTGAACGTTTAATTCATAAGATTGAGCTTATGCCTACAGGATTTAAAATACATTTTTACACGGGCTCTGAAGCCTTTTCTGGGCCAAATAGTTTAGGGGTCAGCAGCAATGCTGGCCCAGTTTTAGAACTTATAAATAATAGAAGAAAAAAATTAGAAAATACTAAAAAAAATGGTTCGAACAGCTTGCAAAATGGTGGACCCAACAGGGATCGAACCTGCGACCTCGACACTGCCAGCGTCGCGCTCTCCCAACTGAGCTATGGGCCCTTACTGATTCATTTTTTACCACAAAAGGTGCCAGGTTCCGAGTTCAGGTCCTAATGCGTTAAGGAAATTTTAAATCTGCAATTCAACCATTTGATCTAAAAGTTCTTTGGGGGGCGTTTGATCCCAAAGTGATAGTATATAGCCACCACCTCCCGAACCAGTCAGTTTACACTGAACCGCTCCACCCTCCTTTAGATTTTTTATGGCTTCAAGAACTACAGCTGGTACTAGATCCCACTGTTCGAAACACTCTTGACCTAATTTTAATCCCTGATTTAAAAGTTCAAAGGACTTAGGCGTTTCATTTTGAGACAATGCTTCAAGGCACATTTCGACCGCAGATCGCATTTGGCTATCTAGCTGGGAAAATACATTAGGTTTAGTGACTTTTAGTAATTTAACTTTATTGACACACTCCGAGGTTATGCCTTTTTTGCCACTATAATAAAGATAAAGTTTCGGAGACCACAAGGGCTTAAAAATTTCTGAGGCGCGATCCCTTTGATAAAGGATGGGCTGCTCGAAAAAAGAAATGGCTATATCGACTCCACTGCTTTCTCCATGAAACTGATCTTCAAGACTTCGGCAGAATTCAAAAAGTTTATCTTGAGCAATAAAACCCATCTGATTCAAAAACGAACCCACACCAACACACAACGCGGCCGAAGCCCCAAGCCCACCACCCAAAGGTAAATAGCTGGTGAGTTGCAAATCGCCTGTTAAATCCGATCGTTTCTTATCGATTCGTTTTAAAGCCTCTTCTAATAACCCCCAAAATAGAAACTTTAAAGTTTCACCATGAGGACCACTGAACGTACAGTCAAAATAATTTTTTGAATCTTTATAATTCATCTCAATAGCGTATTTTTTTAACGGAAAAACCAAAGCGGGGGAACCTCTTAAGACAGCGTGCTCTCCGGCTAAAATACATTTAGCATATAGAAACTTAGTATAAGACTTCATGTTATTTGAAAACCCCACTTTTAAGCCATTCATAAAACTTAATTTAATGAATAAATTTTAAAACAGAAATTTAGTCTTTAAATTAAGACTGCATTTTATGAGTAAACTTTATAACTAAATTTTAATACTTCACTTCATGACTTCAAGATTTGGTATTTCGGCGACCACTTAGCATAAAAATTATCCATCATTTCTTTTTGATCAGGTCTAAATAAAAAATGTATATTTGGTCCCGCATCCATAGTCACAATAGGACCATCGCCAATCATTTTCCAAAAATCCCGAATCCAATTCAGTATCTCCATGGTTTCGGGCAAGATGTAACCAAAACTTGGTGAAGACGTTTCAAACAGGGCATGCATATCCCAAAACTCAGCCCAGCAGATTTCGTAGGCCTTGGGCCAATTTTTAATCTGTAGAGCTTCAACCAATTGCCCCATTCGAATCCGAGCCCGCTCGGGACGACCCTCAAACAATTGGCTGCTAGGAACTCTTTTGTGAGCTTCACTAGAACTTACTTTTTTGGGCAGTCGGCTAACGACAAACACCATATGATATAGATTTGGATACGGCAGCATAAGTTCACTGACAGTATCTTCGCTCCAAAAACCCCATGGACCAAAAAAAGATCTGCACGACGAGCCTGAACCTTCGCGACTAAGCAAAGATTGTTGCAGGGTTGATAAAACAGGTTGCTCTTGCAATTCACAAATAGCTTTGGTTGCAACCGATGTTAAAGCCGCAAAGCTGCTGGCAGAGCTGGCCAAGCCACAGTCGCTTGGAAAATTATTGCGTGAACGTACAATAAAATTGTGTTGGCAATTAAATTTAGCTTTAATTGTTTTTAAAAAATTTAAAAATTTTTTTTCTTGCGGACCACCTAAGTTTAAATTTGATTGCGGCAGCGGTTCAAAATGATCTTGAGTATCGTTGGTTAAAACCAACTCTACATCAGAGGTCAGATGTTTTAAAGTGTAAGAAAGTGTTGGATTCACCGTTTGATTGGTTAGTCCAGGAATTTTTCCCATATATTTAATCAAAGCAATATTGGATGGCGCCGAACTTTTCCAAGACAGTGTTTTCATAAAGATAAGCTAATCAATTCCTTGCACGTGGGCAATATATTTTAACTTAAAACGTTTATGAATTTCTAGCTTTAAAGCTTCTGTATTTTTCCCTTCATAGAATACGACTAAAACATCAGCACCCAAGGCTCCACACCCCCTTGCATAGATAACAGAATTTAAGGACATCAATTCTTTACTTAGCAAGACGCTTGCTTTGGCTTTGAAATTTAAGGCCTCAAGCTGGATATCAAATTCTTTAAGTAAATTTATAAATTCAAAATCGTTTTCATTTAAGTAAGATTGTGAAATTGCAGCACTGCAAGCTTTTAAAGTAACTAATTTATTTAAATCAACGGTGTTAAGATGTTCATGGGTTTTAACTTTGATTTCAGTTTTATAAATTAAGATATTTAATCCTAGCCTTAGAGGTGCATTAAAAAATATTTTTGGAACTTCATGTTCTTTTGCAATTAAATGTAAACAGTTTGCAAAGTCAGAACTGTCTGATTTGATATGTTTATTCCAAAGACTGGCTTTCAGCTGAGCCAAAAGGTCATACCCACTAGGTTTTAAAGCGTTTGATGCAAACAGATTTTGATAACTTTGCCATGCGCTTAAAATTTCATGGTCCAAGTTATTAAAACTTGGATTTTTAAGTGCATATGCCGAGATCCATTCCGCAGTCGACCTACCAAATCCCCCTTGCAACTGATGAGGATCATAAAATGATTGAGGGTAAAATACCTTTTCGTACGTTTTAAAATTTAAATCAGAGATGAAACGACCCGCTGGGGAATCAGGATGAAAAAATGAAGTGTGGTCAACTTTAGCAGACAAAGTGGATTCACTTGCAACAAATTCAAAATACGGAGGTGTCGTTAGCACTCCGGCGGCCCCACCAACAAGGGCACTGTACTCGCCCCAAAGAAAAGTTTTACTTGGAATTAGAATCTTCAACGGGAGCTCTACGTCTAAGATCTGAAAGTACATCAATGGCGTTAGATAAAGAAATTCGACGTGTTGCTTTTAAAATCTCTTCCAAACGACTTTGCACAGCAATAGTTTCAAACTCTTCAGCTCCGGCGCTTAAAGCCAAGTTTTTAATGTGCAATTTCATATGACCTTCAATGATACCAACAGTGGATAAAGCCCTTAAAGCTCCTAAATTTTGGACCAGTCCTACGGCCCCACAGATTCTTGAAAGATCATCGGCTGATTTTATCCCCAGCATTTTGATCGACATTTTAGCAAAGGGGTGAAGGGCCGTAACACCTCCGACCGTTCCCACTGAAATAGGAGCTATGAAATGACCAAAAAGTTTTTTACTTTTCACATCATAATCCCAGTTAGTAATAGAGCGGTATTGACCAGAGGAGGCTGCATAGGCGTGCACTCCGGCTTGAACAGCTCGCCAATCGTTACCCGTCGCAATTAGAATGGGGTCAATCCCATTCATCACACCTTTGTTGTTAGTGGCTGCGCGGTAGGGATCAAGTACCGAAAACAATGAAGCTTCTTTAATTTTTTCACCCAAGACAGGATCAATCCCAAAAAGCTCAACTTCAGCTTTAACCAAGCGTGTGTCTGTTAAATTACTTAAAATACACATTGTTACTTTTTCTTTGGTTATTTGCTCGAGGGGCTCAGATAAAAATTCACAAATTTGATTGATAATGTTTGCACCCATAGCATCACAGGTCTTTACTTCTACGTGGACCACACCCATTTTATGACCATCAGGGCGCTCTAGGATACGCACCTTAAGGTTTTTAACTCCACCGCCACGCTTGACTAAGCCTAAGGCTGGAACCTGATTGGCCATTTTAATAATTTCGTCAAATTGACCCAAGATAGCGGTTTCAAAAAATTTAGGATTTTGTAGTTTAGCAAATTGAATTTGACCAATACCTAAATGGCCCAGCATGGATGTTCTTATCCCCCCTGCTGATTTTACCCATTTAGCCGTTTTACTTGCGGCCGCTATGATTGAAGTCTCTTCGACGACCATTGGTATCGGAAGCTCGTTGCCATCAATATTAAAATTAGTCGCAACCCCAAAAGGCATTGGAAAATAGCCCAAAGAATTCTCAATAAACTTTTCCGCTAAGTCAGGCTGAATAAAGCTACTTAATTTTAAAAGTTTAATATCCTCTTTATCAATGTACCCAAGTTCCATCAGTCGTTCAAAGCGTTGCTTACGACTGAGTTTAGAAAAACCTTCAAATAAGCTCACTTTTTCCAATCCCATTTTGCATCCTTTTGACACGAACCTACGTCCTTGAATCCAGTACAGAATAAACCAATTTTGGTCTCAAACTCTAATAAATCCATGAACTGAATAAGACTGTCATAACCCATCAGCGCATGTTTCAAAATGGGCTGCGCCAATCCGACCATTTCTGCGCCCATGGCTAAACATGAGACAATATCAAGCCCACTTCGTATGCCACCTGAGGCCCAATATTTGGACATTGTTGATGTTTCAACTTTGGCTTGTTCAGCATAGGCCAAAGATTGCGCGGTAGAAATTCCCCAATGAGCATAGGTCTTACTAGCACTGATAAGCATTTGAGTTTGAGTTGAAATCTCGTCTTTAGCTTCTAAATTTCGATGCCCTTCAATACGACCCCAATGTGTCCCACCAAATCCGGCGACATCCACGGCATATAATCCTGGAACTTTAAAAAGTTGAGTTAAAGTTGCTAAATCCAAGCCACACCCCGTTTCCTTTAAAATCACTGGAACAGAACTTAATTTACAGAGCTCTTCTAAGGCTTTAAATCCATTTTTAAATTGCGGCGTACCTTCCCTTTGCAATACCTCTTGCAAAGGATTGCAGTGAATGAAAAGGGCTTTGGCTTGTAAACTTTCAGCCAATCTTAAGACGGCATCAGGTCCCTTTGTTATCAACTGCGCTAGACCTAAATTACCAGCCAAATTCAAGTGGGGAAAATCATGCATTAAGCGCATCCACTCTTGATCTTTTGTCGGGTCAGACAACTGTTTTCTCTGGGAGCCCACCGCAAACAGCCAACCTTTTGCCTGACAGGCCTTGGCCAAAGTGTAATTAAGGCTTTCACCCTCTTGATGACCCGCGGTCATGGAACTGACAAAAATGGGTGCGGCCAATTTTACGTTTTGTAAGATTTCAACATTTAAGGAAACGTCACTGAAATCTAGCTCTGGTAAAGCTTTGTGATAGAGCCTGATCTCATCACTGGGAGACAGTCCCACTTGATTGGCCAAATTTAGTGACTGCGCCATGTGATCGACTTTTCTAGCTTCAAATTTTGGATCTTTATCCAGTGTTGAATGGCTCACGGTCCTACTTAATCAATTGCGGTTATGTTAACCCTAGGTTTAAAAAATACACTAACATCAAAGTTAAAACTAATATCTATTGTATATAATTTTACTATTATAAATTTTTAACTTAACTTAACTTAATTCTTAAGTGTTTGAATGGTAACTTAAATATACGATCTTCACAATGCCAAGTGAGAAAGTTGCCCATTGATTTCTTAATTTTTAGCCTGGCGATAACTGATAAGGGTCTTCGTAATAAATTTAATGTGAAAGTATTGATTCGATATGACAATTTTAGCAACAACATATGATAATAGCTTACACTTGGCTTTGAAATGAAGAGATTTCTAAAGTGACCGGTGACAGTTTAGTGTTTACTATTTTTTAAATGAAGAAAACTTTAAGAAAAGCATACACCCATTTTTTTTCGGTCATAGGATGGCTCTTTCTTGGACTCTCAATTCTCTCGAGCTTTACAATTTTACCCGTCGGCCTAGTATTATCATTCTTAGAAAGTCGTGGACCTATCAGTAGCGGCGATCAAGGTCTTCAGATTCCACTTATTCTTTTTTTGTGTTTAATTCCAGGTGCTTTAGGCACAACAATCCTTTTGATTAAAAGATATTTTCAAGAAGAACCAAAATATCCGTTCATCAGATGGAGTTCAATTTTGCTAATATTCCAGATCACTGGGTTTATATTGACCTGGATATTGACCCCCAAGATCGGGAACTTAGATCAACAGGACTTTTTAAAAGAAAACCCACCAAACGCAAAAGTTTTAGATAATTTAAATAAAATTCTTGAGCGCAAACAAAGAAAAAGTGAATGAATACAAACAACTTATAAATAATCAAAATCAAGTCACGTCGATTTAACCATTTTAAGCAAAAGTAGGTTGTTCGTTTCGTTCAGACACACACACCTTTTTGAACTATAGTATATCTAAATAGAAAGATTTAAATATATCAGAATTGAAGTGTATCCAGTATTTAGGCTTAAGTTTTACGATATAACTAAGATTTATTTTTAAACTTATCAGATCGAGTCTTGTTTTTTACAATTTAAATAGGATGGTTTAAAAAAATCAATTTGAATAACTCAGAAATAAAAAAAGCCTAACTTAAAGTTAGGCTTTTTATTTTCATGATATATTTTCTGAATCTTAACTCTGTCTCTAAATTCATAATTATTAGAAGGTGAGCTTTTTTATCAGCCCACTTATGAATTAGATTTCTATTTCTTTAAGCAGAAGGTTTGATCGCTTTGACCTGATCCACTAGGGCTGCAAACGAAACCGCATCCATTACAGCCATTTCGGCTAAAGTTTTACGATCTAAGTCTAAACCTAGAGTTTTTAATCCACCCATAAATTTGCTATAAGATAAATCACTTAACCGCGTAGCAGCGTTGATTCTTTGAATCCAAAGCTGTCTGAACTCTCTTTTTTTAACTTTTCGATCACGATAAGCAAAAACTAAAGCTCTGTCGTTGGTCTCTTTGGCTTGTCTGAAAGAGCGACTGCCTGCCGAGTAATAACCACTAGCGCGTTCTAAAACTTTATTTCTACGTCTTCGGGCGACGATACCGCGTTTAACTCTCATCTCTCACCTACCCTAGTAACAGCGTTCTGATAGTTTTTTCTTGAGTCTTGTCAACATGAGCCATAATCGTCAAATGTCTTTTACGATTAGAAGACTTGTTTTCAAGAATGTGTCGTAAGCCGCGTTTTTTTCGTTTGATTTTGCCGCCTGGTTTAAGACGGAATCTTTTCTTAGCCCCACTGTGGGACTTTAATTTGAAACCCATTGGTTTTCTCCATTCCCGCACAGGCGTCTTTGATCATTCAAAGAGCTTTTTAGCCTCAAACAGGTGAAGGAATTTTATAGGCTAATTCAATGGGTCTGACAAGGGACAATTTAGTGGATTTTGACTAAAATGGCCTTAGAGATACAAACTTAAGTGGTTGTAATCATTGAGGGGACAATATTAAAGAAGAAAGTCAACGAACCTGTATGCAGCTTGAATCCAGTTGCTTATCGGGGGTCATTTTTAAAGTGGTCATAATGATCTTATTGTCATTCATGTAAACCAAACGCCCATCTTTGGTAAATCCAGGGTAGCCCATTTGAGTATTTGCTCTAACGGTATCTACTAAAATAGTAGTTTTGCTACCGACATCATGAACATAAAGTTCAAGCTTATCGTAATCCTCTTCATCCTCGACATAAAAACTTATCACAGGGTTTTTAAAGGTTTCGGGATAAGCAAAGCCAGCTTTTGATACATCGGCCCCTAAATTGGAAATCTCAGTACATGTTTTATTTTCATTGATTTTATACACTCGTGTAGAACCATCCAGCATGCCTGAAACGTATTTAGCATCTTTTGATAAAATAGGTTTTGTCAGTACGTAAAAATCCATTTGTTCAAACAAAGCTTCAATTTTTTTAAGACCCTTACCCTTTTTATTCTGTTCTTGACCAAAAAATAGCGCATTAAAATGCTTGTAATCATCAACATCTTGTTGGCTAATCTGACCCGATTCAACATAAGCCTGCAAGCTCACTAAATCATACTCATAAGCTAACCTTGATATATCAAACTCGTACTGCTCCTGCATCTTAGGGTCATCATGATCAATTTTTAAACCCTTGGCTTCATACCTTGCTAAAACATCCTTATCCGCTCTTTCATAGTTATCTTCAAAAGAATCCGTCATCATAATTGAATGGATTCTTAGCAGCCCCTCATTTAAAAAGTTTAAGAAATTTTTTGATTTAACAGGTAAATTAAAGAGGTTTGAACATAAAATGTAAGGACTAATAGACTCTTTTAAACTTAAGACCCCATCTTTTTTCATCACTTCAAAATCTTTGGTGCCTAAAAAATTCCATCTTAAAAGGCTAAATTTTGCGCCATCGCCCCCAATGGAATGATAGTATTCGTTAAAATTCGAAGAATGGACGGCTTTAACGTCTTCAGGTTTTTTAGTTAATAAATCTTGTAATAAGAAGTATTTCATAGTTCCGTCATTGTGATAGGGCGAAGATATCAACTGCCAATCAGGCTCAACTGGAAAAGCTTCGATCTGCATCGGCGTAAGATAGTTTTTGACAACATATGTGTTGTTCATTTTCTTAATTTCAAGCAGGGAAGATGACTCGTTTGTATCATCTGTATATAATATATATTTACCCTCAGGATGAACACGAAGATAACTTGGTTGAATTTCAGGGTCGACAACAATCTCTTCTTTTTTTACTATACAAGCCTTGGCTGTTGTTATTACTTTTCCAGCGTCTTCACTATGGCTTTTGGCAGAAAAAGTAAGGCTTAAAAGCAGTACAAAAAAATGGATCATTATATTTCCTTCATAGTTTGTTTTAATATTTTACTTAAACTTTTCGCAGGATGAACACCAATAACAGGTTCAGCCGCTAATCGACCTTTTTGATAAAAAATTAAACTAGGGCTATGAAGTTCCATCTGCCGCATTGACAATTCAAGAGAGTCATTGACTTTAATAGGCTCAATTTTGGAATTTAAATTTGCTGTTACTGTAGCCATTTGGCGCTCTAAACCTTTTTTACTGACACCACGTTTGGTCACTAAAAGTGTAATTTTTAGTGAATGGGCTTGAGCAAAATCAATCACTTCGGGTAAAAATTTAACAGAGTAGCCAAATTTAGGATTCATTACATAAATCAAACCTTTGGTTTTAGAATTCAACAAGTTCTGTAAGTCGATATCGGAAAACTTGGGCATTTGTGTTAAAAAAGAGGGTGGATTTTCTTTCACAGCTTCAGAGAAGCTACAGTCTTCATTCACAGAAAATTTAAATGTAGCATCAGTTTTAAAAATTACAAATCGAGTGTACTTAGCTTTTTGACTTGAAACCTGTAACCCAAACTTTAAGCGGGTTGGTGGGAGCGTAAATTTGTCGCCATTTCAAAAGGCGTGAAGAGTTCTGATTTTTTAGCTGCGGATCTGACAGTTTCCAAAAGATAATCTCTAGGATCGAGCTCCACTTTTTTACAA
>JBGSLV010000068.1:0-7684 GCA_041740515.1 Bdellovibrionales bacterium | reverse complement strand
TTGTAAAAAAGTGGAGCTCGATCCTAGAGATTATCTTTTGGAAACTGTCAGATCCGCAGCTAAAAAATCAGAACTCTTCACGCCTTTTGAAATGGCGACAAATTTACGCTCCCACCAACCCGCTTAAAGTTTGGGTTACGACTGTTCAAATAAAGTTTGCTTCGAATTCGTGTGTTCAAAAATGTATCAATGGTCAAAAAGTGAAGCCGCCAATTTCGATATTTTTTGAGTCCACCTATAAGTATCAACCTCACTTTTTCGGGTGCATTAAAGCGATTAAGTATGAAAATTTTATTTGGTAATTAGGCGTCTTAGTTATAAGATTAAATAAAATCTTAAGTTAAAATCTAACACTTAAACCTAGGCCATATTGGTCAGCTTTAACAATGGGTAAAAATAGGTAGTTAAGATTATTACTGTCCTTACGGTTTATTTTGTTGTTTAGGTTTTTAAATTTTTTTCTGTGCTGATATCCTTGATACCAAATATCGCTAATTTCCCATCCTTTAAATCCCAAAAAACCTAGATAAGCAATCCCAGCAAGATTACAATTGGAGTCATTGTTTCTGTCATTTGAAGTCTCAAAAAGGCCTTCGCCAATACAGCCAAATGTACTTCCTGCGAAAAGAGTTAAAGTTATTAGTTCGCCTAAGGTAAATATCCAACCCTTATCCAACCAGCGCCCTTGAATAGCATGGCCGATTCCAAAACCAGGAGCAGTTCCAAGAATTCCTCCTAAAATATATCTTGTGTCGCCCATTGGACCAATTTCTAGAACTTTTTTGTCTTCTGAAGTTAGTAGATTCGTAATTGGGGTATTATCTGTTTTTTGGGCCAAACTCATATGAGTGGCCAATAAAACCCAAATTAAGATTAAAAAAAATTTCATAAATGTCTCTTCTTTATTTTTTCAAATTCAATAGTTAGTAAAACTTATCAAGATTTTAATAAGCAAAAGTAAATTAAAAACCAATCTTTTCCATAATTTCAGTGTAATATTATGTACAATACAAATGAAAAAATCAAATCAAGCTATTTTTTTGGTATGTTAAAATTAGCCAAACCAGTATTAATATTAATATTGTTTACGAAAATTTCTATAGTTATGGGACATACTTTGGATATCATATAATTGATGCCGCAGTACTTACTCATTGAAGAGGTCACAGCTTTAATGACTTTGCTTGGGTCAAGTTCTCCTCTAAAAATATAAATCAGTTTAACCTCCGCAAAATGTACAGGTAAGGCATCGGTTAAAACCGCGCGTGCTTCCATTTTAAACTCAGTCAGAGGTTGGCGCATTTTTTTTAAAATTGAAATTACATCCATAGACGTGCATCCCATCATAGCTTGCAAAAGCAATTCCTTGGGGGTGGGCCCAAGGTTATGGCCACCATGCTCTGGTGTTGCATCTAAAATAGTTTTGTGATCCGAAGCTAGTCCTTCAAATTGCATATCGTTAAGCCAAGTCATAGTTGACTGTAAAGTTTTTTTGGCACTCATATATGACACTGCCCTGGATTTTTAACCAAATATTTTTGGTGATACTCTTCTGCTGTAAAGTAATTAAGTTTGTCTTCAATAGAAGTCACAACGTTTTTGGTCAAAACATTTTCTACTTCCCTAATGACTTGCCCCGCAATCTTACGCTCCTCTAAATTTGCAGTGAAAATTGCTGATCTATACTGAGTCCCCACATCTGGACCTTGCTGATTTAAAGTTGTGGGGTCATGAATTGTAAAAAAATATTTCAGTAAAGTCTCAAAACTTAAAACACTTTCATCGTAATTAACTTTAACCACTTCAGCATGGCCTGTTTCAAGATAACAAACATCTTTATAGGTTGGGTTCTCAGTGTCCCCACCCATATACCCAACTTCGGTAAGCAGCACTCCATTAAGTTGATCTAATTTAAACTGAACACCCCAAAAACAACCTGCCGCTAAATAAGCCGTCTTCATAACTTTTTTCTCCATATTTTAAGATTCATAAGAAAATCACTTTAAATCTTATACTTATACTTTTTTTTACATATATTTTTAGAATTACATTTATTTATTTATATTTATATTTATATTTATATTTATATTTATATTTATATTTATATTTATATTTAATTATTTTATATGCGATGATATTGCTATTACAACACGAATCGCAATATTAAAGATATGACAAAAAGTAAGGGAAAACCAATCTTAATAATAAATTTCCAGTATAAATAATACGGCGTCGCTTTTAAGCCTTCGTTGATAGAAAAATCATTCTTCACATATTCCGAATCCAAGTGCGTCAGAGCGGCTTGTAGACCAATAATCACGGAAAGTGGCAGCACAAAATTGATCAAAGCATCGTCAACTAAGATCACTACTTGACTGATACTTAAGTTTTTTATGGTAACTCCTAAAAAGTCTATGGGATAGGCTTGTGTGATTTCAGAAAAAACAATAAATAGGGCACCCATTAAAAACACCAACACACAGGAAAGAGTATGGGATTTACGTTTGGTAAGCTTAGTGGACTCGTAAATATTTGATGATAATGATTCCATTAAACCTAAACTGGCCGTCAAAGAGCAAAGATAAATGAGTAGATACAGACTAAATGCCATAAATAAACTTAAGCCATGTTCGGAAAAAAAACTGGGAATGACATAAAATAGAATCTCTGCCCCATTACCTCTAAATTCCGTATTAATAACCATGGGAAATAGGGCCGCAAGCAGTAGTATTGAGATCGCGCTATCAGTTAAACCTAACCGAGCCGAAGCGGTAGTGGTTGGGGTGTTAGATGTTAAATTTTGCCCAGCCCCTATTAAGGTTCCAAACCCCAGACTTAAGGTAAATAACATATGGCCAATGGCATAATTTAAACTTTCTTTTTTAAGTAAATTAAAATTGGGATAAAGCAAAGTTTTGGCTGTCTGTATGGCATCATCCGTTGTGAAGTACCAATAAGCTATATAACCCAAGACAAAAGTTAAGAGTGGAAATACAGCTGAAATCCAAAAACGATATTTTAATCTTTCCCCTTTGTTTAAAAATAAATAAATAATTAACACGTGCACACTACTTAATAATAGCAAAAGCACAGGTCGATCCATCAAATCCACAAACACATCGTTGATGGCAAAACCTGAAGTTGTTATCTGAGCGTAAAGCAGTCTTGAAATGTAATGTAAAATCCAACAGCTTATCAAGGCATAATAAGACAATACCAACATCGTTATAATTGAGGGCAACCACCATATCAGGGGAAATTTTGATTTTATAAAAATACTTTTAAATATGTGACTAGAGCTTTCAAAATCTTGGTCGTTAAAGGATTTCCCCATTAAAACTTCAGTCACAATGAGTGGAACACCAATAAAAAAGCATAAGAAACAAAATAAAAGTAAAAAGGCCCCTTGGCCGTAATCAAATACTAAATACGGAAATCGCCAAATATTACCCAAGCCATAGGCGGTCACCATCGAGATAAAATAAAGTCCAAAGCGTTTTTGATTATTTGTCATATCTTAATTTTTCTTGTTTTATTATACTATTTTTAAAACCGCTATTTTGATCGCTTCATAGCAAATATCCGAATCGGTATACCTTGAATGTCCCACTCTTCTTTAATTCTTTTAGCTAAAAATCTTCGGTAGGCGGGAGTCACCCCATCTGGAAAATTAGTAAAGGCCATAAAGCTAGGTGGTTTTTGTTGGGTCTGGGTTAGATAATAAAATTTAACATCCTTGGTATTATAAACTGGCGCCGGAGCTTGTCGAATCACATCCGTAAAGAATTTATTAAGCTTAGCTGTTGGAATACGAATATTTAAATCATCCCATGTTTTGGCAATCAACTGGAATAAATCCCTGATCCCTTGACCAGTAACCGCTGATGTGAAAGCAAACCGAATATCTTCGAAAAAGTGAAACTCTCGTTCTAACTTGTCTTTTAAAATTTGACGATAATTCTCTTGATCGTGACGTGCCAAATCGCATTTGTTAAAAACTAATATGATAGCTTTGTGATTTTCAATCAAATGCGCAATGAGCTTCGCATCTTGCCTAGATGGTCCCTCTTGAGCATCAACAACTAAAAGCATAATATCTGACCTTTGAATAGCATCATAGCTTTTAACAGCCGAAAGATACTCAATGCCATCTTCTCTTTTAGATTGTCTTCTAAGCCCCGCGGTATCGATCAAAGTGTATTTTTGATCATTGTAATCAAAATCATGATCGACAAAATCTACGGTGGTTCCTGGCTGATCAAATACAACTTGTTTCTGTTCGCCAAAAATACAATTCACTAAAGAGCTTTTGCCCACATTAGGTTTTCCAACAATAGCAATACGAACTCGTTCTTCAGGCAAAATGTCTTCTTTAGGCCTTCTTTGGGCCGCCACCCACTCGATAAGATCATCCACACCTGACTGATGTTCTACGGATATTGGCATTAAAGCATCTATTCCTAGACGATAAAAATCACCCAAGAGTATTTCAATGTCTTGATGACGATCCATTTTATTAACAACAGCTTGGTATGGTTTTTCCGAGCGCTTGATGATTTGAAAAAGACTTTGATCTTCAGGCGTTAAACCCGAACGCCCATCCATCATAAAAATAATTAAATCCATAGTGTCTAAGGATTTAATCACTTGCTGTTTAACCATTTCAAACAGCACATCTTTACCGTCTGTTACACCACCAGTATCAAAGACATAAAATTCATGCCCCCACCAATCAGCCATACCCTTTTTAATATCTCTAGTAACGCCTGGTTCGTCTTTAACCACAGCATCTCTGGAACGAGTTAAATAGTTAAAAAGCGAGCTTTTACCCACATTTGGACGTCCCACAATGGCTACTTTTAAAAGCGAAGTTTCCATCACTTTAG
This sequence comes from Bdellovibrionales bacterium, assembly GCA_041740515.1. GTDB lineage: Bacteria > Bdellovibrionota > Bdellovibrionia > Bdellovibrionales > UBA1609 > JAMLIO01. The sequence goes on along the minus strand of JBGSLV010000068.1, from coordinate 2,798 downwards.
TGTTTAGATTTTGAATCAAAGGGGAAACATTGGGGCGAAAGCCATCATTGGCATATTTGTTAATATAGTTTTTAGTTTGTAGATCTGTGGACTTATTTTCTGAGCTCATAGCCTAGTTCCTTCAACATATTGTTATTTTTGGTCCATGACTCTTTAAGTTTTACTTTTAAACTTAAATAGACTTTAACACCTAACACTCGCTCAATGTCTTTTCTGGCTTCAGTTCCAATATCTTGAATCTTCAAACCTTTTTGACCTACCACAATTTTTTTATATCTTTCTTTTGAGATCCATATATCGGCAAAGATTTTTGTGCACTTAGGGTCTTCATCAAAAGCAATAATGTGAACACCTGTTTGATAAGGCACTTCCTGTCCTAAAAGATTAAAACATTTTTCTCTAATGATCTCAGAGGCTATTTCTTTTTCCGTTTGAAGTGTATATAGACTTTTATCATACATAAAAGCGTCCACTTCAGGCAATCGCTCCACAAGATTATGAATTAAAGAGTCAATATTTTCTTTACTAGCTGATTTAGCCGAACCAAACACGAAAGGAATATTTTGATCTCTAAGTTTTTGTTCAATAATAAACAAGCGCTCGGCATATTTCACAAGATCAACTTTATTGATGTATGCAAATTTTGGTTTGTTGATTGAGGCAAGAGTCAATATCGCGTTAGAAATTTTTTCTTCAGTATCACAATCTATATTAAGGACTCCTAAGGCGACATCACAATCTTTGACCGACTCTTCCCACTGACGTTGAATAAAATGATTTAGACCAGTCTCTGCTTGAATAAATCCTGGGGCATCTACAAAAATTATTTGAGCATTATCATTAGTATAGATTCCCGTAACACATTGGCGAGTTGTTTGGGCTTTAGGGCTAACTATTGAGACCTGCTCCCCTATAATCCTATTCACAAGGGTTGATTTGCCGGCGTTTGGCAAACCAATAACAGACACAAAACCCCCACGAAGAGTTTTTGAGGTTTTTGAAATCTTAGCCTTCTTAGACTGCGAATTTACTACAGGTTTATTATCTGATGCCGAACTTCGACCAAAAAAATCATCAATCATACTGTTTTGATCATTAACATTTAATTCAGAAAGTGGCAGAGAGCTCATTTTGTTCATGGTTAGCTCCAAATCATCATTGAAATTATTGTTTAGCTCTGGATCTTTGGTCTTATTCATATTTTTCCTTACTTTTTTATATGCATTCAAATTCTTAGGTTTTTTCTTATATGTATTTTCTTATAAAATTTTCTTTTCAAGCTCTATGAGCACTATTTTTAACTTATATTTTTTTTGCCTACTTACTTTAACTGCAACTCCGATGTTTCTGAGATATTTAAAAAATAGGACATAGCTTTTTGTGCGGCTAACTGTTCAGCTAGTTTTTTTGAAGCTGCCTCCGCCATAAAACTTTTATTCATAACGTCGACTTGGATGTTAAATATTTTGTCATGATCTGGACCTGTCTCATGGATCAAAAGATAAGTAGGACAGGTTTTGTACATTTTTTGCGACATTTCTTGCAATTGGGTTTTAAAATCTTTATCCCAAGATAATCGGGCTTGATCTGTGGGCCAAAGATTGGCGTACACTTCAAGAATAAAAGATTTTACGGTCTCAAAACCAGAATCTAAATACAAAGCGCCCACAACGGCTTCAAAGGCTGAGGCCAGAATGCGACTTTTATCACGACCACCATTTTTTTCTTCTTGAAATGATAATTTTAAATCTTCGTTTAATCCTAAACCTTTAGCTATATCTGCTAGTGTTGTCTCGTTGACAAGAGAGGACCGCATCTGGGACAAAACGCCCTCATCAGAGTCTATAAATCTTTTTGCCAATTCTGCAGCTACAACTAAACCTAAGACCGCATCGCCAATAAACTCTAAGCGTTCATTATGCCCTGTCGGATCTAATTTGGTATTTTTGAAAGGAAAACTACGATGAATAAGAGCTAGCTCGAAATAATCCGAGTTTTTAAATCTATTTTGCAATAGTTCTGTGGTCATTTGCTTCATAATAGTCAAGGACTCCAAGTCCAACGTTTTTTACATTGCTACACTATGTTTTAAAGATTCTCAACTATATATCGAGAAGATATTAAAATTAAATATTCAAAAAAAGTCAGTTTGTGGTTTGAAAGCTCTGGGCAATTTGGGCAATGTCTTGAATCTTCGAGCCGCAAAATGGACAGAATAGTACCGCTTGATCAAAAAATCCTGGCCCATCTTCAGTTTCCATATATCCGACAGTTAAAAACAACACACCGTCATCCTCTATACGAAAAAAGCTATTAGGCGGATGTATCAATGCCGTTTTTAGGTCGCTACAACAAGATCCAAATTCTTTTCTATTCATGAGAACCTATCCATTACAATTCTGTTCTTATTAAAAAATGCAAAAATATAGTTTTTTTAAAAATGTTTAAATACACCAATATTAAATCAAAACGAGTTCTTTCTGAGAAATTCAATCAATGAATCCTATCATGTACTATTATCGTCCTAGTAAAATAAAGTCACATTAGTAAAAAGGTTAGACTTGTTAAACTTGTGAACAAAAACTGTCCCTTACAATTTAAATTTAAGGGTTCAAAAACTAACAATTAGATTTTTAAACTCAGGATTTTCCCTTAAATTTGGGTCTGTAAATTATTTTGTGTATGGGTGACATTACCACTTCTTGTTTGAAACAATCTAACAAGGAGAATGCCTTATGCACAAAGACCAAAAAAATAAGTTCCTATTCGATCCCGAAGAAGTAAACTCAGCTTTAAAA
>JBGSLV010000067.1:0-2301 GCA_041740515.1 Bdellovibrionales bacterium | reverse complement strand
TAATCGTTGAATTTTGTGATAAAAACCCAAGATTAATTTTTGACAGAAGTAATGAATTTATTTCGCTTTACGAGTCTATGCGAACCGGCGGTTACAAGATGAAGGACTTAATAACAAAAATAGCAACGAGTTCATACTGTGAAGGTAACTTATGAAAAAAACAAGCGCACTTTTAACTTTTCTTATAGCCTTAAATTTTGTAACCCTCACATCCCTGCACGCTAAAGATGAAAGCATATGTTTAAAGAATGGTCGAGAATTTTATATCACTTTAGCTAATTATCTTGGACTTAGTGGCAATCTAAGAAACTACAAAGAAAAATTCGTAGAGCTTGCTAACAATTTGCCCAAGCAAGGCCATATGAGCGAGTTCGCCCCCAGTTTAGCCTCCTTGGTGCAACTGACCGATAAAATTTGCGTAGATTATGCTAATAACACTGCCCCACCAACTGAAGACTTAGGTATGAAATATCGAAAAGGCGATGCTGCAAATATTATCAATTATATAAATAATGAAATTTTAGAGGGATTTATTAGTGATTCCTCAAAATTTATTGAAGACGAAGAGTCATATTATTTAAATTACGATTTACCTCTAAATATAGATAGAATTTATGTAACATGTAATTATTATTTTAGAGATTATTTATATATATTAAAACCAAATTTTAAAAATGGGTACGATTTTAATGGTAGAGATGATTCGTCAAATTACTGTGAAAAAGTCGCTCCTAGCATTTTTAAAATGTTTGAAGATCGTGAAAGGCAAGAACAAGGTCTTCAAGCCCAAAATGTCATAGCTCCAAGTCTACGAAATCTAATAAACGGCTCTTATATAAAAATTTTAAATCGCGCGGCTAATGCTACTGAAATCGAAAATTTTAATAGCATGGCCATTACGGATGAAAATCAAATGGCCTACATCTCCTGTGTTTCGGCGGCAGCGTCTTTGGAGTTTATAAGAAACGGTAGACCTTGTGATTAGAAAATATATTTATAAAAAATAGAAAACTGAAAATAAATAAATTAAATATTAAAAAATAATAAATAGAAAAAAATAAACATAGAAAGCTTAGGATAACTAATAAAACGATTTCGACTTTTAAATAAAGTCACAGTTACTTAAACAAAAAAATTATTTGTTAAATGGAAGGAAGACGTTATGAAAAATATCAAAAATATAAAAAATTTAAAAGCTATGGCTCATGCAAAATTTAAGGACCTACCACAGTTCTCAAAACATGCTTTCCCTACTTCTAGAAGGGACTTCATCAAGCTGGGACTCTTGGCTGGCGGTGGCATGATTATTCCGTCGGTGCTACCTTATAAGGCTAAAGCCAATGCTAATGCTTCACGTATTCCATTTTTAACTTTTGATTTATCTGGGGGCGCAAGTCTTCCTGGAAAATTCTTAGTGGGCAAAATGGGTGGCCCTGAAGATTTAGCTTCTAATTACCAACAAAATGGGTGGGACCCTAGATTAAGCGGAAGTCTGGATAAGACTTTTGGTGCACCCATGTCCGCCCTTGAAAGTGGAATGTTACGAGGTTTAAGAGAAACTCTTCCTTCGGCTTTACTTGAAAGTGGGCAGAGCCAATTTAAAATGTCGACCCATGTGCATTTTGCTTTGGACGATACGTCCGTTAATAAAACATCGGTCTTATCTTATATTTCAAAATCCGGGTTAAAAGGTACTTTATTAAGTAATGGTTTAGGTCACGAGGCTTCGGCATCGGGTGGACGAGCCGCACCTCTTTTAGATGATCCTGCTTATAAACCACGGATTGTGACTAGTCTTAACGATATTTTACGTCTGACCAGTTTGGGTGAAGGTTTTGATGGACTTTCAGCAACGGCCAAAACTAATTTGATCAAAGCTCTTCAACAGAAAGCGGGGCCCGAGCTTGCACAAGGTTATGAGCAGTTAAAAAAGTTTGGATCTCTTCATGAAAAAGGCAATCCACAAAATGATGACATTATGAATCGGGTGTACAATATGAACGGTGACACAGAGGTCCTGCAAGCGGCCATAGTTCATAACGTCTTAAAAGGATACACGGGTCCTGGGGTGCTAACTTTTGAGGGCTGCGACTATCATGACGGTGGCAGAGACAGTGGGGACCAAAAAGATCAAGAGATTGGCCGCGCCATAGGTTCGGCCGTACACGCGGCGTACTTAAATAAAGTGCCACTCTTTTTTCAAATCATCACCGATGGGGGCATGACTTCAGATAGTTTCAATCGCAACTGGCAAAGTGATTCACCACTTCGGGCGATGACAGTGCTTGGATATTTTAATCC
>JBGSLV010000066.1:0-44466 GCA_041740515.1 Bdellovibrionales bacterium | reverse complement strand
CGTCCATGCCTGATGCTCCTTTTTGATGTTTTGGTTCTACAAAAATCAAATCAGAATTTCAGGCGGTTGTCTGGGGCTTTTTTTTTAAAGGTCTAGCTAACTTATCCACATTTTTCCCACAAATTCTAGAAAAAACCCACTATATGGTCTGGTAAAAACCTATAAAGAATCATTAAATGACCTAATTCCTATTTGTACATTTTATCCAATTAATTTAGCATTTTACATGCCAAACGATTATTTTTTTTATGACGATTTCAATTCTAGACCTATTAAACCTGAAATAACTTACAGACATAAATTATTAATGTTTAAAAATAAATATAATTATAGCTTTATCAGTTCATAATAGCGAACGTATTATTTTAACAGAAAAATCTTAACAAACGGTTAACCGCTAATTAAGAAAGGATTAGTTTGAAAATATCAATAAAAGTAGTGCAATTAATTAAAACGATGCCAAAAGGTAGAGTCTTATTTATTTAATTTTTAATAAATTTAGGTCCTATATAGCGAACTTTGATTTTAAGTGCCCCATTATCAAATGCTTCTTTGGCTTCAAACGTTGTTAAATCTTTATTTAAACTAAATTCATAATATTTGTAGCCTGTATTAGAAACCTGCTCGCTTTTTGTGTTTAGATATTGAAATAGTTTATTATTAGAAGGTTCCATATTTAGTATTACACCACCACCATCGGGTAGCATTCTGTTGATAGTATTAATTCCTACCCAACAAAATTTGGAATTCTCTGTGAGTGCATCGCGTTTGCAGATTTCTTCAGTTATTGTAATTTCAATAAGCTGTGACTCTACGGGTGTTGATTCTAATAGCTTAATATCTGCAGCATTTGATTGAATCGTGATACAAAATAATAAAAACGTAAATAATATTTTTAAAGACATATATATTCTCCTAATTTTAAAGTTATATAGAGCAAAAGGCATACCTAATTTTCTAGTGTTTAAAATCAAAGTAACCTAAAATTATTCCCTAATCCTCACAATTTAATGGTTTTTAGCGCCTTAAATTGTCACTTTAAACGCATTGACTCAAGAAGAGAAAAAGAGATAAAAAATCAAGGAATCTTTTGGTTTATTAGATTCGTCTTCAGATCGTTATATAAATTAAATTTAGGGGTCATATGGTTGGTGAATTTATAATAAAAGACAAAAAACTAGAATGCCATCATTGTAATAATTCAATTTTTTTCAAGAAAAAGGCTCAGCTAAACACTGCAGTTATGACTTTTTTTGACCTTGATTTTATGAATCCATCAGCTGAAGTATTTGTATGTTCAAATTGTAAGTATCTTTTTTGGTTTCTTGAACCCGAAATGAAGGAAATATCCTCAACTACCTAACTAGATCTGACCTAACTATGCTTCTTAACAAATATTTAAATAAATTATTTAAATATATGAAAAAATTAGTGTAAATTAAATTAACTCGAGTCAATAACACAAATTACAGAAATGGTTTCATACAATTAATTGTGCAGTTATATATAAAAGGCCAGTTTTCAATTATTTAAAAAAATAACTTGGCTAGTTTTCAATTATAAAAAAAAATAACTGTATATTCTTATATTCTTATACTCTGTTAATTCGTTAACAGGAATCTCAAATTGATGATAAGCACAAGAACAATTTGTTCTCTGAATATTTTGTCTCAATATGAGATCCTTTTCTAACTGTATCTTGTCATAACTACAATTAATATTCAAAACCTATACTTAAGTTATATATTTATAAATCCCTGTAATTACTTATAAACTTAATAAATTTAAATGCCGAAATAACTACTGAAAAAGATCTTTTTCTAGGGGTTGTAATGAGCTTTAATAAAGTTTGTAAAACTATTATTTGTTTAGTTTGGTCGGTTTTAATAATGCTAAACACAGCCTGTGTAATGGAAAGTATCAGCGGTGGTGGTGATGATTCTGGTGGCTCAGGAGGTAATCCTGATCAAAGTTCGTTTGTTTATCCAGGTTGTGTAAGCGGTCAAGGAGTTGGAACTAACACCATCCAAGTTAATTTTTTATTTCCTTCGCAAGCTAGCCGTGTTCGCTTAAAAAGAAATGGTAATATAGTGGCTGAGTTTTCACAAGCCAATCAAACCACTTCACATATAGATGATGAAGGTCTTCGTGAAGGGGCAACGTACTTATATACTTGTGAAGCACAAGTTGATGGACTTTGGGCTGAGGGAACCAACTCTTTACAACTTTCAACAATTGCTGTTAATGCTCCAGTTTTTACAGGCATTAACACCGCAGTTGCACAATCTTCAAGTTCTGTATTAGTCACTTGGACGGCATCTCTTGTAGATTTACCCGTTCGTGCTTTCTCTTATCAAGTTTTTGCCAACATCGGAACTACCGTTAACTGGACCTTGCCACCAAGAGTGACAGTTCTTCAAGGCAGTCCCTCTCAAGCTTTAATTTCAGGTCTAGGGGATGAACTTAATTATAGTTTTGGGGTTAGAGCTTGCTCTGAAGGAAATGTCTGTGAAACCAATACGGTTCAACGATTGGTCATGACTCCTAACGGTGGGGCACCTATTACATCAGATATTACAAGTTTATCCATTCAAGCGGGGCAACTTATCATTCAAGCCCCATGGGTTGAAACCAACGGCGGTATTGTACGAAGATATATTTATCTTCGTAGTGGTCCAACAGGTGGATTGAATATTGGTGATTACAATTTAGTTAGGACGTATGTTCTTACTGGTGCAGAACTTTCAAATCCAATACAAACTTTAACCACCAATGCCATTGCTGAAGGTCAGACCTATCATGTTATTATACAAGATGAGGACCCCTCCGGTTTAAGATCAGCCATTACTAATTTTGAAACCATAAACATAACCGATATTAGTCCACCAAGTTTTGGAGGCATCACAAGTTTAGTTTTAGGTCCATCGCAAGATTCAAGCTTAACTTTAAGTTGGACGGCTATTCCTACTGAAGTTGCTGATCCAGTAAACGGTGGCTTACATTATCGAATTTATACATTGACCAATTCACAACCGATTGTGACTAATCCATGCTCTTTTGGCACTCAGGTCGCACAATTAGATGTTTCAGCTTACACCGCTGGGGCCACTGTTAATTATAATTTAACGGGTCTAAATGAAAAATCGTATTACAGTGTTTGTATCAAAGCCATAGATACAGCTGGCAACTTATCTTTTAATAATAACTTTTTACAAACAAATACTTTAGACATAACTCCACCAATATTCAGTGGTGTTCAAACCCTTGGTTATAATAATCAAAATGGCTCACTCACTGTATCATGGAGTCCGAGCGTATCTGCTGACATTCAAGACTATCGTTTAACTGTTTGGAAAAATCAGTCTTTACCTCCCGCCATACCCTTAGAATTATTTAGACCCCATACAACTTCTGCCGCCGGAACGTCAGTCTCTGGAGCAGAGTTTACAATTGTAGATGGTGATCAAGTCTATGTTATTGTTGAAGCCTGTGATGCCACCGACTCTCCATTTGGAACTCAGAACTGTTCGGCCACAAATATTCAGCGAGCCGTTCTTTTGCCAGACGTAACCCCACCGCAAAACTTTTTAGGAATCCGAGGACCGTCTGATATTTTAACTCCTTCAGAAGGAATATTTACTGTTAGATGGAATGCTCCGCCTAGCTGGACAGATTATCGAGGCTTTAGAGTTTACTCTGTCAATACAGTCGATAATTCATTGACCCTATTGAAGACATGTCCATGTTCAGCGAATAATTGTCCAGACAATATCACAGAGTGTCCAGTGGAAGGTCTTGATGCTTATCGCACATATCGACTTCATGTTCGAGCTTATGACGCCATAAACAACGAAACTACGTATTTAAATCCAGCCTCAAATTTCACCGATAAAAGAACATCTGATACAACTTCACCAACTTTTGCTTCGAATTTAATTATTGGTTCGGCTCCAAATTTTACTTTAAGCTGGAATACAGCTTTAGATAACCAGTATGGCTTAGAGCCTGGTGCTCAACTAAGATATGAAGTCTATCAAAAAAATTCGGCCTTTGATTTTTCAATACCCAATCAACCCGATGGTAATTTAAAAACTACAACTTCGGCTTTATCTTTTCAAGATAGCGGTTTTGTTGAAGGTCAAACTTATTTTTATACCGTATGTGCGAGAGATAGTTCTAATAATAGACGTTGTGACCAAATTACTCGAACTCTTGTCGTGCCTGATGTTACAGATCCAACTTTAACGAACTTATTAACTACAAAAACTGTAAAAGGCAAAGTTTGGGATTTAACTTGGACCATGTCAGATAATATAACAACAACCAATAATATGATCGTCGAAATTCGAAGACGTGTATCAACAACAGGGGAATTAGCAACAGGTACTGATCAAGTTATATACTCTGGTTTAGGCTCTGATCTTATCGTTTCAGGAAATAATGTTTCAACAGCAGTGGCTGCTTCACTTGATCCTTTAAGTGGACCTCCAGACTTAAATCAAAAAATCAATTACCGAGTAGCAGTGCGTGATGCTCAAGGCAACGAAACCGCTTCAAATATAATGGTTGATAGTGATAACACGCTACAGGTGACAACCGTTAGATCTACTTCGGGTCCTCTTGCTGGTGGCAAAGTGATTGCGGTGTACGGAAAAGGCTTTTCTAAAGCCAGTGAAAATTTTGTTGGTGCCGATACTACAGTAACAATTGGTGGGCGAGCTTGTAATTCAGTGACTATTCTTTCGGATAGCGCATTAAGATGTGTGTCGCCTAATTCAACCTCTTCAGGCAGTGTCGAAGTTCGTGTGCAAACCAAAGTTAATAATCCGGCCGCTTCAGTCAATGAAGAGTTTTCGGAAGCTTTTTTAACTAACGGGTATACATACTCTGACACTCTAAATATTTGTGACACTCCCGGATTGTGGGGCGCTCAGTTTGCGTCAGGAACAGGGGCCAATGAATCTAATCCATTTGTGATTTGTAATGTGACACATTTAAATAACGTGCGCGCTTTGGCAAATACAGGATCATTTTTCCGCTTAGGTGAAAATATTGATTTGAACGCACTTTCTTTTAATCCGTTAGGTACATCCACTGTTAAGTTTAATGGCAGTTTTAATGGTGACAGTCACTTGATCATGAATTGGACCTACAATGCAGCACAAAATAATATAGGTCTATTTGGTTATGTGAATGGTAGTTTTCAAATCACTAATCTAGGTTTGGTCAATGTAAACGTAACAGCCTCTTCCTCCGTGGGTGGACTTATTGGTCTTGTTGAAGGTGGCTCAAATATAACTAGTCTTATTAGTAATGTTTTTGTAACTGGAGTTGTTATAGGTACTGATTTCGTCGGTGGGTTGATGGGCCGTAAGCAAGCACCTCATGTAAATTTTAACGTCGTAAATTCTTATTTTATAGGAGCCACAACAGGCACAGGAGCCACCGGTTATACGGGTGGCATAATGGGATTCTTGGGCTCAGAGGTCGGAGGATTTTTTCAAAATGTTTACTCGGAAGGCTCTGTCACAGGTACAGTTAGAGTTGGTGGACTATTTGGAAATCTTGGACAAAACAAGCAAGTCCTAAATTCATACTCTCGATCGATCGTCACAGGTTCTGGAAATACTGTTGGGGGGCTTGCTGGCGAAGTAAAACTTGGAGCCAGTGTTAATAACTGTTTTACAGAGCAAGGTTCTGTCAGCGGTGTCGACGAAGTGGGCGGCTTGGTTGGCTTACATGAAGGTTCGATAACCAACTCTAGTTCAAGAGTTAATGTCACATCAACAGGACGAAGAGCGGGTGGTCTTGCGGGATATGCTCAAACAGCTAGTATTACTAATTCTAATGCTCAAGGTCTAGTTAATGTTAACAATGCCAGCGGTGGCTTATTGGGTGAGGGTCTAAACACTAATATCACCAATTCATATGCCTTAGGTCGAGTTAATTCCAATGGATCAGAAGTTGGTGGTTTAGTAGGTCGACTTGTTGTGGGGGCTTCAGCTAGCTCACAAATAAATAAAGTTTATGCTACAGGATTTGTAAATACCATTGGAAGTGGTGTGGGTGGACTGATAGGTTCGATTGATCTGGCCTCAAATGCGCAGCTAAATATGAATGAAGCTTTTTCTAGATCGCAAGTGGGCACAGACTTTACTTTGTCGAACCAACAGTATGGTGGTTTGATTGGTAAAATTAATACTGTTGCTGGTTCAACCGCAGCCATTTCTAACTGTTATGCTTCAGGTGCTATCTATGGAGGTAATTTTGTAGGTGGTTTAATCGGAGGCTATGACAACGAGGGTGGCACAATTAACGTTTCGTTCTGTTACTCTTCATCCCAAATATTAGGTGGTTCACTTGGTCGAGGTGGAATTTTTGGTCGAAGTTCAAATACCTTACACACTATCTCTAACAGTTATTGGGACAGCGAAGTTTCAGCTAAAGCTTTTGCTAGTGGTTCAGGATCATACTTAGGAACAGCCGTAGGTTATACAACATTTGAAATGACAGATTATGTAACTCCTGTTTATGTAGGTTGGAATTTTAGCACCATTTGGGTGGTTCCATTAGCTGGATATCCAGAGTTATTATTTGAATAATTTAATTTTGAAATTTTTAATCAAATAAAATTTATCTCAAAATCCTTACTACATTTATCTCGTGATGATTAAAACAAGAGATAAATGTTCTAGGACATAAAATCTAGATATTGCTAATGTTCAAAATAATAAAATTTAGAATATTTATAAATTCAAGATAAAAAACTTAAGTGCTTTTTCATACTTTTCAGTTCTTAACCCAAAAATAACAATTTTCTAAAATTCATTTTGTTTTGTGTTTTTAACTGTATTTATCTTAGCAGTTTATTTAAATTAAATTATACCAAATTTGATTTAATTTGATGATTCATTTTTTGTATTTTCCCAATAAATGATTAATTCGTTAAGTTTGCCTCCTTTCTACATTTGACTTTATTATATTAAAATTTTTTATATTCTCAGTATTTCTTAAGACCTTGTACCAGTCTAAGTTTGATCGTGAAATCTAAAGTAAATCTTGGGCTAGGTCGAATATAATCCATATCTTAACATTCACAAATATTCAAATTGCCATAAAATATATTCATATAATTTAAAGAGTCTAGTTTAAAAAAATTTTTTTAGTTTTATCAGCTATGAGTCGATAAGTTTTATAAGTTATATTTCTCAGTTTTAAGCGTAACGTAGGAGCAACTAAGCAATGATCAAATTAAAACATTTTTTATATATATTAAATGTCGTTTTCCTTACGTTGGTTTTTACAGGATGCGGTTTGCTTCCCAAAAAAGGAACAAAAATTAAAGTCACATCAAATCCTAGTGCCGAAGTTATTATCGGTAATGGCAGTCATGATCTTGGCAGCTCTGTAGGTCGAACACCTTTAGATATAAATTTTAAAGAAGTCGCAAAAGGTGACTATGTTTATTTAAAATTCGTATCAGATAAATATGAAGATTATCAATTGATAGTTCCTTCAAATTGGGCTCAAGGTGAGATTAATGTCAAATTAAATCAGAAAGAAAAAATCTTGCCGGCTGAAGTTGAAGAAAAAATGGTAGATAAAATGAAAGAATTAAGCACTAGCCAAATCTTAGGCGTGCTTGAGTTTCAAAAGCAATTGCAACAAGGACAATTTGGTAAAGCCTCTGCGGAAATTGTGAATTTGCGCCGCTTAAGAACACCTGAAGCTATAGTCGCTATGTTAGATGGAAATTTAAGTTATGTTAAAGGCAACAAAAATGAAGCGTTGGCTTTTTATCGCCGCGCTTTAAGTCTGTATCCGCAAAATTACGAAGTTAGAGCATTAATAGATCAATTGCAAAAATAGGTTGGAAAGAAAATGAGAAAGATTTCGGCGATTATAGGTACATTTTTAGCTATTGCTATCGGAGCTGCATCGCTCATTAATTCTGGAGTTGAACTTAAGTACTTTTATGATCCACTTGGGATTATTATGGTTGTAGGTGGAACAATTGCCGCTGTTTTTATGTCTTACTCTTTGACTGATGTTTTACGAGTCGCTTCTATTGTTTCCAAAATATTTTTTCGTGACGATAAAAGTTTTAAAAAAATTGGTACTGAACTGATTAAATTTGCCGAGCAGTGTTCTAATTCTGGCATTCCAGAGCAAGTCAAAACCCCAGTGCATCCTTTTTTGAATGATTGTCTATCGTTAATTTCTGATGGGTATTCGGATGATGAAATGCGAGATATACTTGAGCAAAAAATATCCTCAACCTATGAAGCCGAAAAATATGATATGAACATTATTCGGTCTGTTGCTAAGTATCCACCAGCTTTTGGAATGGTTGGAACGGTTGTAGGTCTTATCGCTCTGATGGCCACAATTGGTGGTCAAGATGTTGATATGAGCAAAATCGGTGGTTATATGGCCATTGCCTTAACTACAACTTTATATGGTCTAATGATCGCTAACTTTTTCTTTAAGCCGGTTTCAGATAATTTAGAAATTGGTTCCAAAGTAAATATGAAAACACGTCAGCTGATTCTTGAAACAATAATACTGATTAAATCAAGAGCTTCACTTCTTGTGATTCAAGATACCATCAACTCACTGTTACCACCTAGAGAAAATATTTCGTATATAGGTATGTCATCTGGAGCTAAGCGTGCAGCATAGTCCAAAACGAAAATCAAAGCTGGTTTACGAGGATACTCCTGAAGAGAGCGAAGAGTGGATGACATCCTATGCTGACACCGTAACTTTACTGCTTTGCTTTTTTATTATTTTCTTTGCTGAGTATAAAAAACAAGCGGAAGAAGTGGTGCTGATGCAGCTGAGTAAAAATTTTAAACAGTTACAAAATGTTACACTTGATAATGAAGATGAACAGAAGTCTAAAGCCGCCATGCTATCACAGATAGAAACGGACGTTAGGTCAGAACTTGCTAAGTTTCAGGATCAAGAGATTGTTTTAGGTATTATGCGAAGTCGTAAAGAAGTTCTCTTGCGTTTATATGAAAACGATTTTTTTCATATTGGCAGTTACAATCTAAAACCCAATGGGCTTAAAGTTTTAAATAAAGTGTCTCAAATGATTGCCCCATTTCAAGATAAAGTTTTGATAAAAGTTGAGGGGCATTCAGATAGTTTGCCCGTTGGACCCATGTCTCCTTACAAGACAAATTTAAATTTAAGTTCACTTCGCGCCTCTCAAGCTGCCAATATTTTAATTGCCAATAAAATCTCAGAAGCCCAAATCAGAGTTGTTGGTTTTGGTTCAGCACAGCAGTTAGTTAAAGATAGAGCCCCCAGTAGTGAGGGTGAGCCTAATGGTACTTATATTCCTGAAAAGGGTCTTAAAAACCGAAGAATAGAGATAAGAATACAAGTTGCAGATTACGCAGCAGACAAAGAAGTAGAGTTAGTATTTTAAGAGTGGGGGATTGTGTGAGTTTATTCAGAAAAATCTTTATCGTCATAGTACTTAATCTAATGATGGCGTCACAAGCTTTTGCTTTGAAAGCCGACTTTGAAAGTGTGCGTAAATTTCACGACAAAGAAGTCGAACAGCTTTTAAAAGATTATACCCTTGAGCAGAGTTTAACTATTCGAATGGAGCTTAAGCGTAAAGATCAAGAGCTTAAAGATCAAAAGATCGTTGACATTCCTGGGCTGTATCAAAAAACAGGTGAAGCTGATGACCGTGGTTTAGAAAATATTTTAAATCTTTATGAGCGTCGTGTTGTCATTATTAAAAAACGTGAAGTGTCAGAAAAAGAGATTGATCTTGTCAAACAGGCTTTGATGGAACGACTCTTTTTACCCAAAGAAACTTCATTTACGACTTTAGATAATATTCCTACCTTAGATTCTGCTGTTAAAAACTTAAAGTATGACTTTCTTTTTGGAGCCTATGAGACCTTAATCAGAGGCGGGCAATTTCTTTGGATCATAATTTTTTCGATCGGCTTTGTTTTTGCTATGTGGTTTTTGGCTAAAGTATGGAAAGCTAAAACAGTGGGCGGCGGCGAAGGCGGTGCGGGCGCAGGTGGCGCTGGCGGTGGTGCAGGTATAGGGAGTTCAAGCTCTGGCGACAACCATGGCGATGCCGAAACTAACATTCAAGCTGATGAATTTGGCATAGGTAAAGAAATAAATATTAATGCCAAAAATAGTAAAGCCTTCGAGACCCTTAATTTTGAATCCTTATGTCTAAATATTGAAAATTCTTTTAAAGCCCTACCAGGCTCAACAACCTTTACTCTTTGGTCAAACTTTCCCGATCTTTACACTCAAATTCAATTTTATGAATTGATTAAAATTCAAAATCAAGTTCCAGAAAATATTCGAACTGCAACTTACAAAATCTTAGATCAAGTCTTTGATTTTAAAAATCGTGCATCTAAACTTCCACGTTCAAGAAAACCTAAAGGTCTTTCCCAGGAGAGCTTAGCAGATTTATCTATTGAACTGGCACGTCAAAAATTTATGGCTCCCCATGACTTATATGAAAAAAGCATTTTGGCGATTTATCCTAAATATGCTGACGGCTTAGAATTTGTCTTCGATAAATTATACCTTAGCCACCACTTAGTTTTATATAAACTATATAAGGAGCAATTTATTAATTACATTGCTAAAATTAAAACTGATGATGTCATGAAAAAAATTGACGAGCTGATTGTTTTTGATCCGATCTTAAGTCATCCCTCAGACAGCAATTACAAAGCCTTTGTCGATGCTTCAGCAAAATTAAATTTAGACGACGACAAAAAAAATCAAAATTCAGGAATCAATCCAAAAATGTTGGCCATGGTTTATCAAATGCCTGAAACTGACTTAGATAAGATTGAAACTATGAAAACTAATGAAGCTTTACGAGCTCAAGTTCCTACATTTGGTTGGATACTGTTAGAAGACTTAAAATTATTAAAAGATTTTTTCAGTAATTTGTCTGGACCAGAGATGAAATACCTTATTGAATTTGATGCGAAATTTAAAGAAGCCATGAATAAATTAGATGAAAGAGCTTTATTTAGATTTAATGAACGTATGAGTAAAGAGACACATATGACTCTTGATTGGCGTAACTTTAGAGACAAAATTAAAAAATACTACACTTACAACCCAGCAGGTTCAAATGTTCAAGACGTTGCTAAAGCCAGCTAATAGGCTTGTATTTTCAATGTTATCCATAATGGCTTTAAGCTGGTCCAATTCAGCTCTTGCTAAAAGTCATTCATTAACGTTGACCATGGGTCTGCAGAATGAGGCTTTTACCTCTGATGTTGGCGAAGATGTGACTCGTATGGCCCTTGGTGCTGTTGGTGCCGAGTATGAATTAAATCTTTCCAACAAATTGAGTCTGGGAATTTTAGGTGGAGCACAAGTAAGTTTTGTGTCCCAAGAGACCTTAAGTTTTGGTATTGGTGGCTTTTTAAATTATTATTTTAAGGGTTCACCTATCAAGTCATCGTTTAAATCAGATTCAGCCGTTCTATCAGGATCTTCTCGCTGGGCATATTTTGTAGGGACTGGATTTGAAGAGCGCTTACTTAAATCCGAAGAGCTAGACAGTGAAATTAGAGGTGGTCCATTTATACGATTTGGTGGGCGATACATATGGAACTCGGAAATGTTCTTTTCAGGTAACTTTAAATATCTTTTGGGTGGTGCTGAGTATAACTCGATGGATATTACCTTTGGTATCGGCTTCTTTCTTTAAGCAAATTTGCTTATCTAGAACTTAGGACTATAATTTATTTTTCTTTTAATTTTAATTTTAATTTTTTTTATTTATGATTTTTCAATTATTTTTTTATTTTTAATTTATTTTTATAATTTTAGATCAGTTTTATTTTCATTCATATTTTAAAAATAATAAATTTAAAACCATAAATTTATTATTTTTAATCTAAAGAATTTATATTATCGATTTTTTTCTATTTTATATTCTACTAGATTGCGGACGCGGCAGTCCTGCCTCATCAGCATTTTTGATTTTCATATTTAAAGTCATCAAAATTTCATTTTGCTGACTTTAAATATGAAAATCAAAAAACGCGTCACGCTTGCTGAGGTCCGAATCTATTCAAATACAAAACAGAAAAAAATCTAAAATAAATCTGTTGATTCAAAACCTTACTAGTAAGAATAATATAAAACATAAATTACAAAATTAAAGAATAAATTAAAAATAAACTTACAAGTAAATATAAAATTAAAACACAAAAAAAGATTAAGATTTAAGTTCCAGTTAAAAATATAAAAATAATAAAAATATAAAAAAATAAAAAATTATAAACGTAAATATGTTAGAGCCAAAGTAAATTGTTAGTAATAAATTGGCTTAATTTACTGCGCATTCTTTGGCGGGCATTTTTGTATGTTTTAGGTTTTATTTTTGACCACAAAGAATTAATGTCAAACGTACTTTGCCTGTTCCCTTAGAGATTAGCCCTAATTGTCGAGCCGCTTCTTTTGAAAGGTCAATGATTCTATTGCCATGGTAGGGTCCTGCATCGTTAATTCGAACTCTGATAGTACGGTTTTGATGAGTCACTTCAACAATGCTGTTAAATGGTATTGTTTTATGCGCAGCTGTGAGATCGTTTTGATCAAACCTTTCGCCATTGGCTGTTAGACGACCTTGAAATTCTGGTCCATACCAAGAAGCCATACCTTGCCGTGCAGACGTGTTGTCTAATGCAGAGCATGTTCGTTTATAGGCTTTTACTTTTGCTAATTGGACTAAATTTTGATTTCGATATTCTAATAAGTACTCATAAAGTTCGATTTCAAAAGCAGAAGCTCCAATGCCAGGTTCATCTAATTCATGCAACTCTTCGGCCCAAAATAGCAATTCATCATTTGTATTAATAATTTCAATAGTTAAATTAGAATCTTCGTTGCTGGTTTCATCCAGAAGTATCGTCGAGTATCCTGTCTGACTTCCTTCATACGCCATAACAGAGTGGGAGCTTAAAAATAAACAGCATATATAGAAAATGTAGCAAAAGTTAGTAGTTATACTTTTTGATATTTTCATGATGAGGTCTCCTTGTTGAATTTAGGAACAAATTTATCTAGTTAAGTTATAAAATTAATTTTTTTTATATTAATTCCTTGAACTGATTTTATTTATGTAAAAAACTATTTAGTAAAATTAATTGGTTTAAATACATTCGTTAAAATTTTTTAAGCAAATAATTTTTTTATTTGATAGTTTAGACCATGAAATATAACGGCTTTGCTTGTCACCTTTAAAAGTTTTGAAATGCCTTGTCATGAAACAATATGACTAAAAAAATCGTATTTCGTTTTATTTTTTAGCATTTATTAATGTAAACTATTTGTATTTGTACCCAAACTGGAACTAAAATTTTAAGCAATAAAAATAATTTTTTTAGTTTCTATAAAGATATTTCATTTTTTTTGAGTATAGTTGAGCTGATTTTTTGGATTTAAAGCTTATTAATAAATCTATTTGAAAATATATTAGGACCTCAGCAAGCGTGATGCGTTTTTTAATATTCATATTTAAAGTCAGCAAAATGAAATTTTGTTGACTTTAAATATGAATATTAAAAATGCTGATGAGGCAGGACTGCCGTGTCCCTAATATATTTTCAAATAGATTTATTAATAAGCTTTGCGATCACCATAAGTTCCATGGGTAAGAAGCTAAAAAAATGCATTCACATTACTGTAAATTATTTGTTGGCGTATTCGGGACTTAATTTAAAGTTAATAACTTTACCGAAGTCATCTCCAGAAAATCGAACTTTTTTATCTCCACTCATTAGTTCTTTAATCTTTTTAATTTCGGTTTGAAATTGATTATCGGGACCACCAGACCATACTACAATTTGTCCTTCTAAGTCGGCGCCTTGTTTATTCACAAAATATTGAAAAGGGTAGCCCCATGGATCAAGACCAACGCCTCCTTCAAGAATTTGAGGCTGCTCCGTCGAAGCAATGTTTCGATTGAGTGACGGTGCTAAATCCATTAAATCTTGATAATTGGATTGAAAGCCACTATCTATTAATTGTTGAGCGTATTTTTCAGCTCGTGCTAAAGCTTGAACATGATCCGAACTTTTTTCCATCGTATTTAAAACAAAAACTGCCACGCCAACAAGTATCAGTCCAAGTATAAAACTCACTGAGGCCAAGGTTTGATCATCTTTTTTATCTTCGATTTGTTTTTCATTTTCGCTCATTTTATACCCCTTTTATTGTGCACAACAGTAAGAGCCTGTGACTTCTGCTGGACCTCGAATCACTGGCGTAAAAGTTAGTTTTTTATCCATCACTGATATGGATTGAATTCCTTGGCTTGGTCGTATCTGTAAATTGATGGGTTTAACTGGGCGGCACTGCAGATCAATCGAGGACATAGTTCTAACTATATTATTAGCAAACAGATTTAAATGTGGTCGATAATCTGACTCACAAATACTGCCTGAACCCCCACCTGTCATTTGTGCTAGCTCCAAATATTTTGTACCATAAAAACTTTTTGCACCAGCGCCTTGGGCATCTTGGCTCGCTTTACATTGAGCATCTTTTACAACTATAGAGTTTACGTTAAATTTCTTGTTTTGACCAAAGGTATCTCGTACTGTTTTTGGAAAAGATTCTGGTAAATTAAGGGGCTCTAACGGTTTGTACTGCAATGTACTTAATGAACTATTGCCACCTACAGATCTTTCATCTTCATCAGAAATAACCACAACAGAAATAGCGGCATTTGGTCTAAAACATTTGGATCGCATATTATCCAGTACAGACAAATTCATAGCTTTAATGCCTTGTTCGTCATTGCTCCAGCCATGACCAATCCATTGCATAGTTTTGACAAAAATTTGATCTAAATTAGGAGTTGTGGGTTTTAAAATATGGTGTCCTAATCCTTGCCACATGATAGGTCGGCCTTTGTAATAGTCCACATCAGTCGTTGTCACACACATTTGCCAATCGACTTTACAACGATTTGTTAAGTCATCGGTAAAACCTTTCAAACGATTGGCTAATTTCAAATTGTCTTGAGCCATCGATCCTGAATCATCTATGACCAAAAGAACATCAAGCAAACTGGAAGACCCTTCGACACTGGTATTGATAGATCTTTCGTCCGTGCATTGACCCACACATGTTTGGGTATTGCAGGCTTGACTTTCAACAGGACGAGTTGCTGTACAAAAACTTGCATTGACAAATTGACCGTCATCTCGCTGACACGAAATGGATCGAGTTTGAACGCCGCTGCCACAAGATTTTGAACAAGAGCTCCAGGCACCAGCAAGCCATGAATAAGTTGATGCACAGGCTTGGGTATTACAGACTTGCTCTGAAGTTGGACGTGTGCCTGTACATAAACTTGCGTCAGCTGTAGCCCCACTTTGATTCGCACAATAAACAATTCTAGTTTGAACACCGCTAGCACATGATTTTGAACAAGCGCTCCAATCAGTGGTTCGCCAATTGTAAACATTAGCACAAGCTTCTGAATTGCAAACCTCTTCAAGGATTGGTTTAGGGGTAGGGCATCTGTTATCAGCCGCAGTGGAACCGTCTGTAAATTTACATACAGCAGTGCGAGTTCGTTTACCCCCACCACAAGTCAAAGAGCAATCGCTCCAGTCAGAAATTAGCCAACTGTAATCACTGGTACACGCTTGAGCATTACACATTTGGCTTGTTGCAGGTTTTGTTCCTGGACATCGACCGTCTGGATTGACATTACCCTCGGTGTCACGACAAACCACGGTTCGAACCTGAGTACCGCCACCGCATGCTACGCCACAATCGCTCCATGCAGAAATATCCCATGAATAACTAAATGAACCATTATCGCAATCCGGTCCTTCACAGCCATTTGTTGTGAACTCGCTGTCAGAGCATCCAGCCATAACGACTAATGCTAAAGCCATAAGTGCATAATACAAACATGATTTAATCGAAGTGATGCGCATAGTTGGTCCTCATAAAAAAATTCATACGAATTTATTAACCTTTCTTTGTATCGGATTGAGATCAGTAAGACTTTAACTAGACAGGTTTGACATTTAAATAATTAGGACGTAAGTCCAAAACATGCGTCCTTCCGTACAGAATTTTGCAACATTTATAGCCCCATACGACGTTATCGTTTGGGATTGGAATGGCACTTTATTAAATGATGCCGTTCATACCCATCAAGTGATCTGTCAAATTTTAAAGGATGAAGGCTTGCCTTTAATATCCATCGAAGAGTACCGCCAGCGTTTCGGGTTTCCTATATCGAACTATTATGCATCTCTTGGATTACCTTCTTCAGGTCCAGAATTTGACAGGGTCGCACACAGTTACATAACAAGCTATCGAAGTTTTAATCAGGATTTGCAACTTTATGAAGACTCTTTGGAATTGTTAGAGACAGCACACAAAGCACATAAAAATCAGTACGTCCTTTCAGCGGCAAAAATTGAAGATTTAAAATTACAGATGAGTCAATTCGACATTCTTAAATATTTCAATGATATTTCAGGCGCTACCGATATTTACGCCCACGGCAAAATAGCCCAGGCTAAAACCATGAAAAAATACTTTGATACTAAAGGTTACCAAAAAGGCCTTTATATTGGTGATACAGATCATGACTATGAAGTCAGCCAAGCTTTAGGTTTTGACTTTTGTTTTTCCGAAGAAGGTCATCAATGCCCCTCAAAAATGGACCTGTCTAAAGTGGCCCATGTTTTAGCTAATCGCGGGTATTAGATAAAAAAATATTTCTTTAAATTAATAGGCATAATTAATTTGCATCACATTCATAATTTCTGAATAAGCTCTGGCACTATTGTCATATTTAAATTGTGATATTTTTATGGATCTTAGACCAGTATAAATACGTTTTATTATATATTTAAATATCTTCGGGTTAGGATAACAAAATGTATAGCTAATTTTTAAGGGGATAATTTATGAAAATTTTAATACTAATAAGTTCACTGATATTTTGTTTTAATATTTACGCTATGGACCATGAGGTAGAATCTTTATTATATAAAACTGATTTTAATTCAACGGATTCTGTCAATTTAGCCACTGACGTTCTACGTAGGAGAGGGTACAGCGAACGAAGTATTCAGATTTTAATCGAAGGTTTGCAAGCAAGATCAAGGCAACCAAGTTTGGATCCATATGGGAGTAAAATAAATAATTCCGGTACATCCTACAGGTTTGATAGTAGATCTGGTGCATTTGGAGAAAGGGGTTTGCCGGGACAAGGAGTTGTTTATCCTGATAAATATAACCGAGTAAGAAATTATATGGGCGATGATGTAGATGTAAGTGATACAAATCCAAATGAAGTGCGTTCTAGAAGAACACGAATTGATATTTCACAAGAAAATATTATTCCCGGTGAAGTGGACAAAAAATTACGGGATATCCGCGCATGGATAAAAAGCAATTATAAATACGAGGGTGACAGTGTTTATAATAATGGTGAAATAGTTGTAAGAAGTAAGGTTTTAGAAGATTGTATTTTTAAATTCGCTAGTGAAAGTTTGTGTTCAAATGCCATTTTAAAACAGGAAAATAGCGAAGAAAATATTCTTTCTGAAAATGCGAGAATTGAAAGAAAGGAAAATGCCAAAAAAGCATGTGAAGGATTTAAAACAAATCCAGCAAAATATATAAAAGACCAAGACACCATTTATATTCAGACCGTAAAAGACTATCTTGCCGCAGGAGCAAAATTTGACGATGAAGTAAGATCAGGTGCATTTCAACAAAATTCATCACTTTGTAATGGTAAAATTGCGGAACTGAAGGCTAAATATAAGGCTCTTGCTAAAGTGCAAAGAAATTTTGAATTACGATGTGATGTTGATACCATCTTTGATGTAGGACAAAGAATGATCCAACTTGAAGTAGATAATAAATTAGACTCTTCTCAATATAGAGGCTATTTAAGTGGATTAAAATCATTCATAGTTAAAGAAAAAACTGAAACCTTAAATAGTCAAAAGTTAAAAGATTTATTGTCTAATATCACGGAAAGCCAATCCTCAGAAAATTGTAGAGGCCAAATTGGATTACTTAGTTTTGAGGATTCAAAATCAGGTTTGATGCTTTATGATCAATCAACCTTTAAAAAAAACCAGGGTTGCTTGGAAACAAAAAAAATGAGTGATCTTTTTAATAATCGAACTGTATGTTCTAGATTTGGCGATATAGATGGAGCAACTGTCAAGAAAAGTGCATTTTTTCCTAATGGTGCTACTTTAAATACTTTCAAAAGAACACGATTTAGAGACTGTTCTGTTGAAACCGAAACCTTTCGTGAAATTTTAGGTGGGGAACCTATGAAGTTTGGTGTCGCTAAACGAACAAGTATTCTGTTAAATGGCGAAGGTGGTGTTGAAGACATAAATCAGTTTATGCAATATGATAGACCCCGCAAAGACGGTTTAAAAACTGCAGCAGATAAAGGTGCAAAAGAATTAGATTCAAATGTTTTAACCTGCAATTCATATAATATGCCTGGTGATTTTGAACGTAATAATATAATTGAAGGTGAAGCTGAAGGTGTAGACAACTAATTAAATATATAAATAAATTCTTATCATAACGGTCTACAGAGTAAGTAATTTGAACTAATAAAAGTAGACCGTTATTAAGAATATGCATTATTTCGATAAATAAATAGTACAGCTGTTCGGCACAAATTCGCTCTGATTATCAAAATTGACAACAGTCATAAAATCCTTAGGTATACGGTTCATATTCTCTCGTAAAGATTCAATGCGATACTCAATTCTTTCTGGCCCAATAGCTGCTCCATCAGCATGTTGGGGGCCTGCAACATGTGTTTCAAGTGCATTATAAGCCTCGGCACCTAATTGAACTTGTTCTTCAATCAAACGTATGAATTTTTCCATTAACAAAATAGTTTCCTGTGGATTTGCGGTTACAGATGAAATTGCAGTTGGCGATAAAACAATCCACTCAAAATACCCAAGAAACCGACCTTCGTAAAAACTTCCATTGAGATGCAGAACAAGATCATATCTAGAAGTGATTGAAGGGTCTTTAAAATTTTCAGTAGGTTTCGCGTTAGTAAAGTCTCCTGTTGTAACGATCAATCCCACTTTAGCATTTTTATTCAGTTCTAGCTTAAGGATGGCCTCTCCTTTGCCATAAACCTCACCTGATCCTCCGCTCATGGCTCCCACAGGATTATGCCAGGCAAACAGCCCTGGCTTGTTATAAAATGCAGGCGCATTAGCAACAAAAAGAGTTTTAGTGGTAGGAGTTCCTAGTGATTTAAGTGGCATATCTTCTGGCCAATTTTTGTCACTTTGTAACCTACCCAGAGATCCTATGCTAGCCCAATGGTATAAAAAATCAGGTAGTTCGTATTCAAAATCAGTTATAGTATTAATGTTTTCTGGCTTTACATTGTGTACAATTTTCTCAATAGAATAAAGTTCGGGGTCATTTTGAGCGTAGGTAACTATTGAATATAATAGGGTAAATATTAAAAACAAAATTCTTAAATGCCTACTTGCCATATTGAATCCTTTGGGAAATTCAAATTTATGTAAAAATAAATAACAAACTATTACTGTACAAAGCAAGAGCAATGCCAATTGGTAATTTAAATAATATCTATTTTTTTACGTTTTGCAGCAACAAACGTGAACTAATTTAAAATACATCATTATGATTATTAGGTTCAGTTTAATAGAAAAGACTCCATTTACGTAACAATCTTTATTTACTAGCTCATAACTAAACTATCGATTTTATAGGCTTTACTTAAAAAATAATATTTGTTGGCATTTTAATTGCTAGTATTAAAGTACTTTAAATTTATCCTTATTAAGGGGGTTTTGTGGTTAAAATCATTTTAACGAGTTTGTTGTTATTTCCTCAATTTATTTTGGGGGCTACTCTTGAAGATGTACAAAGATGGGCTGAGCAAGCAGCCCAAGAAGCGGCTCTGAACCCTGAGGAACAAAATCGTCTAGATCGTTTAAAAATTTTAGCCTTCAATTTTGCAACTGTACTTAGAGGGCAAGGTTTAATTGAAGGTACAATTGTGGTTGTATCAGAAGAGGGTCTTACTCCTAGAGTATGGGTAAGGCTTGATCAAATCGAATCTACTTCTATAGAGCGAAATTTGGCTGAAGGGGAAAGTGTTGTTTATGACGGCCAAAAAATCACTTTGAAAATGTCAGAAAGCAATGCTGCTATAATTTCGTCAATAGAGATTGATCAAGCAAACTTAGATAGCTCAGCCGTTACATTCTTTGGGGGAACTAATTCAGTCAAGCTTACAACAATACCC
This sequence comes from Bdellovibrionales bacterium, assembly GCA_041740515.1. GTDB lineage: Bacteria > Bdellovibrionota > Bdellovibrionia > Bdellovibrionales > UBA1609 > JAMLIO01. The sequence goes on along the minus strand of JBGSLV010000066.1, from coordinate 24,119 downwards.
AAAGAAGGAAAAACTACTGTAGATTTTTTAGGTGAATTACGTATTCATGCAAAAAATGATGTACTAAAATCAAGGGCTTCACAATCAACATCAGTTAACAGTGTAACTCTTGATCAAGAGTTCAAAGAGATATTAGATCTACGACAAGTGCAAGCACGACTTCGAGCAGCAAGGCAATTCGTTGATTCCGAAGACTTAACCCAACCCCTTAAAGCTATAGGCGATGTTGTTAAATCTCTAATTAAAGACGCTGATAAGTTTGAAAGTCCTGGGATAAGACAGCACCTTGCAATGCTTGAAAATTTAGAATTCATAACGAATTTGATTTTAGCAATACCATCTCAGAAGAGAGAAAAATTTATTAACGAGATTAATTCGGTGCAAACAATTTTGCAAAAATTTATAGAAATTTGGCTACCAAAGTATAATGCAATGACATTTAATAGACAGCCGATTAGAAAGCTATTTGCTATTGCCGCAAACAATGTATTTTTAACCTATGGTGATAAGAAAATTATTTTTATGGGAACTTTAGACTATCTAGCAAAACTTGACCTTGATTTAATCTCTTCTGAGTATATTCAGCAAGGTGAAGCGCGAAGTGTGCTGAAAGACACCTTAGCTGCTGAAATCATGAAGGCTCAAGCTAATATAAAGGAAAGTTCCAAGTCACAAACTTTGCCAGGAAAATGTGAAAAGTATTTAAAATAAAATATAGCTCTAAGTGTATTAATTTTATAGAGCTACTTATTAAATAGTAGTTTAAAAAACTTTTTTTGCTTTACGATTTGATTAAAAAAAATGTTGCTATTTTAACTAAGCAGTTAGTCCTTTTGCTAGTTCTAGAATTACTTTAAAGTTTAAATTTTACATTTATAAGTTTTAAATTTAATCTTTTGTAATATAGGAAAGGGGATTTCTTTTGGGTACTTTGTTTATGTCTTACCATTCTAAAAGTCATACAATTGAATTGTTAAAGAGAATGAAAAAACCATGGATGATAGACCCAGAAAATGATGGCAACGCTAATCTGCTTCTAAAAAGTATGTTTGAGGATGACGCATTTTTGGATGATCTTACGGATGAGATCGCCAAACGAAAAAAAAGTTTTGATGGTAGAAATTTTATAAAAAAGTTTTTAAAAGAAACTATAAAAGATGAAGAGCTTGGTGGTCATATAAATTCTGATCTTGAAACTTGGAATATGACTAGAAAAGCAGTGGGTTTAAAACCACTAAACTCAAAACAAATTCTGGATATTAAATTTAATTCATATGCTCAAAAACAGCAAAAATCATTTGCCATATCTCTTAAAGAAGCCTTGAAAATAGAAGCGAAATTTCAGCGCATGCCATCTGGAGTAAGAACTATAAATGAAATCTCAAAAGATATAAAAAATCAGGTTCTTAAAATGACTGGGCTTCCAAGTCGAGATATTTTCTTTTTTACAGAAATGGCTTCCTATCATGGTGGCTTTTGGACCCAAAACTATTTATTTATGGATCTGATTTCAGCTTCCCACTCGAAAGATTTATTTTTTGCGGAACTTTCTTTTATGACATCAGAAGTGCCCAAAATAGATCAATCTTTCTTAAAAAATGTTTTTCAAGCTGTTCCTGAAATCGTTAGAGCTGCAACGTCCCCAACATTCAAACGTCGAATGGCTTTCTTAATTGATCCAGAAGTTGACGCGTCCAAAAAGTCATTTTGGATAGTTTCAGCCAAAGAGAAGATGCACATCAAAAAAGTACAAAAAAGATGTGAAGCCATATCGGTTCGACAATCTCCTGTTAAAAATCGAGGGGTACAGATTCAAAGAGAGAAAGACTTTTTACAAAACTTTTTAGCAAAATATCCAGATACGGAAATCATTATTCCTAAATTTGTCAAACGAACAGATATTTCAAAACAGAAACTAAAAACAATTAGGTTTAAAAAATCAGACAAGGATAAGCAAACTAAAGTCACTCTTAAGCACAATATGAAAGCCCTTAAAGTTAAATCCTTGAAAAAGGATCGGCCCTTTCCTGCTGAAAGTGCAACACTATTTAAGCCAGGTACTAAAAAATCGGGCCAAGATGGCAAAATGTACATAATAAAAGAGAGCAGTAATGGAGTAAGGCGTTGGGTTAAATTTAATCCCTAAGGCATTAAAAATTCCACATTTCGACTTCAACAAAATTGTCGTATTTTAATCAATTCCTAAGCACTAATTTTAAAAAAAATTCTTATTTTGAAGCGCTATTACTAGATCTGACAAAGGTATAGCCACTTTTTTTAAAACTTAGATCAAAGTCCAAAAATAATTGCAAAGCCTAGACTGAAGTCTTCCGAGATTTTAGTCATGAAAAAAACAATCGCATTACTAGTCGTATCCTTATTGGCAATAACCTTTAACTCTCCTGATGCTAACGCTAAGGTGAATACTGCGGATTTTTGGAAATGTGAAAGTCGACAAGGTGGAAGCTGGACCGTTGGTCGGGCTGCTAGCATTTGCTTGGTTAAACCTTTTCAGCAACCTAGTGAAGTTCAATCATATTGGTCACAAGTCACATATGATGATGTGAAGTACAACTCTTCAACGAATATTCGAAAGCAAGAAAACTCTAGATACAGTACCGAAATGAATGCTCTGGTCGAAGGTTTTGCTAGTCAATACTATGTAAAACGAAACCCAGCCGCTAAGAGCGACGAAATCGAAGCATGGATGAAAGCTATCTTGGCCGTATCTTATCATGAAAGTATTTGGACCCACTACCGCAAAGGCACCGACGGTCAGATGCGTATGCTCAGAGGTGATTTTGGCCATGGACATGGTCTGATGCAAGTGGATGATCGATGGCACTTTGCTTACGTGAGCGATGGGGGCGCGGCTCGATTACAAGATAACATGATTTATGGGCTTGATCTTTTTTACAGCCTCTGGACTAAGGCCGGAAAAGCCAGTTGTGTGGGTGGCAGTAGCAACTATTTAGCTAGAACTCGTGCAACGTATTCAATGTATAATGGGGGCGAAGGAAGTGTATGTCGATGGAAAAACACATCCCATAAGTGGTATAAAAATGATAAAAACTTCTGGGATCATTTTCAAAAACAAGGTTGGCGTCAACATGTCACCAATGCCAGCACCTTTAAATATAATTTCTCGTGTTTAGTTCAAGACGGTGGTTTAAAGTGTTTTGATTCTGAAATTGATCCACGACCTCCAGTTGCAGTGCCAAATCCTATCTCTAACCCTGCGCCTATAAATAATCCGTCATCAGCTTATAAATATCTAGTAGACAATATTTATATTCTAAAAAGTCGCAGTTTATATTGTACATGGAACAATCAGTTTTTAAGTTGTTTACCGGCTCAATTAGGAACACAGTGCCTAATTGATTTATTCGGTATTGATTCAGATAACGCATACATAGATCTTGAAGCTGAAACAACTCAAATAGCTTCCACACGAATGATTAATCCAGAAACAAAATGCATACCTTCTGGTGAAATCAATGTTGGTGATTACATTTCAACACAAGCCAATATCAATTTACGAAAAACACCGGGTGGTGCAAAACTTATAACAGTTCCTAAAAATCGTAATTATCAAGTTTTAAATATCTATCGAAATGAAAAAACCAATATCAGCTATTACTTGATATCTGCAGGTTCTTCTTCGGGCTACATTCATATCGGTACCCCAAATGAAGCTAAAAACTTTGTTAAAAAATCTTACGCCAACGCGGCTGAAAAAATTCTAGCGGCTAAAGGTGAAATGATTGAAGTTAAAAATATATCGGGAATTAATATGCGTAAAGACCCAGGAGGCTCACTGCAATTAAATATCCCAGCTCGTGAACGCTTAGTCGTATTATCCAGAATTCTAAGAGGTGAGGAAGGCCATGTCTATTATAAAGTCGAATATAAAAATACTATTGGCTATGTCTATTCAGGTCGGTTAGCTCCAATTCCAAATATCAAAACTTGGACAGAGGTGAAATAATGAAAAAGTTTGATCTGTTTTTAATTATAATGGCTTGTGGTCTGATTGGATTTGGATTTTATTTCTCAAAAAAATTTAAATCTGATAGCGATGATAATTATAATATCAAAGCTAAAAATCATCTTACGAAACATAAATCTTCGTCCCGAAAACCGACCCAGGACGACGATAAAAATGGCAAAGTAAGCAAAAATAAAAGCCCCATACAGTCCATCAGTGAGCCAGCTGTGGCTTTAAGTTTAAACTCAAATAAAGATCAGCAGTTTCAAGAAAAATATCTAAGCCTTAAACAATGTATTTCGTCACAAAACTGTAATTTTTCGCAAGAGGACCCAAGATCTTACGAACTTGAAATTTATAAAGCCATAAACCTGCATTTGCAAAATCTAGATCAAATCTCAAGCGAATTAAAGATTAAGGTTTTACAATCGGCTGCAAAATTTTCTGATGGTTATATTAAACAGACTGTTTTAAAGCAACTGATTAAAGATGAATTGATTTCGGAATCTTGGCGAGATCTTGTGCTGCAAGAATATATCAGTCATCACAATGCACGTCTGATTCCAGAGGCTATGGAATATTTGAAGTCTTACACTGCGGAAAGTGATCGAGCGATCATTCATCAAACGATATTTACTGAAATTGCAAATGGAAGTCCCAAAGTCGCAAATGCCTTGGCTGAAAACCTAAAAACTTTATTAGACCAAAAATCAGCAAGTTTTTATAAATCCAACATTTCTAATCTTGAGGAAGGACCTATTAAAGCGAATTTAAATCGTGAAATTGTGGATTTTGAAATGCAGTCGTCTGCGGGATAAAGTTTTATTCTGTATCAGTTTCAGAATCTAAATCCATGTTTAAGTTTTCAAGGGCTTCAAGTTTATTCTTATATTTGCTGCAAAAAGCTTGATCGTTGGTTGCAAGTTTGTTATCCGCACAGTTGTTTAGAGCCATAAAATTTTTAAGACTAATGATTTTTGCTGTTTTGGTAACTAGGGTTAAAATTTTTTGGGGGTCCTGTTCTGTGCTAAGTTTTAATTTTAGGATGTCTTTTAAGGGATAACTCGTTGAGTGATTATTGCAAACTAAAGGGATGTTATGGCTATTCTTAGCATCCTTAACCCCGTTAGTTATAACTTCAATAGTTAAAGAATTTTCGGATTTCGAAGGCGAAATACTAGAGTTTGTTTGCAATATAAACTGAATGTTAACAAGATCTTTGGAATCCGCATCTTCATTTGAATCAAAAGTATATTCAGCCTTTTGGTTTACAAACTTCCAAAATATTATTTCGGGTTTAGAGGAATTCAAAATACCGGAAATATCATTAGAGGCTCTTGATTTTACTAGTTCGATCAAACTGTAAGGACCAAATGGGGTTGTTTGATTGAACTTAAACTCTTTATTAGTAGTGTTATTGATACCGGTTTGGGCCAGTTCACCTTTAGCGTTAAAAAAAGGAAAGGTATAACCTAAACTCCATAAGCTTTGACTTGAAAACTCATCTTCTTTGATCTGATGAGCATTATCTCCAATAAAACCTACTTCATCGCCTTGTCTAAGATAAAAGCTCATACCAGTCTGTGGGTTAATAATGAAATATACATTTTGTGAGTCGATTTTGCCTTGGCATATACGAGTATCACTTAATAAATGGTTTAAAAAAGTTTCCGCAAAAAGTTCACCAAGCTGTTTTCCATGGGTAAAAGTTTCAGATTCAATACTGATAAGTTTGAAAACGGCTTCAAAAAATATTTTTGTTATTAGTTTGATTTGAATAAGATCGTTGTCATAGGATTGATTAAAGCGATAGGAACCAAACTTATCGATAAATTGTTTGGTCAATAGTATTTTTTTTTGATCCTTATCTAAAATAAAGTAATCGTTTGGATCGGTGTCCTCGGTAATGTTCAGCTTATCTTGTCCAGAGGCCAAGCTTATATCATTTATGATTTGTATTAGATTTTCTTGCTGATATTTTGCATCAAAATCACTAAAAATTGTTGTATCGGTGTTTTTTAGCATAGTTACTAAAAAATTTTTAGTAAGGTCAATGCCTTGCTCTGCAGTACGGCTCAAAGAGGTAACCCCTTGGCCCGCCTTTCCACTACGACCGTGATTGGCATATATGGTTTCGCCATCACTTTCTAAACAGCTCGCAAGGCTCAAAATTGTCACCACAAGCAGTGGTAGGATATTTAACGATAGCTTAAACTTGTTCATAACAAATCAAAAGCAAAATTTATACCTAAAAATATACTTTTTAGATGGATCATCGGCTACCGGCCAAAAATAAATACTAGGAAAATTGAAATTGTACAAAAAAATCATAAAAAGAAAACACTATTAAACCAATGCATTAATTATTGCCAAGGCACTTATTTTAAAAAGTTCAGATGGCTGGTGCCGCCGATGTCATGGTGTTATTCAATTAGGCGCTTAATACTACAATTCAACTTGTAAGATTAAGATTAAGAATAAGAGTAAGAATATCTCACAAGTTGAATTGTAGTATTAACTCATAAAAAACTTCGAAATTCTATGTTTTATTTATGGTATGAATTGTGCAAAATAAAGCTTTATAGATCTTCTAAAAGGACTAAGAAAATGGCTTTTAAAATATCACAACTATTTTTCTGTGTAATAAACTTAATGTTTTCTGGATCTCAGCTATTGGCCTCAGAACTTACATTGTCCATACAACCACAATGTGAATTGTTTTTAGATAATCAGCTTGATAATTTAGATGAACAATTATCGCATATTTTAACAGGTTATGGCCATGTTCGAGTCTTAAAAACCAGTGATATTTTACATGTGTTTGCAAGCGATGCGTTTGATTCAATCAAGGATTATGTAAGAACGCTATCACCATTTAAAGAAGACTTACTTGTTTTTTTACCTGAAACAGCTAACCATTTCTTTCAGACACCAGCTTCAACTTATTTAGGTTTTGGGAATACTTTTTTAAAAGCTTCAAACGATCAAAGATGGTATGCCTTAGATTTAATTGAGCCCAATGCTTCTAAAGCCTTACATTTCGCTGTTTTTCAGCATGACGTTGATAGTTTAGTACTTTTACACGAAGTTATTCATTTAATGGACATGGATAGTTTGTACCGATTTGCCACCAAATTTTTAAAAGATGCTAATCATAGATTAATGATTCGAGCTGACGTGTTTCGAATCATAAAAGAGCTAAGAGCTTATAAAATGCAATATCGCGCTTTTAAAAGATTTAATCCTAAATTAGCCCATGAATACGCAAAATTTCTAGCACAACTTATGCACGACGCTTTTGGAGCCTTCATTGAAGGCTTGCCTCTTAGTGATTTTATTAAACTTAAAAAAGTTTTTAATATAAACTCGCACAAAATTGAAGATATTGTATTGTTTTTAGAGGATGAATTTCCTATCCCTGAGATAGAAGCCGCATTTTCTGCATTTGATTCTAATGTTTTAAAGGTAATAAGAAAATAAAACCTATTTTTTCGCTTCTAGCATTAACATAAAATAGTAAAAATTTTTTGCCTTAGCTCTAGTAACCTAATTTTTCACAAACCTAATTGAAATAATTTAAGTATAATAATAAATTTTAGTAACCACTACTTGAACTTACGGTTTCCCTTTTTGTAAGTATAGTACCGCGATTTGAACTAACATTTTCCCTGTAGGTATAAATTTATTTATCAGTTGAACTAGTCAGAATTAAATATTAAAAATGAACTGCTTGTAGGTAGTAAATTGTAGTAACCTGGACTTGAGCGGACAATTTCCCTGTCTGTATGTATAGAACCACGATTTTATTTAACATTTGCCATATATATAGGTATAAATTTGTTTATCAGTTGAGCTAGTCAGAATTAAATATTAAAAATGAACTGCTTGTAGGTAGTAAATTGTAGTTACCTCAACTTGAACTTAGGGTTTCCCTTTTTGTAATTATAGAACTACGACTTGAACTTACCGTTGCCCTGATTTTAGGTATAAAATCTGTCTGTCAGTTTGAGTTTTAATTTTAGTTCTTCTCCTTTCATTTTTTTTTCCGTCATCAAAAGTCACAATCGGTTTTCGTCCATTGCGCTTCTTTCATTAATGGGTTCTCACTTTGTTTTACTCTACCTCACCATTTTTCTAAGTCAGTTTGAATTTCTTCAATCGTTGAATAAAAAAGTTTTTAAACGTGGTTTAGAAAAAATCATGTAGATTTATTCTAAGAAAACTTTTGTACGATTATTCTATGAAAACTTCTGTAGGATTATTCTATGAAAACTTCTGTAGGATTGTTCTAAGAAAGTGCCTGTAGGATTTTTTTATGATAACGCCTGATTATTGGAATTAATTTCTTTAATTAATCTAAAAGCACAAAATCTTTGAAAACAAATCAACACTTTAGCAGATGATCTTTGGCTGATTTTTTTATCTGGCAGAGTCGCAGATTTAAATTATAAATATATTGTTCTCTTGCAAAATAACCTTGGCTTCTTTCAATACGATTGGCATTAAAGTAACCTTTTAGACCTAAAGCTTCGAATCTTGACAATAGAACACGGGTATAAACTAAACAGTCCCAAAATTTTCCAAACTTAAATCCCTTTTTAGCTTTTGTGACTAAACGAGCTAATAAAGCTGGAAATGTTCTAAGAAAATTCCTAAAATTTACTAAATTCTTTGATTTTATTTTTAAATGTAAATGGTTGCCCATATTAATAAAATCTAAAACTTCAATATGATATTTTTTAGCTCTTTCGTGTAACAAGTTTTGGACCTGCGATTTAAATTTATAAAAATTTAAATCATTTTTTGCTTTTGAAGATTTGAAAACTACATGGGTAAGTTTATTTGGAAGCAAAGGTCGCTTCATTTTTCTTTTTCGAAGCGAGTTATTACCGCCATGCTTAAGAGTTGGAAAAGTTTTTAATTTTTTAGATGGCAGTAGAGTTAATTGCATGGGGCAATATAATAATATTTGTTTAAATAAGCAATAAAAAATTAAATAATTATGATATTAAAAAAATTGGAAAATATAAATTCTTAAAATATAATTCTGGATATCATCGATAAATAGCAATTTCAGTTTGCGATTTTAAAACGACATAAAATTTCGACAAATTTATAAGCGAAACAAGAAGTTTATAATTGATAAGAGTGAGCGAGAATAAAGGAAAGGAGAGGAGATGAAAGAAACAGATTAGAATTATATTTATTTTATAAAAAAAATAGATTAGTCAATTCAGCTGATTGGCATATAATTCATTCTAGTATGGTAGGATTTGATTTAGTATTTTAGAATTTAAACAAAATAAAATAAAATAGAATTGATTTTAATTGAGTGGCAGTTAGTTTAGTTTAGTTTAGTTTAGTTTAATTAAATTAAATTAAATTAAATAAAACATAAATTTAATTTTGTAGAAAATAATTTAATTATAATTGAGTAGAAAAAAATTAAAATTTAAACAAATAGAAAATTGTTCGCAGAATATCTAAATTTAAACCTAAACTGACAGACAATTTTTATACCTAAAAGCAGAGCGACTGTCAGATCTAGTCTTGGTTACTTCATATAAGCAAAGCGACTGTCAGATCTAGTCTTGGTTACTTCATATAAGCAGAGCAACTGTCAGATCAAATTGTGGTTACTACGTATAATGACATTACTACCTATAATCATGTGAACACCAAGCGATTTTGCAATCACAATATATCAGTCAGGAACCAACTCCCATACCACATTAGAGCTATATCCCTCAGGATTGCTTTTCGTGGGTGTCACTCTAGATTCATAATCTGATCGAGATACTTTAAAATCATATTTTGAATTACTAGTTAAGATGGTTTTTAACTTGGCTTTGTCCTCTTTATTTAATTTAATGTTCAGAACTTGTCCCACATGATTACATTGTCCGGCCCGATCTTTGTTAAGATGCTCTTTTATTTTTACTGAAAACTCTTCTTTAGAAAAGATATCTTTCTTAAATTTTGCATCACTCAAATTCACAAGATAGAGACATTCCACATCAGCTGTAGCGGTTACATTAAAACCAAAAAATAGTAATTGCAGGGATATAAAAAATATTCTTTTCATTTAATTTTTCCTTATTGTCATATACATTTTTACCATTTCTGAAATCGTGGGTCCTGGACCATCAGGACCATCACTGGTGCGTTGATCATTTTCATAGGATAATAGAATTTCGTCTACACCATCGGCTTCAAGGCCCGACAAACTTTCTAATAGATTTGTGGCATCATTACCATTAGTGGTTTTAGCAATTTTATTCGCTATTTTTTTTAAAGCTTGCTTGTCGCCTAGACTCGCCAAATACATATTATAATGCCAAGTCGAAGCGTTATTTCTTGGGTGAGTAAAAGACCAATCTTCAGCTACATAGTCTTTAACTTGATCACGGATATCGATCTTTGCCATTGTAAGGCCTGCAAAATATCCAACAGCGTAAATATTATCGTAAGGTAATCTTAAATAGGCTTCTTTAATTGTTAATTTTAATTTTGGATTTAAAAGTCGACCATAAGTTCCAACCGCATAAAAAAAATCAGTTAGAATCTGTTGATGACTTAGAGGAGTTAATCTTTGAGCAATGACTTCAACGGCTGCTAATTGACAGTCAAGATTAGTTATAGATTGAAACCTGGAAAATAAAGGTGCTGAATCGGAAGATTTAAGATCTGCTCTGTTTATAAGAGCCACTACATCCGGTGGGCATATTTTTGTAAAATCCAAGTTGGACTCCTTTGTTTTAGCTAATTTTTTCTTATGTTGTTTATGTTTAATTTCGTTGCTGATGTTTTTCGTTATTACTTTGGTGTTGGCATATATTTTAATAGAAAAAATGGTGCATGTAGCAAGCATTAACCAAATAAATTTTAAAGTTAATTTTTTTAAGTTCAAAGTTAATAAAGTCATAAAAAAATCCAAAGTTATATATTTATATACAGCTATATGCAGTATTTCAGAAAACTAATAAAAGTATAGTTGTTAAAATTAAATTTTCATGTACTGTTTATACTGTTTATACTGTTTATAATATTCTTAAGGTTTATTAGGATTTTACAAGAAGACTCCTTATAGAACCAGAAAAATTAACAAAAGCTGTTTAGATTTAGTCTGCTCTATCTAGGGATTTGTATCCTAAAACGTCTAGTTCTTTGGAATGCATGTTTACAGTTTTTATGAAAATCATCATTCTGCAAATAAGAATAAGAATAAGAATATGATTATGATTATGAATATGAAAGGAATATAAATATAAATATGAATAATTTGTTTTCCATACATCAATTGGTAAAAAGCTATAATAACAAAACAATTCTAGAAATTGATGATTTAGAATTTCAAAGCGGCCAATTTGTAGCCTTGATGGGGAAAAATGGCAGTGGCAAATCTACGTTGATGCGACTTATGGCTAGTCAAGAAACTTTCCAAGCCGGTGATATAAAGTATCAAGAACAATCTTTAATAAAACCTACGGCGCAAATAAATCCCAATTTAGCCTTTGTATCTGAAGACTCATGGTTGCCATTTTCAGAATCTTTAAAATTTTGGTGTCATATGTTTCAGAAATTATATAAAAATTTTGATCTACATTTATTTGAAAAATTAACCGCAAACCTTGAAGTTGACATTTCAAACTCTTTTCATTCAATGTCTCGAGGTCAAAAAATTAAAGCTGTATTTTGTCTGTTAGCATCAAAGCACCCCAAAGTTTATATATTAGACGAGATAACTTCCGTTTTAGATTCTGGTTCCAGATGGTTTGTCATGGATTTTTTAGCCCAAGAAGCCAAAGCTGGTGCTCTAATTCTTATGAGCACTAATATTGCTGATGAGATGCAGGGATTTGCAACAGATATTGTTTTTTTAGAAAAAGGACGAGTACTATTTAAAAGTCCAACATCAATCCTTACACAGCAATTTGGTAAATTTCGATTAACTAAAAATCATCAAGTGAGTGCCAATGCTTTGGCAGTCATAACCGCACGGCGAATCAGTTATAATAGCGATGATACAGTCGTATATTTATATACTAAAGCACCAAACTTAGATTTAACAATTCCTGGTTGGATCGAGGATCATAGGCAAATTACGGTTTCTGACTTAATGTCCTATTTTACAACGGGGAGAGAGATTTAATGAATATTTTGTTTTTTGATCTGTCTCGGCGTCTAAGTTTAATTATATTAAAAGCTTGGTGCTTTGTGGCCATATTGATGTATGGCTCGAATCTTTTAGGCATTAATGTAAACAATGAATTAATACTGATAGGTTTAGTTCTAGCTATTTTTTGGTCGGCAAGTTTTTTAGCAAGCACTGGATGGCTTAATTTTTGGAAATCTATAGCACCCACTTTACAAAAATTTTGGCATAAAATTGGATTGATATATTTATTTATTCTAGTTTGTAATTTGGTTATCGCATTAGGTTTTATTTACGCATTTAATGATAAATCATTTTTTTTGTTTTTAGATAGTCGATATTGGCTCGATCTATTTTGGTTCATAATATTAACATATGCCATGATGTTCTTTTTTGTCCTAGATTTTAAAAATGAACTGGCGAACAATTTTAGAAATCCCTTACAGCAAAGAAACAGATGGGTTATAAGTCTTTTAGGACTAGGTATTGTCTATTCTAGTTTAATGTATTTACCTCTTTTATTGACTTACTTAATTTTGGGTATTTATTTTATTCTTAATTTCTTAGGGTTTAATAATATTTTTAATTCAAGCTTTACTAAAACTTTTAGAAATTATGCTTTGGTTGTTTTGCTATCAAGTCTGACACTTTTGGGCCTGGTCAGTTATGGTTTAGCGGTTAAGTTTAAAAGTGTTATTAACCCATATTTTATTCAAAAAGCATTTCTCACATTTAATCAACAGCCAAAAAAAATATCCCTAGATCAAGTAAAAACACCAACAGATTGGAAACTGTGGTTTCATGGTTGGCTTGAGCATAAAGCTGAAAATTCCCCACAAAGTCTTATTGAGGGTTTAGATGTACTCGCCGAACTTTGTCCGCCTCATCCGGCAGATTTAGCTTTAGTTATTGAATGCTATGAACAAGACCAAGAAAAAAGTGGTCAAAATTTTTATCTGCAACCTGATTTAGAATTAGCGTTAAAACTATTAAGTCAAACTAACGAGTACGCAAATTTATTTGGACTACTTTTTGCTCGTGGGACGTTTGCAACAACTGATGAAATAACAAGTGAGATAAAAAAGTATTTACAACATATACGTTTATCCGGGGTTGCTGAAAATACTCTAACTAAGATTACTAGCAAAGAAGATATTTTTTTTAGACTGCAAATTTATCCCACTGAGTACGCGAAAAATAATAAATAGCAGTCTTAATTCTTAGTAGTTTATTAATGAGCCCTTGATTTGGGTTTAGCTCTTAAATTAAAATGAATTTATGGAAAAATTAAGGCTTCGTGATCATATTGTAGGTTGGGGTTTGCTGGGGCTTTGTTGTAAGCAGGGGATAACAACTCACGAGAGTGTATCCTTGCTAGAAAGTCAAATTTGTGACCCAAAGCTTCGTCCCATATTTCTTGAACTGATCCTTGAATGTGAAAAAAACTTTGGTTCTCTGCCACTAGACTTTAAGAACAATCTTATTCCACCATCTGCTGCGCAATTAATGGCGCTTGGATGGTCGGTAGGTTGTCTAGATCTCTACGCACCCATGGTCACTAGCCTTTTAAAATTACGACTAAGTTTAAATTCATCTCATCAAGACCACAGGCGCTTGATATGGTTGGGGTATTTTAAAGTTCTTTATGAAGCGCATTTAAGCTTACACTCCATATTTTATGTTCTTAAGACCGAATTGAATTTTGAAGAGTATGATGAAGTGCTTTTAGAATTGAATCAAAGGTTAACCCAAGAAGAGGCACTTTTGGATGTTTTTGCAAATTTTCCCCAGCTTTTTGATGTGCAATGGATATCAGAATTTAATTTAAGCAAGCAGGCCTCAGATCCCGAAGCTTTTTCGTCTTATATAAATAAATTTCCAAACCCAGACGTGAATCTTTCTTTGTCATATTCGAATAAAAATCTGCAGAAGATTTTATTTTACGAAACCCTTGCATCCGCATTCACCAATGAAATACCTTTTCTGTCTGCATTTTCTAAGGCACTTGAACAACTTTCAGAAGGGGATTTAAGAAATCAATGGCAAAACATAATTTCTGCGATGACTATTCCTGGCTCAGATCCTGTAGAAGCTCTTCAAAATAATGGTATAAGTTCTTTAGAATTCGCATTTTTACGATCAGGTTTATACAGCGGTAGTTTAGATCGTTCACTTCTTGATCTATCAAAGGCGCTAAAACTTTGCGAATTAGAAGTATCAGCCTGAAGTTGAACTTATTTCTTCGATTTAATCTCAGGTTGCCGCTTGATGGAATAGTGAATCGAATTTCAACTAGGTTTGGGACAGCCCCTTTAATCTGTAGAAATTTGGCTAATTTAATAACCTAATTTAGTAAATTTTTTTTCTTACATACAAATTAAAACACATTAAATTATAATTAAGTTAGCGATTAATATTCAAGTGGATATTTGGGAGTTGTAACTTTAAAAATTTTATTAAAAACGAGGGACCCATTTTGTTCTGGTTTTACATTGGGTTCAGCAACATTAACTTTATTGATCATAAATTTTAAATAGTTTAAGGCCTTGTCACTACCATACTTATTAAGCAAGTTGTCGTACTCGTTGAAAGAGTCGAAAATTAGATTTCGTCCTTTAAATATAATATCCATAATACTCCACCCCATGGGTGATTTTGTAACTAGATATGTAAATTTAAATGAATCTTTGTTCATTTTACTTTCACAGGCCAAAGAGGGAGACAGTAAAACATCCACGCGGACAGTTTTTTGGTTGCAGCCGTATACGGCTCTTTCTCGTGCAGAACAGATATGATTTTGATCAAAAACTGGATACGGGTATATGGGATATTTAAGTATCATATTAAATTTATCTGCTAGGCCTTTATCTTGAGAGGCTCGAAACCCTTGATCTTCTCGAAGCAAAGCCTGTTGTTGAATAAGACCCCAGTACTGGAATCGAATCCAATTCCAAAAAATTTTAAATTCATTGGCTTTGCCAAAACGGCGATTCCAATAGGGGGTATTGATGACAGTGTCAAAAATTTTCGATCTAGCTTGGTGGGCTTCTTTGGAGTTAAAATTTTCATGAATTAATTGTAAGTGTAGTGCCATAGAGCTATCCTTTACAAATTGGACAGCTTCAGTGTTGTTTGAATCCGTTATAATTTTAATGTTACATTTTGCGCCAAGTGCATTTAGCGATGTGAGCAGTAATAACCCTATTAAGCCTATAGAAATTATATTCATATCTGATCTTTCCTGTTGCTTAAAATTTTACGGCTTTTTTTAGTTATTTAAAAGTTAAAGTTTGAATTAATTTAATTGACCTCGACTGTAAGGGCTTATTTCAGTCTGAGTTCTTGTCCTTTCATTGTAAACTCCAAATCAGCATTCACTTGATCTCCTCTTTTAAATTCAGGGTTAGAGGATGATTTTTTTAGACAACTTATGAATTCACGATTTGAAGAGCGGCAAAACATAATCTTTCGTTTGCCTTTCTCGTGCTGCCAGTCGCCGACAGAACGGCCATATAAAGTTTTATGGGTCTCAGGAGGGTTGACCGAAGCTATTTCATCACGGCTGAGTAATAAATAAGAAAAGGTCAAATGTCGGGTTTCAAAAGGTAAGCCTTTATAAAGATTTTTGGCGATCTCAGGTATTTCTATAGTGGTTCGATCAAAGCACCAATCTTTTTTGGAATGTAACAGCATTGGGCAAGAGTCGGAATGAAAACATGGAGCTAATGTTCTAAAATGTTTTGAGATAGCATTTTGTCGGAAATGTAAGAGTTGCCGTGCGGTCTCTTGCTGAGAGGGTTCTAAAATTAAGATATTTTTAAAGTGCCAAAATTCTTCGGGGACTATGGTTAACTCGTTTAAAGAGTAGGATAGAATTAAAGTTGAAGCTTTGTTAGCGTCACAGTTTTTAAACTTTACAGTGGCGTAACTTGTCGTAGGCCCATTTAAACTTTTGGCTATAGATTTTAACAAAGCTTCACCTAAAGCTATAGCAGGATCATTTAACTCGATGGCACCATAGTTCATGGCTTTTTCAGGGTACTTCAAAGCATAAGCCAAACGAAAAGTTATGGGTCCAGCGCCAAAATCCATAACCGACCCAAAAAGATTTGCATGTAAATTGTCGAGCTTTAAGTCCTCTAGTCGTTGAAGCAGATGCAACCAACGAAATATATTCATGGGTAAAAAATGAGCAATATAAGAGGCCTGAAATTGCGGCTGGTTCCAAGGTGAAAGTCCCTTATGTTTGATAAAATATTCTGAAGCTTCTAGAATGCCTTTTGATAAGCCGGATGGTTTTTGATAGGTTAAACCTTTAAGATTAAGCTGTTCTTCTATAGCAGCGTATAAAATTGGTATTAAATCAGGAGTTTTCATTGTCGCTCAAGGGTATCATAGATCAAAGTATTGTGAAGCTTATCTCCTGGGGAAAACAGCTTTATGCCAAAAATTGTGTGGCCGCTTTTGACGGTAACTTAAGTGTACGTATTACTTCCGATTTGTTTTTAATCACTCGATCGGGTTGCATGAAAGGTTATCTGACGAATCAAGATTTTGTCCTAATCAATGCCAAAGGCGAAGTGCAACATCAGCCAGATTTACTACAGTCTAAGTCTGATGCGGTCGCTTCCTCAGAAACCATTATGCATCTTTCGGTTTATAAATATCAGACACAGGCTATGGCCGTTTTTCATGCCCATCCACCAACAGCCGTAGCTTATAGTGTCGCTCATCCTAAGAAAGCTTTTTTTCCTATGGAATACACATCCGAGTTGATACTAGCTTTGGGGCAAGTGCCTATTATTGGCTACCAAAGACCTGGGACTCTTGAAATGGGTGAGGCTTTAGAACCTTTTCTGGCAGAAGCCAAAGTTATGATTTTGCAATTTCATGGCGCTATCAGTTGGGGGGAAGATATTGACGAAGCTTACCGAGGCATTGAACGACTTGAACATGCTGCCGAGATTTTATTAAAAGCCCAAATGTTAGGTCAAGTCACAAACTTACCTGAGGCGGAAATTGCGGCACTAAAAAAACTGCGACAAAAAATTGGATTTAAAATTTTATGAACTATCAAACCTTAAGTCTAAAATTTTCTACCGATGAAATATCTATCTTAGATCAAACCTTACTGCCTTTTAAAGAACAGTGGGTGGATGTGACTGACCCTGAAACTTGTGTGGCGGCCATTAAAGCTTTAAAAGTTCGCGGTGCTCCATTGATAGGCGTTGTTGCTAGTCTTTGTTTTGCTATCAATTGCCGTAAAGAAATTAGTTTAACTCAGCGACTTTCGTGGTGGACAATGTTGATGGCATCAAGGCCTACCGCTGTAAATTTAATTCATTTAATGAATCAATTAAAGTCCGTAATTGATCAACCAGGGTCCATCATTTTTACGAAAGCCTTTAGCTTTTTTATTGATGATCAAAATAAATGTGAGCAAATGTCTTTAGTTGGACTTAAAGTTTTAGAAGCTAAACTGCAACTCGGAATGAAGCCAAATGCCAGAGTGCAACTTTTAACTCATTGTAACACAGGCAGCTTAGCAACTGCGGGAACTGGGACAGCCTTAGGAGTCATAAAAAAAATTTCTGAAATTTATCCTCAAGCTTTAACTTATGTAGATGAAACTCGTCCCTTACTTCAAGGAGCAAGATTAACAGCCTGGGAGTTAGGTTTAAGTCATGCTAAACACAAATTGATTTGTGACAATATGGCGGGGTTTTTAATGTTGCAAAATCAGGTTGATGCCGTAATGGTGGGCGCGGACCGAATCACAGCCGAAGGGGATACCGCCAACAAGATTGGGACTTATAGTTTGGCTGTTTTATGTCAATATCATAACATACCATTTTATATTGTGGCTCCAACAACAACCATAGATAGTTCTTTGAGTTCAGGATTTGAAATTCCTATTGAAGAGCGAGCGGCCCAAGAAGTGCAAATGAATTGGTCTTTACAAACAACTGAAGTTTACAATCCGGCTTTTGATTGGGTGCCTCATCATTTGGTGACAGGATGGATTACCGAAGAGGGTTTTTTTGATAATAAGGCAGTAGCTGGTGGTGCATTTAAATCTTACTTTAAAACGATAACAGGAGTTAATTGATATGTGGGCTATTATTGGCGGTTCTGGTTTTGAAAAATTTGAAGGCTTTCGAGTGCTTGAAAGACTTGATACCAACACTCCCTTTGGTGTTACATCGTCGGGGTTATGTAAGGCTGCCCTCGGGGAATTAAGTTTTTTGTTTTTATCTAGACACGGCTTGGATCACGAGATTTTACCAAGTCAAATTAACCATAAAGCAAATATCTTTGCGCTCAAAAAATATGGGGCTAAAGCTATTTTATCTTTTTCGGCAGTAGGTTCCCTTCGAGAAGAGCTTGCACCCGGGGATTTGGTGGTGCCGGATCAATATATTGATCGAACCAAAAAAACTTTTGATCAAAGCACTTACTTTGCTGATCCTGCTCTTGGGAACTTAGTGGGTCATATGGCTATGGGCGATCCCATTGAGCCAAGAATTTTCCCTGTGCTTAAAAGTTTACTGGATCAAAAAACTTTTAAATTTAAAATTCATTTTAATAAAACCTATATCTGCATGGAGGGTCCAAACTTTTCCACTAGAGCTGAATCTAAAATGTATCAATCCTGGGGTGCAGATATTATTGGTATGACAAATTTCCCTGAATACGCATTGGCGCGAGAAGCCAATATGCTTTATGTGCCCATGTGTTTTGTAACTGATTATGACAGTTGGCGCGTCGATGAAGTGCCTGTTACATTAGAGCACGTGATAGCTATTATGAAACAAAACAATACAAAAGCTTTTACAATTGTACCTAAAATTTTATCTGACCTTAGTCTAGGGGATATAAGTTCAGACTTTAAATCGGGCTTTCCTTGGGGCGTAATGAGTGCAATAGATGAGATCAGCCTAGACCAAAAGCGAGTTTTGCAAATATTATCTTAGTTTATAAATAAGTTATCCCGATTCGTAAGTATGAATAAATCTTAATCTTATAGTTTTTTTTAAGATAAGTTCATATTGTTTTGCAAGACACATGAAGGGGATTTACATGAAAACACTTTTAATTTTAACCCTAATTTTTAACTTCTCGTCGCTTTGGGCTCAAGAATCTTCAATTGATTCATTGTCAGAAATCATGAGTGAATCCGAAGAGCAAGACAGTATAACTCTTGAAGCGCCAGCCTCTATGACTGAAGAGACTCAACCGAGCGCAAATAATGACACCTCTTTACCAGCAGAGACTGCAATTAAAACTGAAGTAACTGAAATTAATAATCCTCAAGCTGATCAAAAATCTTTTGAGGCCTCTAATGACAACAATACCAATAGTCAGAACCAAATCCAAAACCACAACATAAATCAATCCAATAACCAAATTGTAGACCAAAATGAGCCCTTGAATGGAAATCCAACCGACAGTCAGGCCGAGAATCAAACCGACAATCAGGCCGAAAATCAAGAAGCTGTTAACGAGTTAAGCTTCAGTAGTGAATCTGAAGAGCCATCTAGTTCACAGCCTGAAGGTGAAGTGAGCGCAACTAACAATCAACCGCTAAATCCATCAACTTCTCCCGCAAGTCAAATTATTGAAAATCAAAATGAGGTGCAGTCTGCAAATCCGAAAAATGCTAATGGTAAAAGCCAGCAAGGCCAGAATGCCAAAGGTGTAGATCAAAATGCCGCCGAAGCTGTGTCCTCACAAAACCAAGTCGCTGCACAACCTAAAGTTGTCCCAGATTATGGACAGGTGGTTGGCGAGCAACAGTACAAAATTACGTGCATTTTAAATGACGATATCCGGGTTCTAAAAGCTATTAAACAAGCCGATGGTTCTGTGGGTGTTGTTTACACAAGATTTGGTGAAACTAAGACCATTGCGCTTGCTAAAAACGATCCAGCTTATGCGGATCAAGTTGTAAATAAAATTTATAACAATTTGGCTAACGGCACATATCCATACGCTTGCACCAAAGAATAGGGTTGTAATTAGCATATTAGGTTTGTAATAAAAAGCAGTTACTGAAGCCAAAGTTAGTTGTCTGATGAAAATGGCACAACGGCCTCTTCGCTTTATATCATTAATATTAAATATTACCTTAAAAGGATTACAATGCGATATACTGCTCATAATTTTGCAGATGCCGGTGCCGGTGACTAATAAACTGTGGCAACTAAAAAAAAAACTATTTAACCCGTGTTACCCATTCCCGATGCCAGGGCTTGAATTGTAAGTAACAAGGCCCTTTTATCATCATCTTTAAGTTCATTGTTGTGGCTCTGAGCTTTAACAAGTTTTTGAATCTGCAAATCATGCAAATATCCTAAAACTTCTAAACGTCCATAAAGTTTTTCTTCCAAAATTTGGTGATTTATTTTGTGAGGATCAACGATTAGTAATAAATATTTTTTAAGTATGTCATACTCTTTGATAATATCATTTTTAAAATTATAAGAGCTTGCTAAGGCTGAATCATATTTTAAAAAAACATTTAGATCCACTTTTAAAAAAGTCATATAAACTAAATCTAAAGTGGACCTGAACAAGAAAAATGAATCATACAACTGTTTTATTTCATCGACCCCATGTTTTTCTACAGCCGTTTTAAGGGCAGTTCCTGCACCATACCATGAAGGTAATAAACAGCGATTTTGCGTCCAACCAAATATCCAAGGTATAGCTCGGTAAGATTTTTTTTGAGCCATAATTTTATTAGGTCGGCTCGAAGGTCGACTTCCAATATTCAACTCAGACATATATTTTACAGGTGTTACAGCTTCGAAATAATTAAGAAAGGAATCGGCCTCAGTGAGTTGGCGATATGTTTGTTTGGAGGTTTCGCTCATCTCGGCAAACAAAGATTCGTACTGATCAAGGTGAGTCAGATTTTTTGGGGGTGAAAACTTATAATTAAGCAGACTTAAAACATAAGTCATCATACTTTGTGAAGCAATAGATGAAAAGCCAAAACGATCAAAGATCACTTCTCCTTGCACAGTCATTCTAAAACCGTGTTCGATGGCTTCAATAGGGCATGAGGCAACAGCGTGCTGGACTGGCCCACCACCTCGGCCAATGCTACCTCCACGACCATGAAAGAAATGACATTTAAGACCAAAAGTTTCAGCCAATTTAACCAGATTTTTCTGCGTGGCATATAAGTGCCAAACTGAAGAGAGTCGGCTGCCTGTTTTGGCACTGTCTGAATACCCCAACATTATAGGAACTTTGTTATGTGCTTTAAGTAAGACTAGATATTCAGAGAAATAGGACTGCATGATGGGACAAGCATTTTCTAAGTCTTCTAGGGTTTCAAACAAAGGGACAACTTGTGATGATATTTTTAAGGCTTGAAATATTTTTTGCATTAAAAACAAATCCGAAGCGGATCGTGTCATTGAAATAATGTAATAAGGAATTATTTTAGGTCCAAGATTTTTGATTAAATAGAGTGTCTCGATAAAATCTTTAGCTTCAGGGCTCAGTGGTACACTTCTTGACGTTTGCATTTTATCAAAATGATTTAAGACACTAAAATCTTGAGATTTAAGCCACCGAAGTCTTTCGGCTTCGTCTAGTTGGGAAAAGGTAATTTTAGATAAGGGCGTAGCAAAAATTTCATCTATAATGGTATCATGATATGCACTTTCTTGTCGTATATCCCAACACATTCCCAAAAGACCAAAAGCTTCAAGACGATCTATTAAGCTTCTTAACCGAAGGTCCGCCAAAGGCTTAGCTTTATATTTTACTAAGGCTTCATACAAAAAATTTAAACTATCAATTAATATAACTTCGGTTTTTTGAATGTCCAAAATCGGATAATCGTTCTTGATAATATCAGTGAGCAGTTTTTGGATATCTGCAATTTTATTTTCTATTAAAATAACTTGGTTCTCTAGATGAATATCAAAACACAAGTCTTCTTTTAGGCGTTTAAATTCGCGCAAGTACATATTAATGGATTTTTTGGAAAAGCTTTTGATGATTTCGGATGTGGCTTTAGCAGTTACAAAGGGATTGCCATCTCGATCCCCACCCATCCAAGATGAAAACTTTAATATATCTTTATTTGCAGCAAGAGGAAGCTGGTACTTCTTTAACTTGGAATAAAATGTTTTTTTAAAATGCGTAATGCCATCCCATAAAGAGTACTGAAAGACCAATTGGGCAAGTTTGGCTTCATCTTTAACTTTTGGTCGGGCATAATTAAAATCAGCTGCAAGCCACAGACTGAGTAATACACTTCGAAGCTCTTTCGCGGCTGAAGAGATAACGGTGTAAGTTTTTTTATCTTTTATAAATTTTAATTTTTTGTGAATCTGAATGTATTTTTTTAAAATTTTTCGTTCATAAATTTCAGTAGGGTGGGCCGTAAACACTAAATCAATTTCGATATTGTTTAAATATTTCTGAAAATCTTCGTCACTGATGTTTTTACGAATGCCTTCAAATTCGGTAAGTAATTTAGGTATAACATGTTTTTCTTTCATTAAATAAACTCTATGAAAGCGTTCTGCGATATGATTAAACTCAAGATAAAATTTAATAAAACGAACTACGGCTTCGTCATCAGGGCTTTCATTTAAGATCTTTAAGTAACTAAAGTTAGAGCTAGCGATTGATAAACTTTCTAAGATAGCAAGAATTTGTTCATAAGAGTCGTTGTTGAGACGAATTTTTATGGCGTTAAAAAGTTCAGTTAAAAGGAATAGGGCTGTATGCCTGGAGCTACTAAAAATTTCTAGGGTAGGTTTGTGATTGGACATAACTTAAGTATAGAGTCCACATTATGATTTGAAAAGCTTTCCCGATGATAAATCAATTAATGCATTCAGGCTTAAATTAAGATTATATGTTCAAATTATGAGTATGTATTATGATTTTAAATAAGTAAGGATAGGTTGACGTGCGTAAAGATCGAAACAAAACTAAGTTTGCCAATGCCAATCTCAATGCTGATACGGATAATAAGTTAAGTTCAAAAGTTATAAGCTATAACGAAAATTCCGAAATTGAGACCATTGAGACCAATGAAACTAATCTATCAGAGGATTTAAATTTAAGCCAAGAACCGTTCTCCCATGAAATAATAAAACTAAGACAACTGGTTTTACATCCATCGGGTCCTGTTGAAAGGGTCATGTACGCTAAAGATTATGAACGCTTGGCATTACACGTTTTAATTCGTAAAGACAGTGAGCTTGTTGCCGTAGGTTCTTTACTTCCAGAGGACGAGAACGAAGCCCAAAGTTTTTCGGCTTGGCGAATACGTGGAATGGCCGTCAAGCCGGAAGTGCAAGGTCAGGGTTTAGGTTCGATCATATTAAACGAAATGTTTGAATACTTACAGAATATTGAAAGCCAAACCCAAGTCCAACCCCAATTAATTTGGTGTAATGCCCGAATTGAGGCTTTAAATCTTTACACACGAATGGGATTCACAGCTCTCGACGGCGAATTTCTTATCCCCGGTTCAGGCCCCCACCGCAGCCTCAAGCTCCACTTAGGTGCCAACGCATAGGTACCACATAGGGTGCCAGGTTCTTTTTTCCTAACCCATAGTTGCCCAAGCTCTTAATTCCTCCTTTAAGTAAATCCAAACCTATACTCCATACCCAAATGTCCTAGGTGCCAGGTTCTTTTTTTCAATCCATATTAACCAAATCCTAGATTGCCAACTTGAATTTAAATTTTGTTTAGTAAAAGTAAAGTCACCATTTTTTCATTTTTGTAATTCAGAAAAACTTTTATTTTGTTTTATTATTAGTCTAAACGTTAAAAAGCCACATCAAGACAGTTAGGTCGTAACCAAGAAATAAAACAGGTCCTATAAATCCCAAAGTATATTTGATAAGTGAACCTCAATCAGAGGTGACCAAATGACAAATAATAATGAATTAATGGAACTTGCAGTTCAAGTGTTTGAATTTCGAAAACAAAATG
>JBGSLV010000065.1:0-15144 GCA_041740515.1 Bdellovibrionales bacterium | reverse complement strand
TGTGGACATGATTAAATCAAGTTCCCCTTTTTTAATACTCTTAAGCATTTTTTGAAGCTCGGGCCTGTTGGTGTCTTTACCAGACTTAGCCCTATCAATATAAGTCTCTTTGATTTCACCAAAGTTTTCATTTGTATTTCTAATTTGGACGTAACTTTTAAGCCGTTCTTCTTGGTTTTTTATTGAACCTTCAGCAAGTTTTGCCTGCTCTTCGGTGGATACACGAATGTAAAATCCGATTCTTAAGTTCGTTCGTTTTAGTTTATTAGCCATCTGAACCTGTCCTTTAAAAGAAGTCTTTTTCTTCTTTAAGTTTAGATTCAGTGGGTGCAGTTTGATTATTAGATTTTCCTGAGCTAGCAAAATAATCGTAAAAAATTATTGCGAGCTCTTCAAGTAAAATATTGGCCTCATCTACTGAAACCTTAAAATTTGAAGTTTTCACTTCAGGCTGCCATTTCGGCAAAATAGATCCTCTTTGTTTTTTTAATCATAAAAATTTATACTCCTTACTTTTGTAACCATATAGGGGAGACTTCCCCCTAAAATCGAAAAACGTCGTTTTTACTCATGTTTAATGTTTTCAATAGCTTATGAAAATATCTAAACTTTTTGTACGGACACTCTTCGTCCATGGTTCTGACATCTAATTGTCCATAGTTCATAATTTAACGGCCTTACTCCAGTGGAACTCTAAAAAATCTCCTGAAGTACTTAAAGTTTTTAATTTGGTGAAAGGTTGTTTTAATTCTTCTATGTTTGTCACAAAAATTTTAGAATTCTTGCAGTCCCTATTTTCTAAAATTTTTTTGTCTGCATTTATAATTCTGCGACTGATTTTATTGTTTTTAGTAAAATAAATTACGTTTTCTATACTAGGATATGCATAATAGTTTTGTAAATGGTCATAGTATCTTTGAGCTGATTTTTCAGAGTTTTCGTACTCAATAGCAAAGTTAAGTTTTTGTCCTTCCCATTCGATCCCTAAAAGAGCGTCACAATGTAATTCCTTAAAAGCTGTAATTGGATAATTAATATTTTCAGAAATCCCTGACTCAATTTCATTTTCGGTGGCATAAAAATCAAAGCACTGCATTTTCGAAAGAAGAATTTTAAGATCTAAAAGCCTACCATCATGCTGTAAGTTTCCCGACGTAAGCTCGCAGGATTTTAAGTCTTCATCTAGGTCATAAACATGACGTAATCCTTTTTTTGTAATATTAAAAACTCCAAACTGTATTTTTTCGGAATAAACATTGGCGTTTATTAAACCGTAGTTTCTAAGTTTTTGCGTTCTTCTGTATACTTTCCTTTCGTTTGATTCTGGGAATATGTCTCTGTGGATTTGTTTTATAGATGCCCCTTTATGTGCGAATAAATATTTAAAAAGACGTTCGTCACGATCTGTAATGATAATTTTTTTGTTTTTTGAAACTGGTTTATTCATATTCGTTTTCAGCATCAAATTGGTTGCTATTTTTTCGTTTAATTAAATTATATTTTTTCATAATTTTAGTTTCTCCTTTTGTTTCCTAGAATTTTGACTTAAAGTTGTAATTACATCTTCCACCTTAACTATTGCCAAGAAGGTGCCTAGAGTTGTTATTTGGATAAGTTTATGAAAGTATTAGGAAATTAAAGAATTGCGAGTTGATTTAAATTTAAAAATAAATTAAAAATTCAAAATTTTTAACCACGAAAATTAAAATTATTTAATTTTTAGAATCATGGATTAAGCGACTTAAATAATTTTTTTGGTGTTGTGGATATGAAGGAAGCCCATTGGCGTATGGAAGAATTTGATACTCAGAGCAAAATATCTGGGTGAAAAAAAGCCTTTAGCGGCTATCTAAAGGCATATTGGAACGATGAAGTCTTTGATTAATGACTAGGGGTTTGTGAAGCTTTAAAATTATTGAATTACTAACGACATGGATAGACGATTGAGGTCATTAACAAGAACACTGAAAAGTTCCCTTCTAGTATTGGTTTATATTCTATGGCTTCATCAAAAATGATTCACACGAATTTCTAATCTTTGTAGATTTCATCAATAGCTTAGTGGCTGTTTGAATTTTCTGACCGCTTGTAGTGTTGTTCCCGGGAAAAAGAATAGATTTGATCTTTTCCGCCATGTGATTACGAATTTTAAGCGACAGCGGATTTTGAGAGCCTTTAACAAATTTCGAATAAAAGTCGAGATGGCCCAAGGCAAAAATATAGTCGTTCACTTGCGGGCGAAGCTGCAAGCCCGCTTCCTCGGCCACAGCCACTAGCTCTTGAAATGCGCTAAAGATTCCAGCCTGATCAATGGATTCTCGCCGATCTAAAATGGGTTGAGCCTTTTTCAAAAAATTGGCCCACCTTTCGGTGGTAATTCCATCGAAAAGAATTTTAATGCGCGAAAGCGACTCCTCTTTTGCATTGATCCAACTTCTAACGCCTTCCCCTATTCGGCTGCGCACAAATCCAGGGACCCACCATGGTAATACTCCTGCAAGTGATGTTTTGTATGCAAGATGCATATACAGAAATCCAAGGGTCTCAATCACTGCTAAACGCTCTTGATTTGTTATACGAGACAATAGATTGTAGTCGATTACAAAAATGGTCTTTGATTCTAAGTTAACAATGTAGTTTCCTCGGTGGCGATCGGCCTCAAAAACAACAACGTCGCTGTCTTTAAGGTCGCTGAGGAGAATCTTTGCTTCGACCTCGTAAATTTCGGAATAAACTTGTTTTTGCTGATTCTCAGAAAGGCTTTTTAAACTCGAACCCCGAGCCAACTCTTCATGAGAATAGTCCCTGCCAACTCCACGAGCTGGGTGGGGTGTAGCAACAACAAATTTGAACTGGGAGCCCTGAGACGCCTTTTCATACAACTGTTTTGTTTCTTCAAATAATTTGGATTCGGCGCGAAGATCGTTTTGATTTCGTAGATTTCGTTCAATCAAGTCAATCACACTCCGAAATCTGCGATATCGCTCTGACCCATGGGTCTCTAGGTAATAAAGCATACTTCGCAATTTAGCGATTTCAACTTCAGTGGTCCGATCAAAGTTGTCACGTAACATCTTTAAGACTTCCTCTTCAAACTTTTCCACGACACCGTTTTTATACTGCACAGTTATCACGACTTTAGAGGATGCTGCGCCCACGATGTCTAAAACAACTAAGTCGCCACGCATAAGCATCCGCTCTGCATTCGGGATGCGCCGCTTGATCATTTCAAAAATGGTAAAACGAGATGGGACCCGTGTGCGATCCTGCAAATCATCTAGATGAATTAAGATTTCTTGCGGAGCTAATTCCCGTTGACGTATTTTTTGACCAAGGCTCACACCGCTATTTCCCATGGCCTCTAAGCATTGTCTTACAATCACTCCAATGGGAACGTCTTTGCCTGAAGAGTTTAATTTCATCGCGAGCATAAATGCGATAACTAAAGGCTTTTCAAAGGACGCTTCCTTTTCCAAAGAATAAATAAGTGCTTTTAAGAATAGGCGCGATTCAGTTTGGTGTGCAGTAACCCCGGAAAGAATGAGATCTAAAAGCTTGTCTTCCCATACTTTTTCAGTCAATAAACCTCTTGGGCGTTCAAGAAGAGGTGCGATCACTAGTGCACGTATTTCTGGATCTAGTGTACTAAACATCCGCTGAAATCGTTCTGGCCCCACGGTACTCAAGGCTTTTGCTAAAGACTCCGGAACAGGGCCAATGCCAAGAAGAAACTGCAAGGTGGCGAAAGTGTTTTCATAGCGATTAGTTGTTTGGCTAAAAACGTGTTCGTAAAATCCTGAAAAAACGCGAATTCCGACTCCATCGGCACTCGAATCACGGTCTGACTTTGCCTTTTCTACTAGTATGGCCTCCGACATATTGGCGCGGATTTGATTGGAAAATACTTCGAGTGCAATTTGTCTTTCAAAAGTGCTCTCTGGGAAAGTGCGATTCACGTAGTCGATTTCCTCTGTGATCATTCTGTTTCGATCATACTTATCTTCTATTAGTTTAAATTTTTCCCAAACGGACTTTCTGCTGATTAAAAGAATCTCCTTACGCAAGGCAAAGTCCCAGATGCGTTTTTTCTCTAGCGCTTCCTGCATATCTTGAACTAGTTCAGGATTTTTTTTGATATTAGCGAGATTAAAAATCTTAAGTGCAAGTCGGTCGGTATAGGACGTTACGGCTCTTGATGTGAGAAGCTTCCAAAACCGAATCCACTTTTGTAAGGAACCTCGATCTTCGGTTATGGCTTGTGGAAGTTCGCGTGATCTAATCATTGCGACCTCCATCCACTTCTGTAAAGCCTCAGCGTATTTTTGGTTATAGTCGTAAGCGGGGCCGCTGTATCTTGAAGCAAACTGCCTATAAAGAACATCAATTTCATTCGCTTCTCGAGCAAGCAACCATGCATTCGGGTCTTGTACAATTTGTACAGCCAAGTCCCAATCAAGTTGCCATGAGGTTTCGCTATTTTCAATAATTTGCTTTATTGCTGTATGAACTTTTAACGTTGTAATGGTTGGCGAAAATAATTCAGCCGGAGATTTAAAGCTTTTCTTCAAACCAGAAAAAAGTTCTGTTTTACTGTTAGAATGATCATAGAACCGGTCTAATTGGACATACAAAAGGATTTTTCGTGCGGGCGAAATGTTTTGTCCACTAAAGGCGTTAACTAGGTCTTCAATTAATTTTGATGGCAGCCTGTTACTGCACCTCAATAAACTTCGGAGGGCGTCTCCATTATATTGGTCATGCTCTATGGCCCATTTAAAAGCTTTAGTCAGCTTTTCATCATTTCTTTCTAAAACTTCACTAACTTCGTAGTAACGCATATCGTATTCAGCGTAAATAAAGCTGTCAGCAAGAACTTCCGGGTCGTCTAAATCTTCTATAAATTTTAAGACCTGACTTAAGCCAAAAATACCGTAACCCCTGCGATTCCTAGTAAACTCCTTAACATCTTTCACAGTTTTTAAATCATGTAAACTAGGGCTGGCGATTACCGAAAGTATGGCTTTCTCAATTTCAAGTCCAAACATATAATCTGAAATACCTGCTCCATTCTCATCCATCATAGGAATTCTAGCAGAAGTAACACCTATCCCAGCTGACATCATATTCAGTCGATTGCCATATAGATATTCAATTAGTTTGTTTTGTTCGCTCGATAATGAATTCGGCGGTATCTCGCGAATAAGGCGAATAAGAAAAGTCGCTATCCTGCTTGAGAACGGGTCTGCTTCCCAGTCAAATTTAGTCCTAATTTCAGCCTCGGTAAATAAAGTTCCATTTGTAAGTATGGCTAAAGATTCTTGGTCCAAAGGTTCGTTGTTATCGATCGTCCGGCGAAGCAAATCATAGTAATCAAATTTGTAACTGGCGAGGCTGCCATAAAAAAGTACCAATCGGTAGTATGGGGTTAAGTTTTGGAAAGCTTGGCTTTGGCCTGCAGATCTACTGAGACGGTCAAGTTCGTGGAGAGCTTCTTTCTTCCGCCCATACTCTTGTTCCATTTGTGGGATTGGATTGGCTTTGAACTTGTTTACTGAATATTTGTCCCAAGGAACAGGACGCTTATCAGGAAAGCGGCGCTTACTAAAATTTTCTTTGAGCCAAACATTAGCTGCGGTAAGGCGAGACTCCATATTTGGATGCGTCCCGAGTACTCCTGCGAAAACATTACTCCGAGCTGGAGCCCCAGGTGTGAGATTTGCAAAAAGTGACAAAATCGCCCTTGGATCGTAGCCTGCTTGCAAAGCACTTTCCATGGATCCTCTATCAGCAGTTTCAATTTCTTCCAATTGACCGCGTAATGCTCTAGCAGATCTTCCGAAGGCAGAGGAATGCCTTAGTTCATGTGCAACTAAAATAGCTAATTCGTCTAAACTCTGGACTGCTTGAATTAGCCCAATATTAACAACAATATATGCATTGTTAGCTTCGGCCTGGTAGTTAAATGCATTGATCCTAGGATCTTTCGAGAGAATAACAGAAAAGTCAGGGTCACCGGGCCGACGGAGTTTTTCTACCAGAGCTGTAAGAATATTTATCAGGCCAAAGTCAGATTCACCGGGCTGAAAATATCCATATTCTGAAAGATTATTTTCCAAACCTTTAGGATATGCCGACGAAGCGTAAACGTCTTCTCGTGCAAATGAAAAGTTATTCGGCGCAAAAAACGACACAAATAAGATGCCCAATAGATATCTACACTTCGCAGTTTTCAATTGGACCCCCAATAAGTTATTTACAACTGATTAGAGCAAGCAATATGCCAAAAACAAAAGGGGTTTTATCGAAAATTTTAAAGGATCTAATGACGAAATTGGGCTTTTTAACGTTGCAATCATCGTTATTCGCATTGAAAAATATTTATAAACTTATATTATTTATTTTTAATGAGGTTAGGAACCAAGCTTAATGAACTTGACCACCGGCCCGTCTATACGAGGTCAAACAATAGCTACATTTGTGCTTATTTGAGAGTACCTAGCTAACTGTTTTTGGGTTTTAAGCTAGTCAACATTCAAATTTTCATCCTCAAATTGGCAAGCTTGTGCTAAAAACCAATCCTTTTAAGATCAAAATAAAATGTATTACACATTAAAAATGACCAGAATTTAGAAAAATCTCGATTTTTAGGTGTCCAACACTTGTCACCCCAAGTGCTCAAAATGACAATTTTTGCCCTTTTTTCAAATTCTAAAATTTATCAAAAGGCTCAGCCTATGTGTCCAACTTAGATCAAAACCCCATTAATTTTGAGCCCGGCCCATTAGACCCTCATATATTAGATTTGAGTTTATAAGAATTTTTTGATTAATGAGATTAAACAAATGGGCATGGAAAATGCAAATCTCTCTTGAAACTCAAACCATGGAGAATTAAATGTTTAAAGTTTTACTAACACTTGCCCTTTCGTTTTCGATTCTACCAAACACGGCGTTTGCAAATCGAGCAGAATTAAATTTGGACTGTGTTTGCAATAAGTATGTTAAAGATGGTGATTCATTCAATATAGAATCTACATCGAGGATGAGTACTGGCTTACCCATTAACATGGAAGCGTACAAAATGGCTAAATCTAAATATGGTATTAATACCAGTCTATCTTCTTCAGAAAGTTGGCTTCGGTTTAATGATCTAGTGCAGTTTATAAAGTCACCAGATCAGTTGGACTCGAATTATGAAAAATCTTTTGTAAATGAATGCAGTAAACTTAATGTACTTGGATATTTTAATTGTAATGTTTATGTTTCTATTGATCTTCAATTAAGATAAAAATTTAAACCCCTTGGTTTCTATGAATAACCAATTGTCAAAAGCCTGCGTAGTGATGGCGCGGGCTTTTTCTTTTTTCAGAAATGCTACCTTTAAAATTAAATTTTATTTTATCTCAGTGACTTAATACATAAATATTAATTGTCAATCTTGATTAACTTTTGATAGTTCAAATAACTCTATAGAGTTCAATAGTAGTAAGTAGATTGCAATAAAATACCCTTTCACAATCTATTCAAAAACCATTTCTAACAACAAAAGGTTAATTTAAATCATTTGTTTTAAAAGCTATTGAAATCATAAATAAAAACATAATCAGGATTTTTCAAACCCTAGGGGAAGATACCCCTATAGCAACTCCTTGAAAAACTTCATGAAGTAAAGGCCTAAGCGCAAGTTTTTCAGAATGACTTAAATTTAATGTCTTAAATACTTCATCCTTTTTCATTCGACATAGATACATCTGAATAGTTTCAGGCGATCTATCAAAGTAAATGGACAGTTTTGCAACCGACCATCTATCAAAATATCTTTTCTTTGCTAGCTCAGTAAGATCTACTTTTAACCGTTCCCACTGAATTTGATATTTTAATTCCACCAATAATGGTAGTTCGTGTACTTTGGGATCGCGGGCACCACTTCTGAAAGTATTCAAACTAAAATGTCCTCTGTGTCAAAAGCCAGCTTAAAACTTATTGAGAGCTGAGTTTTAAAGATTGGGTTGTTGACGTCAGAGCAAGATCCTTCAGTAAGGAGAAATATGATAATCTCAGCCGTTTTGCTTTTTACGATGACCGCTATTGCAAAGGTCGAACCTCCAGAAGTATTTGTGGATAAGGGTGCTTGCCCTTTTGAATGTTGTACGTATCGTGATTGGATTGTGAAAGCCGACACGCCTGTTCTCGATTCGATCGATGGAAAGAAGGTCGTTGGTTCAGCAAGAGTCGGCGAACGAATTACGGGTATATCTGGCGAGGTTCATACCATGCCTGGCAAGGTTACGGTCAGTTCTCCACACGGAAAATTTAAAACGGGCGACGAACTTTATATTCTTACTTACCTAGGTGAGGGTATCTACAAAATATGGACCAATGGGACCGTATCTGAAGATGCTGATGTTTATCAAATTCTAGATGAAGAAGGACAAAGAGGAAAAGGTCCTAATGCTTCCAAAAATAATTGGGCGAAACTCAATAAACAACCAAAGAGCACTTAGTGGGCGCAGGTTAAATTGAAAAATGGAAGTTCAGGTTGGACCAAAGAAACTGCGAATTTCGGAAATAAGGATGCTTGTGCCGATTCCGAATAGAATTCCTTGTAATTTTCAGAAGGACTGAGCACAAAAGCTCAGTCTTTGCATCCTTTGATTCCATATTTTATAATTTCTTTGATTATCGCACGTCTGATTAGAGTTTTTTATTATTTTTACAAATTCAGCAGAGAAATTCGATCTTTACGTAAAGTTCGAATACTCACCTGAAAGAGGACCGCGATCTTACAAGGGCATTGCAAATTTACTTCTATTGTGAAAGAACCAACTTTCTTTTTTGGGCTGAACCGATTAACGGCATAAAGAATTATGATTATGTATAACCATCCATTTTCTGGCGAAGTAGTTTATTTTGTGACTAAACATAAAAAAGAAACGATTTTGGGACCAATTTTGGAAAAGATCGGACTTAAGTGTATTCTTGCTGATATAGATACTGACAATTTCGGCACTTTTAGTGGTGAAGTTGAGCGTGTTCATGGAGTTCGTGAAACCTTGCGATTAAAAATCTCGGCCGGTAAAGACAAGTTTCAAGATGCTAGATTTTTTCTTGGAAGTGAAGGAAGTTTTGGTCCTCATCCTGTTCTTGGATTTGTGCAAAGTGATCACGAAGCTCTTTTGTTTGTGGATAGAAAACTAAATACGGAAATTTATGTTGAGGAAATTAGTACCGACACTAATCATGCAGAGACAGAATTTGCTCATGGGGATGATATTTATCCTTTCTTAAAACAAATTGGTTTTCCAGAGCATGGAATTATCGTTAGGCCCAAAGGTATAAAAAGTACGGTATTTAAAAATTTTCAAACTTTTGAAGCTTTAGAGCATGCCATCAAAAACGCATTTTTGGTTTCATCCAAGTCCAAAGTCATTTTAAGCACAGATATGCGTGCTAACTTTAATCCCAGACGGATGAAGATAATCAAAAAAGTGGGTGAGAAATTACTAGAATCTCTCAATTCATTTTGCCCTAAATGCACAACACCGGGATTTGCGATTAGGCTGGGAATTCCAGGACTTCCGTGTGAAGAATGTGGTGAACCAAGTCTAATTGCAAAAAATGTTTTATGGGACTGTATCAAGTGTGATTACTCGGAGCAGAAGGCAAGACCAGATGGGGTGACTACAATTCCTGGGTCAAGTTGCGATTATTGTAATCCTTAATTTAGAACCACTATTACCAAAAATTCTAAAATGAATACATATTTATTTTTATCTTAAAAATTCTCTAATTCTTTCTTCTTAAAAATAGGTCTGGAGTCGCAGTTTTTCATCCGATTTAGGTCCAGGGTTAAAATATTTACTTAAAAGTAGAAGTTAAAAATATTAAAAAAAATCATTTTTAATAGTCAGGATTTGGGTTCAATTATAGTCTAGTCCAGTTAAGTAAATGCAGTCTTCAAACCGACACTGTCATATGGGAATGACTTGGTTTAGATTATTTATTCTGCTATTTGTCACTGGTTGTGCAACTACACAGGTTGAGATTTTCTCTGAACCCAGAGCTAAAGTGTACCTCGGTGATGATTTCTTATCACAAAATAAAGAGATTGGAATCACACCATTTAAAATGGATCTAAAGTCGGCGACTGAAAAAGATTTTTTATTTCTAACTTTTGAAAACAAGAGGTTTGAAAAACAAAAATTAGTTATTCCAAAGACATTTGGTGGTGGAAGGATTCAAGTTAAACTTACGCCTAAAGAAAAACTTTCAGATGTAGAGATCGAAGAGCGTATTTCTGACCGTCTAAAAGAACAACATGATGAAGCTTTTCGAAAGCTTAAAGCAGATTATGAGTATAGTCTTGATAGACTAAAAAATGATTCTAATAAGTCTGTTGAGCAGGTTGAGAAGAAGTTTTTTGAAAAAACAAATTTAACATATAGATTAGTATTAAGCTTTCAAACGGCTCTGCAAATGGAAGACTTAAACACTGCAAGTCGATACCTAAATCAACTAAGAAAAATTGATGCCCCAGAAAGTTTAATACTAATTTTAGAAGGCAATTATAAGTATTTTAATAGGGAATATCGTGAAGCGATTGTGTCTTATGAAAAATCCTTAGAAATGAATCCTGATAATGTTGAATTGATTGCGATCATTCAAAAGTTAAAGGAGTTAAAATGAGAACGTTTTCTACGGTAATTGGTGCTGTTATAGCGTTTTTATCTCTTGTATATGTTATAAGTGTTACTAATGTTCCATTGTCTTTATTTATAAGTAAATCAGGCTTAGTTCTGGTTATTATTGGAACGTTTTCAGCAATGCTTCTGTCTTTTTCGATTATAGAGATAAAAAGAGTATTCAATATAGTTACCCAAATATTTTTTAAAAACGAAAAACATATGAGTGAAGTGGCACTAGATTTAATCAAATTTTGTCAAGAATCTAGAATAAGCGGTTTTAATATAGAAAAAGGCAAACAAATCCATCCCTTTATTTCGGATTGTATCGTTATGATTAATGATGGTTATAGCTCTGAAGAGATAAGATCTTTGCTTGAAATAAGAATTCAAACATATGCCAATAAAGAGCAAAATGATATTGGAATTATTAAGTCTTTGGTTAAGTATCCTCCAGCTTTTGGGATGTTGGGAACAGTTATTGGACTAATTGCAATGATGGCTGGAATGAATTCTGAAAACGGCATGAAAGATATTGGTATCAACATGGCTGTTGCCTTAACGACAACATTGTATGGTTTGTTAATTTCTAACTTTATGTTTAAGCCTATTGCTGACAACCTTGCTGGGCGATCTGAAAGAAATTTCACACTAAGAAACATGGTTATGGAATGCATGATTATGGCCAAAGAGAAAAAATCTGTCATCATTATCCAAGACGTAGCAAATTCATTTTTAACGGCTCAAGATACCATCTCAATATATGAAGAGGGACAATCTAATGCAGCATAAAGTTTTAAAACGTAAATTCACTGATGAAGGAGACGAAGACTGGATGGTCTCGTTTGCTGATATGGTGACTTTACTTTTATGCTTTTTTATTTTGTTCTTTTCAGAAAAAAAGGAAGATTCAAAAGAAGAATCTAAAGAGGAAATCATTCGAGAAATTACCACAGAATTTTCTCCGGTGGTGCCAACAATTGATGATAAAAAGCAAAACCAGTCAGGTGTAAGCTCGCAAAATTTAACGCAAGTAAAAGCTCAAGAGATGATGTCAAATATTAATAAAAATTTAAATGAAAGTTTAAATTCTCTATCGGGGAATAACATTGATTTTAAACTAGAGACTTTAAATTCTAAAGAAGTTTTACTACGTGTTTGGAATGAAGGGATGTTTAAATCAGGAAGCGCTAATTTGTCGTTAAAAGGACAAACTTTAGTTAAAGAGGTTGCCAAGACTTTATCTAAGTACTCTGGAAAAATTGAACTACGAATTGAAGGTCACACGGATTCAAAAGCCGTAAAAGAAGGTTACAAAATTAGAAATAATTTGGTGTTAAGTTCGTTACGAGCGGCAAGTGCGGCCAATGTTATTTTAGAGGACACTGAGTATTTTAATGCCGAGGATTTAACTGTCGTGGGGTCTGGTGCCAAAAAACTTTTAGTCAATGATATGTCGCCTGAGCAAGGTTTTATTAAAAAGAATGCAGATAAAAATCGTAGAATAGATTTTATTATTATATCTAAATCTATGGATGTTGAGGGTTTATGAATAATTTAGTGAAACTACTTTTACTAAGTTTAATGCTTGTAAAGTCTGCGTTTGCCGAAAGCTTTGAGTATCAAGAGGTTAAAGACTGGCACCACAATATTATTAAAAACGTAATTAAAATTAATTCCTTAGAAAATAAATTAGATTTTGCTGTTGAAATCGTAAGTATCAATGAGAAAAAAGTTCAAAAAATAGAAAAGCCTTTAATTAAACTTCCAGGTCTGTTGATCAATAAACCAAAAGAGGAAGAACCAATAGTAGAAAAAGGACTTTTCTCTAAAGAGGATACGAAAGATTATAAAAGAGATTTAACACTTTTAATGATCTATGATTTGAGTCCTGATGTTATTGAAAAAGTAAACCAACAGTTAAGAACATCTTTAAACTTTACAGATAAAGATACTTTTAGACTTGTAAAAACTTTCCCCCCCCAAACACCAGCTGTTAAATTTCAAGAGATGAAGTCTGATGCAGCGGCGGGACTTTATGAAAACCTTGTTAAAAAATCATTTTTAATTTGGATTTTAATGATGTGTGGCTTAACCCTTTATGTATTATGGGAGTTAAGACGCATATTTCATGAATCGACATCACGATTAACAGATTCTATCAATGAGCTTAAAAACAAAACTGCGGCCGAAGCACAAATGCAAGAGGACGCCAAAGAGAAAGACAATAAACCTCAAGATGGCCTTACAACAAGTATTTACCGCGATGAATTTAAGCCCGATACTTCCGTTTTGGTGATGAATCTATTTATTTCGATAAGAAAGCATCCTGGTCATTTATTAGCATCCATATACAAAGTTTTTGATGATCAAGAGACTATGATTAAATTTTTTAGTTTTATAGATCAATCTGAAGTTTCTGATAGTACAAAAAAACAAAAAGAAGTTGTATTGGACTTTTTAAAGCAGTTAGTTCTTGCCATAAATGGTTTACGAATTGCGTCTGCTACGGTTGATATCAATGATAAAATCAGAGTTATTTCAGACGTAATGACGGCTTTAAAATTTTTAAAAATTAATCCCAAAGCCGAAAAAATTTATCAAGCTGTTTTCTTTAAGGCTAGAAATAGGTACTATCAGATCATTGAAAAATTAGCTGAAGACTATTTTGAAATTATTTATATGTTGTTTCCTGATGATCTTAAAATCTATATGAATGATTATAGAGAGAATATGAAAGAATACTCTTCACGTATTATGGATGTTTTAGCATCGGGACTTAGTATTGAAGATATTGACGATTTACAAGTTCAAAAGTTTCTTAATGATGTGGCTTTAATTGATTTATACTCAACTAAAACAAGTTTAAATGATGAGTCTTTCACGAAGATGTTGTTTTATCTTAGTGATGTTGAACTTGCTGATATGGAAAATGAAACGAATAGCAGTATGATTTTCAAAATTCCTAAGATCTCTTGGCTTAAAGGTAGTGACCGTAGTGTGCTTAAACAGTTTGTAGTCTCTTTACTACCAGATGAGTTAAAACTTTTTTCGCAGTCAGTGAATAACTTTGCAAAGATTATCCAAGAATTTGAACCTCGTGTTGCTTTCAGAATTAAGGAGACTTTATCAATTCCTATTGAAGACAACGAAAATAGTTGGCATAATTTGCGACATAAAATTGCTAAATTTTATAAAGCACCAGTTCGCGTCGAAGAATCGGTTGCAGCCGTAGATACCCACGAAGAGACTCTAGTGAAAGTGCCTGAGATTGAAGCTAATCAAATGAATGCCATGATGAGTAACAGTGGTGATCAAGCTAAGATTTCAGCTCCACAGATGAAGCCTCTTCCTAGCACCCCAGATGCAGAAGCTGCGGAAGTAAATGAAGAGCTTCCAAATTCTGAGCCAGCAAATGAAGTGGCTACTAATGATGTGCCTCCGAATGATGTACCTCCGAGCGAACTACAAGCTACAGAAAGTGAAGGCGATGTTACGACAGAAGATGGAAATGACGATGAAAACAAAAAAGCCAGCTAATATTTTTGTTATAACAATTTTTACTTTCTTTTGTTTGTTTACTACAAACGTAAGTGCTCACCAGTTGTCGGTTCTTTTGGGGCCTAGTTATGAAGTTATAACTGTTAGACGTGATTCCTATTCCAGATTGACACCGACCTCTTTTTTAGCCCAGTATGAGCGTCAAGTTGTAAACCAACTTTATTTTTCTTTGGGTTTATCATCTCAAATTGATATAGCGACAGTAAGTGTTGTATCTTTTGGTTTTTATGGCTCAGGAAGATATTATCTTATGGGTAGGCCAGATCGCCGGGAATCTTTTTCTGATGGTACGCACATTTCTTTGTCTTATCCTTATTCTTTTTTTGTAGGTTTAGGGGCCTTTAACAAAGAAGTAAATTTTGAGGATTTAGAAAAAGAAAGCGTTGGCGGGCTTTCGCTTCAGTGTGGCGGCACATTTCAATACACTAAGCGATTTTACATCAATTGGTTGGCCAACGTTTTGTATCAAGGTGAGAGAAATCGTGTCTCATACACGAACATCGAAGCTTATGTTGGATTAGGCTTCTGGCTATAAATTTTTTTATTCAGTCCCATTACGTTCACACCGATAAATAAGACATATAATGTTAAAAAAGGCAGGACGTATGTTTAGATCGATATCTTTAACCACAATTAATTCAGCAGTTAATTTAATGGTTCGAGGCTTAACATCATCAACATCTTCATCAGCTGCAAGCGCGCTTAAAGCCACAAGCCTTTTAAGCTTGTTGTTTTTAACCTCGTGTTTCGTCGTTGAGTCTGCTAAAGACGGTAACGTAAGCTCGTCTTCTATATGTGTGGAAGCCATTCCAGTGACGACCAATGCGGTGCAAGTGAGTTTTAGATTCCCGAGCGATGCGGAAAGTGTTGAGGTGTTACGAAATGGTTTGATGATTTATTCA
>JBGSLV010000064.1:0-2357 GCA_041740515.1 Bdellovibrionales bacterium | reverse complement strand
TGTGGACATGATTAAATCAAGTTCCCCTTTTTTAATACTCTTAAGCATTTTTTGAAGCTCGGGCCTGTTGGTGTCTTTACCAGACTTAGCCCTATCAATATAAGTCTCTTTGATTTCACCAAAGTTTTCATTTGTATTTCTGATCTGAACGTAATTTTTAAGCCGTTCTTCTTGATTTTTAATTGAACCTTCAGCGAGTTTTGCCTGCTCTTCGGTGGATACACGGATGTAAAATCCGATTCGTAAGTTCGTTCGTTTTAGTTTATTAGCCATCTGAACCTGTCCTTTTAAAGAAGTCGTTTTCTTCTTTAAGTTTAGATTCAGTGGGTTTGGTTTTATTATTAGATTTTCCTAAGCTAGCAAAATAATCGTAAAAAATTATTGCAAGCTCTTCAAGTAAAATATTGGCCTCGTCTTCTGAAACCTTAAAATTTGAAGTTTTCACTTCAGGCTGCCATTTCGGCAAAATAAATCCTCTTTGTTTTTTCAATCGTAAACATTTTTATTCCTTGGTTATGGTTTTTTTATTTTTTAATTCCAACTGTGGACATATTAAAAAGCGTCCAAACTTTAGTTTAATTGGCGTTTTAAATTCTGGGTCTAATATTAGGGGGTCTGTATCAAGATATAAAAAACGCTGTTTTTGATAAAACCTTGTAATTTTAAAGATTTAAATAAATTTTTGAATTTTTTGCCTAGCCACCCATTGATCCCCCTTTTGTCACTCTATTGACATGCTAGGTGGCAGGTTATTTTGAGTTAATTGAAATTCTAAAAGGTCATCTAAATCATTAAAACTTTAAATGTCTTCACGTTTTGCTACACATATTTTTAATACTTTATTATCCATGCGTGGTTGTAAAGATTCATGATTTTTATTTTCTCCTTGTTAAAATTGTTAGTTTTTTGAAAGCTTTAAAATATGCCGCCTTCACTTTAATAGTTGCCAAGAACGGGCCAAGAGGGATCACAAGCATAAGTTGCTAAGATTGTTAGGGATCAGTGAAAACTATTAAAAAAACATATGTTTAAAATAATTAAAAATTCAAAATTTTTAATCCCAAAGATTAAAATTATTTAATTTAAAACTTGTAAATTTAGTTTATGATTTTTTTTTCGACAGTAGGACAAACCTTGGTTTCGTTAAAACACTTGGTATATTGAACGAAATTAAAATTTAAAAAAGCCTTTAGAGACTGTCTAAAGGCACATTGAAACGATGAAATTTTTAATTAATGACTAGAGGTTATTAATCTGAAAGAGTTTGTTTATCTTTCGATAATACTTCGAAGAATGAAATTAACAAATCGCCATACCTTATAGACAGAAAGTTCCAGTTTGTGCGGCGGCATCGAGGGGAATATGTTCTGGAAATTGCATTGTCAATCCGCGAGTTACTGGAGCGCTATTATAGCCCATAACGCAATGAAGCGAACGGGTCACTCCGGGCAGATGAGATGCTCCAAGCACTACTATTATTTTTGAATGATCTGCGAATAAAGAACTCATTTGCTCGATCCCTTCGACCATAGATTCATTGCGCAAGTCTAGAAGGATTTTAGGGTCGCAGCTCTGGGACCACAACATTGATATTCCACATTCATTCCAGACCGTTTGTCCAATTTTTAGATTTCGCTCAATGTGAATGTTAATAGTTTGATTCTCATGTACTGATCGCTTTCTGAATTCCAATAAAGGCTCAGGACCTTCTTTAATCCCATTTAAATATGTGATCTCTGTGCCCATGTCGAAATATAAAAAATAACCTTTGTCATAAGCGTATTTCATCATGCTCCCTTGATTGATGGAATCACCGTTAAACGTAATATGTTTGTAGGTGTTAATCATCACATCGCCTGCAAACGAGATTGCTTGCAAAGGTAACAATAAAGCCTTTTGCCACCATTTTAAGTTTTCTGGCCCAAACTCAAGTCCACGAAGAGAAAACATATCGATCAAGTCTTTGCCTGCGTTGAAAGATTGAAGGTCGTTATTGTGCCGTTCACCCAAAATGACAATAGTTAAACCTGGTTTCCAATGCACATCTATATTGAAAAAAGGACCGGCCGCACAAATGGCTTTCACCTCATCAGCATTTAAACCCGTTCCGCCGAGTACATTCGTCCGACAATCGTCCAGAGACCAACTATTCGCGTGCACGGATTGGGAAATCAGACCGCAAAACGTCATCCAAATCGTTAAAAGATAGACGATTTGTTGCCTCTTTCTTTTTTTTGTGGGGATGGGGGTTTAATTGGATTTGAGTTCATACATCCATTTAAGCGCAAAACAGCTGTTTAAGTAGCCCACTTTCTGCATGATTTTAAGCTTAAAATACTCCATGTTTTTGTATCCAT
>JBGSLV010000063.1:0-15483 GCA_041740515.1 Bdellovibrionales bacterium | reverse complement strand
TACCAAAAACTAAAAAAATAGAAACTGTACAAAAAAATCATAAAAAGAAAACACTATTAGACCGATACATTAATTATTGCGAGGGCACTTATTTTAAAAAGTACGGATGGCTGGTGCCGCCGATGTCATGGAGTTCTTCATTTGACATCCTTGTGACTACCCAGGATTGTATGAAATCATCATTTTGGATTAATTCATATTTGGGCAAAAGCAGACATTAATGGTTTTTTGAGTTTTAAACATGCTTAATATATAAAATTTCTAAGCTCAATCTCTTTGCTTTGACCTATTTCTGCAACCATATTAGAAAAACTTCGGGGGGGCTATGTTCAAACTTAAATTATTTTTCAATTTTAAACATGATTTTAGGCTTCAGTTCATTTTAATTTCTTTATTGGTTGTTAATTTTAAAACCTTTGCAACACAAAATTGCGAAAATTATTTAAGCCCTGAGTATGTATTATTTAATCATCAAAATTCGATTAGTTTTTCTGATGTTGAAGTTTATAGAAAAAATAATAACCTTGGGCCACAGCAAAATGGCCTGATTAAATTTAAAAGCTGGTTTGAATTAACCTTTGAATTTGTGAATACCGATGAAGTGGCAAGTATAATTGGATTAACTGAAAATGGGCGTATTTACCATTTGATAAAATTCAATGATCGCACCATCGCAAGACTTTTGAGTGGGCATAAAATTTTTAAACTTCTAGAGGTGTCAAACAAAGGGCGCATTCTTGCAATTGATGAAAATGAAAATTTTTATTTTTATTCCTCGCAATTATGGAATTTACCTTTAAAAAAGATAATTTTAAAAAAGTGGTTTAAGCTTTGGGGGTTGACAAGTTTTGGGGCTATTTCAGCTACAACGCTTTTTTTAAATGATTATGCGTTTACAACAGAAATTTTTGGTTTTGGAGTAGAGCTTCCAATCCTTGAAGTTTTATTTTCTTCAGTGGCCGCTATGTCTTCGGGATTTGCTATGCTTTCAAAATACGAAGATATGAACACATATCCTGATGGGTTTGTTTTATTATCGGGTGATTTTAATTTTACAAATTGGACAGCACGATCTGATTTACCAAACATAAATAACTCTAATTTAAATGATTTTGAGCCACCTTCAGAACAAATTTTAGAACCAAAACTAAATCAAAGTCTAACTGAGGATATTCGATAAAATGATTAGGTGTTTATTGCGACTGCTTTTTTAACTAAAAGCTATTCGAAGCACATAGAAATTTGAATCCCTGCAGTTCTTACATTTTACAAACCTCGCGAATGTACATTTTGCAAAGACTTATTCCTATGTATCAAAATTTTTTTAGATCAAGCTGTAAGTTCAATCACATTTGATTATTCCCTTTAACTTTGATAGGAATGAATTAAATAGCTTTTTAATAGAAGCTTCAGATGAACAAATTAAAACGCTCTAGATTTTTTTTGATCATTTCGTTATTTCTCGTGTACATCAATTGAATGTTTTTTTTAAGGAGGGCAAATGAGAGGATGGATTTTTCTGCAATCTTTAATCTTGGCTGTGATGGTTTTGGCAAAAGAAAATCAAGTATCTACGATCGTAGAATATCCAAGGCAAGCCATAACTCAGGCCTTTCTTGATCTTCCAGAGGTCGACGTTGTGCTTAAGCTTTCGAAACACAATGAGCAAAATGGATTGATCCTAACTGACCGTCTGATCGGTAAGGATATGAAACTTAAAAAATTTGGTAAAAGCGTGAAAGTCGTTGCCGACCAAAACATCTCAGGCAACTACGTTCGTTTCAAATATTTCGATTGCAAGCATGGCAACTATTGCGCAATCGTCTTAGAGTATCCTAGCCAAAGTATGACTGTTTCCGGTGGTGTTTGGATTGGTGCCGGCGGTTCTCTGAAGTTCGAAAAGGTTAGTGCCTTCAATGAAA
This sequence comes from Bdellovibrionales bacterium, assembly GCA_041740515.1. Classification (GTDB taxonomy): domain Bacteria; phylum Bdellovibrionota; class Bdellovibrionia; order Bdellovibrionales; family UBA1609; genus JAMLIO01. The sequence continues at coordinate 13,561 of JBGSLV010000063.1, read as the reverse complement.
AATGAACTTATCGATGATCTGTTGGCACTGTTTCATTGGTAAACCTTGAATAGCGCTGATATCTTTGGAATTAATATTTTGCATTAAGGTGTGGCCATAAGATTCAAACTTATAACCCCCAGCACAATCAAAGGGCTTATCTAGATTTAAATATGTGGTAATTTCAGCATCCGTAAGAGCCCTCATTGTTAGATCTGTTTGGTCAAAGAATTCAAAGTATTCTGAAGCCGCATGGTTAGAATGTTTAACCAGAATACAAACAGCGGTGATCAAAGAGTGGGTTGCATTTTGTAAGCTTTGTAAATGTTTAAAGTTGGTCTGAAAGTCCCCGGGTTTATCATAAATTGTTTCGCCAAACGCACACACTTGATCTGAGCCTATAATCATATAGGGCGGATCAAAAGTGAGTTGACTTAAAACTTGTTCGCTTTTTAAGCGTGCTAATTTTTGCGCAATAACAATAGGACCTTGTTTTAAATATTTTTTTTTGGTTATGCTTTCATCGACATTGGGCTTAATAATTACAGGATTATACCCCGCCTTCAGCAAAAGTTCTCGGCGATAAGGGGATGAGCTTGCTAAGATAAGTGTCATTGTCAAAAGTTGCCAGTCTAATTCATTTAGGTCAATAATGAGCTATGGAAACTTATCAAACTTATATTCATAATATTGATCCTTTTATCATTCAATTTTCAGATAGTTTTGGTATTCGTTGGTACGGCCTGGCCTATCTTGCAGGTATCGTCCTTGGATACTTTATTATTCTTAAATTAATTCGGATGGGACGCATGCAGATTCAAGAGGCTGTGTTATCGGACTTCGCGACTTGGATGGCTTTTGGAATTCTTATTGGTGGACGTTTAGGCTACTGTCTTTTTTATGCCCCTCATTTGTTTTTAGAATTCAGTTCCTCGCTGCCTTTTTGGGGTATTTTAGAAGTGCACAAAGGGGGAATGTCTAGCCACGGCGGTATTGCGGGTGTTTCAGCGGCTTGCTATTTATTTGCCCGTCAGCATAAGCTTAATTTTTTACACTGTTTAGACATCACTGTTTTAGGTGGGTCGTTAGGCTTTCTCTTTGGACGAATTGCGAACTTCATCAACGGTGAACTTTATGGAAGAGAAGTTTCAAGTCCCATTTCTTGGGCGGTAAAATTCCCATCTGAACTCAGAGAGTGGGCATCGTTTGAACCAGAGAAGCTGGATCGGCTGGCACCCTTGGTTGAAAGTTTAGGTGCAATAAATTTAACACAAACTGGGGGCTCTAGGACTTTGCAAGCCAGTCGTGAGCAATGGTTAGAGTGGGTTCGTCAGTATAAAATGAGTGGCACTGCTAATTTTAATGTGAATCAATTTTTAGATTATATCCAAACTCAAGTTTATGTGGGTCATGAAATGGTGCTTTCTGGGCTTCAAGGCGTCTTAACGGCCCGACACCCGTCCCAACTTTATCAAGCTTTTCTTGAAGGCTTTATGGTCTTTGTATGCTTAAATGTGCTTTGGCTTAAACCACGTCAGCCTGGGGTCATAGCGGCTGGTTTTGGGGGGCTTTACGCTTTGGCTAGAATCCTAGGGGAGCAGTATAGGATGCCCGACGCGGCCATAGGTTACCAGCTTTTGGGGCTGACCCGTGGGCAGTGGCTAAGTGTGGGTATGCTGGGTTTGGCATTAATGCTTTATCTGTTCGCTTTGAAAAACAAAGGCCCTAAATATGGCGGCTGGTTGAGCAAATAGATTTTTTAAATAATATTTTTTCCGCATTTACTTAAATGTATGGTCATAATGACAGTAGGGTGTTTTGGCTTTCGACAAATGTGGCTTCAAGAAATCTTATTCAAGAAAACTTATTAAATAGGATTTATCAATGACATTAATCAATGAGCACTTAAGCCACTTCTTGAATGAGCTAAGCCCTATAAAAATTAAAATTCACAGCTCTGAGGTTATTGATGCCATTGAGCAGTTTATTAGGATTCCATACACTTCAATAAAGAGTATTGATATTGTCGAACCATCAAGTTACGTCATTGTAAAAAATAGTAAATATAAAATATTTGTTTTTCAATGTCCTCCTGAAGATTTTTTTACGCAAAAGCATTGCTCTATGTTTGATCTTTCTATACTTAAAAGCGCAAAAATTGGTCAGAAATTGCAAATGGATCTTTTAAATAAGAACCATCAATTCACTGTACTGCGAGTTATTAAAGGCCAGTACCTTCTTGGGCAGAAAGAAGCTATATTGGAAAAAATTAAAGTATCTGATGTTAATGAAATTTGTCCTTCAATCCTAGATCAAATTATTCAAGAAAAAAAAGCTCCTTATGCTAAAGAGCTTTTTGCTAAATTTGTGAATCACTTAGACTTAAAAAAAATATTGAATTTTACTGATATCCAACTTGAGGCCAAAATCACCGAACTGATTAAACACGCCAATTTTAGTATCCCTGAGAGCAGGGAAGCTTCAGAGCTCAGGGTTAAAAAAATTACTGAAGACTTAAACCGTTGGTCCAATCGAAATAAATTTCGAAAACAAGCTGCTGACGAATTAAAAAAGGATATTGTGGGTCAAGCTTTAATGGATGAAAATCAAATAAAGTCCGATTATGTTTCCTCATATGCTGGTGAATTTTTTTTTGCAAATTTAGAGACACTCTTTGAGATAGAAATGTCCAAGTAAACCCATTTTTTGTTCCTGTTGAATTACTATAAATTGCACATTAAATTTAATTGTTACCAGTTTAACTAAAGATTTTATCTTTTTTGGCTGTTTTGGTGGGTTGAAGAGTTCATTATTTCGTTAATCTGTCTCATTCTGAGACAAAAACAAAAAAAATTGCTTTTTTATTTTTCTATTTTTTTCCTCTTAAGTTGTCTTTGGGGCTTAAATACGCTCTAGGCGTATAGACTTTTTGGCAACGTCTAGAAGTTCTTCAGGTGCCAAACTTATGGATATTTAAAATCAAAAATCTGTCCTGTATTCTGTAGATGGAGATAAATGACTATGAAACTGTGGCTCCTAAATGATATTCATAAAATACTTTACAAAGTTTCAGTGTGCGCACTGGGATTCGTATTTTTTAATGTCAATTTTGTGGCTGCTGATCCAAACTCAAAACCTCAACCGGGCGAAATCTTTACTTTAAATGCTGGTTTAAATATGCCTCTTCCAGCTATTGTTATTAAATCCTATGGTGACTCCGAAGACCCTGCTTTAGAAGGAAGTGTGACTGCTGAAATTGATGAAAATATTTTTTATCAAGACGGTGCTAAGTTTCATTTCACAGGTGCTTATGGTCTTGGCAAATATGGCAATGACTCTTTTTTACCAATTGTTTTTGTAAATCCCATAAAAGCTAATGGAGAAGTAGACACAAGCTCTGAGATTGGCTTGCCGGCCCACTTTCTAAAATATCAAAACACTAATCAAATCGTTTATGACAATGTTCCTTTAAAAAAGGATTTTACTGAAGATTATAAAAACACTGTGATTCAGTTTCCTACAGGCAATGCTACTACGAACTTTGAGCAGGAAAAAAGTAAACTTAACACATATTTAGTTTATATTTCGGGACTTCACCAAGCCTCTACACCAACCATTTATCCTAGCATCCAAGCCGAATCTTCTTCAGCAGCACCTTCTTCTATCCCACCTGAAGACCAAAATGGTAGCCTTAGTGGTGGTACTGATGCAGATGCTGATGTTTCAGTTTCGACATCTGGCTCGGTGAGCGGACAAAAATTTCGCGATGATCCACGTTATGCCAATGTTGTTGAAGTTTTTGCGGCTGATAATATCGCTATAGCTATAGTTGAAGTGATTAAAAGCGGCAAAAGTTCATATGTCCGTCGAGGGGTGTCTCTAGAGGAAGGTCAAAGATTTATCCCTGTGCCAATGCAGACACCAAAAACAGAAAAGGGAACTGCAACTTTACTTCGAGCTTTTTATAAGCTGAATACCGATGGAAGCATTGCTTTAAATGACCAAAATCAACCCGAAGTGTTCTTTTTACCATCCAAACAGTTAATTTATGTTCCCGAAGGCTCTCAAGATTTTAAACCTGTGCAAGATACTACTCCTCTGATTAATATCAAAACCCAATCGGCAGCCTCAACACAACCCAAACCAGCTCCAGCGGTAATTTCTGGGGAAACTGCCGAAATAGCTGCGGACACAATCGCAGCAATAAATAGAACAAAAAACCCCACAACAGGCGTTGACACTCCTGTAGCTGTACCCGCAGCGACCTCAGTGACAACTAATCCGGCTGCGGCACCATTGCAAAATAATTTAAGTGGTACAAAAAATAAAGATCTGTGGGAATGCCGCAATCCAAGATTTGGTGCTCAGTTAGCCTCAGCAGGTGAAGAGTGCAAACTTGTTCCCGTTGACACTTTTGAGCTTGTTAAAAGTAGTTGGCTTCATCAATTGAAGGGTCCTGCCAAAGATCAGTCTATCATCATGAAATCAGGTCTTATCGCCATCAATAATTCGTCTAAGATGTGTTCTAGAGTTGATGTTACTATTGATGAATATCTAGATGATTCAAACGTACAGTCAAAAATTAACGAGTACAAACAAAATATGGATAAAGCCTACCGAAAACTACTTCAAGAAATTCATAACATAAAGAATGGAATTATTGATTCTCCTTTGAATTCAATTCAATCTTTTAACAACAAACATAGTTTTTCATGCGAAAGTAATAGTAATTCATGTAAACTTAATTTTGCAGGCGACAGAGAAAGATTACCTCTTCTTACGACAATTTCAAATTATGCCGACAACTCGCTAAATCAGGAAAGCACAATTGTTTATGGACCAAGCAAAGACAATAAGTATTTGTTTGTATTTAAGATTGGTAACCAAATTGTTCGATCCCTGGTTTTGCAAGATAATCCAATTGGTTTCGTCCCAGGTCGCGTCGGTCGAAAAATTTTCGAGATGCAGAATTTCAACAAAAAATTTAAATTCCACAGATTAAGTGATATTCAAACATCATATAATTCCAATTATCTAAGAGATGCAAAGCAAGGTCACTTTATAAATATTGAGACGGCTTCACCAAAAGGTCAAACCTCATTACAGTCAGCTTTGCTTGGTTCAAAAGAAGGCGTAGACTTGATTAAACAAATTCAAAAAAATAACTCCTTTTTTAAACTTGAATGTAAACACTACACTCAGCAAAGTACCTATATCGCCCCCCCAGCTACTGCAGATCCAACAAATGGAGCGCGATAACGCCTTGGACTGGCGATTGGTCTAGGCTAAATCGATAATTTTTGAAAGCATAAACTTATAAAATTCCTGGTTTTGGCCGATAATAAACCTATGAAGTTTGTGCTTTCTGCGGTTCTCACATTTATAGCTTTAAAACAAGTCAATGCGTCCTCTTGGTTTAAAGGGACTATGGGTGCAGACAGTCGAACCGAAGCGGGGACGTGCACTGACTGTGATCGTCGAGCGTTTCAAGGCCGCTCTCCTTCGGCCATAGATGTAAACTATGTTGGTGGTAAAGGTAGTATGAAAGAAGCTAGGGCGCAGTTTAGCTATTTTGTTAAAAATAATCCTGAGTGCCTTCCAAAGGGAAATGAAAAAAAATACGGGATAATCGCCAATTTAAGCAACGGCACTGGAAATAATTTAAACTACATTGTTGAAATCACGAGCACAGGTAAAACCATCATAAAAGATTTTTTTTGGGCAGGGGAAGGTCAAGGTGTGAGTAATGACTGCGGCTCTAACGCATCTCCTAGAGGTTTTATGAAGATCGGCAACTCGGATTATCGGCCAGACACTATGATGGAGGATAGGAATGGGAACATGGTTCCGTCAAGTTGGCCCCAATGTGGTGCAAGAAATCCTGGATTTAAACATAACCGGATTTTTTTTCATGGACTTGAAAAAGGTTTTAATGACAACTTGAGCGAACAAAACGTTCTTGATAACCCAAATAACCCAATTCTATTTAAAGACAGCAATGGTAATGCCTGTAATCCGCCAGGTTCACCTAGAATGGCTCGTTTACACTCGATATCATACTCTTCTGGAAACACCACTAAAGGCTGTAAAGGATTACCAATAGAGTCTTGGTGCAAATGGGCCCCTAAATTGATAGGGGGTTGTGCTTACAATTACGATGGTAACCCTACGCCAGCAACTCGCGGCATGAGATTGTAACTAACTAATTAACTAATTAATTGCTTTTTATTTATAAAAATTTATATACGAGTTCATTGTTTTCTATTTTAAAAAACATTTTATAACTTCCCAAACTTAGAGTTCGATATTTGTAAAAATTTTTAATGTCCTGGTTATTATGAGGCAAGTTTCTTAATTGATCCTCTAAAGAATTTAACGAAACTTTTTTTAATTTTTTTGAAGATATAATTTCTTTTTGCCTTTTATTCTGTAACCACATCTAGCCCCCCTTGGTAAAGTTTTATAAACACTATTTTTTTTCAAGTGTGTTTTATAAAACTGCAAAGGCTTAGGTGTGACGAAACAGAGAACAATCAAGATATAAGCTTAAACATCCGAATTTCGGATGTTTAATAGTAACTTTTGATTCAAGGGGAATCGCTTTTTGAGCATAGAATTATCTAGTGTTGCGACAACTTAAATTTTCATCCCTTATTGCACCTTCTGGGTATTGCAATTGGAATTATGGCTTATGCAGTCGAAAATTTAAATTCTCACAAAACTAACTTCAAAAGTAAAAAAAGTGTCCAAAGACTTCAAGCTTAGAAGTCTTTGGACACTTTTTTTACTTAAATCAATTTTTGCTCAAGTGAATTTAGTTACAATTCTTTAAGCGCATTCGGATGTTAAGGGGCGTGATTTCAATCAGCTCGTCTTCAATGATCCATTCCAAGGCATATTCGATGGTAATGGGCTTAATAGGGCTAAGTTTAATATGTTCATCTGTACCAGAGGCTCTGACATTGGTAAGTTTCTTCTCGCGACACACGTTCACGTTCAGTTCGCCACCTTTGTTGTAATCTCCAATAATCATCCCTTTATAAACCTGCACAGTGCCGTCAATAAATAAGGCTCCGCGATCTTCAAGGTGGAATAATGAGTAAGGAGTGGCTTTACCCTGACGATCCGAAACCATTCGACCTGCAAAACGTTTTTGAATATCCCCACGGTACTCATCGTAGCCATCATATTGGGAATTTAATAATCCTGTTCCTCGAGTGTCGGTCATAAATTCAGATCGATAACCAATCAAACCCCGAGCCGGAATTCTAAAGACCGCACTAGCCCGACCATGACCTTTATTGTTCATTTCAGTCAAAATACCTTTTCGCTGTTGTAACTTTTGAGTCACAGTTCCAAGGTAATTCTCTTCCACGTCCACATAAACCAAGTCAAAAGGTTCAAGTTTAACACCATTTTCGGTTTTGAAAATAACTTGTGGCTGAGAGACTAAAACCTCATAACCTTCCCGACGCATCTGCTCTAGAAGGATGGCAATCTGAAGTTCACCTCGTGCAATAACTTTAAATGTATCAGCACTTTCTGTGGCTTCCACTTTTAAGGACAAATTAGTTAATAACTCTTTGTCTAGGCGCTCTTTGATTTTTCTAGAGGTCACAAATTTACCTTCTTTACCAGCAAAAGGACCGTTATTAACCGACATAAAAATACCAACAGTGGGTTCATCCACATTCACTCGAGGTAGTGGCACAGTCACTTCTGGTGAAGAGATTGTATCTCCAATCATAATGTCTTCATATCCTGATAAAATTCCAATATCACCGGCATTGAGTTCCTTAACTTCGACCTGTTGGTTTCGGCTATAAGCTAACAGTGACGTGACTTTATAAGGCTTAATAAGTCCACCCTCTTGGTGTAAACTTAATCTATCGCCAAGTTTAACGGAACCCGCTTGAATGCGTCCGATGGCTAAGCGACCAACGTAGGGATTGTATCCAATGTTGGTGATCAGCATTTGAAATGGAGCATTTAGGTCCACTTTAGGTGCAGGTACTTCTGAAATGATGAGGTCAAAAAGTTCTTTAAGACTTTCTGTCTGAGTCACTTTTTCGAAATCTTGGGACGCTTTACCTTCACGAGCAATGGCAAAAATGGTTTTAAAATTAACTTGCTCGTCCGTCGCTTCAAGATCGATAAAAAGATTAAAGACTTCATCTAAAACCGCGTCAGCCCGTTGGTCTTTTCGATCAATCTTATTCACACATAAAATGATTTTTTTATTCTGCGCTAAGGCTTTTTTTAACACAAACCTTGTCTGGGGTAGGGGGCCTTCGCTGGCATCCACAAGCAAAATAGCGCCGTCCACCATATCTAAAATTCGTTCAACTTCGCCCCCGAAATCACTGTGTCCTGGGGTATCTACAATGTTTACTTTAACGTCATTATAAATAAATGAAGCATTTTTTGCCGCAATGGTAATCCCACGTTCTCTTTCAAGATCCATCGAGTCCATCATACGTTCTTCAGTGGCTTCATTGTCTCTAAAAGCACCGCTTTGGCGTAATAAAAAATCTACAAGTGTGGTTTTACCATGGTCAACGTGAGCAATAATCGCAATATTTCTAATTTCCATGCTCTTATTTCTAAGAGAAACTGCATGGAAAGCAACTTGAAGTTTTTTTAGTCAATGCGTTAAAGTTGCAGCTATAAATTCCACCATTTTACTTCTTTAAGCTGCAGTTCATATAATGAAGCTATGACATATTTAAAAAATTCTTAATGTCAGATTTTAGTGAGGGGCAAAATGGAAACGCAAGAGTTTATGGCAAGCTACACTCAGTATGTACAAGAGCATGGGGTCAATATCATCATCGCTATCGGCGTTCTCATTTTAGGTTGGGTTATTTTAAGCCTGATGGCCTATGTGTTACGTCGCCATGTTTTAAGTGCTTTGAAAATTAATTATTTTTTTGAAAGCATCGCTTTTAAATTCAATGTTGAAAAAGTTCTGGCGCGGATTATATTTTTTGTGGGTCTTATTTTCCTTTTCAAAATTGCATCTCAATTAGCTAACCTGACAGAGATCGACAACTTTTTTGATAATGTTTTAGCCGTTTCTGGTCATCTTATTTTCCTAGTGGCACGAGCCATGAGTCCTTTGATTTTTGCCTTGATTGCCGCTTCGATCACTCGCAAAGGGATTGCATTTTTTGGCACCAAATTTAAGCTTGACGAACGAATTGGGTCCAAGCTTGATGCGGGTGAAGCGATCACATTTAGCTTCACGAAATCTTTAAGTGAAATGGGTTACGGCATTGTATTTTTAGTGTTTTTGCCAGCTATTTTGTCTGGGTTGGGTCTTCAGGATATGAGCCAACCTATTCTAGTGATGGTAGAAAATACTTTAAGCTTTATGCCTAAACTTTTTGGTGCGGCTATTGTTTTAGCGGTTGGATGGTTTGTCGCTAAAATTATCAAAGAGGTTGTTACCGGCTTACTTCTGTCTATCGGTGCTGACTCTGCTTTAATGCGCATGCAAATGGATCAGGTCACCGGTGGAGTTAAATTTTCTAAATTGGGTGGGACTTTGGCTTATGCCATAGTGTTGATTTTAGTTTTTGTCGAAGCTTTAAAAAAATTAAGTTTAGATGCGATCACTGAACCTATTATTCTAATTTTAAACCAATTCTTCGCCGCTGTCCCAAGCTTACTTTACGCCTTGTTTTTACTATTTGTGACTTATTTTATCGCCAATGTGGTTCGACAAATAATATCCCAAGTTTTAGAAGGCTTGGGATTTAATAATATTTTACTCAAACTTGGATTTGAAGCTTCCTTTGGTAAAGCCTCGCCGTCGCAAATCGCAGGCCTTATTGCATTTTATGGGTTAATGTTTTTTGCCATCATTGAAGCTTTAAATCAGCTGGAATTAACTTCGGTGTCAGAGATTGTTAAAGACGTAACAATCTTTGCTGGACAAGTTCTTTTTGGTCTTGTGATTTTTGGCATAGGACTTTTTGTAGCCAATATTGTAACTCAAACCATCAAATCCTCATCGGCTCCTAATTCGCATTTACTAGCCTTCCTAGCACGAACTGGAATTTTAGTGCTTGTAGGTGCCATGGCTTTAAAACGAATGGGACTTGCTGATGAGATCGTAAATATAGCTTTTGGGATGATCTTAGGATCTTTGGCCTTAGGGGCGGGGATTGCGTTTGGTTTGGGCGGCAAAGACGAAGCCGCCGAAATTGTTCGCCAAATCCGCGCTAAATTTAAAGCTTAGATCTTTTATTTATTCTTAAAATTTAAAGTTATAATTTATTTCCAAAAGAGCTTAAAACCAAAAAAACTCGGACACCATTGGCACTTGCTTTGCAAATTTTAAAGTGCTTTTGGTTTTAAATAATTTTAATAGAATTAGTGTCAGATAATCCAATCATGCAAAGCTTTGTGCCAATGAACTCGTTTTTTGGTTTTAAGCTCTTTAGGAAATAAATTATAACTTTAAATTTTAAGAATAAATAAATGAATTAATTAAGCTTTCTTTAGAGCTAAATTTAAATACTTGATTTTCATGGTTAGTGATTCTCTAGAAGAACAGGGGCTTCCGCTAGTCGCAATATTTTGAAACAAACTATCTAAACTTTAGGTAATGACTACAACTGTTAGTTTCTGGATTATTTATAAGCTCGGCAGGAATGTTAGTCTTTGGATTTAAAGAGGGGAGCTGCAAAACATTCCGAAGAATCCTAACTAAGTCTACACTCAAGCTGGGAGGATCAAACTGCAAATAGAAGTGACCCTGTATATATGACTGATCTTTAGATCCTTCTGTCGTTTGGCGATCTATAGTGTCTTCATCATAAAACTGCGATCTGCTTCGATTTAAATTCGTTATTCCTGCCGCCGACAAAGCCAACATTATCTCATCGTAGTAAGCATTAAGCCATTGCATAACTAGTTCATTCGAAGGAGTTCGGCGGTAATTTTCTACATAGGTCCCTTTTTCTTGATGGATAAATAAACTTACATTTAGAACTACTTGCTGTTGCTCGGTTTGTGAATCCTCCGAAATGGATATTTCAAGACCTCGCGTAATATCAAAATAAAGTGTTACAAATTTTTGTTCAGGAATGCGTTGTAAGCGATCTTCAGAATAAATAAGGTTGTGAGCGGTCTCTTTAAGAAAATCATCGGATGCAACTAAGATAATGTCTGAACTAGGTCCATTTATTAAACTTTTTATTAAAATTAATTTTAGTGCACTTTCAATTTCTAAGATTGAAGGTTGATAAACATATTCACTGTATTGACCTTTTAACTGATTTTCAACTTTTTCAATTGTGTACCTTTTTGGGTTAAATATACTAAAGGCCAAATAGTAGCGCATAAATGCCGCTTCTGCGATTGAGTTGGCTCTGAGCAGCCTTCGAATTTCCTCGTCCACATCATCGAAAAAAAGATTAATATTTTTATTGAACCAAACGTCAAGACTTCTTTTATCTTTGTTTGGTGGTTCGCCTTTGTTTCTGATTATATGAGAAAGTATCGGACCTAAAGAGTCTTGATCTTGGGCATATGAATTGATTCCATTTAGTCCAAGCCAAATAAGGCAAAAATATTTTGTAAAAATAATAAAAAAATTTGAATTAAATTTCATTTTATTTTATTTAGCCTCTGTCTTATTTTTTCGTATGTAAAAAATCTTGAGCTCAGATCATTTTTTGAAATAAACAATCTCAAATTTATAGCAAATTCCAAGCCAATTTAAATTCTAGAATTAAAAAAATATTTTCGTATGGGACCAAAAGTTAGCAAATTATAGAATTGTGTGACAATTTTGCGAAACAGCTAGTACCACATCAGCTTTAGTTATTCGTTTTATACTTTCTATTTTAGTAGAAACAATCCGAACTTTTGCGATGATTTGTACATTATTAATTTCTTCGATTAGTGTTTTAAAAAAGCTAAGTGTTTCTGCATTTAGACCCATGCATGCTGAAGTATTGGAGGAAACCACAATTACCAGTTAAACTTTTAAAAAATATTTTACCAATCCTTATCGGAATGTACTCATAAAAGTAAAGAGTCATCTTATGAGTTGAAATTTGTCGTAAATAAACAAATAAAATAATATATAGAAAGCTTAAATCAACGTAATTAGTCTGATTGAATCTCTCTTTTCAGACAAAATATACTAATATCTCTATTTTTGATTTTTTAAATTTAACTAAAAAAAATCCAAGGTTTTACTTCTAGCGCAGAGGGGGAGCCGCAGTAGAAGTTAAACCTTGGTGGGGAGTCTAGTTAATAATTTAAATTAAGATTGTGAAGGAGTAGTTTCTGCCTTTTTGTCGTTTAAGAGTTGCTCGACAAATTCCTTTTGACGGATCAAATGAGATGGCAATTCCATATTTGGTTTACTAAGTTGAGTTAAAATATTTTGTGCATCTTTAAAACGCTGTTGATTAATTAAAAGTCGTACAAGTTCCTCAACAACAGTTCTTTGATAGGTTTCGGGATCAAGTCCAACTATATGAACATAAATCTGTTCAGCTAAATCATTTCTATCTAACTCTTGTAAAACTTTAGCATATTGAAACATAGTTAAAGGATTTTTTCCCTCTAATTGGTAATACCTTTCAAATGCTATCACTGCAGAATTATAACTCTTCATCTGAGTTCTAAGCACAGCTAGCTTTTCCCAAGCTTCGGGTGTGTTTTCTTTTTCTGCCCATTTAGAGACTAATTTTTCACTCAATTCATAATGTCTATGTTTAAATGCGATTTCAGAGTAAACCAATGTGGTAGGTTGATCTGCAATAGCTAATATATTTTTTACTTGGTAAGGAATAACAGTTAAAGCGTCGTTGCCCCATCGTGTGCTGTGCATAAATCCAACTAAGATTATGACTGATACGGACATGATCCAAAGTACAGATTTTTTTTGTGTGTCACTTTCGTACTTCTCAGTATTATGGGAACCAAGCCATCCGCATTCACACAAAACCCATCCATTTTCATGTCGGTCTTCAGAAATATGAGAGCCACAAACTGGGCAGATTCCATATCTTGTCATCATGTTATAATTCTCCTAATTACGTACAGTTAAAATCAGCTCATGTGTTAAGGCAAAGTTTAGACCAACCTGCATTGTGATTTAAATGCATTTAAAAGCCATTATTTGTAATTAGGGTCATTTTGAGTGACATTTTTCGTTAATAATTAACCCCTCTGTTTCTCTCTAGACCTCTACGCCTTCATGACATCGTCGGGTCTAGTTGACCTGGTCTAGGATAAAATAAGTGAGACATCCCTCATAATATAAAGGCTCCTGCAAAATCTAGGTTAATCATTCTATAACCTAGCCTCTATTCGCGAGCGCTGATTACAGTGAAAACAAAGCAGTCTTAAATTATTGGAATCTGTACTTCCGCCCAAAGCGATAGGCCTTCTGTGATCATAATTTAAATTCGTTTTAGATTCACACTTAGTGCATTTACCTTTATCTCTGGTCCAAATATGAAATTTTAAGGCGGCGGAGATATACCGTCTATTCTGGACGTCAAGATTTTTTGAGCCGTTATTTTCAGGGTTAAGTCTTTCAGCTTTAAATCCTTGA
>JBGSLV010000062.1:0-16188 GCA_041740515.1 Bdellovibrionales bacterium | reverse complement strand
CGTCCATGCCTGATGCTCCTTTTTGATGTTTTGGTTCTACAAAAATCAAATCAGAATTTCAGGCGGTTGTCTGGGGCTTTTTTTTTAAAGGTCTAGCTAACTTATCCACATTTTTCCCACAAATTCTAGAAAAAACCCACTGCCATTGGATATACCCCTTTGCTAAATTAGTTTTTATTTAGTAAAGCAACTTGTATACCAAATTGTTGAGGAAGTTCAAATCACTTAAAATTTAGTGAATGCATTAGATTTAGCTTAAACTATAGTTCCCAAAAAAGAACGGAATATAATGTTCAAGCCTTAATTTACTCGAAAAAAATTTCAATAAAAAGTTAATCTCATAAATGGAAATTTTTTTGAAAGTAGTATCTTTAATAAATGATGTCAGACTTTCTCTTCTTCGAATTATCTTTGTTTCCATTTTTCATTGGTCCGTAACCCAACTCTTCCAGTCTTCTCCTTGTCTCAACTTGATCTCTAAGAGAAGCGTTCGAACCGCCTTTATTAAAATTTTGGAAGGGGTCCTCATTTTTTAATCCGCCAATATTATTCTGTGACCTCAGCCCCCGAGCTTGGACTGAAAAACTTAGTAATAATATGTAAACTAAAAGAATTAATTTCAATTTTTGGTTTCCTAAATACTTATGTCATTAGCGGCAGGGCCTATGACTCGAAGTATATTATTAAATACTGTTGCGACCTGAGTAGCTACTGCGGCCCCTTCTTTACTAATCACCGAAGCAATATCACCTTGTTCATTGTACTTCACAGCAATAGCTCCTAAACCGGGTCGAGTCAGAACATTGGGTTTACCCGACTCCTTATCATAGCTAATCTTTAGAATTTTTTTAGTATGATCTGCAACCATGTAAATTCTTCCTGAACTGTCATAACTTAATTGAGCGGATTCACCTCTTGAATTAGCAGCCACTTTTAAATTACAAGACGGCATATAATAAACATAATTTGTCGTTACAGATGAAGCTACTTTTCGTTTTAAATAGTTTTCTTGAATAATTTTGGACACTTTATTGCAGGCGTTTTTATAGTAGTATTTCAAATTTTCACTTTCATTTTTTCGTGTTCTCAGCAAACCATTGGAGTAGTAATCATAATATGCGACCTCTTTGCCATCTTGTTTAAAGACCGGTCGACCAAATTCAGGATGATATTTCACATCCGTAACCAAACCATTTACTATAGATTTAACACGGGCTAAATATTTACCGGATTTATCCGCTTTTTCTTTATGCCAAAACTCATATTTGGATTCGTTGGTGACTTTTCCTTTACACGTTTTTTTTACTTCAGACCAATAATGATTTCTTGGATCATCCTCAGAATCTCTGTACGCGTAAGATTCAGTACAACCTTGCTGATCCACAAAACCTACAACCCAATCTTTATCTTGGTTATAAGTAAACTTTTTAGTTGTCTGATCCGGGTATTTCGCTTCCGTCATATTATGCAAATCATCGTACTTATAAGAATAGTTACCACTTCTTGGACTTTGAGCCGTTGCTAGATCATGAGCTTTGTAAGTGTATTGCACAGTGATATTAGCTGGGGTTGCGACAATTTTTGCAACTTTTGCATTATTTGGATTATAGATAAAATCAAGGCGTCTAGATTTATTATCCAACACACTCACTAATTTATCATTGGTATAATTCAACTTTATAAAATTTTTAGCATTATCATACAAGGCTACTAATCTACCTTTGCTATCAAATAGTTGATAAGTCCCATCAGAAAGCACTCTTTTGAATGAATCTTCATTAACTATCAAGCGCTCTGACCCACGTCCTGATGTGAAGTAAGTTTTTCCTTTCGTTATTTTACCTTTAAATCCCATTTCATTAGCTAAAGCTTCACGAAGAAATTGATTGGATCTTAATTCTGCTTCTAGGTTCGTGTAATATTGTGGTTTTAAATTAGCATCTTTTTTATCAATTTTAATCTTTTCAATAATTTTACTCACGATTTCATCTAAACTAAAAGCTCCGCTGTCCTTAGTGGAAAAGAATATTTCTAACCCGCCACCACATTCAATAGCTTTAATCTTTGAGTCAGGAGTTACTTCTAGTCGAGTTTCAAAATCTGAGCACCAACCAAAACCAAAAATACCATCGTAAATAGATCTACTATTATAAGTGCGCTCAACTTTAAGAACATAACCTGGACCACCTAAATCTAAGTCTGTCCAAGTCTCAACGTAATTGGCGTCTTTCATATCAATCAATGCATAGCTATTTAGACAAATGGCTTGTATAAATAGGAGCACACCCAATTTAGCTCGTTGAATCATTATTGTTTTCTCCTGCGTAAATACTTAATCCTGCTCAAACTTTTTTAACTCATTTTTTTAATCGTGTTTGTGCACCTGTTTAAACTTTAATAGTTACAATTTTTTTAATTACTACCCCACCTATTACCACTAAAACAAATACGCCTAATAGCGCCAGCATACCCGGTGTTGTGGTAAATAGAGGTTCAATGAATTTTGGATCCATAACTTTAAAAATTCCTAAAAGCAAAAATGGAACTGCGGAAATAATTATTCCTTGCATTGTTCCTTGCGCGGTCATAGCTTCGATTTTCTTTTCAACTTTCTGTCTTTCTCTGACAACCATATTTATGGTTTCAAAAGTTTCACCTAAGTTACCACCCGTTTCTCTTAAAATATTAATCGCAGTCACTAACATCTGGACATCTTGCCTTGGAACTCTATCGGCGAAAATATTTAACGAGTCCTCAACCGTCATTCCTAACCTAATGCGAGCAAGAGCACTGTTAAACTCTTGGGATAATGGACCCTTAATGTTCTGGGCCACACGCTCCATACCTTGAGTCACTCCTAGTCCCGCTTTCACACTGTTGGCCATAATGGTCATACCGTCTACCATCTGTTCAACAACCCTTGAACAACGTTTTTCGTATAAACTTTTAATATAAATGACCGGGGCTTTAAGTCCCACAAAAACGGCTATTACACCTAATAAAAATCCTAGTTGAATATTCGGCCAAAGCAAAAGAAACACCATAAAACCTAGACCATAGCTAAGTAAAAGTAAGGTGATTAATAATTTTTTATCTTCCACTTCGGTGTCCATAAGATCAAACAGTCGTTCAATCTCGGCTTTGGACTCTAAAGTCTTTTTTGCCATATAGTTATAAATTATAGGACTACCAAACAAAGCACTTACAAACACGGCAAGTCCAAATAAAGGTAAGGTGACCCAAGATTTACCAAAAATTTCTGTCAGTTGATTTAATAATTGCTGTTCAAAATTCATACCTTAAACTCCTGGATTAGTGCCATGACTAATCCTCCCCGCTGGCTTTACCTAAAGGATTTAATTTTCTTCGAGCTGAAGTTAAAACTTTATTGGCATTCAGGTTTTCTGGCGCTTTTTCATTAGTAAAAATACTTCGAGGTATTTGCACTCCTCTAGCTTCTAATTTTTCAATAAATGTGGGCATTAACCCGGTAGATTGAAATGATCCAACTATTTTACGTTTGATATCAGTTCCTTCTTCTTTAAATTTAAAAATTTCTGTTAAGGTGACTACATCACCTTGCATACCGACGACCTCAGTGATGGATTTAACTTTACGACTTCCATCACTCAATCTTCCAATTTGCACAATAAGATTTACGGCACTGGCAATCTGCTCTTTGATTGCTTTTGCCGGCAGCTCCATTCCAGCCATTAAACACAAGGTTTCCAATCGACCAATGGCCTCTTTGGCATTATTGGCATGTACTGTTGTCATCGAGCCGTCATGTCCTGTATTCATAGCCGAAAGCATATCTAAAGCAGCACCATCACGACACTCTCCAACCACAATTCTATTAGGTCGCATACGAAGTGAGTTTTTAACCAAGTCTCTAATGGTTATAGCATTCGCCCCATCCATACCTGCAGGCCTTGTTTCTAGGCGAACGACATGTTCTTGCTTTAACTGTAGTTCAGCTGCGTCTTCAATGGTTACAATTCTTTCAGTTGAAGGGATAAATCCAGATAAGGTATTTAATAAAGTAGTTTTACCAGATCCTGTTCCTCCAGAGATCACAATATTTAGTCCCTGTTCCACACATATTCTAAGAAAATCAACCATACTTTTACTCATTGAACCCCAAGCTAGATAATTTTCATGAGTTATAGTTTCTTTGGAAAATTTTCGAATAGTTAAAGCAGGGCCATCAATCGCTAGAGGCTCAATTACGGCATTGACTCGACTGCCATCAGCAAGTCTTGCATCGACATATGGTGTTTTATCATCAATACGTCGGCCAAGAGGGGTAACTATTCTTTCAATAATATTCCTAAGCTGCAAATTACTGGTAAATCGGGTTAAACTTAAAGTTAACTTACCACTTTTTTCGACAAAGATTTTTTCACAGCCATTAACCATAATTTCTGTAATCGTGGGATCAGCTAGAAGTTCTTCTAAGGGTCCAAGTTTCAAGGCTTCGTCTAATATTTCTTTGATCGTTTGTGTTCTAAGATCTCTATTCATCCCTGCAGCAAATTGATCAACCAGTTTTGTGATAATTTTCTGCGCTTTAAGTTCTAATAATTTTTCTTTTTCAGGATCGCCTTTAGTATTATTTAAATCTTTTTTAAGATCAGGATCTTTGATCAATTCACTATGGATTTGGATTTTTAATTGTAAATGATCGCTGGTTTTTTTTTGGGGCGTACTAGATGAACTCGTTGAACTAGGCTGATCTTGTTTTTTAGAAGATGATGATTGCGAGATCGATTTTAATTTTTGTAACACTCCCCCCGTCAATTTTCTAATAACTTCATTATGGGCTAAAGAGACCGGATGTCTTGGATTCGAATAACAAAATGGCGAACCATTGCTCAAAGAGGAATACACTAAAACATCATCTTGAGGAATTGCTGATAGCACTGGTCGCCGTAATGAATCACCAATGATTTTTGGGTTCAAAGCACTTGCATGGGCTTTATTAACCACTATTTGAAAAATTTCAGCCGGATAGGTGGCCGTAAGCATTTCATTTAAAAGTTTTTTTGTCTGTGTAACTGTTAATATATCTGGGGTAGTGACAATTAAGCCAGAGCTAATGTCGTCCAAAATTTTGTGTTGCAAAGATGAAAATTGATTACCTAAATCGACAACTATATATTTATAAAATTGGCTGAACGTATATAGTGACTTAAAGAAAATATCCTCATCAATATTGATCGATGCGGTTGGATCAGTCACGGACGCTAAATAATCAATTCCGGATGCATGTGTAGTGATATAATTTTTAAAAGTAATAGGTGTTAAGGCCGAGCTTAAGCTACACAAATCAGTTATGTTTTTTTCAGGTCTTACTCCTAAAATAATATTCTGATCACCACAGGTTTTAGCATCTAAATCAATAAGTAAGGTTTTAGCTTTGAGTTCATTTTGAATGGCAATAGCAAAGTTAGCAGCAAAAACACTTTTACCAACTCCACCTTTAGAGCCTAAAATTCCTATCATGTGACATCCATTACTGATAGACAAATTTCACCTCAATTATAATTGAATATTTCTTATCATTAATTAGTTATTTACTAATCTACTCATCATATATATGTCTCTTTTCGGTACTTTTTAACAAAGTCCAGAGTCTAGAAACTGAGGTTTTTTGGCTCGACCTGGGCTTTCAACTCGTCCGCCAGCTTTTTTAATTAGAGAGACTTTGTAAAATTTCTTATAAGTTTATGTGGACACGGCTGTCCTGCCTCATCACCATTTTTATCACCAAGATGGGCTAAATTAATTTAGCCCATCTTGGTGATAAAAAACGCATCACGCTTGGTGAGGTCCAAATAAACTTATAAGAAATTTTACAAAGTCTCTCTAATGAAAAAACTGGCTTGATCTCACATAAGTCGAGTCTTGATTAAGATTAAAACTAAGCTTTGGATTCATACATAGATCCATTGATAGATATAAAGATACATATATACAAAAATACAAAGGAGAAACATAAAAACAGACAGATGGGCATAAAGAAATTTGTTATTTGAATTTATACTCTTATGATTAACCAAATAAAAATGATAAGATTGCAAATTTTTTAAAAGTTTGAAATTGGCAAGTATAGGTTTTTCTAGAGAATGGCATTGCCGGGATCATGAAGTTATTTTTTTGATGAATCAATGCTATAAAGTAAAATTTATTGATCGAGTCGGAATTTCTTTTTGATTTTATCAGAACCTACGCTGGCGCTGCTTTTTATGTAAGGCGTAAGAAACATCACGAACTGCGACTGACCACGGTTTGAAGCTTTAGAAGCTAACATTTTGAATAGTGGGGAACTGGTGTTACTTGCCGGTGTTTTGTTGTAATCTTTGCCCGACCGACTCTCGACAAGTCCACCCAGAGCTGCACTTTGTCCTGATCTTACTGTTACATTGGTATTAACAATATTTTCAGAAGTTAATGGACCTTCAGCTGTATTCTCTAGAATTTCGCCTGATTTAAACTCGACATCCATAGCAATGATGTCAGATCGTGCACCTGTCACAGTTGGAGTAACTGTAAGTGTAACGCCTACGGGTCGCGGCTGACCGGTTGAAGGACCATTTAAAGATTGAATCAATACTGGAATTAATTTATTGGCTTGAAAAAATCCTTTTTTACCGTCTTCAACTATAAGACTAATACTTCGTAAAACACGGGCGTGACCATGCTCTCGTGCCCAATCAAGTTTCGGCAGTAAATTACTAATAACAGCTGTAATTGTTCCTACCGTAGTTGCCGCACCGTTGGTGCCTCGTTCATATCTATACTCCGTTCCATCACCTATGGTTGGAATCCATTGGAAACTAAAACCTCTAGAATAGCTTTTTTGTAATTCAACAAAATGAACAACAATTTGAACAACTTTGGGTGGACGACTTGGCGGATCCGGCTGAATTCTTAAATGATTAATCACTCGACCAAGGACATAATCTCCATCCGATACTGGTTTTTTCTTAACAATAGAACTGCCTGGGATAGGTGCTGGGTCAGCAAATTCCGAGACTTCACGGGGCACATAAGCTTGGGCAATACGTAGGGCTTCGTCTCTTTCATCAAGATCTCTGGCAACGCCTTCTAAAATAAAAAATGAATTAACAACACGAACTGATATTTCAGGATTATTAATATCTCTTTCTATGAGATTCGCAATTTTCGTCATCGCCAGTGGACTGAGTCTTACTAAACTAACGGCTTGTTTTTGATACTGCATAACCACAGAAACAATTCGATTCATATCACTTGGTAAAATAATTTGACCGTCAACGATGACTCTGTTGTTTAAGACTTTGATGTCTATACCTTCGACGTCACCTAGTAACGATTTAATCTCTTTGGCTACACGATCTAAATCATTTCTATTCACGAAAAACCGAATCTGTTTGATAACACTCTCATCTTTTCGATCAATAAATGTAACTAAAGTTGATCCTTCTCTTTTTGGTCGAACACGAAGAATTTTCTTTTCGTTATCCCAGGAAATATCGATATATTTGGCAAAGGTTCGATCATTAATTTTAAATCGTGCCTGGTCAGGCATATCTGGCATCTCAATCTCTTCAAAAATCCCAAGTAAAAGATCTTTTTTTTCATGCTCAAACAAAAAACGATCTTGAGTTTTTGAAAAACCCAAAGTCGTCCAAGTCAGCATTATGAAAATTGTAAAAATCTTTTTAATCAAGTTTTAAATCTCCTATAAACTATTAAATCTTTTTGGCTGATTGGTTGGCCTTGGTCTTGGTCTAGACTGCGCTGGTGCTAAGGTATTTGGTGTATTGTTTGAAGATCCGCCAAATTCATAAGGTGAAGATCCAGCAGCAGATCTTTGTGGGGCTGATATAGGTGCGGCAACAATTGAAGTTCTACCTAAAACATCTTCAACAGAAGTCGTCAGTTTACCAATAGCCCCTGTATCTGAAGGATTTCTTAGAGTCATAAAAAGATCCCCAGGATTTGTCGACATTATAAAAATTAATTTTTGGGCTTCTGCTGGTGAAGCTTCAATAGTGATCGAATCATAATTAGTGTTTTTAGTTAAAGATTTGATTAGGTAATTCGTCCCTGATTTGTCGAGTTCATAATCAGCGGGTAGCTGGTTTTGTACATTCGTTCCTGTTGCTAAAATAATTACGTTTTGCATTAAGGCTTTGATTTCGCGCTTTTGATTTTGGCCATTTCCCGATGTCACAGCGGCGATTAGGTCCACTCGATCTCCAGGTTTAAGAAGTTTGGCTACACCTCTCATGGCATCTATTGGAATTGTCATAGCTCTTTTGCCTGGCGATACTTGATAAGACAAACCTGTTAATGAACCCGGTTGCGAAATTTTAGTTCGTAAAATCTGTTCCCCAGCTAGTATAGGTGCAAGAGCTACATAACCTCTAAGCTCGGCAGGATCGGTGACAGCTTGAGGTCCAACATATTCCTCTGGGATTTCTTTAACTTCCACTAAGGTTTCATCCATTGGATACATTTCATTAATATCTTTTTTAGCTACGACAACCGTTTTTCTTTTCCCAAATTTTACAGTTACTTCTTTGTTTTTTTCTTGCATCCACGAGTACAATAAAAATACGGCAAACAACGCTGAGAAAACCGATATCCAAAGTGTTTTTGTATCTGACTGATTCATCTATTCTCCACAATTTGCACGTAAGCAAATTCCATGTCCTACTTTGACCCAAACACTATCAAAATAATGTCGATCATTTCTTCTTTGTCGGAGGATATCCCCGTAAGCTGAAGTATTGTGGGCGTCTGGACTTGCAGCCCCACCTGGACTTCTAACCCGATAATCCAATCCCATTTTGGCTGCAATAAATGTATTACCAGTCCCAGGTTCACGTACGGTAAAGTATCTATGTTGCGTGATTTGATAACTGTTAATTGGACCATCTGTACCAACGTCTCGTAAATAAGTGATATTGGCTCTATGACGTATCTGTTCAAAACCATAAGCTCGGGAAGCTATCGAGTGTAAAATCATTTTTTGAGTAACCCCATAAAATCCTATTGTAAAACCGACTAAAGATACAAAAACAAAAATCATGGGTACTGTTTCTAAAACAGCAAGACCTCGTTCGGAATTATGCTTTTTTTTGGCTTTTGTTGGCTTCATTTCAACATCCATTGTCTGCAAAAACACCAAAGGTATTGGTTGTAAAACCAAATTTCTCCGCCTGACCAAACCGAGCATTTAGGTCTAAAATAGCTTTGGCCCTATCTTCTATAAATCTAAAACACTCTGTAGCTGTGGGCTCTCGGTACAAAAATGCACTAAAATCCGCACTAAAGGCTTGGCCATCAAGTTCCGAATTTGTTCTGCCAAGTAAGGGAACATTAAAATCTAGAATATTAGAAATAAAATTAACTCTTACACCCACATACTTTTGTCGTTCTGGATATGGAGCTACAATTTCTGTAAATTCACGGGCTTCAAAATTTGAAATTTTAAAAGCACGACGATAAAAACTCGACATTGAGGTATTTTGTGTTAAATCGGTAAACTTTTTTTCCGCAAGAGCTGCTTGGCTTTGAACATCAATGTGACCCGCAAAAAACATACGTGCCGAGGCGAAAGTTATATACTGGGTCAGATGAGCCACCATAAAAGTATAAGAAATAACATAAAATAATT
The DNA here is from genome assembly GCA_041740515.1 of Bdellovibrionales bacterium. Lineage (GTDB taxonomy): Bacteria > Bdellovibrionota > Bdellovibrionia > Bdellovibrionales > UBA1609 > JAMLIO01. The sequence goes on along the minus strand of JBGSLV010000062.1, from coordinate 6,518 downwards.
GAAACAATCCCATGACCATCATAAACGAAAAAATGAAGTCTATAGTTAAAATCCCTTTTTGATTTTTTAAATTCTTTTTCGAAGATGAAGGCATAGTTTCAGTGTTGCTAAAATTTACATTTTTAGCTTTCATAAGTCTGAAGCCGTATTGTAATACGTCGAAAGCGCAATCATGGATGAAACATTTAATTTGTCCCAGCATTAGTCCCCCTCTCGAGTCATGGTATTTACATGGGGGTGAAGATTTTCATCTAAGGCGGTTTGTGGAGCCTTCCAATTACCTGTGGCCATCATTCCTGAAATCTGTCGCCAAGGCTCAGAAATTATTTTTCCCATTAAATTCTGATCACGAATATATCGACTTGCAAACATAGTTATGGAAAGCAATAGAACAATGATCAACACTCCTTCCATGGCAATTTGCCCTTGTTGTCTGTGCATAAGTTTAAGATTTCGTTGAGATTTAAATTTATCCACCAAAGCTTTTTGGCTTTTGGATAATATGGCTAAATTAGTTTTTACACTTATATTCACCACGAAAGAACTCCTAAGGTGAAAAGCGAAAACCAACCTAGTACAATGCCGAATGTAAAAGGCATTTTGTTATTAGCTAAAGTGATCTTTTGATAAACGCCAATTGTATTTGATAGAACATTTAATATTTGCCCTGTGATGAAGTAAAAAATAACAGCATAAGCCCCACCCCATATCAGTGAATAGGTTAAGAAGTCTTGCAATTGGTGAGGTGCTAAAAATAGCGATACCACACATAATGCTTTAATATCGCCACCACCTAAAACTTTAAAATAAAAAAGTAAAAACCCTACTCCAAACATAATGATAAAAGATTGAAGCGATACGAACCATGATGAATACGGGATAAAAAGAAAAAGAGCTGCTATCGAAACCGATAATGATATCAGAATAAATTTATTTGGAATTTTAGATGAGTAAAAATCATATCCAGCGCATACGACTAGAAAAAGACTGATCCATATATAAGCTAGTGTAGGATATACAAACATACTTTCTTATCGGTAATATTTTTAATATATTGAATCAAAATGATATACTTTTATTAGAACTCTTAAAGTGGATTAAAATTTCTATAAAAATTTGATTGTAGAAAATTACTGCCAAGTGATGACAGAAGTACAAGCTGACGCCCCACCACGTGGCACTGAAAAGCAACGACCGGTTGTCATTTCGACCTCCATCCTGGCCCCAAGACTAGAACCCGAGCTACGGAAAGCCCCAATAGGTCCTGAATCACCAACCATGGCTCTGATGGTAACTAATCCAATAAAGGCAATTAATACCGTAAGCTCTAAGCTCATATTTGAATGTTCCTAAGTTTCACTAAACTAAACTAAACTAAACTAAACTAAACTAAACTAAACTAAACTAAACTAAACTAAACTAAACTAAACTAAACTAAACTAAACTAAACTAAACTAAAAATAATTTGAAACCTAAACAACTCTGTCAATGTTTATTTAAATATTATAGCGTCAAGTTTAATATCTATTATTTAAAAAATGAATAATCTAAAGTTGAAAACATAAGCGGATTTCTCAACTCTGATTCGTTTATAGATTACTCTTGAACCTGAAATTGACCAACGCCAGCATCTACGTTTTTAAGACCAGTATCTAATGTTCCTTTTAATCTAGTTCGAATCATCATAACAAAACCAATCACAGCCACTAATATCAGAATGTACTCAACCATTCCTTGTGCTGATTCATCATTCCAAAGTGCTTTTAAATTTTTTTTCACTGCATTCATAATAATCCTCCAAAATAGTCTTATAAACTTATCGGAATGAGATTTAATTTCTTAAATAGGAAACAAATATTTTTTAATACTTAAGCTATTTATTTTAAATTCCTTTGTTGCAAAACCAGATATCTGTATCAAAATGGATCATTCCAATTCCACTATTTCTAATAGCAAAAGCGCTGTAAAATTTAAGACAAGATCAATTCTCTTAAAAAACTCGATTTTTGCTTGAAGCCCAAATAAAAATATCTAAATATTTCAAGTGGATGGCTTATTCTGGAATATCACCTGTTGGGACTGGGGCTGGAACTTTTAAGGGTATTTGGTTTTTCTTTTCTTTAGACCTTTCATAACTACTACGTTTTTCTAGCAAAGTTTTGCCTTCAAGATCTCGAGCGTTGGAAGGCAACCGAATACCTTCACTAAAATGACTAGACCTAACTTTGTTGCTCGCAGTAATGACTACAGGGGTAGCTCGGCATGAATTTAATTCTTTTTGAAATTTGAAAGCCATATTGTCCATACCATTAATTTCTAAGCGACGTAGTCTTGATTCAAAATATCTTAATAATTTTCTTCGTTCTTCGTTAACAATGGGGCATGATTCAGAAAAATAATTTAAAGCCTCTTCAAATTTTTCATTCTCGTAAAATGCAGTTGCTAAGTTTATTCTTGAGGATTCAAGTTTGGAGTTCTTATTTTTTATCAGTGCTTTTTCAGCATTTATATAATCTTTGTTTTCAATATGAACAGCCCCAACAAGATCTATGACATCTTCGCTGTTAGGAAACCTTTGATAGATTTTAAAAATTTCTGTTTGAAACTTTTCTAACTCACCGGAATCCCTTATGGACAGTGCCATATGAACTAAAGGTTTAGCATCAGAAGGTGAAAGCTCAGAGGCCCTTAGACAAGCTTTTTGTGTTTGCGCCACCAGACCAAATTTACTAGTCCATTCACATAGATCCGTAACTATATTCGGAGTTTCCCCAAACTGCGCCAACATTGTTTTAGTTAAAGCTAAGCCTTCTGGGACATTCTCTTGATCTTTATACATTGTCATTAAACTTTGATAGGGTGAAATGTCTTTTGGATTTAAATTTATTGCGGACCGATAATATTCAACCGCGTCACTTAAAGACTGTTGATACATTTTATAATCTTCACCTGCAGTTATGGCCTCGTAAACTTTGGCTTTGCTAGCATCTGCAATAGCTAAATGAATTTTGTAATAATTAGGTTTTTTTAGATCTAAGTGTTTTAAAATTTTTATCTGTTTGTCATAGTTTTTTTGAATTTTGTAGGCTTCACTTAATATGATTAATTCATTATACGCTAAGGTCAAATAGCTTGAACCATATCTATCAATGATGCCTTGATAGTCTTTGGTTTTAAACATTGAAAATATAGATGCATAAGCCCTATTTCCTGCAAAGCAAAAACCAGTAAATATAACAACAACAAAACCAAGACTCCAACTTAGTTTAAAAGTTTTGCACATAAACCGATAATATATTATGAATAGGTTTAGGCCTTTAGCATTGTCATATATTTTAGACCACATCAAAAAGTTGTCTCCTATTTTTATTTATCGGATTATTATTAAAAAAGCTTCATCTCTTAAAGTTGCAAGCTCTTGGCGGCCGCTTAATACCAAGGGCCAGGCTATGGTCGAGTACATTCTAATGATGGTTGTGACATTGACCTTATTATTAGGTGTTGCAACCAAGCTAATTCCTCAGCTTCGAGATTATATGCAAAATTATGCAGGATCCTATGTCGAATGCCTTCTTGAAACAGGCGAACTGCCTCCACCTTTAAATTCGAATCCTAATTCCGAATGTACCATTGAATCGATGACTGCCTCTGGTCGAATTGGGACAACTTCTACAGGTGGTGGGGGCGGAAGCGGGGGAGGTTCGGGGACCAATAATAAAACTTCTAACAATAGCAATTCAAACAATGGCAATAACTCGAACAGTAATCAGAATGCTAACTCGAATGGTAGTGGCAGCGGTGGTAGTGGTTCTAATTCAGGTCCAAAACCGCGCGTTGGTGCAAATACAGGAGCGGATGCGGCTACACCTGGATTTGGATCAGGATCGTCCTCGGGTTCCAAAGGATCAAGTACTGGGGATAAAGTTGCTGCCGATCCCACTCTTACACCCAATGAATTAAACAGCTCTGGTTCAGGCCGAGGCGTGCCCTATTCAGTGCAACAGGACAACGGTCGAGGTATATCTGGAATGATTAAAGCTCCCAACCAAACCGAAGCTGCCATCATAGGTTCTGGAGCTACATCAACTTTGAAGAAGGGTAACAACTTTGCAGGAGATGATTTAAGAAAGAGTTCGTTCAGTGCTCCAATAACCAAAGACGATAATGATAATAAAGCTTCAAACGATTCTATAGATTTAGGCTTTCCTTTTGGTTTATATCTTAGATACTTTTTAATCGGAGGACTGCTTTTAGCTTTAATTTTAATGGTAGCTACCCAATTAAACTCTCTTCGGAAGGGTTGGGGCAGCCAGTAGTCTTTAGTTGTTAGTTGTCAGTTGTTAGCCCCATTTATTTGGGTTAAAACAGTGATATGAAAATTTGTGCTGTTCAATTCAACCCCACGCTTGGGGATTTTAAATTCAATCAAGATCAAATGTTAAAATATCTAAAACAAGCGGCTAAAGACAAAGTGGATTTGGTTATATTCTCTGAATGCGCTCTATTTGGCTACTACCCCGCAGACCTTTTAGAACGTGAAAGCATAGTCGATGAACAACTTAAAGCGTTTAGGTCTTTAGTTAAAAATGCGCCTCCAAAATTATCTTTTTTAGTAGGTTTAGTAACTAAAAACCCTAAATCACAAGGTAAAAAGTTTTTAAATTCTGTGGCTTTGGTTCAAAATAAAAAAGTTATTAAAATTTTTGCTAAGACCTTACTTCCTACTTACGATATATTTGATGAGGGAAGACACTTTGCAACGGGTGACCTTAATAAAAATTATTTTAAATTAAAAGGTTTAAATATTCTTGTTAGTATCTGTGAAGACATTTGGGCCTGGGACACCAATAAACGTAGTAGTTATGCAGAAAATCCATTTTTAAAGTTAAACCAAAAAAAAATAGATCTCCATATCAACCTAAGCGCTTCACCTTTTACTATTTCTAAAGAAAAACAACGATTAAATGTTTTTCAGAACGTTACTAAATCTACAAAGTCACCGATGATTTATGTGAATCAAATTGGAGCCCAGGATGAAACCATTTTTGATGGCTCTTCCGTATTGATAAATAAAAAAGGTGAAGTTATTTATCAGCTCAAATCATTCCTAGAAGATTCTTACAGTTTTGAATTCGAAACCCTTTTATCCACAAAAACACCAGCCTTATCCACAAACCAACATCTGACCAAAAAGGCAACAACAGCAAAAAAGCTCACACTTTTACAGAATGAAAAAATTCATAAGGCTTTAGTTTTAGGTCTTAAAGATTTTTTTAGCAAAACGGGATTCAGTAAAGCTCATCTGGGCCTTAGTGGCGGCGTCGATTCAGCTTTGGTTTATGCTTTAGCTTGTGAGGCTTTAGGGTCATCGAACGTGACAGCGATAGCATTACCTACGAGGTTTAATCCTCACTTGAGTTATGATTTAGCCCAAAAACTTTGTCGTAATTTTGGTTCTGAACTTTTACTTTTTCCAATTGAAAATCTTTATGCTGAATTTAAACAGAGTATTGATGGCGCTTTTAATATTCAAAAATTTGGCCTAGTTCATGAAAATCTTCAGGCCCGCATTCGGGCCGATATTTTAATGGCGTTCTCAAATCATTCTCACTCTATGTTGCTTGCTACCAGCAATAAAACGGAAATGGCTGTCGGTTACACAACTTTATATGGTGATATGTGCGGGGGCTTAGCCCCCATCGGTGACCTTACCAAAACTCAAGTCTATCAGTTGTGTGATTATATAAATAGGGACAATGAGATTATACCCCTTAAGATTTTAACTCGAGCACCTTCTGCTGAACTTAAAGATAATCAAAAAGATCAAGACTCTTTACCTGAATACAAAGTTTTAGATCAGTCGGTGATCAAAATAGTAGAAAAGGCGGAAAAAGCTACAAACAAAATCGACAAATGGACTTTAGAAGCTCTTATGCGAAGCGAGTTTAAACGCTGGCAAGCTCCACCCGTTCTTAAAGTCACTGATCATGCCTTTGGCCGCGGCCGCCGCTTCCCCATCGCCCACAAAGCCCACTACTAAGCTTAGGTGCCAGGTTCTTTTTTCTTGTTTTGTGGCATAAGAACAATTTGCTTTCTTATGATTTGGCTACCTTAACATAAGGCCCTTGTTTCATCTTACTTCATTGTTCCATGAGTACTTGTTTTTTTTAGGCCCATAGTTTCAGGAAGTCTTCAAATAGATTAGTCTCCAAATAACAAATGTATTTGTTTTTCAAAATCAAACATCCATTGTGTTCTAAAATGGATCATTTTTTATATGAGTAAAGAATAGGTTGCAATAAAATGGACCAAGGCTTCCTTGGTTCTTGGTTAAGTTCTAGGAACCTAGGGTAGGAAAAAAGAACCTGGCACCTTTTGGTGGGTTTTTTCTAGAATTTGTGGGAAAAATGTGGATAAGTTAGCTAGACCTTTAAAAAAAAAGCCCCAGACAACCGCCTGAAATTCTGATTTGATTTTTGTAGAACCAAAACATCAAAAAGGAGCATCAGGCATGGACG
>JBGSLV010000061.1:0-9490 GCA_041740515.1 Bdellovibrionales bacterium | reverse complement strand
CGTCCATGCCTGATGCTCCTTTTTGATGTTTTGGTTCTACAAAAATCAAATCAGAATTTCAGGCGGTTGTCTGGGGCTTTTTTTTTAAAGGTCTAGCTAACTTATCCACATTTTTCCCACAAATTCTAGAAAAAACCCCTTTTGCATGTAGTTCTGGACTTTCAATGTCCAAATTGCATGATGTAATGAATCTATGATTGCAAGAAAAATTACTAATGTTATTCAAAAATCAACAAAAAGTGTGCTGCTTTTAGGTCCCAGGCAGGTCGGAAAATCGACTTTACTTCGAGCTCTTAAGCCCGATTTAATAACAAACCTTGCCGACGATCAAACTTATTTAAACTTCAAATCAAATCCTAGCGAGCTCAGATAATTAGCAGCCCATTAAACAAAAAACTAAGTTTTTACTTTCAGGCTCAAGCGCGCGAAAACTAAAGCGTGGCGAAGCCAATTTACTACCTGGACGAATCTTAGCATACAGCATGGGTCCTTTATGTTCCATGGAACTTGACCATAAGCTTGACGTCATGAAAGCCCTGAGCATCGGCTGTTTACCTGAGCCCTATATATCTAAAAAAACCCAAGCTCAGAAATTACTTGCGACATACTCAGGCACATACTTAAAAGAAGCGATTCAAGCCGAAGCTCTAACGAGAGACCTTCATGGATTTTCTCGTTTTTTAATGCATGCAGCAAGCACAGCTGGTCAAAGCACAGATTTTTCAAAAATTGCGAAAACTGTAAAAATAGAAAGGAAAAATGTTTCACGCTTTTATGAAATTTTAGAGGACACATTAGTGGCCTATCGCCTTGAAATCTTCTTAAAAACAAATGCTGATGAAACGAAAAGACCTAAGTTTTACTTTTTTGACACTGGGGTTCTCAACGGACTACTTAATAATTTTATTGTTTCTGAGGACCGAAAAGGATTTCTTTTCGAACATCTAGTTATATCTCAAATTTTGGCTTCGGCTAAGGCTAAAGACGTTCTTTTAAATTTAACTTACTTTAAAACCAGATCTGGTTATGAAGTCGATCTAATTGTTGAAATTGAAGACAGAACATACGCCGTACAAATAAAATCTGGAAAGCCACATGATCAAGACGCCGAAAAACTTGAAAGATTTTTGACATACCACCCAAAAACCGATGGTTTATATATCGTTTGTCTGAACTTAAATCCAAAAAAGATTAGCAAGACAAAAATTTGTGATTTAAATCTATTCTTAAAAGAGATAGGGCTTTAAGAGCAGATTTGAGACTTTAAACCCTTAAAAAGAAGAAAAAAAACTCAATGAGCGTATCAAACAAAAATTACATCACCCGAAAAGGTTTCGAGAAATTAAAAGCTGAAGCCCATCAGTTGTTTCACGTTGAACGCCCTAAAATAGTCGAAACTGTCACTTGGGCTGCAAGTAACGGGGACCGCAGTGAAAATGCGGATTATCAGTATGGCAAAAAACGCTTACGTGAAATTGACAAGCGCGTTCGTTTTTTGGCCTTAAGAATGGATAAAGCCGAAATCGTGGACCCAGAAAAACTGAACTCATCTACAATCGTTTTTGGGGCTACTATCACCATCGAAAATGAAGACGGTTTGACCAAAACCTATCAAATCGTGGGTGAAGACGAAATTGATACTACTGGCCATAAGCTCAGCTGGAAGAGCCCTATTGCTAAAGCGTTGCTGGGAAAAAAAGTAGGCGACGAGGTTTTGATCAAACGCCCCAAAGGTGACGACTACGTCACTGTAATTGCTATCAAATACATCTAAATCAATACTTCACACCCCGCTTGTGTTATAAAAGTGAATATTCAAAGGACGGCCTTATGAAAGCTTTTTCGTATTTAAGTCATTTCAAATCTATCTCCCCTCAGTTTAAAGTTGAACAGGATGATGCCAGATCATGGATGCGCTTTGCTTATGGAAGATCCTTGGATCAACAAGGCCTTCTAGATCCCAAAAAACTAGAAGATTGGATTGCAAAATATACTGTCGCTAACGATCAGATCGCCAGCCGTTTCACAGAGCTTGAAGACTTCACTCGGAACCATTTAGAAGGCAATCTTATTTTTAAAGTCACTGACCAAGCCGAACTTGGAACTGGGTTATCTGAACGCATGAGGTTTTTTGATACAAAAGTTAACCTTCGTGCGGAGCAATACTTTGAGGCCCAAAATCAAACCACCCCACCTGATCATTTAATCCATGTCAGCTGCACAGGCTATTTGTCCCCTAGCCCCTTACAGCGCGTGTGTTCAAAAAAAGGCTGGCACACTACTGAAATAACTCATGCTTACCATATGGGGTGCTATGCTTCGATGCCGTCCATTCGAATGGCCGATGCCTTAAGCAAATCCAGTCAAAAGCCTGTAGATGTTTTTCATTCTGAGCTTTGTACTCTGCACTTCTCAACTCAAGATTTCACGCCTGAGCAACTTATTGTGCAAAGTCTTTTTGCCGACGGTTATATCGGTTACAAATGTAGCCCAACTTATCTTGATCAACCTAGTTTTAAAATATTAGCAGTGGGTGAATCTCGAATTGCTGACTCCGAAGAAGACATGACCTGGGTGCCTGGGGACAAAAAATTCAATATGAGCATCTCAAGAGATGTACCTCTTAAATTAGCCATGAATATTCACGAAGGCCTAGACGCCATTTTCGCTAAAGCTGGCGTAGACAAAGACACGATGATGAAAGATGCTATTTTTGCCATACATCCAGGTGGACCAAAAATTCTAGAGCAAGTGTCGATGCTTCTTGAATTAAGAGACAACCAAATTCAAGAGTCCAAAGAAGTCCTTCGCACTAAGGGTAATATGTCGTCTGCAACACTTCCCCATATTTGGCAGCAAGTACTAAATAATGACAACTATACTAATGGACAAAAGATTATATCCTTAGCTTTCGGACCGGGATTAAGTCTTTTCGGAGCCGTTTTTGAAATGACCAAATAATTTTTTTTTCAAAATTGCTTGTAAACAAAAAAATAAGAAGTAGTAAATTTAAAAAAAAATATATATTTCAACTATAAAATATTTGAGATCATAACATGAGCCATTTACTCTCAGCCCTAAATACCTATTGGTTAATTGTACTCTTGCCATTTATCATTCAAGGCTTAGCTATGGCCGTCGACGAATTTTATTTCCACCACAAACGTGGACTTGGCCTTTGGGAAAAGATAGGCCATCCCTTAGACACGATAACTGTTCTGAGTGTGTACTTCTTTTGTCTACTTGTACCTGCCCAAGGTATGGCCCTCATTATGTACGTTGTGTTAGCTGGATTTTCATGTCTATTTGTTACCAAAGATGAGTTTGTTCATCAAAAATTATGTTCTTGGGCCGAGCAGTGGCTCCATTCCATTTTATTTTTAACTCATGGCTTAACCTTTGTAGCCCTTGCTTTTGTCTGGATCACTCTGACTGAAATCAATGTGTCTGTGCATACATCTATTGGATCTATGAATATCTCGTGGGAACAGTTTTTAGTCGGACAGATTTTTTTACTTTCAATTTTTTGTTTATACCAAATCGTATTTTGGAATTGGAACTCTTTAAGGACTAAATCATGAATCAGATTGAAAATAACAAATTAGAGATCCAAATCCCTCACCCCATCAACAACGAGTTTTACACCGAGCTTGGGGACAGATGGTATTTAGCTGATGATGATCCGGTGGCCTTACTACGAGCTGAGAACAAAACCAAACTTCCATGGATTAAGTCTGAAATTTCAAAACACTATGAAAATTTAAATTCACTTAAAGTTTTAGATGTGGGTTGCGGTGCTGGATTTGCAACTAATTACTTAGCTGAGTATTGCGGCGAATTAACAGGAATAGATCTTGCTGCTGGTGCCTTAAATACAGCTAAAAAATTTGGTACTTACCCAGTCGATTATATTTTAGCTGATGCCAGGAAACTGCCATTTGAAAATGATACTTTTGATGTCGTCATCTGCCTTGATTTTTTAGAGCATGTCACTGAACCCGAACAGATCGTTCAACAGATTGCTAAAGTTTTAAAACCCGGAGGTTTGTTTTTTTATCATACTTTTAGTCAAAATTGGTTAGCCTATTTAGTCGTGATCAAAGGCGTTGAATGGTTTGTTAAAAACACCCCACCCCAAATGCATACTTATGATTTATTTATCAATCACAAAACTGTTCAAAGCTGGTGTAGCCAAAACAAATTAGAATTCCAAACAGTCACAGGTTTAAGACCAAAATTAAACCGCGCTTTTTTCAAAATGATTCGAAGCGGGATCGTGCCTAAGGACTTTGAATTCAAAACTACTAAATCAATCTTAGTATCCTATTTGGGATATGCAAAAAAATGTTCAGAAGTATCTTAAATTGGTGATGGCGGCAGGATTCGAACCTGCGACCCACAGCTTAGAAGGCTGTTGCTCTATCCAACTGAGCTACGCCACCAAATGTGAAAAAAAAATTACTAACAAAACTTAAAAATATTATGTAACAAAAAAAGATGAAATACTAGTTCTACATTAGTAGTTTAAAATCCAAATAAATACAAAACTTTATATGACAGTTGCTTTATTTTTGGACTTCTGCAGCTCGAATATTCGTTTTTTCATCTCTTCAACCTGGGGCTGTTCAAATGGATTTATGCCTAAATATTGCCCTAGACTTGCAATCACAATCTGTTGCAAAAGCACAAAGTCTACCAAAGATTTAAAACTAACATCTTCAAGTTCTAGATGCACAAAAGGAATTTCTAACTCCTTAAAAGTTTTAATTAAACCCATCGATTCAGAATTAAAAACCTCAAGAAAAGATTGATCTTCAAAACCCCAATTAGAATGAAAGTGATCTTGCCCTAAACCCTGATTGCTAAAATCATCAGTTAAAGTTTTTAAAGTTAAAACAAAGTTTACACTTTTAGCACTCTGAGCTAAGGCCTGTTGCAAATATGAGTGTTGGTCACTTGCGCCTTTACACAAAACCAACACAGGCAAGTTTAGACCATAAGGTAAATTTGACTGACCTAAACTTTCGGACCATAACTGCCTAAGCCATTTGCCAAACCCGTACATTTGATCTGAATAAATCCAAAAATTTAAGGTCTGAATATTCCCATAGATTAAATTTTTATAAATGTGAGACAACTCTTGTCCTCTAGGATCAGAACTTAGAACAGAATCTGCGCCTAAATAAAACTCCGTGAAAAATTCATCTAAAGGTTTATCTAATGCAAACATGAGGGGTAACATACCTACAGGAGTTAAAACAGAGTAACGACCAGAAACTTCAGGAGGTATCATAAGACACCATGCACCTACACGATCTGACCAAAGCTTTAACGAAGAATCTTTTGCTGCTGTCAGAACTGAGCAATGTTTAGCGACATCTATCTCAGCTTGAATCAAATGGTCAATAACCCAATTGGCAATGGCCAAAGTTTCATAAGTACCTCCACTTTTTGAAATAAATAAAAAATGTGTTTTAGATAAATCTTTAATATTATTGAATCTTCTGGTTAAACCTACTGGGTCAGGATTTTCAAAAAACATAACTTTTCTCGGAAAGGTCATTGCTTTGATAAAAGATTCTGCACCAAGGTGGCTTCCGCCTATGCCCACAACAACCAGTTCGTTGAAATTATCTTTCAGATACTGAGCATATTCGCCTGTCACTTGCCATAGAATTTGATTTTGCAAGGCGGCCACAAAGGAATGGTTTGATTCAATAAAATCTGTGTAAGCGGAGTTTAAGTCTGGTTCGATCTTAAATGACAGATTGTGTTGTTTGATATAAAACAAAATGAACCTCGCTAGTCACATTTAAAATTAAAATCGTGAATATTCAAACTGACTCAGGCTTAGTAAGCCCTCGGGTCGACCCGCATCAAACCGCTCACCCCTAATGACGTGTCCAATTAATAGATTTTGTAAGGCCATCCGGTCCATAGCATTTGTGATATGAAGCTCTTGGTTAGCCTTAAGTAAACTTATCTGTCCTAGCTCTTCTTCAATAGCTTGCCAAAAATCAGGTTTAAACAGATATCTCCCCGGTAGCATATACTGGCTTGGTGCTTGATCAACACTGGGTTTTTCAACCAATTTTGTAAGCTTAAAAGTCGACTCTCCAAGACAATCGCCTAAAGCCGCAATGCCATAGTTTTTTACATCTTCTGGGGCAACTTCAAAAAGACCAACAACACTTTGACCAAACTCCAAATAGGTTGCAAGTAAGTTTTGACTTGGGTTTGCTATGTTGCTGCTAATAAAAACCTCATCAGGTAAAATGACAAAAAAGGGGTCTTCTCCTATGTGGTTTTGACATAAGCCAATGGCTTCAGCCAAACCTTTGGCTTCTTGTTGAAGAACAAAGTGAACTTTAGGCCAAGATTTAAAAAAATCTAATTTTTGTATTATGTTTAACTTTGATGGGTCATCGCTTAATCGGGAGTATCTATTTTTTAAATTAAAAAAACTTTCAAAAAAAGGTAACTTCCAAGGACTCACAACTATAAAAACGTCTTTGACACCCGCACTTTTTAACTCATCCATAGCGTAATATATTAAGGGTTTATCAAAGACCGGAAACATCTCTTTAGGAATAGCTGCAGAAACTGGCAAAAAGCGACTGCCCAATCCACCGGCAGGTATAATAGCCTTAGTCACATTGGACGAATTTACTTTCATGAATTTCAAAATGCCAAACTTTTTGCAAAAAAACAAATATATAAAAAAATGACTTTTAAGCGCTAAGACTTAAAGTTAGAATTGTGAACACTAAGCGATTTTGATGGTGTCAAGTTAGGATAGGTTTTCCAATATGTATATTCTTAAACAAGTTATAAAATTGATTCGACTTCTTCATGCCGAGGAGGGTGCTTTTAACATCGCACTAGCGATAAGTTTATCTCTGTTCCCTGCTTTTGCTGGTTTTATGTCAGTATTTGGACTTCTGACGCTTATTTTAGTTGTATTTTTTAGAGTACAAATGGGCGCTTATTTTTTAGGTTATTTTTTCTTCTCTATCTTATCTTTAACTATTTTAACCCCAATGAATGTAATTGGTTTAAAAATACTTACAGCACCTAGTTTTTTAAGTATTTGGACTCAATTCTATCAATGGCCGGTCATGCATTGGTTAAAGTATAACGATACTTTAGTTATGGGCGGACAAATACTAGCCCTTATACTATTCCCCTTGTGTTTATGGATCTTTAATTACTTGGTACAAAAATATCAAAAAACTATTGTACTCAAAATGAAAAACACCAAAATTTACAAGGGATTTGTAAAAACGAGCTTTTTTCTAAATTACAACAATATCCTAGAGTCTTTATGAGCCCCAAAAAAGTAACTTTAAAGAAATCAATTATTCGAAGTGAAGCTCTTTTACTAATAGCTGCAATTTTCACAGTTTTAACAATATATTTTACCTTTTTTTTCGAGATACACCTCAAATGGCTAGCTCAAAAAACAATTTCGAAAATTTATGGTGCCGAAGTTAATATGAGCTCACTATCTTTATCCTTAAATCCTATCTCCTTAGTAATAAATAATATCCAATTTACCAACCATCAAAAACCTTCCCACAATCTTTTCGAGATTGGTGAACTTAGCTTTAAACTAAATTCCCAAGATTTGATGTTTGCATCATTCACAACTGAAGAGGCTTTTTTAACTGGGCTTAAAGTCAATCGACTCCGTAAGCGTCCAGGCTACGTCAGTCCTGAAACTCAAAAATTAATTTCATTATCTCTGGACTTAAATAAAAATAAAAAAGCCGTTATTGCAAATAAAACCAAAGGAAATATTTTAGATAACATTGCATCTTTTTCTAAATCTAATGACATTGAAAGTGAACTTAAAAAGTTTGCTGAAGACTTCAATATCGATGACTTAAATCTTAAGTATAAAAATCGCTTAAAATCTCAGAAAGAAGTTTTACATAAAATAGAAGACCTAGTTCAAAAAGATCAATTTAAACCTATAGAAGATCAGATAAAAAACATTGAACTTAAAATCAAAGCTAAAGCAGAACCTTTGGAAATCTTAGCTTTAGGTAAAACTATTTTAACTGATCTTAAAACTAAAAAAACAGAAATCCAAGATTTAAATACTAATTTTAAAACTCAAGTTGCAGATCTTAAAAGCATAAAAAATGAATTTGAAAGCGATTTAAACTTGAAGAAACAAATCCTTAAAGAGAAATTCAAAATTCCTGATATTAGCCCCGAGGCCTTAGCTCAAGATTTTTTTGCTGAAACCCTCACAACTCGTTTTTATCTTTTTAATTATTGGTTAGAACAGATCCGAAAAAATTCAGAGCAAAAAGTAACTCAAGTGACCTCCAAAGTTTTATCTGAAAACCAATCCCAAATTTTGCAAGATAAAATTATTGTTGTTATGGATGCTTCAAAAAAAGAAAAAGCCATTAAATCAGATATTAAAAGCTTAAGAGTTGCCGAATCCCAAATTATACACTTTGGAAGCATCATGCGTCCAAAGTTTTGGATCAAGAAGACTATACTAAAAGGCGATGCTAAAAAAAATCAGGATTTGCAAAATTTTAAGGGTGAAATATTAAATATTACTAGTGATCAGAAACTTATTAATAAACCTATTGAAGTTAAATTTAAGGGTGATCTACCTAACGATAATATTTTTAATGTCCAGTTAGAGGCTAAATTAAATCATCATTTAAATCCCATTAATGAAACCTTTCAAATAGCGGCCGACTACCCTATCAGTTCTTTTAAAATTATTAATGATGGGTCATTAAAATTATTTTTAAACAAAGCCTCTTCACGAAGTGTGATCTCTGGGGCATTTATTGAAAAACAAATAAATAATATGACAGTTAAAAATAGTTTAAACCACGCTAATTTTTTATTCCAATCTTCCAAATCGGATCTACAAAAGATTCTTCAACCCATCTTTGCCAACATTACTTCCTTTGATGTCGATATCTTTTTACATGGAGCTCTTGCTAATCCAAATTTCAAAATCATTTCCAGTTTAACTGAAAAAATTTCAGAAGAATTAAAAAATCAAATTGCCGCACAATTAAATTCTTTTACTTCGCAGCTTGAAAATACCATTTCGAAAAAGACGAATATATTTAAATCAGAGCTATTCTCGTCTATCGAAAAGCAACAAAGCAATATACTTAAAGACATTAACAAACTTGACTTAAAACTGGGTCATCAGACCAGTTCAGTTAATGGTTTAATTAAAAAAAGCTCAGAAAACTCAATGAACCAAAAAATCGAGAAACTTAGCGATAAACTTGCAGATAAGCTTTTTAAAAAAACAAAACCTGAAAAACCTAAAATTAATTAAATGTTTTTGAAAGCACCTTTGATCGGTTTTTTCTAGAATTTGTGGGAAAAATGTGGATAAGTTAGCTAGACCTTTAAAAAAAAAGCCCCAGACAACCGCCTGAAATTCTGATTTGATTTTTGTAGAACCAAAACATCAAAAAGGAGCATCAGGCATGGACGC
>JBGSLV010000060.1:0-61412 GCA_041740515.1 Bdellovibrionales bacterium | reverse complement strand
CATGCCTCCTGTTTTGGTTGAAGGCGACTATTGCAGTGGCTTAAAATTATGCCGAATTTATAATGGATAGATAACAAAAATACTTAGTATTTATGAAAGAAATGCAGACCAATTCGGCATAATACTTCGTTCGGGATAATGCGTGAAAATTTTGATTCAACAACCGCGGCCGGTGAAATGCTACTTTTTTCTATGGCTAATATGGCGCAGTTTGAACGCAGACAGGTTTCGGAACGAGTTGTTGCGAATATGAACGCACGGGCTAAGCGTGGGCTTTATAATGGGGGATCTGTGCCCTTTGGGTATAAGCTGATTGAAGATAAGCCAGGGTATTTAGATGTTGATGAAGATGCGGCTTTAGTAGTTAAAAAAGCCTTTGAGGTTTTTTTAAAAAAAGAAAGTCTTCAGCCCACAGCGAGATGGTTAAATGAAAATGGGTTTAAGCTTAAAAAATCCATCAGTGGTGGTGGCAGGTTCAAACGGCTTGGTCAGTTTACAGTGGACAATCTACATCACATTCTAAGAAATAAGTTTTACTTGGCTGTAAAATTTTATGAAGAAGCTGGTGAAACGCTTGAGACTAAAGCTGTGTGGGAGCCCATTATAGATAAAAAGACTTTTAATAAAGTCGGTCAAATTTTATCTAAAAATAACACCCGAATGAAACCCCAAAGTTTTAGAAAGCATCCGTATTTAGTCAGTGGCATCACCCATTGTGGGGACTGTGGAAGTCATTTGTCTGGAAAGTCAGCCCATGGAGCTACTAAAAAAGTTGCCTACTATGAACACTCGTGGGCTACAAAAAGACAAGCCACGCTTTCAAGTCCGCTATTAGAATGCAGTGGCAGAAAAAGATATTCAGCCAGTAAAATAGAAGAGCTTGTTTTAGGTGAAGTTAAAAAATTAATCACAAGTCCTGAGTTTTCAAAAAGTCTTTTAGAAAAAGCACAAAGCCTTAATAAAAAGTCCTCTGAAATTAAGACTTTAGAAAACTTAAAACAAAAAATTTATGGACTTAACTCTCAGCTTGAAGCACTAGCTGAGAGATTAGCAGAGCTTCCAAAATCTGTTTCAGCAGCACCCATTTATAAGCAAATGGAGTTGATAGAGACAAAGAAAGCTGAAGCTAAAAATGAATTACAAAATATCAAAAACAACGGAGGCAGCTCCAATGAGCCACCCATTGAGTTTAAAAAATACAGTACATTTTTAAGTTCTATAAAGGACGTTTTAGATAATGGAGATCATGAGTTGAAATCAAAACTTATAAAGCGACTTGTTCATAAGGTAATACCAAGTGAGACGTCTGTTGAAATACAATTTAAAGTCTGCGAAAGCAGTCTTTTGTGGGAGCCTATTGATTTAGGCTCCCGCCTTTATTTGTGTTCAGAGTCAGCCCAATTGATTGATATCGGCAAAGATAGAAGTGGTAATTCAAAAAATGAGTTGGATGATCAGAATTTTAAAATGAGTGGCTTTGGTGGTTTTACGCAAACCCGTAATAGTTCGCAAACCTTGACTAATGGTGCCCCGCGAGGGACTTGAACCCCCACGCCCTTCAGCACTAGATCCTAAGTCTAGCGTGTCTGCCAATTTCACCAGCGGGGCTAAATAATAAAGCTTAGAGTAACTTAACCTAAAAAAAAATACACTAAAAAGTTTAAAAAAATAAAAAATTTAAATCGCCCAAAATACTTAATTATGTTCTATTTTGAACTTATTAAATCTTTACTCATCAATCAAAACACCTTCATTATCTTCGGTTGCATGACCCATTGAATTTTCAATTTCACATTTTGCTCCCTTAGATTTTTGGCCATTACTGTCCACAACCAGAGTCGTCTTGCACAACAAGTTACCAGTTTCACCTTCCACAGTTTTGTAAGGAACCTTGATTGTATAAATTAAAAGAGTTTCAACCGATGTTGGTTCTTCAAAAATTGAAAACTGAACAACTTCTAGTTTGGAAAATATTAACTCCAAAGGAAGGGTATCATGGGGGTCTTTTAATGCTGGATTATGAATCAACTCAAGAGTAATAGACTCCTTAATAAGCTCCATTGCTTTTTCGGCGACTTCAATAGCATTACCGAAACTTGGAAAAGCCATTGATAGCAACAAACATACCTTAGTTGTAGAAACCAAAAGCCTTTTAACAGAAATTGAAATGCTATCTCTTGTATTTTTGTTGCTAAAATTCACAGCCATTACCTCATTTCTAAGATTTCACAAAAAAATTATGATTAATCTTGAATTAATTTTTTATATTCAGGAGCACGAATTAAACTGGCCAGTTCTTTTTCGGTATCCATTTCAATTCGAATCAACCAGCCTTCGTTCCATGCATCATCATTGATAGTGCCAGGATTTTCACTGAGAGACGTATTAACTTCAATAACGGTTCCAGAAACTGGGGCCAATAAATCATTTACAGATTTAACACTCTCAACGACGCCGAAGGATTCGTTTTGTGTCACTTTTTGGCCTTCCTCTGGAAGTTCAACATAAACAATTTCACCTAAAGTATCTTGAGCATAATCTGTTACGCCAACTGTAACAATATTCTCATCTACTAAAGCCCATTCATGATCTTTGGTATAATATAATTCTTCAGGTACTCGATACGCCATATGTGAATGCTCCTATTTCTTTTTTACAAACGGTAAATTTACAATTTTTGCTTCAACAAAATTCTTTCTAACTTCAATTAAACAAGTTTCATTCGTGTATGAGGTATCCACTAAAGCCATCGCAATGGGACGATTTAAACTTGGTGAATAAGTTCCACTAGTTACCAATCCAATCTGCGTCTTGTCAAAACTTAACACTCGGTAGCCGTCCCTGGGAATAGCTTTTTCTAAAGAAATCAATCCAACCAGCTTTTTGGCATTCTCTTCTGTTAAGTTTTCTAAGGCCGTTGCGAGAGGCTGTTGCCCCATAAAAGCCTCTTTTTTGGTAGTTTTTAAGGCCCAGTTCATACCTATATTTAGAGGTAGTTGTGAGTCATTGATTTCATTGCCATACAAAGGTAAGCCCGCTTCGATCCTAAGAGTATTTCGAGCTCCTAGCCCACAGGGTAAAAGACCAAATCCTACACCAAGGGTGGTAATTTCCTGCCAGAGAGACTCTACTGATCCATTTGGGCCATAGACTTCGAATCCGTCTTCACCCGTATAACCAGTTCTGGCAACCAGCCAATCTAAGTTTTGCCACTTTAAAATTTTAAATCTAAATTTTTTTATTTCCGTACATTCCGGGAATATTTTAGCCATTAAGGGCAAAGCCTTAGGTCCTTGAACGGCAAGCTGAGACCAAGCCGAGCTTTGATCTTCAAGTATTAAATGCGAAGAATTTAACGAACCTTTTGTTAAAAAATCCTTTGCTACTTTTTGCATCAATTCAAAGTCTTTATTTTTATTGGATGCATTGACCACCAATAAAAACTTCTTTTCCTCTAAGCGATAAACAATAAGATCATCTATGACCCCGCCTTTTTCATTCAACATCATGTTATACTGAGCTTGAAAAATCTCACATTTAGACACATCGTTGGTCAGAAGCCCTTGCAAAAAAGGCATTGCATGGGACCCTTCAATGAATACTTCTCCCATGTGCGAGACATCAAAAAGACCCACATGAGTTCGAGTTGCAATATGTTCAAGCCTTAAGCCTGAATACTCAACTGGCATATCCCATCCCGCAAAATCCACCATTTTGCCACCCAATTTTCGATGAGTTTCGTTCAATGCTGTTTTTAAAATTGCGTTTACTTCCGAAGCCATGATCTGTCCTTGTATAAAATTTAATTGTTATTCTTAAGTTTTTTCATCTCTGTTCTTTCTGCGGCCCAATAAGTATGGGTGATAAGCTGGGCCACGGTCATTGGTCCCACCCCACCAGGAACAGGTGTCATAGCATAAATCTGATCCTTCTCGAAAGCTAAATCATCTACATCTCCAATTAAGCCTTTACCATTGGGGTTTTTATGAATGCCAACATCTACGACCACGGCCCCTTTTTTAAAATCCTTAGCACTTAGAAGATGAGGCCGACCTGCTGCCACCACAACTATGTCCGCACTTCGGGTGAATTCAGAGATGTTCAGCGTCCGGCTATGACACACGGTTACGGTGCAGTTGGCTCTGGTTAACATATAAGCCATGGGCCAACCTACTGTTGTACTTCGACCCACAACCACTGCTTTTTTACCAATCAGTTCAATGTTGTAGTGCTTAAGCAATTCCATCACACCTTCTGGAGTGCAAGGTTCATGATGGGCTTTACCTAGTGTCATTAAGCCCATATTTAACGCAGTTAAACCATCAACATCTTTTTCTGGTTGAATATAATCCGCAGGATCGAAACTTTTTAAATTTTGTGGCAAAGGCATTTGAACTAAAAAACCGTCCACTGACGAGTCTTTATTCAAAAGCTCAATTTGATTTTTTAATTCATGGGCCTGAACATGGGCCGGCAAATTTACAATTGCAGAACTCATTCCTACTTGCTCACAGGCCAACCTTTTATTGTTCACATAAACATGACTTGCGGGATCATCACCCACTATGATTACGGCAAGCTTTGGAACTCTTTGATATTGGGATTTAAAAATGGCAACCTTTTCTGATAAGGCTAGATACTTTTGTTGAGCTAATTTTTTTCCATCTAGTCGTATCATTGTAAGCTCCCTGAAGACATTGCCATAAGCTTTACATTAAGTTATGTAATTGGTTAAGAGGTTTTCTATGGCCAAAGTAAAAGTCGCAAATGATGGAAATATCGATTTCGTACAAGCTGAAAGCTTGCCAACAAATATCAAAAAATTACGTCAAAGTCCCGAGATTGAGGGCTTTTATCGTTTTGTATTTGAAAACGACCTTCGAGTTGAAGCTTATGATATCATCGATAAACTCTTAAATGAACGAAAGCTTAAAGCCAAAGAGCTAAAAGCTGCGGCCAAAAAAAGTAAAAAACAATAACTTGATTTATCCGATAATTAAACATTCTTCGGATACAACCTCAGTCCTTCTTTTTTTAATTGTAGAATAAAAATTTATTTCTTTTGAACTTAAAGTTTAGATTAAGACCTTTATCAAAATCTAAAACTCGGAGCGCAAATGAATCTCAAACATTTATCTTTACCTTTAACTTCAAAAACAAATAAAACCCGCCCAAAAATTCATATAAGAGCTAAAAACGCCTTGGGAATTAAGTTAAGTCGGCGTTGCCCGGTAAAAACACAAAAGGGCCAAGGTCTAATCGAATATATAATACTTGTTGCCATCATAGCTGTGGCTTCCATTGGCATTGTCAGGGCACTTGGCCAAGTCACTTCAGCTCAGCTAGCCAATATCACGTTATCTTTGCAAGGAAAGGCAGGACGTAAAGTTGATACAGGTCAAGTTCATGAAAGTTTATACTCTAAAAAAGATTTAAGTGACTTCACCAGAAATTCTAGTCAAAGCGCGAATGGGAATTAAAAATTACCAAGAAGGCCAAGCCGTATTAGAAAGCTTATTTGCAGGAGCTCTAATTACGCTTTCGTTAAAGTTTACATTTTATATCATCATTTATTTTTGGATGAAACTTTGGTCCTCGCATACTCTATACGAAAGTTTGATATGCCAAGAAAGTCGAAGGTCGAAACATCAATGTGAATTATATTTTTTAAAAAAATTTAAACAAGGTCAATTTCTTTTTAAGGTAAATAAAATTAAATGGCAAAAATCAAAGACTCATCAATCGGCAATCTTAGTGGTTCAAGATTTTCTAGGACAAAAACACATTGCCAAAAAACAGCTCAGAGTCAAAAAGGCCAAGCCATAATTTACATCGTAATTATTTTACCCATCCTTGCCCTACTATTAAATTACTTTTTTCAGTTTTTAGTACTTTTACAAGCAACTAAAAGTGTACAAAAACAATGTCGAACACAAGCCTTGCAAGCTCAAAACATGATAATCCATGGCTTTAATGATTTAATAAAATTAAATCCTGAAGCGGATAGATTAAGACAAAGAAAGCAAGCCGCTCTAAGAGCTTTCAGAGCTGCAGTTGGGCCAGAGGCTCGTGCTGCTGCAGCGGCCTATTTGGCTTTTGTGGAAGCTCAACAACGACTTTTTCAAGCCCAACAATTGACTATAATTACTGAAGCTAAAGCCAAAGCCAAAATTGCAATTTATAAAATCCGAGGACAGGCGTACACAAACATTCCTCCCTTTAGTTTGAGTCCAAGACCAAAAGGATCAATCACTCCTTCATATTTTAAATCTGTAAACTTTGTAGAACGCCAAGAGATAATTATACCTTGGCTTATAACCAATTCTTTAGGTCAAATTCAGGAGGGAGAATGCGGAAGTTACATCAAAGCAAATTCACAAAGATATATAGCCAAAATTTCATTTCCGGGCAGATGATCCTGGAATTAACCTTGGCATTAGTTTTAATTGTTTCTCCATTCATACTTTTTTTTGTATTTAATACCAAACCCATTTTTGAAGAGCTAAAATCCTATGAATTTAAACAAATTCCGTGAATTGATACAAAATCTTTACTACATGAATCCAAATGGCTTTCAATTTTTCAGCCTCATGAGTATAGCCATTCTGACTTTGATCCTTTTTAATCTATTTTTTTCCAGCGAGCCTAAAGCTATTCAAGCCCCAGAGCTTGCAACTGAAGCTTCAACTTTTATCCCAGAGAATCACAGTTTAATTCCTATAAAGCTCATTAACCAAAAATCTCTAAGCAGTCTGATCGAAAACTTTGGTTGGATCGACTTATACTCTGTTAAAAAGTCCGAGACTGGATATAAAAAAGGGCCTAAAATAGTGAAAAAAATTCGTATACTTAGAGCTCCGCTTGACCCTTCACAATTTGGAATTATCGTTCCCAATGACTTTGTTGATTATATTTTAGATTGGGGTCCGAACTATTTCGGCACTATAAATAAAAATAAATTTTACACAAGCGAATTAGTAATTCAACAGCAACGACCAAAAAGAGTAACTTATGAAGATATGTTCTAACTATCGTATATATAAATACTTACATAAAAATTTTGTAATAGGCTTGAAAGTAATTTTAATAATAGCTTTGTCGCATCCTTGTTATGGAATTAATAAAGAACAAGCTATTAAAAACATGTCTCATATGGCAGAACTTGAATTTTTAGAATCTGATTTATCAAAAGCAGAACAAACTTTTATTGCAATCACAGATCTAGCATTAGATAATCATTGGACTTCCGATGTTAGAAAAAGCATCTTTCAAGCCTATTTTAGACTGGCTCAACTTAAAAAAACGGAAGCGTCTTCTTGGATTAAAAAAGCCATTGAATTTGCTCCAGATTTAAAACCTGATTATGATATAACTCCAAAAAACTTAGTTCAGAATTATGATAATTTAGTTTTAAACATTGAATATGTAACGATTAAAAAAGTAACTAATGATTCAGATTTAAAATTTCAACGACTAATTAACGGTTCCGATGCAATAACCAGAGTCGTAAAAGACAAAATCTATCGAATTGATTATCTAACTAAAGACCCTTCTAGCACCACAACCCATTATGTTTTGGGTGCAAAAATTAATTCCTTAGATCATAAAAAGCTCGCATTAGACTCAAGAGTAAACGCCAATAAATCTAAAACTCAAAAACCTAACAACTCCTTAGCTACAACTCTACCCGCAAAAATTATACCCGAGGTCAATTTTAATCCTGACCTATCTATCGCCTCAAGCGTTTTTGAACAAAAGTCTGATTTAGGTT
This sequence comes from Bdellovibrionales bacterium, assembly GCA_041740515.1. Lineage (GTDB taxonomy): Bacteria > Bdellovibrionota > Bdellovibrionia > Bdellovibrionales > UBA1609 > JAMLIO01. The sequence goes on along the minus strand of JBGSLV010000060.1, from coordinate 53,641 downwards.
TTGAAGCCAATGCTTTTGACGAACTTACCAATCAAAAATCTAAAAAAACTAAATCTAGAAATACTTGGGTTATTGTAGCCTCTGCCGTTTTAGCTTTGACAATAGGAGGCGTGTTGATGTCAAATAATAATGATAGCCCAAGTGGCTATGAGCCTAATTCAAAAAAAGGATTCTAGCAGAAATTATCATTTTGCCATACCCTGTTTTTTCGATAGCCATCTGCACCTCGAAGGACTTGGAAAATTTGCTAAGGCAAACAATTTAAGCTGGATATCTACCTTAGAAGACTTTGAAAAATTTATTATAACAAGTCAAAATTGTAACGAAAAAAATATTGAAGCTTTTGGACTTAAATTAAATCTACTTTCTGATCTAAAAATCATCGAACATATTATTACTGACAATAATTATAACAACTTAAGTTATTATTTAGTTTTAGAAGACGGCCATCAACTTTTGGTCTTTGGTGACATCTGGTCAGAGTATTTAAAATCTAGCTTTTTTTTAGATTCTTTAAACCAAGATAATACTCAAAATAAAATACAAGTATTTTTAGAAGAGACTTCGTCTACTAAAGCCAAAAATGTAAATATTAATAATATTAATGATACTCAACTGGATCAACAAGGCTTCAATAGCACACACAAATGTGTAGTATTGAATGATCACAATCGACATGATTTTGATAAATACTATAAATCTTCCCAAGACCCCTCAGCAAAATTAACAAAAAATTTACTTGAAGCTCAAAAAATATTATTGGCAAACGGAATTACCCACTGCAGAGATATGACAAGCGACTTAAAGCAGTTTAAAGAACTTCATAGAATAATTAAGACCCGTGAATTTAATATTTATGTCGAGACCTATTTTTCAGATTTTTTTGGCGAAGATATTTTAGATTTAGTCAAAGATTCCAAGAGCGCGATTAGTTTTTTAAATGAAAATCCAATCACCAACAATTACCCTTCTTTATTAGTCCATAAAGGTATCAAGCTTTTTATGGATGGGACCTTTTCCCAAAATTCTGTAGATTTATCCTGTCATGGTCATGGTCATGGTCATGGTCATGGTCATGGTCATGGTCATGGTCATGGTCATGGTCATGGTCATGGTCATGGTCATGGTCATGGTCATGGTCTAAACAAATCCAACTCTAAGTATACGGTCAAGGAATTAATTCACATTCTAAAACTTATATCCTTGAATAATTTAGAAATAGCTTTGCACACTATTGGTGATGGTGCTGTAACTAAAGTGTTAGCCGCTTTTGATGCCGTCAAAGATGTATTTCAAACTAAAATCCATTTAGAACATTGTGAAGTCCTTGAAAAACAGAGTATTAATTATTTGCGTCAATTGGATTCAAAGTTTAAATCTAAAATCGCTTTTCACTTTCAACCTAGCCATTATTTTATGGACTTAGACCAACTTAACAAAATACAAAATCAAAATCCCGACTCGTATATTTTTTGTTGGTCTTTGTTAAAAAAATTGGGTTTCAATGTATTTTTTGGGAGTGATGCTCCAGTTGCAAAACCTGGTCTGCATTTTTTAAAAGATCCTGAGTTTCTGTCCTTCTTTAGGCAAGACTCTGACTTTCAACTTTTTTGGTCATCCTTTCATCATCCAGATTATCAAAAATTTAACCATACTTATTCCGTTTTTAACAACTATGACTGCCAAAAACTGTATTTAAACGGCAAAAGAATCGATGTCCCCTAAACATTCAAAATAACTTTGTTAGATAAAAAACTTTGGTTTTTAAAAACCCCTAAAAACTTTCTTTTTTTATACTTAGCGCGCAACTTTCTTGTGACTTCTTTGTTGGCTTTTTATAACCTTTTTCTATCAACAATTTATAGGAGTTCACATGACTTTAGTCTTTCGAAATCTTTTACTTTTTTTAATCCTAGCCTTTCTAACTAGCTGTTCAACTTGGACTGCTGACAAATGCCAAAGTACCAATTGGGACACTATGGGCTATAGCGATGGCTCCAATGGTAAAAACAATTCTTCTGGATTATATGCCTCAAAATGTCAGAAAAAAGGAGTTAACATTAATACTCAATCCTATAATAGTGGCTATCAAAGAGGTTTAGTTTCGTACTGCAATTACAACAAAGGTCATCAAACCGCATTTTCTGGGGAAAACAAAGAGCCCATCTGCTCGCCAATGCCTGATTATAATAAAGGATATGCCAAAGGCACTCTTGAATACTGCACTGCTGAAACAGGTTACAAAGTAGCCTTGGACGGCGGTCCTGAGGCTAAAATCTGCTCGGGCAAAGCCGCCTCGGCCTTTATGAATGGTTATAGAAAGGGTCGAAAAAAGTTCGTTATCGAAGAGATTGCAAACCTAAAAGATGATTTAGCTAAAGCCAATAAAGACCTTAACGAAGTTCGAGATCAATTAGCTGATAAACAAAATCAGCTCTCTAGAATTCCTCAATACACTTACGAACCCTCCGTGATACAACTCAGAGAAGATTTACAAGCTGACGTTGCAAATTTAACTCGTGATAGAGACAGTATTAAACAAGAGGTTGATAAGATGGATGCGACTTTGATGGATCTTGAAAGAGAAGCCAGAAGTAAATAATTAACTTATCATAATATTAGTTTAATGTTTTTGCCAAATAGGCCATAACTTGAACTAGTCACAACTTAATCTGACACTTCTCGTAATTAACGAGGAACAAAAAATGGGTCACATTCGACCCATTTTTTTCATTATTTCATCTTGAATTTTTTTGGGCACAGAGCTGTAAGAATCAAATTTCATTGCGAAACTAGCTCGGCCTTGGGATAAAGATCTAATATCTGTGGCATAACCAAAAAGTTCTGAAAGCGGCACTTCAGCATCAACGACTTGCTGCATTCCTTTAAGACTCATATTTAAAATTTTACCGCGGCGTGAGTTTAAATCGCCAACCACATTACCCACAAAGGATTCAGGAGTAATTACTTCAAGTTTAAATATCGGCTCAAAGAGTTCACATTTTGCAGCTTGAAGAGCTTTTCTTACTGCTTGTGAGGCAGCCACTCTACATACGCCCTCAGTTGTTGCCGCTTTGTCAAAGGTCAAATTTAAGATTTCCACTTTAGTATCAATTAAAGCATATCCTGCTAATGGACCTATTTGAATAGCATCCATTGATCCAGATTTTAACGAGGTTTTCCACTCTTCACGAATTCCAACCTCTGACAATTTATTAAATTGAAAGATAACACCAGCTCCTTGGGACAATGGGGTCAATTCTACCTCTACTTCGGCCCATTCAGTGGTAGCGCCAATTAATCTTTCAAAGCGGGTTTTGGCTCGTACTGGAGCCTTTAAAGATTCGCGATATGAAACCTGTGGCTGACCAATATTAGCTTGAGCTTTAAATTCTCTTAAAAGCCGATCCACCAATATTTCTAGATGCAACTCGCCCATACCCGATAGTAGAGTTTGACCTGTATCTAAGTCCTCATGAACTTTACAGGAAGGATCCTCGCGAAGTAGTGACTCTAAACCAATTTCAAGATTTTTTTTATCGGCTGAGCTTTTTGGCTCGATAACTACAGAAATAACAGGATCTGGAAACTGAATAGATTCTAAGGTTACAGGTCGTTTGACTGAACAGAGAGTATCTCCTGTCCCCGTTAGTTTAAGACCAATACAGGCACCAATATCTCCGGCTTTCAGCTCAGGAATTTCCTCTCTAGAATTCGCGTGTATTTTAAAAAGCTTTTGAATTTTTTCTTTTTTCTGAAGCCTTGGGTTTAAAAGATTATCACCTGAGGTTACAACGCCAGAGTATACCCTTATAAAAGTCATAGATCCTGAAAATGAATCCGCAGCAATTTTAAATGCTAAACAAGCAACCGGAGAATCAAAATCGGTTTTACAAGTGATACTTTTTTCTTCATTTCCTGGGTCCAATCCAACAACATCATCTCGATCTAAAGGTGATGGTAAATAGGCTAAAACAGCATCTAATAAAGGTTGGACACCTTTGTTTTTAAAAGCCGATCCACAAAGTACGGGCGTAAGCTTGTTTTTTATAACCGCACTTCTTAAAGAGTTTTGAATTTCAGTTTCGGAAATGACTTCGCCTTCTAAATACTTTTCCATAAGAACATCGTCGGTTTCACAAATCTTTTCGATTAAAACTTCACGATATTTTTGGGCTTCAAAAATTAAAGCTTCAGGAACCTCTTGGATTTCAAACTTAAGCCCCTTGTCATCCGAATTTACTGGCCAAACATAGGCTTTCATAAGAACTAAATCTACCATGCCAACAAACTGATCTTCACTGCCAATGGGTATTTGCAGAGCCACAGGTTTACCATTTAGTTTTTTTTCAATGCTCTCAAGACTTGATTGAAAATCAGCTCCGACACGATCCATTTTATTAATAAATGCAATTCTTGGAACATGATATTTATTAGCTTGACGCCAGACAGTCTCAGATTGAGGTTCCACGCCACTGACGCCATCAAAAACAGCTACGGCTCCATCTAAAACTCGCAGAGACCTTTCGACTTCAATTGTAAAATCCACGTGCCCTGGAGTATCAATAATATTTATTCTGTGGTTTTTCCATTCGCAGGTAGTAGCCGCAGACGTTATGGTGATGCCGCGTTCTTGCTCTTGTTCCATCCAATCCATGATTGTATCCCCATCATGAACTTCACCTATTTTGTGACTTTTCCCCGAGTAAAAAAGTATTCTTTCCGTGGTTGTGGTTTTACCAGCATCTATGTGAGCCATAATGCCAATATTGCGAGTCCACTTTAAATCTTCTATATTAATCACTGATTTTAATGCCAAGCGACCCTCCTAATAGAATGTGATCGTACGATGAATGAAGCAAGTGTTACGACAATTTAAATTTTAATTCCTTTATTGCGCCTTCGAAGTAGTATAAAATACGACTTCAGGCTTTTGCAGGCGAAAAGTTTAAATTGTCGCAACACTAGTTTTCTTTAAACCGTTAAAAGATTTAACATAAATTATCGAATTTATGTTCCATTTCAACACAGTTAGGTTATTTTTCTTTTGCCAATTTTCAGACTAAAAAATCAATAAAACCATTTACCAGGGTTTAAACTAAGCCTAACACATTCATAAAAATATTCATCGTGATCTTGATCCTTATTAGGTCAACTAGACTCGATGTTAAATTCATAGTTTAGAAGACCGTTTCGTTTTCTTAGCGTTTCAAAATGATCCAAAACATATCAACATTTGTATATTAATTTATCACTGTCTAGTTTCTGACTGTTTAAATCAACCCAAATAGACCTAGGTATGGAATGATAATTGCTGCCTTATACATAAGTATTGGGGGACATTATGAAAAATTTATTACTAGTTCTAATAAGTAGCTCAACCAGTCTTATCTTCTGTCATAGCAGCTTTGCTGTTCTTGACGATGGCTTTGCAATTCCAAGAAATCAATCTAAAAAAAGCCTAAGCAAAGTTACAAAAAATAACGAAAGCCCAAGAAGCTTGGCTTCAAAGAATGATAAAATGATTTCAAATAGCATCAAGCATAATAAATCTATACTTCTAAACTCAATAAGATCCGTTAAAAAATCTTTAGGTGCAGTACCTTTATATATTCAAAATAATTGGAATTCACTTAGTAAGGATCAAAAGGAAATAGTGTATTCTTATCACAACGAAGATCCTTTCGCTAAAGTAAATAAAGAGCATTTCATTAAAACTTCAAAACCAAAAGATATTTACGAGCACGATACAGCTTATGGTTTCGATTCAACTCAGCAATCAAACCTTGATGCGCTACGTTCTGATATTAATGAAGAAACAAATAAAGAACTTCCTAACGAAACAAAAGTCTTAATTGAGGTCTTAGCTTCTATGGAGAAGGATTTATAAATTAAAAAAGCCCTCAAAAATTGAGAGCTTTTTTATTAAATCTTCTTTTAAGGTGCTAAATTAAGTTTTGCTTAACAAGTGATAGTTCTAAAAAAAATACTACTACCAATTGTAATGGGAAAAAGCTCTGTTAGCGTCTGCCATCTTATGAACATCTTCACGTTTTTTAATAGAATTTCCGCGGCTATTAAAAGCATCTGAAAGCTCACCCGCAAGCTTTTCCGCCATAGATTTTTCACCACGCTTTCTTGAATTATCAACTATCCAACGCATAGCTAACGTTAGACGTCGAACAGGTCTAACATCGACAGGAACCTGATAAGTAGCACCACCCACACGACGTGAACGAACTTCTAATGCTGGTTTAACATTTTCAACTGCTTTTTTAAAAACATTGATAGGTTCTTCTCCAGCCACTTTTTCTTTTAAAATTTCAAAAGATTCATACAGTGTTTTTTGCGCTGTGGTTTTTTTTCCATCATACATCAATCTATTTACAAACTTGGCAACAACCACATCATTAAACATTGGATCTGGTAAAACTTCTCTTTGATCACTCTTGCGACGTCTTGACATTATTTCCTCTTACTAACCTTTAGGTCTTTTTGTTCCATATTTCGATCTAGAATTTTTTCTATTATTTACACCTTGAGTATCAAGCACACCACGAACAACGTGATAACGAACACCTGGCAAATCCTTAACACGACCACCACGAATCAAGATAACACTGTGTTCTTGAAGATTGTGTCCCTCACCTGGAATATAAGAGATAACTTCAAAACCATTTGATAGTCTAACTTTAGCAACTTTTCTTAAAGCTGAGTTAGGTTTTTTAGGTGTTGTTGTATACACACGTGTGCAAACACCACGTCTTTGTGGACATGATTGAAGTGCTGGAGACGTAGTTTTGTTCTTCTGAACCCTTCTTTCTTTTCTTATGAGTTGGTTTACCGTAGGCATTATTCTCATTTTCCTTTGATTTAATGTAACTTGGAGTTCCAGTACATAAACCTTATGTTTAAATCATTTATATATAATAAAAAACTAATTTAAATACGTAATTTGCAAATACTAAAAATTAAAGCTTAAAAATTAAAAGTCAGTTGTTAACTTTTCATCATTAAGAGCGGAAAATAACCTTCCACTCTTAATTTAGTCAATAAAAAACAGTGAATTAACCTCTTACAGGTTGATTTTGGCTGTTGACTGATACACTGCCTGTCATTCCACCAGGAAGTAAAGATCCAGTTCCGGCATCAGCCCGGTCTTCTACTTTAAGTTTCCATCGTTTATAAGCAGGTACTCCCGTTCCAGCTGGGATTAAGCGACCCATAATGATGTTCTCTTTAAGACCTTGCAAGTTGTCAATTTTCGACTGTATAGCCGCTTCGGTAAGAACTTTTGTTGTTTCCTGAAAGGAAGCTGCCGAAATCCAGCTTTCTGTTCCTAGAGACACTTTGGTTATACCTAGAAGTAACGGAATACCAATCGCTGGTAAACCACCGTTAGCCATAACAGCCTCGTTCTTCTTCTCAAAAAGATATTTTTCTACTTGCTCACCTTTCAATAAGTCAGTATCGCCTGGATCTTCAACACCCACTTTCTTAAGCATCTGACGTACAATCACTTCAATGTGCTTATCGTTGATTCCAACCCCTTGAAGTCTGTAGACCTCTTGAACTTCGTTCACTAGGTAAGCGGCAAGCTCTTTGTCACCCAAGACTTTCAAAACGTCATGTGGATCTGTTGGGCCGTCCATCAAAGCTTCACCCGCTTTAACGTATTCACCTTCTCGAACCGCAATGTGTTTACCTTTAGGAATTAAATACTCTTTAGGTTCACCAATCTCAGGTGTTACAACAACGCGCTGTTTGCCTTTTACGTCATTACCAAAAGTTACATAACCATCAATCTCAGTTATAATGGCAGCTTCCTTAGGAGTTCTGGCTTCGAACAGTTCCGCCACTCGAGGAAGACCCCCAGTGATATCTCTGGTTTTTGAAGTCTCTCTGTGGATTTTTGCAATCACATCACCGGCATGAACCTCTTCGCCTTCAGGCACTAGCAATTGAGCCCCTACTGGAAGAATATATTTAGCTTCTGAATCTCGGCCTTTTAATGGGATATGATTTCCAGACTTATCAACTACATAAACGGTAGGTTTTTCATCCATGGATTTACTGTCAGTGATAACTTTGGTCGCAAATCCAGTCACAGAATCCACTTGCTCAGATAATGTTTGTCCTTCTTCAATACCTTCAAATGCTGTAAATCCTGAGACTTCAGCCACGATAGGATTAGAATATGGATCCCACTCAGCAAGTACCATATCTTTAGTGACCGCTTGTCCATCTTTGATATTAAGAGTTGTTCCATAAACTACACTTAGACGATCACGCTCACGACCTGTAGCATCTTTAAGTACAATAAAACCGTTTCGGTTCATGGATACTAATTTGCCCTGTCTATTTTGAACCGTATTAACAGCTTCTAAAGTGACAGTTCCATCAACTCGAGCTACGTGAACGGACTGTTCAACAGCACGGGAAGCAGTTCCACCTAAGTGGAAGGTTCTCATCGTTAACTGTGTACCAGGCTCACCAATGGATTGAGCGGCAATAATACCAACAGCTTCACCCAGGTTGACTGTTGTTCCTCGTGATAAATCACGACCATAACATTTTACACAAATACCACGCTCAGTTCGGCAAGTTAAAGCGGAACGGATCATTACTTTTTCAACGTTGACTTCTTCAATTCTAGAGACGTCAGCCTCTTCGATCTCTTCACCTGCAGCAACAATAACTTCATTGTTAAAAGGATCCAAAATATCTTCTAAAGCGGTTCGACCTAAAATACGGTCGCCAAGAGGTTGAATCACTTCACCACCTTCAAGCAACTGTTTAACTTCCATTCCGTCAGTCGTTCCACAGTCATTTTCAGTGACTACAACGTCTTGTGATACATCCACCAAACGACGAGTTAAGTATCCAGAGTTCGCAGTTTTTAAGGCTGTATCCGCAAGACCCTTACGAGCTCCGTGTGTTGATGTGAAATACTGTAGAACCGATAAACCTTCTCTAAAGTTGGCAACAATAGGAGTTTCAATAATTTCACCTGATGGTTTAGCCATCAGACCACGCATACCTGCTAGCTGTCGAATCTGAGCCGCAGAACCTCGGGCCCCAGAATCAGCCATAATGAAAATAGAATTAAAACTATCCGTTTCAATCTCTTTACCATCCACGGTAAATTTTTGTTTTTCGATACCTTTCATCATCTCTTTGGCAACTTTATCACCAGTCTGAGCCCAGATATCGACAACTTTGTTATATCTTTCACCGTCAGTGATTAGACCTTCATCGTATTGTCCTTCGATTTCGGCCACTTCATTTTCAGCGTTTTGAATCATAGTTTTTTTAGTTTCTGGAATAATCATGTCATCTAGACAGATTGAAATTCCAGCTTTCGTTGAATATTTAAATCCTAGTTGCATGATTTTATCAGCAAGAATAGCTGTGGCTTTGCCGCCGGAAACCCTGAAGGCTTTATCAATAACTTCAGCTAATTGTTTTTTTCCTAAAGTTCGGTTGATCTCTTCAAAAGGAACTCCTTGAGGAAGCACATCAGAAAAAATAGCGCGGCCCACAGTCGTGTCACGGAGTTTGCCTTGAATACGAACTTTACATTCAGCCTGAAGATCAATATGTCCAGCTTCGTAAGCATAAATCAACTCAGACACACTACCAAAAGTTTTACCACGACCCATGGCTCCAGGTCTCATTCGAGTCATCCAATAACAACCTAAAACTATATCCTGAGTAGGGTTAATAATTGGCTTCCCGTTAGCTGGTGATAAGATGTTGTTAGTGGACATCATTAAAACACGCGCCTCAACTTGAGCTTCTAGTGATAAAGGAACGTGTACGGCCATTTGGTCGCCATCAAAATCCGCGTTAAAAGCGGTACAAACGAGTGGATGTAATTGTATGGCTTTCCCTTCGTGCAGTACGGGTTCAAAAGCTTGGATACCAAGTCTATGTAAAGTTGGTGCACGGTTTAACATGACTGGGTGCTCTTTTACCACTTCAGATAAAATGTCCCATACCTCAACAGTTTCATCTTCAACTAATTTTTTTGCTTGTTTGATAGTAGTAGCGAACCCACGCTCTTCTAATTTATTATAAATAAACGGTTTAAATAACTCTAAGGCCATTTTCTTAGGTAAACCACATTGATGTAACTTCAAATAAGGACCAACAACGATCACAGAACGACCAGAGTAATCCACTCGTTTACCTAATAAATTTTGTCTAAAACGACCTTGTTTACCTTTAAGCATATCACTTAAAGATTTTAATGGACGTTTGTTTGGACCCGTAAAAGTTTTGCCACGACGACCGTTATCAAGAAGCGCATCAACGGCTTCTTGAAGCATACGTTTTTCGTTTCTAATAATAATGTCTGGTGCATTTAATTCTTGTAACCTTTTTAACCGATTATTTCTGTTAATAACTCGTCGATACAAGTCATTTAAATCTGAAGTCGCAAAACGACCGCCATCTAAAGGCACAAGTGGTCTTAAATCTGGGGGAATTACAGGTAATGCCTGAATCATCATCCATTCAGGTTTATTGATTGAACCTTTAAAGGCTTCTACAACTTTTAAACGTTTAGTTATTTTCTTTAATTGGGTTTCAGACTTTGTTTCCTTAAGTTCAATTCTTAACTTTTTAGACATGTACTCGACATCTATTTTTTTGAGTAGATCAAGGACGGCTTCACCGCCAACGGCTGCTTTAAAATTGGGTCCAAAATCATTAAGAGCATTTTGAAAAGCCTCTTCCCCAAGTACAGAACCTTCCTCTAGAGTTGTTTCCATAGGATCAGTTACAAGATAGGCTTCACAGTAAAGCACTCTTTCAACATCTTTTAAACTGAGACCCAAAAGATTTCCAATTCGACTAGGAAGCGACCGTAAAAACCAAATATGAGCAACAGGACTAGAGAGTTCAATATGTCCCATACGTTCACGACGAACTTTAGATTGAGTGACTTCAACGCCACATTTTTCGCAAACAACACCACGATATTTCATTCGCTTGTATTTACCGCAAAGACATTCGTAGTCTTTGATGGGGCCAAAAATTTTAGCACAGAATAAACCATCTCTTTCAGGCTTAAATGTACGGTAATTAATTGTTTCAGGTTTCTTAACTTCACCAAATGACCATTCTCGGATCATTTCAGGTGAGGCTAAAGAAATTCTAACAGATTCAAAAGCTAAAGGATCTTTTGGTTTGTCAAAAAAGTTTAATAAATCTTTCAAGGGTAACCTCGCTTATAATTGTGTAAAATTAAATTCTAAAAAAATTCGACAACTAACTAGGTCACTATTTAGTAGACCTAGTTTCTCTAATGCTACTGCAACTCTGCTTTTGATTTGTATGCCCCTTCATCATCTTCTGTTAAATAACCAGATTCAACCATTTGAACATTTAGAGCTAAACTTTGAAGTTCTTTGATAAGAACATTGAAAGATTCAGGCAGACCTGGTTCAAGGACAAACTCACCTTTAACAATGCTTTCATACATACGTGTTCGACCGGCAACGTCATCAGACTTCACAGTTAAGAACTCTTGAAGAGCATAAGAGGCTCCATAAGCTTCAATTGCCCAGACTTCCATCTCTCCTAAACGTTGACCACCGAATTGTGCTTTACCACCCAACGGCTGTTGCGAAACGAGTGAATAAGGACCAATCGAACGAGCGTGAATTTTTTCTTCAACTAAGTGATGCAGTTTGAGCATGTACATAATACCAACGGTTACAGGATTTTCAAATTTTTCACCTGTTCGACCATCAAACAACGTAGATTGTCCAGTTTCAGCAACACCAGCTTTTCGCAATAGATCTTTAACGTCAGTTTCTCGGGCCCCATCAAAAACTGGAGTTGCTAAGTGAACTCCATCTTTTACCGCAATAGCCATCTTAGTCAGTGAATCTTCATCAGCATTTTGAATTTTTGCTTCAAGCTCTTTGCCTTTGTAAACATCAACAAGTTTAGTTCTGATGCCATCAAGATTCATCTTATCTAACATATCATCAATTTGACGACCAAGATTTCGAGCCGCCCAACCTAAATGAACCTCTAAAATCTGACCAATGTTCATTCGAGAAGGAACGCCCAAAGGATTTAAAACCATATCCACTGGTGTTCCGTCTTCAAGATATGGCATGTCTTCCACAGGCACGACTTTAGAAATAACCCCTTTGTTTCCGTGGCGACCAGCGAACTTATCACCGACCTGAAGCTTACGTTTAATAGCGATATAAACTTTTACCATTTTAATAACACCAGGAGGTAGCTCATCACCTTTTAGTAAACGATCTTTCTTATCTTCAAAAACCATTTTAATGGCATCAAGCTGATTACGAGCAGAATCTACTAATCTTGAAAGTTGCTCTTCGATGTTTGCATCTAAAGGAATATAACTTAATAGCTCGAATGGAATACTTTCTATATCATCTTCAGCAATCAACTGCGACTTCTCTAGAAGTTTTTTGGTTCCATCTTCATTTAACAATTCTCCGGTTGTAGTTTTACCAACAACTAAAGATTTAATTTTATCAAGAGCACTGTTTTTAATAACGTTTTGCTCAATACCATAGTCTTTTTCAAGCTTAGCTTTCTTCTCTTCGATAATAGACATTAATCTCTCATCTTTATCCGAACCTTCACGAGAATAAACTTGAGCGTCAATTACAGTACCATAAACACCTGATGGTACACGAAGTGAAGTATCTCTGACGTCACCAGCTTTCTCACCAAAAATAGCTCGTAAAAGTTTTTCTTCTGGAGAAAGCTGTGTTTCACCTTTAGGAGTCACTTTACCTACAAGAATATCCCCTGGTTTAACTTCAGCTCCAATACGAATAATTCCAGATGTATCTAAGTCTTTTAAGGCCTCTTCACCAACGTTGGCTATATCTCTAGATAATTCTTCACGACCTAACTTTGTATCTCGAGCCACGCACTCAAACTCTTCAATATGTACGGATGTGTAAACGTCTTCACGAATCAAACGTTCAGAAATTAAGATTGAATCCTCAAAATTATATCCCATCCACGGAGTGAACGCGATCAAGATATTTTGACCTAAGGCCAACTCACCCAGCTCTGCAGAGGGACCATCGGCTATAACATCAAATCGTTTTACTTCGTCACCAACTTTAACAATTGGCTTTTGATTAAAACATGTGTTTTGGTTTGTTCTTTGATATTTAGTAAGGTTATAAATATCAATATTACCACCTAATTCTCCACCTTTAGCTAAACGACGCACTACAATTCGAGAGGCATCGACTTCTTCAACGACACCATCGTTTAAAGCAACAACACTTGTTCCAGAGTCTCTAGCCACTAAGCGCTCAACACCAGTACCAACAAGCGGAGCTTTAGACCGAAGTAACGGGACCGCTTGACGTTGCATGTTCGAACCCATCAAGGCTCGGTTAGCATCATCATGCTCAAGAAAAGGAATTAATGAAGCCGCAATAGAAACCAATTGACTTGGTGAAACATCCATCAAAGAGACTTTGTCTCTTTCTACGATTTCATACTCACCGTCATGTCGAACGTTTACTTTTTCAGTCGTGATTTCTTTCACACCTTTTTGATCTCTAGAGACTTGGGCAATTCTATGTCCTGCTTCTTCTAAAGCTGATGTGTACTTAATCTCTTCTGAGATTTGACCTTCAACTACATCACGATAAGGAGTCTCAATGAAGCCGTACTTATTTATGCGTGCGTATGTTGCAAGTGAAGCGATCAAACCAATGTTTGGACCTTCAGGCGTTTCAATAGGACAAATACGACCATAGTGAGTTGGATGCACGTCACGAACTTCGAATCCAGCTCTATCTCTCGTTAAACCACCAGGTCCCAAAGCCGATAAACGACGTTTGTGGGTAATTTCAGAAAGTGGGTTTGTTTGATCCATAAATTGCGATAACTGACTGGCGCCAAAAAATTCTTTAACGACAGCAGACACGGGTTTAGCGTTAACCAAATCATGAGGCATCATTGTGTCGATATCTTGCAAGCTCATACGCTCACGGATGGCTCTTTCCATACGAACTAAACCAATTCTGTATTGGTTCTCAAGCAATTCACCCACAGATCTTACACGACGGTTTCCTAAATGATCAATATCGTCGACCACACCTTGGCCGTTTTTCAAATCAATCATCGTTTTAACAGTATTCATGATATCATTTTTAGTTAAAGTCCTGTGTTCAACAGGAGTGTCTTCAAAAGAGATATTATATCTATGGTTGATTTTTAAACGACCAACTTCACTCAAGTCATAAGTTTCAGGATTAAAGAATAAACGATCAAAGAAACCATTAGCAGCATCAATAGCTGGCGGCTCGCCGGGTCTTAAACGTTTGTAAATTTCTAACACGGCCTCTTCTGTAGAATTAACTTTATCCACTAAAAGTGTGTTTCTAAGGTAAGGGCCTACACTAAGGCCATCAAAGAAAATTAAAGAGAAATTTTTGATCCCAGCATTTGATGCAATTTCAAGAAGTTCAGAGCTAACTTCTTGGTTAACATCAGCAATGATTTCACCGGTTGTCATATCAATAAGCGGTTTTGCTAGTACTTTTCCACCCAAGTCTTCTGGTGAAACTTCAATTCGCTCTAAACCTGCATCTTTAACTTTTCTTACAACAGCACGAGTGATTCGGCGACCGGCTTTGACAAATACTTCATTAGTCTTAGGGTCAATAATGTCTGACAAAGCTTTTTGTCCCGACATTTTTTCGATATTGATATAGCGGTAGTATTTATTTTTTTCAGAAACAACTTTATCAACATCATAAAAGTAATTCAAAAGCTCTTCGACTGAAAAGCCTAAAGCCCTAAGTACAATGGTTGCTGGAAACTTTCGACGTCGATCAATTCGGCAATACAAAAGATCTTTTTGATCAAATTCAAAATCTAACCATGATCCTCGATATGGAATAACTCGTGCTGAATAAATAATTTTCCCATTTGTACTGGATTTACCATTGTCATGGTCAAAGAAAACACCAGGACTTCTATGTAATTGAGAAACAACAACCCTTTCTGTTCCATTAATTATGAAAGATCCATTTTGAGTCATTAAAGGAATTTCACCTAAGTAAACTTCCTGTTCTTTCACATCACGAATATTTTTAGCCTCAGTCTCTTCATCAACTTCAAAGACAATTAGTCTTAAAGTGACTTTTACCGGTGAAGCAAAAGTCATACCTCTTTGACGGCACTCATCCACATCATATTTTGGTGGTTCAAGTGTATAGTTCACAAACTCTAAACTCGCAGTCTTATTAAAATCAGATATTGGAAATACCGACTTAAATACACCGTTTAAACCTTCATTTTGTCTGCGATCTGGATCACTGTCTTTTTGCAGAAAATCCTCGTAAGATTGTTTTTGAAGCTGAATTAGATTCGGTATATCGATGACAATAGGATTTCGGGCAAATGACCGGCGTAATCTTATGTTTGATCCTGTTACAGAATTTTTTGACATGAATTGTCTCCTACTTTTTATAATTTTAAATTAAAGAATGAATGCTGGAAAAAACAAAAAGCTCTTAAAGATTAAATCTCTAAAAGCTAAAGCCTGTTGCGATATTTTAACTAGTTTTATGGGCCAATTTCTTTTCAAATTAAAATCCTGATTTAAAAAAATTAATGAAAAAAAAGAGTTTATGAAAAATAATTTTAAATTTAAACTTTAGATTTTAAAACTTCTTAAGTCTCATACTTAAAATGTTATTGGTTTTCTAAAACTTAAATCAAAAATTAAGTGACCTTAATTATTAAGGCCACTTAAAACTCTAGTTGATTAGTTTATTTAATTGTAACTTTTGCGCCAGCTTTTTCTAAAATATCTTTAATTTTAGCAGCTTCTTCTTTATTTACGCCTTCTTTAACTGGTTTTGGTGCGCCTTCAACTAAATCTTTAGCTTCTTTTAAGCCTAGACCTGTTACAGCACGAACTTCTTTAATCACATTGATTTTTTTCGAAGCATCGATTTCGGCAAGAATTACATCAAACTCAGTCTTTTCTTCAGCAGGTGCAGCACCAGCAGCGGCAACTCCAGCAACAGCAACAGGAGCTGCAGCACTAACGCCCCACTTTTCTTCTAATGTTGAAATCATTTCTGCAAGTTCAATAACTGGAAGGTTTGAAAGATATTCTACAACTTTTTCTTTATCTAATGACATTTTATAACTCCTTGAAAATTAAATTTAAATTTTTAGTTAAGACTCTTGTTTCTTTTTATAAGCATTCAATACATTTACAAATCCACCTGGAACTGCATTTAAAACTCTTACGAAGCCAGACATTGGGGCTTGTAGTGTTCCAAGAAGTTTAGCTCTAAGTTCATCTTTTCCTGGTAGAGTCGAAAGATATGTTAATCTTTGCGAATCAAGCACGGTATCACCCATGATCCCAGCTTTAAAGCTGAACTGCTCAACATCTTTGGCAAAAGTAGCTACAGTCTTTGCTGGACCACTGGCTTCTTCAAATGCAAAAATAAAAGCATTGGTGCCAACAAGTTTTGGACCTAACGCATCATTGGCCGACTTGTATTCTGACAAAGCCCTTAGGGCTAAAGTGTTACGAACAACTTTCATAGTTGCACCAACTTGGTTGAGTTGTTTTCTAAGTGTAGTCACTTGTTCAACATTCATACCTTTGTAGTCTACAAGAAAGGACGCTTTTGACTTCGCCAAGCTATCCGACAAATTTTGTATCAAATCAGCTTTCTTTTCTTTAGTGTTAATCAATTTATTACCTCCTTTATTAGATTTACTGTCCTCTAGCGGAGGTTTCACCCCTCGATAGGAGATTAAGTTTTAGTCCTTGTTAGACCATCACACCTATTTTCTTCGGTCGAAGACAGCATTGATATTTTAAAAAGTTATTTACTAAACTCCATTGGATCAATTTTTATGCCTGGACCCATCGTTGAAGATACAGCCACACCTCGCATGTAAACACCTTTGCTTGAAGAGGGTTTTGCTTTTAAAATAGCGTCCATAAAAGATTTAAAATTGTCATTCAACTTATCTTTACCCATAGATTTACGACCGATAGTTGCATGCACAGTTCCATCTTTATCTACTCTGAAATCAAGCTTTCCTTTCTTTTCAGCTTCAACAGCGGCTCCAACGTTCATAGTTACAGTGCCAACTTTTGGATTTGGCATTAAACCACGTGGTCCTAAGATTTTTGCAACTTTTGCAACTGTCGCCATCATATCCGGTGTAGCAAGAGCTTTATCAAAATCCAACCATCCACCTTGAATTTTTGCCACAATATCATCGGATCCTACAAAATCAGCCCCCGCGTTTTTGGCTTCAGCTTCTTTTGGACCTTTTGCAAAAACTAGAACTCTAACGGTTTTACCTAATCCATGAGGAAGAGCTACGGCGCCACGAACCTGTTGATCACTTTGTTTAGGATCAACACCCAAACGAATAGCTACGTCGATAGACTCGTCAAATTTAGCAGGAGCAGTCTCTACAGCCAACGCTACAGCATCTACAGAAGCATATTTTTTTGAACGATCAACTTTGGTTTTAGATTCTTTTAATTTTTTTCCTATTTTTCCCATACTTGCTCCTTACTCAATCACGTCAAGGCCAATACTCTTTGCTGTGCCTTTGACTTGGGAAATTGCAGCTTCAAGAGATACACCATTAAGGTCTTCCAGCTTAGTTTTTGCTATCTCTTTAATTTGCGCCATCGTTACTTTGCCGACAACATTACTTTGAGGTGTTTTCGAACCACTTTTTACATTGGCTGCTTTTTTTAATAAAACAGAGGCCGGCGCCGATTTGGTGACAAACGTGAATGAGCGATCAGCGTAAACAGTGATAATGATTGGAACAATCGTATCACCTAAAGCCTGAGTTTTTGCATTAAACTGCTTGCAAAAATCCATGATGTTTACACCGTGCTGTCCGAGTGCCGGTCCAACGGGAGGCGATGGATTCGCCTTCCCTGCCGGGATCTGTAGCTTTATCATACCTGTGACTTTTTTAGCCATGACCCACTCCTAACATACCCATCTAAATTATTTTAAATGGTGGTAAATTTTTGTTGAATAAATGGTAATCCGCTAAAAGCGCTATTATGTCAATAAATCATTGAAAATTAATAAGTTTTGTGACTAGCAATGGGAATTTGCAAATAATTAATTGTGCAGTAAATGGGTTTATTTTTAAGTTCCCATTATCGGGTATTTAAATATTCAATTAGCTTATCGATCTCAAGATTAGCATCGGTTAAATATCCGTTATATTTCTTAATTATACCGTTTAGCGGGGTTATGGCGCCGGTACTTACTAAATCCTTAATTATTAACTCCCATGGGCTAAAAAAATGATCTTGAAGATTATTAAATAGCATTTTCCTTAATTTAAATCTCATAAAATGCCCAGCAAAGGTTCCCGTTCTATAAGGAAAACTATTACCATCAGCTTTCTCGAATCTTACGTTATCAAGAAGAGAGATTAACCCTGCACTAATTAATGACTCTGAAGAAACATATTCAGCAAAGCCCTCCGTATACTCGTAGGTCCAGATGATGTTCCAAACTTCAGGATAATTGGATTTTAATAGGTCAATTATTAGCTTTAAATCTCTAAGCATTACCAAATCTGTTTCAGTTATATTTTCATTTGTTAAATGCTCAGCAAGCGAAAAAATTATTTTAATATAAGTATTAACTAGGATTTGAACTTCTTTGGAATTTTCTAATAAATTTAAAGCTTTAGCATCATCTTCAGGAATGACCCGTGTGGGGATTTCTCTTTTAACACCTGCTTCCCCTTCCACTACGTGATAGGTTTCATGTAACCACATCCCTAAAATTTTATAAATTAATCCACCCTGTGCCAGTAAAGCTTCTTCAAAGCTAGCCTTAACTTCCGGGGGTACTATATTAAAAATATATTCTCTTTTTGGCGAAAACAATGGCATAGACCCATCGCCAATAGCTTCCCTAAGCCTATGAGTCTTTTCTAAGTAATTGGGATGTGGTTTAAAGTCTTTGAAACTTTCAGTTACAACGTCCATGCCCGAGTTTAGCAATTGCGACTCTATGTAATCCGATCCAAGAATATATGAAAAGTTCAAAGCGGGACTGGTAATAATATTTTGTTGCCTCAAGCCTTTAAAAAAATATACGGTGCTTCCATAAACTTCTGATAGCTCTGAAGCAATCTCAAAACCATTAGCGGGTTCAGATCCCCAATTAAATATGGCCAGATCTGCTAACTCATCGAAATCGTTAATTATGAATGCAAATTTATTTTTATTTAAAGCATACTCAATCCCAGAAGGACCCTTCATACCAAGGAATGGATCATTTGTTTTGTGATTTGTTAGGACTTGAAAAAATGAAGCCGTAAGAGCGATAGTTTCTTTATCGCCTTCTGGGTATAATAATCTTGCAAGAGTTTCAGAAAAAACAGCTCTGTTATCATTAACATTTGAATATGGTCGATAACTTTCTAAAAAGATTTTGCATTTAGTAGCATGTGATGTAACGCAAAAATTTAGATTTAAAATTATAATAGTTGCCATCATTTTAATCATGATATGAAACTATCAAAGATATTTAAGAACCTAAAATTAAATCACTTATTTTGAATTATTTATTATCGAAAGCTTATTAGTAATTGAAGACCAAGAGTTTAAATAACTTGGTTTACATTTTTTAATGACATCAATTATGACACGATGTGACCTGAATGCGGAACCTGGCACCCTAGTTTTTTTGGACTTGGATAAAATCAAGTTCAACGGGTGTTGGTCGGCCGAAAATACTAACTGAAACTTTAACTTTAGCTTTTTCGTCATTGATCTCTTCAACTACGCCTGTGAAGTTATTGAACGGCCCATCGACAACAGTTACCGTTTCACCAACCGTAAAATTTGCTTTAGGTTTAGAAATAACAGCACCATCTTCCATCTGTTGTGTAACACGACGTACTTGCTCTTCAGGAACTTCTGGCGGACGCATTTTATTTGTAGAACTACCGACAAATCCAGTAACTTTGGAAGCCCCTCGCACTAAATGCCAAGTATCTTCTGTCATCACCATTTGAACAAAGATGTATCCAGGAAAAAACTTTTTGGCTCGAGTTTGTTTCTGGCCTTTAACGAGCTCAACCACATTTTCTGTTGGAACTAAAACTTCACCAAACATGTCATCCATCTTGTTGGATTTAACTCTTTCTAAGATAGCTGATTTAGCAATAGCCTCACAACTTGTTTGAACGTTAACAATGTACCACTTTTTATCCATTACAAACCTCTATTATCGACCTAAAATAAAATCAACGACGCTGCTTGAAAGAGCATCCATTCCAAAGAGAATAATACCTGAAACCACAAGCATAATGGAAACAACTAGGGTTGAAAGCTGAACATCTTTCTGAGACGGCCATACAACCTTTGATGTTTCAATTACAACTTCTTCAGCCCATAGTCTTCTACTGGCACTTAATTGTAAAAAAAGAAAAGCAGCAAAGGCAATTAAAACCGGTAAAACAACCTCGTAAAGCTCAATCCCAACAACTTTAAATGTTCTAAGTTTTGCAAGAAGAGGTATTCCTGCGGCAAGGGTTTGAAGTATAACACTAGAGACCCACCAAATAAGCATAGCTGCTGCTGCAAATGAAAAGGTCACTGTTTTGTTGATATTCTGTTTTTCCATAAAATCTAAACCTATGTATTTATTAAAAAAGTTAAATAAAATAAATATTAAAAAATGGCAGGGTAGGAGGGATTCGAACCCCCAACCTATTGATTTGGAGTCAACCGCTCTACCAATTAGAGCTACTACCCTACACCAAAAATAAAATCTTTCAAATTAAAAAGCCAAAGAGCATACTGATGAACCCTTTGGCTTTTACTATTTCTTTACATAATCAAACAACTTTAATTAACTTAAATTATTTAAGGACTTGAGTTGCCAGGGCAATTGTCTAAAGCCTTATTGTAATAGGGCAAAGACGACGTAACAAAGGAAACTCAAGAGACTAGAATATTTTACTCTTTAATTTCAGTTACAACGCCGGCGCCGACGGTACGGCCACCCTCACGAATCGCAAAACGTAATTCTTTCTCCATCGCAATTGGGGCAATAAGTTCACACGTCATCTCAACACGGTCACCAGGCATTACCATCTCAACACCGTCTTTTAAAGTTACGATACCAGTAATATCCGTTGTTCTAAAATAAAACTGTGGTCTGTAACCGTTAAAGAATGGAGTGTGTCTTCCACCTTCTTCTTTTGTAAGAATATAAGCTTCGCACTGGAATTTTTTATGCGGGTTGATAGTTCCAGTTTTAGCAAGAACCTGACCACGTTCAACGTCTTCTTTTTTAGTACCACGAAGTAAACAACCACAGTTGTCACCAGCTTGACCTTGATCAAGAAGTTTTCTGAACATTTCAATACCAGTTACTGTTGTTTTCTGAGTTGGACGTATACCAACGATTTCAACTTCTTCCCCAACCTTAATGATACCACGCTCAACTCTTCCAGTTACAACAGTTCCACGACCAGAGATTGAAAACACGTCTTCAATCGGCATTAAGAAAGTTTTATCGACCTGACGAACAGGGGCTTTAATGTATGAATCGACTGCATCCATTAAGCGGAAAATTGATTTTGCACCGATTTCTGAATCTTCACCTTCAAGAGCTTTAAGAGCAGAACCACGAATGATAGGAATGTCATCACCTGGGAATTCATATTTGGAAAGTAATTCGCGAATCTCTAACTCAACTAGGTCTAAAAGTTCCGCGTCATCAACTTGGTCCACTTTATTCATGAAAACAACAATACCTGGAACCCCAACCTGACGAGCCAAAAGAATATGCTCTCGAGTTTGTGGCATAGGACCGTCTGCCGCATTAACAACTAATATGGCACCATCCATTTGAGCCGCACCAGTGATCATATTTTTAACGTAATCGGCGTGACCTGGGCAATCCACATGAGCGTAATGGCGATTGTTAGTTTCATATTCAACGTGAGCTGTAGAGATAGTGATCCCACGCTCTCTCTCTTCAGGAGCTTTATCGATCATGTCATAGGCCATGGCAACACCTTTACCCATAGCTTTTGCCATTACTGTAGTGATAGCCGCTGTTAAAGTTGTTTTTCCATGGTCAACGTGCCCGATGGTTCCAATGTTTACGTGTTCCTTCGAACGATCAAATTTTTCTTTAGACATGTACTATGTCCTCCTGCATTTCGTTTATAGTTGTTATTTTGTAATACACTAAAAATAATTGTTTTCAAATTAAAAAAATATGTCTTTAAGGACAGTATAAATCTAATGGATGGTTTTTGAATGCCACTTTTAAAACCAAAGGTCACTAAACTTTTTCATATAACTTTCAAACAGTAGCTTATTAATACATTTATCTTAAGAATTTAAATCGGTAACGCGCTGTAGATGATCACATTTCGGTCGTTACATATTAATTCCCTTATTTATTTTTTAACTATGCTCGCAAAATTAGTCTCCTCGAAAACTACCTAACACGTCTTTATTTTGAATTGAGTAACAAGATCTGACGATCGAGATATTAAATGATGTCCTTACTAAGCCAGGAATTTAAGTATTTACTTTGAGAAAGTTTACCCTTTTGTCCGTAAGCAGACAGGCTTAGGTTTTAAATTGCAGATCTGGTTTCGCAATGTTTAAAATTTTTAGCCGGAATGAGCTTCAAGTCATATTGCTTACAATAAAGTGTCCGTCCTAAGAGATCGTTTACATTTTATACCGGAGACATAGACCACACTTTTCACAATCAAGGAGGACTTCCAATGGGTTGGAAGATGTGAATTTTTATAGATAAGGAGCTTAAATTTATAGCTAGGTATTCTTAAAAGTAGGTGCTGCAATGAGGTTCATAACCGTTGAAGGTGAGATGCTAAGTGTCAAATTTAATGAAGATTTAGAATTTTGGCTGCATCGAAGGATTGGAGGATTTGATATTAAGCAAGAAATTATGAAAAATGGAGCCCGTAGTGAGAATCGGACTCACGATCTCGCCCTTACCAAGGGCGTGCTCTACCACTGAGCCATACGGGCAAAGAAGCCTGTGTCTGAAAAATGGAGCGGGAGACGGGTCTCGAACCCGCAACCCTCAGCTTGGAAGGCTGATACTCTAGCCAATTGAGCTACTCCCGCTCTGAGTAAATTTAAAATGGTGGAGAGAGTAGGATTTGAACCTACGTAGGCATAAGCCAACGGATTTACAGTCCGTCCCCTTTAACCCCTCGGGCATCTCTCCAGAAAAACTAAAGCTCCCACAAATTATCTCGACAAATAATAACTTCATTGAGTCATCAGAGATTAAAGAGTGGAGCTGGATATGGGACTCGAACCCGCAACCTGCTGATTACAAATCAGCTGCTCTACCAATTGAGCTAATCCAGCTAAAGCTATATCTTTAAAAATAAATTTTAAAATTTAAAATCAATTTTTTAAGAAGATTAGTTTTATTTTTTAAGTTTATTGCCGTCAACAGATAAAAACGCTCTTTGCACATGAGACAAAGTGATGGCTAAAGAAGTGGCCACATTTAAACTTGCCACATCTGAAACTTGAGGAATTTTTAAAAGCTGATCACAAACGTTTAAAGTTGTTTTTCTTAAACCCTTGCCTTCGTTTCCAGCAACTAAGATGACCTTTTCAGGAAACTGAACGTCATAGATGCTTTGCTCGGCTTGGGCATCCAGCCCATAAACCCAAAACCCTTGCTTTTTAAAATCTTCCAAAGTGTTCGAAAGAGGATGAACGACTTCAACAGGGACGTGCTCTGCCCCACCGGAAGCAATTTTACAAACCTGAGGAGTTAATTTTACGCTTCGGTCTTGAGTTATTAAAAGACCATCAACACCTAAAAGCCAGCTGGTTCGAAGTAAATTTCCCAAATTTGTCGGGTCTTCAACTTCATCCAAAGCCACTAAAACTGATTTTTTGTTTTCTAGTAATTCATAATCTAAGTAAGGTTCTGAGCCATCGACTTCTAGGGCGATACCTTGGTGTCCTGTTCCCCATTTTTCAAAAAAAGCTTTAGGCTTCATCTGAATTTTATTTTTAATAGCTTTTTGATTTAAAAAATCCATGCGACTAGAACTTATCGGAGGGCCAGAAGCTCTAGTCTGATCTTCAACATAAACTTTTATAATTTGATGAGGTCTTATTTTAATCGTTTCGACACAAGAGTGCCAACCGACGACAATGCGAATATTTGAACTCACGATTCCACCTGGCTTGAAGGATTAGCCAGAGGTGAGTTATCGCTGGCAGATTGTAGCTGTTTTTTTTGCAAAGTATGATCAGACCCAGTGCTTGCGGTTTTTCCATGGGTTTGGGTAACACTAAGTAAACCTATTTCCTTAAGTCGTTGCATTAAAAAATCATGAGATTTAATGGGCGGATACTTTATTTCCTTATCTTTACAGCTTGGTATGCACTCAAGCAGAGAATTGGGGTTAGGATGAATAAAATAAGGCATCGAATATCGACTTACATTTTTCCCATCTTGTGGATTAACAACCCTATGAGTAGTTGATGGGATTTTATCATTAGTTATGCGTGCCAGCATATCACCCGCATCAAAGATAAGATTGTTTTTATCAGTCTCGATAGGAAGCCAAGAGCCATCTCTGTCTAAAAGTTCCAAACCAGATGCGGAAGCAGCCACTAGAATAGTAATAAGATTTATATCTTCATGAGCTGCAGCACGAACGCAGTTGGGGTCAGTATCTTTTGGTATTGGGGGATAATGCAAAAGCCTTAGTATAGAGCTGCCTTCATTATCTAAGGATTTAAAATACGTCTTTGGAATATCGAGGGAAAAGGTAAGAGCCTCGAGTAAAGTTTCACCGACATGATCTAATTTTTGAAACAGATCTAAAAAAGTCTCTTTGAAGTTAGATATTTCCGTGGGCCAAATATTTTTTGGATAGGTAGAATAGAGTGGACTAGACGGTGCGAGTTCTCGACCCACATGCCAGAACTCTTTGAGATCAGGTACTTTGGAATTTTTAGCATGCTCAACCCCGAAAGGTGTGTAGCCCCTATTGTTACCGATGATGTATTGCATTTTTTGATCTTCACGCAAGTTAAAGAGCTCTTCGCTTTTTTGGTAGGCCAGATCTAAAGTTTGAGTTGAGATGGGATGATCCTTTAGAATTATAAATCCATAGTATTTAAGACCTTCAAAAAGATCGTTGATAAACTGCAACTGATCTTCAGGATTTCCTTCCGTGTATTGGTTAAAACTGAGTTCGGGCACCCGGTTAAACTTAGATGTTTTCGGCTTCATATTCATCCTTTTAGACATAAGCTGTAATTTTAAGACAAAACAAAGGATAAAAAAAATTAACCTGTCGCAACTCCAGCCTAATCTATTAAATTCATTGGATTAGTAACAAACTAAAAAAAAAATAGCAAAGCCCACGATATACTTTAAATGAACTGTGTTTAAGACATTTACACTTTTGCCAAGTTTCAGATCCAACCTTTAGCTCTTCGGACCGAAAACCCAATGAATCCTTAAACCTTAGTCTTGAAGACTCACCCAAAGTCGGTGATGAGCCGTTAAATTCATGTGTTCATGATGACATGAACCAATTTTTGACCGGTCGAGGTGATTTATGGTTAAAACATTAAAAAACATTTTAATACTTATGTTTGCCATTATAGCTTTAACAGCCTGCGCTGAGAATGAATTCAGCAGCCAAGTCGAAGACTCTGAAATAATTGTTCCGGCACCAACCCCAGTTCCGCCGGTCATTCCAATTCCAGATCCTGTCCAACCCACACCTTCGCCTAGCCCTGTGCCACCTTCACCCATTCCTGTTCAGCCCCCGGTCCCTTCTCCTCCCCCAGTTCAACCACCTATAAATCCTCCTGACCAAGTGACCAAGCTCAGTTTCGAACGAGACATCAACACAACTACAAATATTGATATGGTATGGGTTGTCGACAATTCTGTATCGATGGTTGAAGAGATTGAAATTATTCGTGAGAACTTAGGTCGCTTTTTACTTAGTCTTGAAGACCGAGCCCAGCTTAATTTTACCCTTATCACCAATTCCAAAGGCTCTCATGGGATGAATTTAAGCTCATGGGCGACTTCTAGAGGCTATCGTCAAATATCACAGTTTATAGATAGTCATGACAGCCTTTCACGATTTCTAGAGTTCATTCCAAGATTAATTGGCACAAGTCTTCGTCCAAAATCACAAAAAATTTTAGTTGTGGTTAGTGATGATAACTCTGAAGTTGGTACTAATGAATTTTTTCGTCTTATCAAAAGATTTATAAATCCAAATCAATTTAAAATCTTTGGCTTTGTGGGATTGGATAAAAATTTGAGCCCTTGTATCGACAGAGTTGGAAGTCACTACATTCGAATGGCTGAAGCCACAGGTGGACAAACTTTTAATATTTGTGAAAAAGATTGGACGCCCCATTTTGAAAGCTTAATTAAAAATATCGGCCAAATAACTAAAACTGAATTTACTTTACCATCAATTCCTAAGTCTGAACTTTTGGTTCTAATTGACGGTGTAGCGACTACAAAATATAAAATTGAAAAAAATATTTTAATTGTAAATCCCGAAAATTTTAACTCCAATAAAAAATGGATCATCGAAGTTAGTTACAAATGACACAGGGATTTAAATTGCTGAGCCGCCTTAAGTGGATCTTGAGCATTGATGATGGGACGACCAACCACTAAGGCCTTAGCACCCTTAGCCAAAGCAAGATTAGGCGTCATCACTCTAACCTGATCATCAAGCGTGTCACTTTTTAATCTAATACCAGGCACCACAGTAAACAAATGATTGTGTTTTTTAGCAATACCTTCAACCTCTTCACCGGAGCATACTATTCCTGACAATCCAGACTCCACGGTCATATCAGCTAGTTTATAAGCGACCGATTGATGGCCTAGGCCTTCAAAACCAGGTATCGGATTATCTTCGCCAAAACTTGTTAAAACCGTAACTGCTAAAATTTTAAAAAAACTAGTTCTATTGATCTGCTCTTCTAGCGATTTGATTTGAGTCATAGTCTTCAAACCACAAGAAGCATGAATAGTTAAATAACTTACACCTAAGTCAACACAAGCTTTGATGGATTCAAGCATGGTATTTGGAATATCATAAAATTTGGGATCATAAAAAATAGGACCGCATTCAGATAGTTTTTGCCAATCTTTTGCTGTTGCCTTTATAGCTAATCGTGGCCCAACTTTGAATCCGCCAACTTCAGCCTTTAAATGCTCAGCCAGTTCATGAGTTTGTTCCCACGAATTTAAATCCAGACTTAAAAAAACAGGGTTTTTCATCAGCGACACTCATGGTATTTTTCTGCACAGAATTCGACAAGTGTCTCTAAAGAAACAACTGTTTTTTCAGAATTAAATCGAGTTAATACTTCAACTTGATTTTGTTCAAAACTTTTTTGGCCAATAGTTAAACGTAAAGGTAGCCCGATAAGATCAGCATCTTTAAATTTTACTCCAGGACGCTCATTTCGATCATCTATAAAAACCGACAAATTATTTTTATTTAAATCTTTTACTAGAGAATTAACATATGTCATCAGATCTGCATTTTTAGGATCTAACACGGCCAAATGAACATCGAAGGGCGCAATTGATTTGGGCCATATAATACCATTTTGATCGTGGGATTGCTCTATGGCCGATTGCATAGTTCGTCCAACTCCAATACCGTAACATCCCATTTCAAAGGGTTGGGTTTTGCCATTTTTATCTTGAAAAATAGCTTTCATGATTTGACTATATTTAGTACCTAAATAAAAAATATGTCCTACCTCTATCCCGCGAATCTCTTTTAAAACGCCTTTGCCATCGGGGCTTAAGTCGCCAGTTTGGGCAAAGGAAATGTCAGCAAAACTTGTTATTTTAAAATCCACGTCGACTTTAAGACCCTGGGTATGAAAACCTGTTTGATTTGCACCAACCATATAATACTGAAATTCTTTTAAAAAATGATCCGCATAGATTGGCGTTTGTAAACCCTGTGGTCCACAGCTTCCAGGCAATGCTCCAGTTAATTTTAAAACCTCTTGTTCATTTAACATCTGGGCTTCATTTTTCAAATTTAAAACTTTTTTGAGTTTAATTGGATTTAATTCGTCACAGCCTCGTAGTAAAACTGTAAAAGGTTTACCTGCATCATCTTTGAGAAATAAGGACTTAACTAAACACTTGGCATCAATTCCTGTGAATATCGCCAAATCTTGAATAGTTGAAAGACCGGGTGTTGCAAAAGTATGTTTATGAGAGGGGTCTTTAAATTTAGATGTCCCAACAGAACTGAAATCCGTAGCCTGATAGGGCCGAGCGCAGATCTCCCTGTTAGCTGCAAAATCAGATTGATCCGAGACCAAAAGCAAATCTTCACCAATTTGAGCCAGAACTTGAAACTCTTCAGATAAGGATCCGCCTATAGCACCTGAGTCCGCTTGAACAACTCGGTACTCTAGACCCAAACGATCAAAAATCCTTTGATAGACTTTTTTAAATTTCTGGTAACTGACTTTAGCCAACTCTTCATTCTCATCAAAACTGTAAGCATCTTTCATAATAAACTCTCGGCCGCGCATTAAACCAAAACGTGGTCGAATTTCGTCTCGATATTTAGTTTGAATCTGATACAAAGAGACCGGCAAATCTTTATAGGAGGTTAGATCATTACGCACAAAATCTGTAATGACCTCTTCGTGGGTGGCGCCTAAACAGAAGTCATGATCGTTTCGATTTTTAAACTTAAGCAACTCAGGAACACCACTTCGACCCGTTTCTTGCCATAGACTTAAGGGCTGCACCATTGGCATAAGTAACTCTTGGCAACCGGCTTCATCGAGCTCTTCACGAATGATGTTTTCAATTTTTCGTAAAGATTTAAGAGCCATTGGACCATAAGTATAAATTCCGGGAGCAACTTTTTTAATTAACCCGGCTCGGACCAATAGTTTATGACTTGGAATTTCAGCATCAGAAGGATCATCTTTGAAAGTTTTGTGGAAACCTGTAGACCAATAAAATTTTTTCATAACTTTTAAAGTGCCAGGTCCATTGAGTCTAATCAAGCAAAAATGAATTACCTAAAATTTCATTTTAAAAAATATCAATAATTAAATCGACTAGATTTATTTTGCTTCAAGTGATGCAACAATTTAGTTTTTTTCACCCGCGACAGCTTTTACCCTTTTAATTAACTTCTATGCCGTAAGCTTTGATTTTTCGATGTAAATAACTTCGTTCAAGACCAATAGCTTCTGAAGTTTTACTAATATTCCCGTTGTTCTCTTCGATTTTTGCAAGTAAAAATTCTTTTTCGAATTGGGCCCTGGCTTCACGAAATGTTCCAAAACTGTTAAAAATGGCACCAGCTTTACCTGATAAAGTAAGACCTGCATAACTTAAGTCTTCAACGCCTATTTCTGTGACAAGATCAGCAAGTATATAAACACGTTCAACCAGATTCAAAAGTTCAACAACATTGCCTGGCCATTTATAACTTTTTAAAACCTCTAAAGCTTCGGGACGTATGGATTTTTTGGGGGCTCCCATTTTGCGGCAGACTTCGTCGGCAAAATGATCATATAAGACTGCAATGTCTTCGCTACGCTCTCTTAAGGGTTTTACTTCAAAGGTCAGGGCACTGATTCGAGTGTATAAATCCTCGCGAAAGTCGCCGGACTTAACAAGCTCATAAACTTGTTTTTCAGCTCCAAATAAAATACGTACATCACATGTGTAGAATGAATCCCCACCCGCTCGCTTGGCTTTCCCAGACTTAAGATAATCCATCAGCGCCTGCTGAACTTCATCCGTCAAAGCAGAGATTCCATCTAAATATAAGGTTCCTTTATGAGCCAATTCTAAAACGCCGGGCTTATCTTGAACTAATCCAGTTTGAGAATTTTGGGCATAACCAAAAATCTCACCAAAAAGAAGAGATTTGGGGACCTGAGCACATTTAAGCTCCACAAAATGACCACCGGCCCGGTGGCTTAAAAAATGAATATTTTTGGCAATCGTCAACTTACCTGAGCCTCTTTCACCTAAGATTAAATTCCAAGTGTCGGCCGCAGCTAATTTAGTTACTAACTGTTTGATTCTTCGACTTTCTTCACTAACACCAATCAAGCGTAGACTATTTTGAATTTGAGATAAGAGGTTTTCTTTGCCCTGACGTTCTCTTTGGTAGGCTATGATATTGTTGATAAGTATTGCGACTCGATCAAAAGAAATCGGTTTTTCAATAAAGTCATAAGCGCCATTTTTAACGGCATGAACAGCTGTTTCAATAGTTCCATGTCCAGACATCATAATGACTTGAGCTGATCTGGATTTGGATTTAATATCTTTTAAGACATCGACACCATCTAAATCACCGGGCATCCAAACATCTAACAGCACAATATGAGGTTGAAAAGTATTGTAAAGTTTTAGCGCTTCGATACCATCTGAGGCCACCATAACATTGAACTCCTCATCTTTGAGAGATGCCGAAAGAACCTCGCAGATCGCTGTTTCATCATCAACGACTAAGATTTTAACGTCAGAGTTTTTCATACATTCTCCCTTAAATTATTGCGATCGGATGGGTAAAATAAAATAAAAAGTAGTCATCCCATCTTCTGTCTGTAAGCCAATTGAACCACCATGTTCTTCTATCATTTTTTTTACGATAGACAACCCTAAGCCCGTTCCGCTGCTTTTTGTTGTGTAGTTAGGTTGAAAAATTTTAGTTTTGCTAATCTCGTCAATGCCAGGTCCATTATCGCTGATATCTACACGCAATTGATCAGAATTTTCTATAAACCGTGTTTTAACCCAAATCTGAGGATCTTTAACGACTTTACATGCATCAGCCGCATTATCTAGCAAATTAATAATAATGCGCTTCATCTGATCGGTATCAAAAAAGAAATCTTTTAAACCCTCTTGTTTTAGCAAAGTGACTTTTAAATTTCTAATCTTTTGAGGATAAAGCCATATATTGTCTTCAATAATTTTATGAATCGAAGCTTTGGCTAAATTTAATCGAGGAAGTCGAGCATGATAACTAAACTCGTTGACTAAATTTTTAACTATATCTACTTGCTGAATAATCATCTGTGTACATTGTTCAAAAGTTTGAGGGTCCATATTGGGATATTTTTTTTGTAAACGCTCCGCTGACAACTTAATGGGTGTTAGCGGATTTTTAATCTCGTGAGCCACCCGAGTTGCTACTTCGGCCCAAGCTTCAGCGCGCTGAGCATTCGCAAGAGGTGTCACATCCTCAAAACCAAAAACGTAACTTAAAGGTTCTTTGTTTTCATTAAAAAGCACGGAAAGAGCACAATTTAAACTTAAGATTTTTTCGTCAATGACCAAACGCTTTTCCTGGGTTTGAACGCTTTCAAGATGGCTGATGACTTTATTTTTAAGCATTTGAAAAACTTCTTGGAGGGCTACTGGTAAATATTTTTTTTCATCAACTAAATTTAAGGTAAGTCCATTCTTGAGAAAAAAACTATTAGCCGCGCGATTTAAAAAAGTAACTTCGTCCGTATTATTAATCGATATAATAGCTGTAGAGATATTTTCTAAGATGGTTTCGATATAGGCTTTAGATTCTTGTAATTTAGTGAGAGTTTTGGTCAAAGAGTCATTGGCCAACGCTGTGTCTTCGGTGCTTTTTTGTAATTTTTTGGACATAGTATTAAAATTTTTTACTAAGCGTTCAATTTCATAACTACCAGAAGCAATTTCAATGGGTTCATATTTACCCTTGGAGATCTCGCGCGTGGCTTGACCAAGAAGCTCCAAAGAGACAGATAGTTGACCAGCTAAGTATAAGCCAAACCACGTTCCTCCCAATAAAATAACTAAAGTCATTAATATGAGTGTTATTAGGTAAATAGTTTTTAAAGGAAATTCAAAAGGGGTTGAAGTTCTGTAATCATCCCTTGATTCAATAATATTGTTGATTTGATCCACTAGAAAAGCAGGGATTATACGATTTATAACTATGAAAAATTTTTTATTTTGACTAACCTTTAAGGTTTGAATTAAACGACCAGCAGCTAAATCCAGACTTTGTGTGGATTCAAGATTATCTTGTTTTATACTTAAAATCTCATCCCAAGTAAAATTGGGTTTTGCTAATTTTTGATTTGAGTTGATGGCCGCCGACCAACTTTTTTTTGTTTGAAGATCATAGACCTCTATAGAATCCACAGACGATGATTTTAACATTTTTTGTAAATGGTCTTGCACTGAACTACTTAAGTTTGAGCCTAATTGATTTTCTACAACGCTAGCAAAATAGTAACCTTCGCGCTTAATGTTTTTATAATAAAGTTCTGAGATCTGAATTGAATCATCTAGTATACCCATACCTTTAAGCGCAAACCAACGGTCAAAACTACTGTTGATGTAAAATATTGAAACTAAAAACATCAAAAAGGTTGGCACAAAAGCGAAAGCAAAAAATGCAATAATAAGCTTAGCTTTTAAAGTCCTTCCGAAGATGGGAATTTTACTTTCTGAATAAATTTTTACTAAGTTTTTAAAAATTAAAAACAACAAGACAAGAAAAATTATTAAATTGACGTTAACAAGCCCAAAGAAAAAAATGGCGTAATGAAAAGGTAAGGATTCACTGATAGCAAAAAGCCTGAATTGAAACCATGTTAAAAGAATAAAAATTACTAATATAGGTATAAGACTATACGTCTCATACCTTCGTCTTAAAATTTCAGACATCTTTAGCTCAACTTTACTGTTTTTGGGTAAGTTTAAAAACAGATTAAAATCTATCTTACTTAAAGATGGTGTTGAATGAAAAGCCTACTGCACAAAGCGGCTATATATATCTCGGCCTACTTGAAATGAAGGTCCACCGTTACTGATCATTTTTAAGGCCAAGTTAGCAATTTGCTCTTTACTTAAATCGGCTTTGCTATTCATGGCTAAACCAGTTTGATTGACAGCTGTATCTAAAAGAAGTTTAGCGTTGAGTGCGCTTACTTTCTTTTTAAGTAACTCGTTGATTTCATTCAGACTGATCGTTTTTGACATAACTTCTCCTTATTTTATTTGCAAAAATGTTTCATTTTGAATTTGATTTAAAATCTAACTTCTGAGCCATTTTAAGCGCAGCACTTGCTGCATGAACCCCGCCATTGCCCTTAGCTCCCCAAATCCGATCGTAGAGTTGCTCGAAGGTATCTACTGTTAAAACCCCAAAACCTACAGGTCGACCTGTTTTTAAAGAGACGTTTAAACACCCTTCTTGAGCCGCTTTACAGACAAGATCATAATGAGAAGTATCACCACGAATAACAACAGCAATACAAACTACAAAATCACAAGCTTCGTTTTGAATCATATGCTGAGCACCAAGCCCCAATTCAAAGGCCCCAGGAACTTTGAATTCAGAAATATGTTGAACTTCATTCTGCTGCAGGAATTCAATCGCTGCATTTTTCATAGCCTCTGTATATCTATGATTGAATTCAGCCCACACTATGCCCGCTTTCATAATAGCCCTTTGCCAAAATCAAAAAATGTAAATCGATTGGAAGTTTTGAGTTTGGCTTTAATATGCTCAAATGAAATGTGATCAACAATCTCAACACCAAAGGCTTTTAAA
Source organism: Bdellovibrionales bacterium (assembly GCA_041740515.1). GTDB lineage: Bacteria > Bdellovibrionota > Bdellovibrionia > Bdellovibrionales > UBA1609 > JAMLIO01. Next base: position 19,945 of record JBGSLV010000060.1, on the reverse strand, counting down.
GCATGCATGTTTTTGGGGCTATCGGTAATAAGCGATATTTGAGTTAACCCCATGTGTTTTAGAATTTGAGCTCCAACTCCGAAGTTTTTCTCATCCATACCGGATTCAACTTCTTGATAATTAAGTTTCATTTCTAAGTTTTGTTTCTTTTGAATATAAATTAAAACACCGCTTTGTTGTGTTTCAAAATAGTTTAAACACATTTGAATCTTTTGTAGTCCAAAAGTTGATCCCCCGATCAAGTCATCCACTAAATTTTGCGATTGCATCCGAACAGTTACTTTTTCATTTTTCGAGATCAAACCTTTAACAAAAGCCAGATGTTCATCCCCAGTTAAAACATCTTTATACACAAAAACTTTCAGAGCGGTACCTGCAGAACTTTGAACTTCCGTAGCAGCCACTTGCTCCACTAAGCTTTCATGGCGAAGTCGATATTTTATCAAGTCTATAATAGTGCCAATTTTTAAATCATGCTTTAAAGCAAATGCTTTTAAATCACTAACTCGAGCCATTGTGCCATCAGGATTCATAATTTCACAAATAACAGCGGCAGGATTTAGTCCTGCAAGTCGAGCCAGATCAACACTACCTTCCGTATGACCAGCTCGCTTTAACACACCACCTTCACGAGCCATGATAGGGAAAATATGCCCTGGCGTTGAAACATCCGACGCTTTAGCATTGGGGTGGGCGGCGACGCGAATGGTGTGAGCTCGATCTGCGGCTGAAATGCCCGTAGACACACCTTCAGTAGCTTCGATGCTGACTGTAAAAGCTGTTTGATTCGAAGAGTTGTTTTTGTGCATGGGCACCATTTGCGCAAGCTCTAACTGCTGAACTTGTTTTTCTGTGATAGCCAAGCACACTAAACCTCGTGCTTCGGCTACCATAAAATTTATGTTTTCTGGGCTCACAAAATCAGCGGCTAAAACAATATCACCTTCGTTTTCACGGTCTTCATCATCTACAAGTATGACCATCTTACCATTTCTAATATCTTCAATAAGCTCTATTGGTGTATTCATTCCAAAATCCTTGCACAAAGATTCAAAGTTTTATTTCTAGTTTGGCTAATAGTGGACTATTTTTTATTTGATTCACAAAAGCTTTAGCCATCCAGTCAAATTCTATATTCACAAGATCACCAACTTTGTAATGAATTAAATTGGTCAGCTTAAGGGTTTCAGGGATTAAACAAAAAGTTGCAATATCATTGGTAAAAGTGTTTACCGTCAAGCTGACTCCAGAAATTCCCAAGCTTCCTTTTTGCCAAACATAGGGTTTAGCATTTTCAGAAAGCTTTAAGCTCATGTCCCAAGCCTCACCATGAGCTTGAGTAAAAATAACTTCCGCTAACTCATCCACATGTCCACTTAGAAAATGACCATGAATACGATCACCATATTTCATAGATCGTTCCAAGTTTACCGGCTTTTGTAACAACTTTGCTTTTTCCCATGATGTAATTTTTAAAGTTTCAGGTCCAACATCGAATTTAATATGTTCGGAGTCAAAGTCAGTAATTGTTAAACAAACACCATCAACACAAACACTGTCGCCTAATTTTAGGTCGTTAAAACTTGGGGGTTTAATAATTGCAATTCGTAATAGAGAAAAGTCCTTAGATTCAATTTCAGAAATTAATGATGAGGATTCTACAATACCTGTGAACACCCTAGGGGTTGTATCAAACAAAGCTTAAAGGTCAAGCAAAGAGTCTTTTAAGGAGCTTCCCAACCATTAGAATGACAAAGAGCTAAAGTTAGCATTTTAACACCTCTGTTTTCTATTGCAGTGACATCAGATGATGATGAAGCGGCTTTGTAGAGATCCTCTAGGGAGGCTAAAGTTCTTTTTCTAGGTTGCTGCCCTAAATAGAAAAGCTGATGCATTAAAAGAGGGATACTATCAGAATCAACTAAAGTCTGAATTTGGCCAATATTTGCGACGATATTTGTCTGCACTGTTGCATCTGAAGCCAAATAATCACAAGCCGCTTTTTTAATAGATGATCTAAATACATTGGCCGAAGGAATAACATCTGCAAAAACATCATGTAGAGCTAAGCCATTACAATTGGCAAAAGTATTGTTCGGCAAAGGTAGTCTTTCGGGATTATTATAATTACAGGGACCGCCAAAGTTTCCGATCTCTCGGGCCACAAATTGATTAAGTCGGTGTTTAATGGCCTGATTAGCAACCGAAGCTTCATCCCCTTGCACAGTAATATTAATAAGTTTTGATGTAATGTAATGGCGATCGGCGAGACGCACTTTATCCTGAACTTCGTCTTCAACCTTAACCCATTCCCCATTTTTAACTTCTAATCCCTGTACAGGTCGCCAAGAGTCTTGATGAGGATCAGTAGAGCTAAGTTCTTCAAAAGCAATAAAGGCTCCAAAATTTTCACAATTTTGAAATAGAAATAAAAAAGATAGACCGATCAAAAAGCTAGTAAATGTTAAAACACTTCTTGGTTTAACAGAGACGTCAAAATATTTTTTTAAGTTAGCTAATTTCATTTATACGACCCTCAGTTTATGATCAGGGTTTGACAACATAACTTTTGAATTTCTGACAGTGATCAAAGATGGGCTGTTATTCGCAGGACTAGGAATACCTAACATAGCTGAAATAGATGAAATTACATTTCCTTGAGTCAAATAGTCATCAATACCATTGATATTAAGTTTGGACCCGCAACCCCAACTTCCTTCATAAGCTCTGCTATGAAAACCATTCGTCAAACCATCTTTAACTATACGTCCAACAATTTCAGGTTTTTCTACCATCCCAGAATAAATAAAAGTTGTGGTAGCTTGCCAACCATGATCGGCACCACTACCATCAGATTTGGGTGATCTACTAAATTCGCCGTTTAATCGAATAACTGTTTCATCAAATTTAAAGCCTTTAGATTCAGTGGATAAAAACTTTTTCATTTCATAAAGACAACTGCTAATTGCACGAAACATCACGGCATTGGTAAGGGTTCTAACCATGGTTCCCACATTGTGTTGGTCATGGGTAATATTTCGAGCTATTGCTTGTCCCGATGGAGTTGTTTGCATTAAAGCTCTTACAGGAAGTACTCTTGCGTTAATGGCCGCTGCATATTTGTTGTCCGCAATAAACTCGGCCACTGCAAAACAAGCAGACAAAGAATTAACACTGTTTTTGTCCATGATACTTCGAATATCTGCATTTAGACATTTTAGATTACCTTGAGGAGCCGTAGCGATATCATATCTATGATCTCTGTCGGTTGAGACACCAATAGGTTTATCAAAAAAGCCAACAAACTGAGTTCGATCAGTAGCTGCAAGTTCAGTCACTGCTTTATATTTGCTAAGTTTAGTTTCCCATATCGATGCAAAATCTTGAACTGCGGAATTTATAATATCAACAGCACCTTCGTAAGTATTTTTTAAACTTAACGAACTTGGCATTCTAAGACCCGAATCATAGTTTAAATTATCCACGGCATTTTTAAATGAGCTAGCTAAATTGTCTTTAAGGCCGGTGTAGGTAGTAATACGTTGGGAATCAAAATTAGCCATCAGGGAAGCAATCATGTTTGCTGTAATAATATCATTTAGAGGTGTGATGAAGCTTCCTTGTGCGGATTTGAATGTGTAAGGGGAATTCATTTGAATCGCATTTAAGGGGGTGTTAGTGGCATCAGCGATTAGTCCTGCAATTGTTAAATTATTAGCCTCTTCGGTTCGCACTTGGGACATACCATGACCTGGTGAAGAAGAATGAATGCCTTGAAACAACAACATATTGTCCATCAATTCATAGATGTTTTTAAAACCGTCCGATGTCGGCATTTTTTGCCCCCACATCCACGGCGCATGAATATTATGCTTAGCCACTTTGTAGGTTTTATATATAGCTTGGTCATATACCCTGCTCCCAGCTGAAGACCCGTAGCAGTTTGCAATACCAGCACTTGGAATGAAATTTTGTCCATTATTTCCATAAGGATCTAAAAACAGATCATAAGTTAATCGATCAGGTGCACCCGGAAAAGCTATATTAAAATAAAATTTATTCAATACCGTTTGAGCCATAGCTTCATTTTGAACTCGATTGACAGCGCTTTGGATCAACATCTCCAATGGACTTAGTGTTGCCCCCAATGTTGCGCCACTAAATAAAAACTTTAAAAAGTCTCGACGGTCTGAACTCATATTATTCCCCGACTTTGAATTTTGAATCACTGTAAATTTCTGAACTTAAAATTCTTTCCACAAGTTTCATTGGATCTTGAGTGGATTTTAAATCTGAAGCTAAACTACGAATGGCTTGAGCAAAGATACCACTTGAGTTGGATTTAATTTTATTCATGGGATATTTAACTCCCGTAAAATGCTCTATGTATCTGCTGGCAGTACATATATACACATCATCAAGTTGTGACATTAAATTACCCAAAGCATTTAAATTATCTACATTTCGATCAATCAACTCGCCATCAATTGTACGGTAATAGAATTTACCTTTAGCCGCTTGACGATGATAATTAGGATCACCGTTGGCTTTCCATTCATATCCCGCGTCAGGCATGTCAGTATTATGAAAAAATGGGCCGTTTATGTTTTTGTTATCAGGTGTGATTTCTAAAACATTATAATTTCTAATTAACCCTGCTAGCTGATCCATACTTGCGTGGCAAGATACACATCCAGAGGTGGTTCTAAATGGTGTTGTTGACAGAGGATCAACATAGGCTGTTGTATCTGTCGAGATATTTACAACAGGAACATCTTGACACAAAAAATCGACAAAAATGGATCGACCCCAACGTCTTGGGGTTTTTACCGCCCCGTCAGATCTAAAGCCACGCTCTTTAACAGTTCGTAAAACATAGTTTCTGTTTCCTAAAATGCCGCCGCCTAAAGAACCATTTACCGGTGAAGCACCTGTACGACCTCTGTAGTTAGTTAAGTTGAGTTGACGCTCAGGTCGAATGCCTTCCAAATTACCAACTTCTGGAAGAACTAATCCTGACCAAACTGCCGTATTAGTGCCATCTGTTCTGTACATGAAAGACCCAACTTCTAGATTCAAAACTGGGGTTTTAGTTGGTGATCCTCCGGATCGAATAGCTTCAAGTGAAGTTGAATTTTGGAACATATTTGAAAACGTAAATGTTGGATCAAATAAGGCTTTAGTGTAATAAAGTCCACCAGGACTGGCTTCATAAATCGCTCGTCCATTTTCTAAATCACCATCAAAGGATCTGCTTTCAAACCAACTGCCGTGAACTTTAAACATATATTCTAAAATTTTAAGACCCTTAACATTATTTCTAGCAAGTGGTGTACTTCCATTTATTTGAGCTAAATGAAGCAGGTCTTTGCACGCCTCAGAGCCTGTGACTCGCTTGTTTTTTATTTCTGACAATATAGGATCATTGAATTTTACAGACTCTCCGGTCAGATGGGCATGACATCTTTGGTAAAGCTCGAGATCTGAAATTTTAACAGCGTGAGAACTTACACATAAGGTTAGTATTGAAATGAATATTGCCATTTTCATATTAAAGCTATCGACTTATTTTTAGTTAAATATAAATAATTTAATGATTTAGTGAATCGAAATGAGAAAAATTTTGAGAGTGTGACGAAATCACAGCTTATAAATTTAAATTTATGTCCATACGAACTTAATAGTCGATCAAATTCAGCGTTGAAGGCTACTAAGATTAGCAGAATCTTTACAAAACTCTGCTCTCTCTTCAATGAAATTCTCTTTTAAAAATTTATCAAGTTCATGACGTCTGTTTGAAAATGTCGGATCAATTCCTAATATAAAATCAATCATAAACCTAAAAGTAGACTCACCTTTTAAGTCACTATTATAAACTGGAAATATTGAATTCAAATCGTGACCAGTTTGATTTAAAACAGATTTCACACTATCAAACTGACCAAATTTTAACATCGAAATTAATTCTGTATTGAAGGCGAAATCATTGATGCTTTTGTATTCATTTTTAAACTTAATTAGTTTTTTAGCAGCATCAGATTCATTGCCATTTTTAGAGTCTTCAAAAGCTGATTTGAGGAGTAATTTAGCTAATCTAGTGTTTTCATTTTCGCTCTTGTTAAAAACATAAAAATAGGTTGTTGCACATAGAACTAATATAAAAAAAGTAATTACATAATATCTCATTTTTTTACCAAATTATAATAACAAATAACTATGTTGAATAGTTTAAATACCATCAACTAAATGTCTTTGTCGAGTAGATACTAATTCTTGATTGTTTTCTCAAATTATTTTGGTTTTGCTAAATCTGTAGAATATCAACTAAAAAAATATTTGAACCTTCCATGTTTTTTAAAACAGGTAAATTCTTTATTCAGAAAGACTTTAGAAGTGCGACGAAATCACAGCTTATAGATTTAAATCAATGTCCATACTTACTGTTTCGGTTTCAACACTTAACTTTTGTTTAATAGTAATAAGTCTTTCGGGAATGGAAGTGATTTGAAGGTTCTCTGGTTCAAGGCCTAATTTGTCTTCCAAATAAGCTACACGTTCAGCGAAGGCATTCTTATCTAAATTTTCAGGTTTAGTAAACTCAACCACGGGCATTGATCGAATCCCAAATTGTGCTTCTAGTTCTAGTAAATTTTTTTCTATCAATAGCCAATCCATAGAACCACCAACTGCTCCACTTAATGTGGCGATCTCTCGAACGCCCTCAGGTTGATCGATCGGTTTGTCGATGGTTTTATCATCTAAAGTTAAAAACTGAATCTCTTCTGCTTGTTGATCTTCGGCTTCCAGGATAGGGTCAGATATTTTATTGTCTTCATTAAAAAGTCTTAAAACTTTAACATAGGGTTGAGATAATTTTTTTTCAATTTCGGCTTGTTTTTGAGCCTCGACTTCTTGCTCTTCGTAAACGAAGCCTTTTTTGATATCAAATTTTACAGCATGGGCCGTCTGGGTAAACAGAAGTACCAGCACTGCACCAAGATGATAAATAGCTAATTTGCACATATTTAAATATCGGTTTAAGTAAAAAAAAACTAAACCTTAGTCTTCGGACTTTGGTTTAATTTCAACCAATAGGCTCAAGTCAGTGGCTTTGACAATTATTGTATCTCCTGAAGTGACTCGATTTGAGATAACAAGTGTGGCAATTTTATCAAGAAGTTCACGATCAATGAGTCGCTTCAAGGGTCTTGCACCGAAGTTAGGATCATAGCCCTTTTTAGCTAAATAGGACTTGGCTGAAGGCTCGATGATTATATCAATCCCTTTATTATTTTTTAGACGTTGGAGCACCGTTTGCATTTGAACACTCACTATCTCTTCGATATTTGATTTCGATAATGGATTAAAATAAACAATGCTATCCAATCGATTTAAAAATTCAGGTCGGAAGTGAGATTTCAAAATACCTTCAACCTGTTGAATTCTTTTTTCGGAATCAATACTAGTATCAGATAAAAATTCTGAACCTAAATTAGAAGTCATAACTAAAATCGTATTTTTAAAATCAACAACTCGTCCCTGACCGTCAGTCAAACGTCCCTCATCAAATATTTGTAAAAATACATTAAAGACATCTTTATGAGCCTTTTCAACTTCGTCAAAAAGTACAACACTAAATGGTTTTCTACGAACCTGCTCGGTCAACTGACCGCCCTCTTCATAGCCAACATATCCAGGAGGCGCACCGATCAATCGTGACACTGAATGCTTTTCCATGTACTCACTCATGTCGACTCGAATCACTTGTGAGTCTGAATCAAATAAACTTTCAGCTAAAGCTTTTACGGTTTCAGTTTTACCCACTCCCGTGGGACCTAAAAACAAAAATGTTCCAATAGGTCTATTGGGGTCAGAGATTTCAGCACGAGATCTTCGGACCGCAGATGCAATATCTTTTAAGGCATCATCTTGACCAACCACACGTTTTTTTAAATGCTCGTCTATGTTTAGATATTTTTCACTTTCGGCTTGGGTCAATTTAGTCACCGGAATTTTAGTCCAAAAGGCTACAACCTGGGCGATCTCTTCAGGGCCAACAATCTCTTTTAAAAGTTCGTTGTCAATTCTATCTTTGGATTCAAGAGCTTGAAGAGATTTTAGTTTCTCAGGCAATTTGCCATATTTTAAGCGAGCGGCTTCTTCAAAATTAGTATCTCTTTCTGCTTTTTGAATTTGATTATTTAAAGATTCAATTTCAGTTTTTAAATCTTGCACAGCTGCGATACTGGCTTTCTCTTTGTTCCACTTCAAATTTAAAGCCTCTTGCTTTTGCAAAAGCACCATCAAATCATCGGATAAAAGTTTTATTTTCTCTGCCGCCTGTATTTTCTCTTGTTCAGAAAGTACGGCTTGCTCCTGCTCAAGAGCTTTAAGTTCTACTTTGATTCGAGTTACTTTTCGATTCAATTCATCTAGGGCTTTGGGAACACTATGCACTTCAATATTAAGTTGACTTGCAGCTTCATCCATCAAATCAATCGCTTTATCTGGCAAAAATCTGGAAGTGATATATCTGTCACTCAACTTTGCAGCGGCTACAAGTGCGGCATCTTTAATTTTCACTCCATGATGAACTTCGTACTTTTCTTTAAGGCCTCGAAGAATTGTTATGGTATCCTCAACCGATGGTTCCTCAACAAGGGTGGATTGAAATCTTCGCTCTAAGGCTTTATCTTTTTCAATATACTTTTTATATTCATCTAAAGTCGTAGCTCCAATACAGCGAAGTTCCCCTCGAGCTAGGGCCGGCTTTAAAAGTTGGCCCGCATCCATTGCACCGTCAGCTTTTCCAGCCCCCACCAGTGTATGAATCTCATCAATGAACAAAATAATTTGGCCATGGGAATCGGAAATCTCTTTGATGACATTTTTTAAACGCTCTTCAAACTCGCCCCGATACTTGGCTCCAGCCACAAGTAGCCCCATATCTAGACTTAGTAATTTTTTATTTTTTAATCCTTCTGGCACATCGCCATTAACTATTCTTAAAGCTAAACCTTCGGCGATAGCCGTCTTACCAACCCCAGGCTCACCAATTAAAACAGGATTGTTTTTAGTTCTTCGCGATAATACTTGTATCACTCTTCGGATTTCAGCATCTCTTCCGATGACGGGATCTAACTTTCCTTCATTAGCCAAAGCTGTTAAGTCTTTGCAGTATTTTTCAAGCACTTTCATAGACTCTTCTGGTTGATCAGAAGAAATCTTTTTATCGTTTCTTAAACTCATAATTTCGACCTTTAAATTTTCTAAGGATTTAAATTTTAATTTTAAAACTTGCCCTACAGCGTTGCCAACTTCAAAGGACTGTAACAAAAAGTGTTCGGTGGATAAAAATTCATCTTGAAGTAATTCTTGAAATTTTTGTGAAGATAAAAAAAATGAAGAGAGTTTGGACGACAATCTGATGTTTTCTGAAGGAGATGCCAATCGAGGAGCTTTTAATAATTCTTGTTTTAACTTCGCATTTAGTTCTACGAAATAATCTTTGGTAAGATAAAACCACAAAGTGTCTTTCTGTGAATTCAAAGCCAGTATGAAATGCTCCAATGCGACTTCAGAAAATTTATCCTGAAAGGCCATTTGCACAGCAAGGCTTAGAGCCTCTTTAGTCTTTAAAGTCATTTTTTCATTTTGTAAGTCCATATTTTATTCCTTCTTATTTTAAAAGTGAGATTTATTTGAGCTTTGTCAAGTTTTGCGAGATAAACATTGATGTTATGAGCAAAAACAGCATTCGACCTGACCGTGTTCAACCCCATGAAATATCAGAACTAAATCTGATGTTTAGCTGTGAAAATTGTACTTACTTTAAAGGCTATAACAATTCTTGTGTGTTGGGTTTAAATACAACTCCTCACTTAAAAAGTGAACAGCTTAAGAAGTTTGAAATCAGTGGCCAAATGTTATTTTGTAGATTTATTGAAATCGAGTAATAAACTGTGGTTTAATTTACCTGTGTTTGGATTTCTAACAGTAATTTTAGTTTTAATAATTCTTTTAAGCCTTCATTTGATAGGGCAAATTCTAGCAAGCCGTTCGGTCACGCTTTATAAAAAAAAGGAAGTCCTTGGTTATATCATTCATTACAAATCGACCGGACAAGGGGATCGTAAAGTTGTGTTAATTCACGGGGCTTTTTCTAATCTTCACTGTTGGGACAAGTTTTTAAAATTTTTAAGTCCCAACACAGAGTATATCTCTATTGATCTACCACAAATGGCCGAAAGTATTTCCACAAACAAACCTACGCCCGCTGATTCGATTGAAGAGATCATATTTGAATTTTGCAAATCCTTAGAATTGCAAAATCCAGTTTTAGTGGGTTGCTCTTTAGGAGGCCTTGTTGCTTATCTATCAAGTGTAAAATACTCAGCGTATTTTAGTCAGTGTGTTATTGTTTCGTCCCCTTTTAACAGTCGTTTTTTACTTTTACCCATTTATAAAGCCAGCTTTTTAGCACCTATACTCAATTTATTTGTTAATCCAGTTATTGTTAGTATGGTTTATTTTAGAATAGCCCGAAGTGGTTTTTCATGGGCTCATGTATTGATAATCCTAAGTAAATTTAGAAGGGTTGAACACTTTAAGTCCTCAATGATTTACTTAAAATTAATCCCTAGAGCGGAGGCCTTAGTAACGATACCGACCAAAGTCGAGAGCTTTCATTTTATATGGGGAAACAAAGACCACTTGATTAAAAAAGCTAGCTTCAAAAATTTTCTAGAACAAAACACAAGTCTTGATTACCTCGAGATGCCAGATGCGACACATCATCCTATGGAAAGTCATCCCCAGATATTTGCCAAAACATTACAACAAATACTTGATACTACCTCTAGATAAAGACAGACCTAAGGGACAACTGCTTTTTTTTTGTTGCGAGTTAAGATTTAAAAAATACAATAGTAACATAAATATCAAAAGTTTAATTTAGGAGTGTTATCTGTGGGAAAAACCAAAAAAGCAGCCGCAAAGTCAAAAGTTTCAAAAAAAACTAAAAAAGCGAGCTCTAAGGCAACGAGCAAAAAGACGAAAGTAAAAAAACAGCCCAAAAAAGTGAGTGCCAAAAAAGCCTCAGTAAAAACTGTTGGTAAAAAAGCCATTAAAAAAACAGCAAAAAAAAGTACCAAAAAACTTGGAACTAAAAAACTTGTAAAATCCGGCGAAAAAGTAAGTCAGAAAGATCTTAAAAAAGTTAAAGCCCAAAAAGTAAAATCGAACAAAGTATTAGATACGGCTGCTAAAAAAACAGCTGTAAAAAAAGCTGACAGCGCAAAATCTTTAAGCAAAGAAACTTTAAATATTCTAAATGATATCAAAAAGCTAACGGCAACTAAAAGTTCAACGACACTTAAACCTACGGTCATTCAAGATTTAGATAAACCAAAAGCACCAGACCTAGAAGAGATTATTCTTAGAAAAGACTCTAAACATATTGAACCCATTAACCCGTTTATTGTTGAAAAAAAGAAAAAAATTAAAATTGAAGATACGGATGATGAAGATGAAATTTTTGATTACACAACCTCATCTACAACTACTTTTGTATCAGTCAATGACTCTTCCGAAGAGGCCGCTGATGACATGGAAGATATCAGCAGCGACGATGAAGATGATATGTTTGAAGACTTAGATGCCACCATCGATCCAGAAGACACGGATGATGACGATGACGACTATTACTAGTATTTTTATTGCGCCTTCGACATATTATAATACGACTTCAGGCTTATGCCTGCGAAAAATTTAAATTGTCGCAACACTAGTTTACTCATCAAATAGATGAATCTTAAAAAGCTATAGCCGTTTATTTATTGGCTATAGCTTTTTTTCTTAAGCTTGGCGCGATAACGCATATTCAGAACTTCCACTAAAACCGAGAAAGCCATTGCGAAGTAAATGTAGCCTTTATTTACATGTGTGCCCATGCCTTCTGCCACTAACATAACTCCAATTAATAGCAAAAATGAAAGTGCTAAAATTTTTAGTGCCGGATTGCCTTCGACAAAATCACCAATAGATTTCGCAGAGAGCAGCATTACAATCATTGCGATAACCATGGCTATAACCATAATTGAAATTTGACTGGCCATTCCTACTGCTGTAATGACAGAGTCTAAGGAAAAAACAATATCTAGAATAATAATTTGCAGCAGAATTGATCTCGCTGCATTTAACTTAAACTTAAGGCTTGATGTGGCTACAGCTGTTGAATCTGGTTTCGTTTGATCCCCAAATTCTTCTACGAGTTCAATCTTGTGATGTATCTCAAGGGTGGATTTTGCAATTAAAAATAACCCACCAAAAAGTAAAATTAAATCTCGCCCAGAAAAACTAAACTCAAAAAGTGAAAACAATGGCTCTTGTAATCCCATAACCCAAGAGATTGAAAACAGAAGTAACAAGCGCATAACCAAAGCTAGCCCAATACCTAGATTTCGTATTTTTTCCCTTTGAGCTTCGGGCAAACGTCCAACTAAAATAGCAATAAAAATAATATTATCTATACCTAAAACAATCTCCATTAAACTTAAGGTTAATAGAGCGGTAAGGGCCTCGATGGTCATAAGATTTGATAAAATTTCCATAAACCTATCCTACTTATTTTCCCCTAAAAATACAGCTTTGAAAAAGAAATTAAACAATAAAGTCTAAAAAATAGGAGCTAAGCTGACTTCGTCCCTTCAGGTCTGATTTTCGATAAATTGAAGTGCACTGCGCTCGAACTGTTTTTTCATTGGACTGCCTTGAGTCAGCAATTTCTTTCAAACTAAAACCTTTTAGCAAAAGAATGGCGATTTCGGTCTCCGCGGGCGTAAACTTCCATGATTTAAATTGATGCTCTAACTCTTGTTTGAATTGGTTTTTAAAACCCGAAAGTTCTGTTTTAACGGAAACCAGTTCGGCTTGAGCCTGATTTTTTTCACGCTCCAGAAGTTTCTGCCTATTTTCATTTAATTTTGTTCTTAATCTGAGACGATCAAAATATAAATTAAAACCTATCAAACAGATAAATAAAACTATGAATTCAACAAAAAGATGTTTAAAACCAACACCTTCCGTAAAATCAAAAATGATATCTGCAAAAGTAAGGACCGCTATCACAAGAAAGAATATCATATTTTGTTGATTTTTAAGATTTATGACCATAATGCTCGTAGTATAAAGCTACTATAAGAGACTTGCAAACCCTTGTAATTATTAAGTTACATCCTAAGACCTATATTTATTTGAATCAATAAGCCGTAAAGTTTAAGTATGAACTTAATGATAAAAATGTTTTTGTATCTTGTTGTATGCCAAATGCAGATGGTAATGCCAGCTTCGGGTCAAGATTTACCCACTGACAAGGTTCCAGACAACGTTGTAATGATCCCTTCCCCTGGACTAACTTTTATTGAGCCTAATAAAATTATCTTTAACGTTGAGGTTAAAGAAGGTTTTTTTTCATATTTAGATAAATTTAGCCTTGAAATTGAAGGTTTAACAATTACGAGCTTAGACTTTGACCCTGTTGTCACATTTTTTGATCAAACTTTTAAAAAGAATAAACAAGGTCTTAAAAATTTAGCTTCAGGCACAGCACTGTTTGAAATTTCTAACAAAGCTATTGTATTTAAAGAGTCTCAAACATTAAATGTTAAACTTCTCTATCAAGCGTGCACGGAAGAGTATTGTCTGTTTCCTGCGGAAGCTAACTTAACACAAACCTTAAAAAGCTCAGACGCTGTGCTTTTAAATAATTTGAAGAATCCCACATGGATGAACGGCAGCTTTTTATATGCACTGTTTTTTGTATTTTTAGCAGGCTTTTTAACAAGTCTCACACCCTGTGTTTATCCCTTAATACCAATCACAATAGCTGTTTTAGGACGGCAGAAAGCTGATACCAAAACCAAAGGTTTTATCAAAAGCACCGTATATGTTTTAGGAATGTCCTTAACTTACTCAGCTTTAGGACTACTTGCCGCAACTTCAGGTTTTATGTTTGGATCATTACTATCTAACATCTACTTTCTTGGCTTTTTATCCCTTATCTTTTTTGTGGCCGCATTAAGTATGTATGACGTTTTTGAGATTAAATCCCCACAGTTTTTGGCTAAATACAATAATAATCCCAACAAAAGTTATTTAGGAATTTTCGTATCAGGCGCCTTTTCAGGTTTAGTAGTGGGCCCCTGCGTAGGACCTGTTTTAATAGGTATCTTAAGTTACATCTCAACAAGTAAAGATATTTTAATCGGTTTTAGTTTAATGTTCATGTTCGCTATAGGGTTGGGTTCACTGATTATTGTTTTAGGTACCTTTTCTAACCTGATGCAAAAAATTCCTAGATCAGGCCAATGGATGAATTATGTAAAAAAATCCTTAAGCTTAGTTTTTCTTATTATGATAGGTTATTTTTTAAAACCTATCATAGACACGCAAAATCTATTTATTGTATTAAGCCTGATCTTTGCTTTGTTTAGTTTTATAATTATTTACAAATCCTCTACATCAAACCCTAGTTTTGAAATCTCATTTTTTAAAGCCATCTTCATCTCTGCGATTATGGTAGCTGTATTTTCTGGTTTGATTTCTAAAGAACGATTTGATCGTTTTGTTGGCTATAGCTCCTCAACTTATGCGGATTCTAATTGGGATGTTTTTTCGGATGAGGCCCTAACAAAAGCAACACAAAACAACCAAATCGTTATTTTAGATTTTTATGCGGATTGGTGTGCGGCTTGTAAAGAATTAAAACACAAAACGTTTGCTGATTCTAAAGTTTTAAACTTCAGCAAAAATATTAAATGGTTGTATTTTGATGCGACTAAATCTTCAAAAGCGCTGGATCAATATAAACAAAGATTTGGAATTTTGGGTTTACCAACCATCTTATTTTTTAATTCCAAAGGTGAACTAAGAAAAGATTTAACTTTAACCGGTTATGAAGGCCCAGAGGACTTTATTTCAAGGCTAACAAAAATTGAGGAACTGTAATATGAATAAATTCTTGCTGCTTATTTTAATGTTATTTTCAAATTTAACTTTTGGGAATCTTATATACGCAAATGAAATTGATCTTTCAAAATATCAAGGAAAAGTCATTTATTTAGATTTTTGGGCTTCATGGTGTGGGCCCTGTAAAGAATCTTTTCCTTGGTTAAATCAACTGCAAAAAAAATTCCCAGATGTAAAAATCATCGCTGTCAATTTAGATAAAAACAAGCAAGACGCTGACGCATTTTTAAAGAAACATCCCGCCGATTTTGAAATTATCTATAACCCATCAGCCTCTTTAGGCACGCAGTTTAAAGTCAAAGGCATGCCATACTCTATAATTTATGATCGTTCGGGGCAGGCCAAATTTAATCACATAGGATTTTCTCAGAAAAAAGCTGATCAATATATCCAAGAGATTCAATCCTTAAGGGAGCCAAAAAAATGAACCTACCAATAAAAACTTTTACAAGAAAATGCTTTTTAAAAACTGAAGCTAAAGTCTCTAATTATAAAAAATCTAGCCGCACACTAATTTTTTTTGGTTTTAGTATGTTACTAAGTGCTTGTAGCTCATTAGGGGTTCAACCTTGGGAACGTGATATTTTATCTAAAAAAGAAATGATTTTTGGCGCCTGCGTTCTTGAGGCCGGTTTTGAGGACCATACCTATTTTAGTAAAGAAGGATCTAGCGGCGGCCGCAGCTTCAGTGCCGGAGGTTGTGGATGCAATTAAAAGTGGATCAACCAAAAGTTTTAAAAGTCGGAAAGATTGGTCGCTTAATCACTCATGCCGCTATGGCACTGACGTGCACCCTTACAAGCTTACCCCATGTAAAAGCCGAAGCGAGCAGTCAAACAGAGAAAAAATCTGGATACTTTTCGGGGCTAAGAAATTGGGCAGATTGGTCTGGTGAAATTGGTCTTTTGGGATATTCGGAAACTGAGGGTAGAGTTCAAGCCATTGAACCCGGCATTAATTTAAACGCTCTTTTTGATGGTGACCGAAACTGGAATATAAAATTAGTTTATGATGCACTGACGGGATCGTCGCCCAATGGAGCTTTAATTAGCGATCAACCTCAAACTTTTACATCACCTTCGGGCAAAGCCAATTATACAACTCAGCCGGGTGATATACCTTTGTATGATCAATTTCGTGATTCTAGAGTGGCTTTGTCCACTTCATGGTCACAACCATTAACAAGATTACTCAAAGGTAATATAGGACTTAATGCTTCTAAAGAATACGATTACTTATCCATGGGTTTAAATACATCTTTGAGCAAAGAGTCAGAAGATAAAAACACCACTTATTCCTTAGGTTTATCGTACACAAATGATTCAATAAATCCTGTAGGTGGTACTCCGATTCCTTTGGCAACAATGGTAGCTGCAGGTTTACCACAACCCAAGGAAGGAACATCTGAATCTAAATCTACTATTGATTTATTACTTGGAGTGACTCAAGTTATAAATCGAAGTTGGATCGTTCAAGCTAATCTTTCTTTGGGTTTATCCTCAGGGTACATGAATGATCCTTATAAGTTTGTAACCATTCACAACGATACTTTAGGACCTAGTCTTGGCGACCCTGCAAGCTATATTTATGAAAACCGACCTGACTCTAGAACGAAACAAAGTATTTATTTGGCCTCAAAAAGTTATTCAAAATATGGTATTTTGACATTGTCCTATCGATTTTTATCCGACGATTGGGGGCTTACAAGCCATACCCTAGAAAGTAATTTCAACTTTGCTTTAAATCGATCATGGAGACTTCAACCGGGACTTCGTGTCTATACTCAATCAGCTGTTGATTTCTTTAGATACTCCATTGGATCAGGAGAAGCTTTACCTTCAGAATTAACTGCCGATACCCGACTCGGTGACATGATGGCTATTACCCCTGGATTAAAAATAATTAAAAAGCTCGAGAATGAGCGAGAGATCAGTTTGCTTTTGCAGTACTATATGCAAACGGGTGAAAAAAATCCAGCAACTGCCGTTGGAAGTCAAATTGGTCAGGATTTATTCCCAGATTTAAATGCATTTATCGTGCATTTCATTTACTCTTTTTAATGCATGTTTGATCCAAGTTATAAATTTAATGATTTTAAATCTTACAAAGTTCATGCTTTTAAATGTTTAGGTGGACTTTGTGAAATTTTAATTGAGACTTCAGATATAACAAAATCTAATTCTATTTTTAAGCTTCTCTACGACGAAGCTAAAAGAATTGAAAAAAAATTTAGTCGTTATGAAAAAAACAATATCGTAGCAAAAATCAATACAGCGGCTGGCCGAAAAACCCATTTAGATAAAGAAACAGCAAAATTAATTCATTTCGCTGACCAACTTTATGCGGTCAGTGACGGACTTTTCGATATCACATCGGGCGTCTTACGCCGAGTATGGACCTTTGATCAAAGCTCAAATGTTGCAAACTTAAGTGACGTTGAAAAAATTCTTAAATTTGTTGGCTGGCAGAAAGTAACCCTAGAAAAAAAAGCCATTACCATGCCCGCTCATTTTGAAATCGATTTAGGTGGTATCGGAAAAGAGTATGCGGTTGATAGATGTGTAAGCCTTGCGGTCCAATTTGGTACCACACCTGTACTCGTAAACTTTGGGGGCGACATTGCAGTGACTGGTCCTAAAAGCAATCACCAACCTTGGTTAGTGTCTATTGAAGATTCGACTGAACGGTATCATTTATTTTCAGGTGGAATCGCAACAAGCGGTGATAAGAATAAGTACTTAATTCATAATGACAAAAAATTATCTCATATCTTAAACCCGAAAACAGGGTGGCCACTTATCGATGCGCCCGCTTCAATCACTGTAGTTGGTGAAAACTGCACAGCCGCCGGCGCTTTATCAACCTTAGCTATGCTCAAGTCCCCATATCATGCACAGTTTCTAAAAGATGAAGCTGAAGTTTATTTTATTAGGTCGTAAAAAAATTCTGATTATTAGTAAAAACCCCCGTAATTTTTTCCAGTGCAACCCTTTAAAAAAAACGAGTTAAGTAATAGGTAGTCACCTGACGGGCAACCTGCGACTCAATTCTTACCACAAAAAGGAGTTGCAAAATGGGTTACCGTCGGGTGACTGGTGAAGTTCGTCTTCGTATAAAAGATGGTCTTGATTCTGGTTTAACAAAATCAAAGATTGCAGACAAGTTAGGTTTCCACAAATCTACCATAAGCAGGGAGATTTTAAGAAATAAAGGTCAAAAAGGCTATCGACCTAAACAGGCTAACCAATTAGCAATAAACCGTGAGGTCGCAAAACATGGGCCCTATAAAATGAACCCAGTTTTCATGACTAAAATAATAGAATGGCTTTTATTAAGATGAATTTACCTGTTTCCAACTCAAAAAATATTAAATGGTTTTAAGTTAATCTTGCGCAACTTATTTTTAAATTCACGGCTTATAACTTTGGCTTAAAACCCATGGTATAAGTCCCCACAACTGATATTCGCGGCGTTTCGCATGAGTCTTCTGGAGCGGCCACATGCTTTAGCCGTACAGCTAAGCATGCCGTCGTGCCCCTTCGTTTCTCTTGTACACGTTCGATAGATATACATTTCTAGTCCTTTAAATTTACCGAAATGGGCCCCGTGCCCTGTGGTCTCTCCTCTAGCGGGTAAAGCTAATGCTTTATTTCACGATCAGATGAGCGAGTACATCTCAAATCTTGATTGTTTTCACAATATATTATATTTTCTAACAACCTGAAAACTCAATTAAAAAAATGTTTTGAAAATCCAAGTGTTTTTTTGTTTTTTAAAACAGGTAAATACTTTATTAAATGTTGAGCTTTTTAAGATTTGGATATCATGCAAACCAAGGATTTTTATTTTAAGTATTCCGAACAGATTTTAGAATTGGAGACATCAACCAAAGCCTCAAGCTTTCTATGAGCTTGGGCTACTAATAATTCAGGGCTGTAAATCACACGATAAATTAGTAATTCACCTGAGTTAAGCCTAACATTGGAGGCGCCAATAAAACCGCCTTCATAGTATTCAGCTTTGACCAATCTAGGATCCAAAATCTGCATAAGGTTTCCATCAAGATCTAAAAGATAATGACGGTATTTATCCCAATCCGCTTCTATCCCAACAAAACCACCAGGAAAAGCTTCGAGGGAAAGCCATGAGGCTTTTCCGTAAAGACCTGTGTAAATTACAGTCTTGCCACTTGGAGTCTTAATTTGCAATCGATTCGAGTCACTAAAGTCACGAACAAAATCCGTAGTGTTAGAAATAAGTGTCATCTGTCGTGGTCTTTCTGCTTTCACAATTTTTGCAGTGTCTGCTGCAACTTCTAGTCTGAACCCAACCCAACCTTCTTGATCATCATATGAGGAAAAGAAAACTATAAGGTGGTCATCACTCATTTTCCAAACATCACGACCACGTTCATCTACGGGACCATGTGAAATATTCCTCCCAAAGTGAGAATCACTAATAGTCAAAAGCGTTTTATAGGTTCTTTGTAATGGATTAAATCGAATTATCCGGTATACTGGTTTATTACTGTTTTTGTCTTTAGATTCAACTATATAAATAGAGTCGTCAAAAGCTCGAACGTGAACTGGATTTAAGCCTTTAAGCTCTTCAAGTAAATTAAAATGTATTTTCTTTTTATCAACGCCGACGAACCAATAGTTTTTATAATATGAATTAGAAGGACCGTTCACTCGGCTTGCAATTGTTTCCACACGCAATATTTCATTGTTCATAAATCGCAAATCACCGGCATACCAAGATGGACTCATGAGTGCGAGAATTATTTTAGAAAGTTGTGGATTGTTGAAAAGTTTAGCATAGCGATCTAGCCTTATGTTTTAACCATAAAACAGACGGGTTAGCGCCCGAAGGAGAGACCGCTATGCTAAAAGTAGTATTAAATAGTAACGAGGGAAAA
>JBGSLV010000059.1:0-1674 GCA_041740515.1 Bdellovibrionales bacterium | reverse complement strand
ATCACTTAATTTAACAGCCTCTATTTTATACTCTTCACTATACTTTGGCTTTTTCTGATTAACTTTAGACATCTTTAACTCTCCTATTTATGGTTTATTGCTTAGAGAGAATTCTGTCCACTAACTTTGGGGAGGTTCAGTCTTCCTACACAGGCCGCTGAACTCTTCCCTCAACTTGGTGGATATTCCAAAGTTACAAGTTGCGAAAAATTTCTGTCTTCTCAAAATTTTCAGACGATAAATCAAATTTCTAAAATAGATCTCCTGAAAGCAATCAAGAGTAACGCGGGTCAAAACGATTCCATGCTTCTATTCTTATATGCATTGTACATGGATGGTGGAAATGCTCTGTGGTTCAAAGCTCATAAAATTTTTGAGAAATTCATAGATGCCTACAAAGAAAAAAGTCTTGTTCCGCCGAAAAGCACTATTGGAGACCGAAAGAAACTAAACTATTGGCGATTGGTAGTCACAGATTATGCTCTGATGGCAGGGCCTTTGTTCCATATGATTGTATCTGCTTTTAGCTTTGATGGATCCGATAGTGGACTTGAATTCGGTGAGTCTATGACAAGGGCTGCAACGACTTTAGGTGCAAGGGGAACAAATGATGAAAACCTTTTAGAGATTCCTAATGGCGGGGGCCACATATTCTACGATAGCTTTTACGCGTTTCTTCGTTCGTCATTTTCACAAAATGATTCAGACGTACTTGAACTTAAGCGCTTAGCAAAAGAGCTCGAGACTTTGTCTTCGATTTTTTTAAAGGATAACGTCCCTGAAAGTCCTTTAAAAATGATAAGCAAACACCCGTTCCTGATTGCCTATCTATATCACATGCAAGTTCTTAACTTAGGAAGATCAAACGGTAACAGCTTGGGAGGGACTGATTCAGAAGCTAGAATGACTTTAGTCGTTCTCTTGGAAAACGCTATAGTGGGCCTATTAGAAAAACATACTCCTTTGAACGCACAGCAAAGTAGAGATTTCATCAGGGAAAGGACTGTAATAGCAATGCGAAATGAGAATTTCATTACGGCATTAATCGAACTCACTTCTGCAACAACAGACAGTCTTAACTACGGGGAAGAACTTAACCGAACTAGAGGACTTCCTCCTTTACCAAGTTCAGTTGGCATAATTATTCAAAACGGTGAAAATCCTTATGGTCACCCAGAAGTTTACAGAAGACTGGATAATCTTTAATTTAAATTGATAGATTGGGTTGCATACACAACCCCTAGTCATAAATCCAAAATTTTTTAGTTTTAATAAGTTTTGTTGATAACAACAAAACTTATTTCTAATTTCAAAATTGCTCAGTTAGGTTCGCTTTTTGATGTGACAATTTACGCACCCAGATTCGACGGTTTTTTGGTTTTAATGTGTTTTTCAACGAATAAAATCATTCTTAGCATTGGATTTTTAAAAGGAAATTTTAAGGTCGCATAGTGGCATAATAATTGAAATCTAATTGCTCTATGAAATCAAATCCCTACTACTTTGGCTTTATTACGAGTTTGAGTAAACAAATCGGGTTTTTTCTAGAATTTGTGGGAAAAATGTGGATAAGTTAGCTAGACCTTTAAAAAAAAAGCCCCAGACAACCGCCTGAAATTCTGATTTGATTTTTGTAGAACCAAAACATCAAAAAGGAGCATCAGGCATGGACGC
>JBGSLV010000058.1:0-30426 GCA_041740515.1 Bdellovibrionales bacterium | reverse complement strand
ATCACTTAATTTAACAGCCTCTATTTTATACTCTTCACTATACTTTGGCTTTTTCTGATTAACTTTAGACATCTTTAACTCTCCTATTTATGGTTTATTGCTTAGAGAGAATTCTGTCCACTAACTTTGGGGAGGTTCAGTTTGTTAAAAGCGTAAGTGAAATTAAAATTATAGATTTCATATTTTGAGTCCCCAATCTCTTTTAATACTAGAATGAATCAAAGTATCAAAACCGATCTCTATAAATGTAAGAGCATCGATTTGGGAAGTATTGCAGGAACCTATCAACATATCCAATTGAAAGAATCTATAAGCTCCATAAAGGCTATTTATTGAATACACCTGTTTTCTACTGAAAATATATTAGATAATATCAAGTAAAGCTGGTTCAGACCTTACCTAACTTAATCTGGTTCATGGAGTCATCAAAGTTGGTAGTACGATTTAAAGTGACGCTCTAAAACCGAAGATCTTATTGGCGTGCAATAGTCGAGTTACGTCCGAAGATTGAAAAGATTACTGTTAATCCAAACTACTTTTCTTTGACACACATAACGCCCAGAGATCGATCGCGATAAGTGTAGATAACTCCGCCAACGTAATCGGCATAAAAAAAATAGGCCGTGTTAAACGATTCAGCAGAGACGGTCCAAAATTTTCTGCCAATCGCTCCGAAAGCCTTCTTGAATTCGGATCGACCTGCTTCTGTTAAAAAGGGTCCAGTTTCGCTCTCAATATAACTAAATTGGCGAATTAGACTGTAATACTGCTCCCGGGTCGGTAAATTTGCATCGATATTAATACAGGCTAAAGCGGCACTTGATTCATTGATTTTGACCAAATCAGCGTCAACTCCATTTTCGATTTTGCAGTATTTAATATTATATGTGCCATTTTCGTCAATACACCCGTTAGAGTAAGCCCCTTGAAGCGGCTTACTCCAGTAGAGGCCGTTACTTAGATCTCTGTACACGGGCACAAAAGTTTGTGCTTTTGCTATCGATCCTGAGACTAGAAAAACGATTAAACTAATAGACTTAAGATTACAAATTGCTTTTGTCATTTATGAATCCCCACTTTTTAAGTTGCGATTCAAGTATATTACGATTTCTAAGCAGGTCAATTTGACGCTATTCTAGCGAAATACAAACAACTTAGAACTGGTTGGGATTTATTTAATGTTACACCATCGAGTGAGTAGAACCGTAGAACCTGTTAATTCTATTTGTGAAAAATGGTCGGGCTGACAGGATTCGAACCTGCGACCCCTACACCCCCAGCGTAGTGCGCTACCAGACTGCGCTACAGCCCGACTTTTGGTAGAAATTAATTATCACTAAAAATCAGAAATCATCAAATGAAATTTCCCTTTTATTGTGTCATCAGTTCCCAAGTTTAGATCTTTAAAATAGCCTAACTGACTAACAATCAAAAAACAGACTTATTTACTTAAACGTATACACAAATACTTACTTATTTTAATACGAATTGGAGCTCCCATTGGATAAATTTAAAAATTATCGCTCTGACATTAAAGCGTCCTTAGTAGTATTTTTGGTAGCCTTACCATTAAGTCTTGGGATCGCTTTAGCTTCCGGAGCACCGCTGATGTCAGGTGTTCTTGCTGGAATCGTGGGGGGCTTAATTGTTGGCTTAGTTAGCAATTCAGCGACCAGTGTTTCTGGACCTGCCGCAGGCCTTACGGTTGTAGTAGTTTCTGCCATCACAACTCTTGGCGATTTTTATCTTTTTACCACTGCCGTTTTTTTGGCTGGTTTTTTTCAAATTTTACTTGGATTAATGAAAGCAGGACGAATAGGTGGGTATTTTCCTAATTCAGTGATTAAGGGGATGCTTGCGGCCATTGGAATTATATTAATTTTAAAACAGATTCCTCATGCTTTAGGTTTTGATGCTGATTTTATGGGTGATGAATCTTTCCATCAGATTGATGGCGAAAATACTTTCACCGAAATTTTTAAGGCTTTTCACTATTTAGATGTCAAGGCGGCCATAATTTCTGTGCTTTCACTTTTAGCTTTATTCTATTGGGATAAAAAAATAACTCTAAAGAATAAATTTTTCTCGTTTGTACCAGCTCCTGTTTTTGTCGTTCTAATTGGTGTTGTTATTAATGAGTATTTATTTATGTTTTTGCTTGGTACAAAGCTTGAGGGGCCACATATTGTAGATCTTCCTTCAGGGGGAGGTATAATGTCTTTTCTGGCTGAACTTAGATGGCCAGAGTGGCAGGGTTTAACTCAAGTTGCTGTTTATAAAATAGCATTTACTTTAGCTATAGTAGCCTCTTTAGAGAGTATGCTTAGTGTCGAAGCTGTTGATAAAATTGATCCAAGAAAAAATGTTACTGATAAAAATCGTGAATTTATCGCTCAAGGAATTGGGAATATGGTAGCGGGATTAGTAGGTGCTTTACCAGTGACTTCCGTTATTGTAAGATCCTCAGCCAACATTAATTCTGGAAGTCATTCTAAATTGTCGACGATTTTGCATGGGCTCTGGCTTTTATTGGCAGTGGTTTTTTTTAGTTCCGTGTTAGAATTAATCCCCTTAGCTTCCTTGGCCGCAATATTAATCCATATAGGTTATAAATTAAGTAAGCCTTCTTTATATAAACAAGTCTCACGCTTGGGTCGGGTTCAGTTTATTCCATTTTTAGTGACCATTGGATCAATACTATTTACGGATCTACTGCAAGGAATTTTCATTGGTCTAATTGTTGGCTTTATTTTTGTAGTAAGAGCGAGTTTTAAACGATCTATAATTGTTGTTAATGATGGACCTAATTACTTAATTCGTTTTTTAAAAGATGTTTCTTTTTTGAATAAACCTGAAATGATTGAAATCTTAAGCCATATACCAAAAGGCTCTAAAGTAATCATTGATGGCACAAATCATTTGTATGTCGATAATGATATTATTGTAATTATCGAAGACTTTATGAAAGCTTCTGAAGAGCGAGAAATAACTTTTGAAATTTTAAAATCCACTTTTGCCATTAACCCATTTTTTAAGGAAGCTTGATGAAAAAATTAAGTATGCTGCTTCTGCAAAATCGAGCATGGGCTAAAGGCCGATCAGAGATTGACGAGGGATATTTTGGTGCGATGTCTGAAGTTCAAACGCCAGAGATTCTTTGGATTGGATGCTCAGATTCAAGAGTTCCACCCGACGAAGTTATTAATACTCGTCCTGGAAGTCTATTTGTGCATCGAAATATTGCCAATTTAGTTTACGAAGATGACAACAATTTAATGAGCGTTATCGAATACGCTGTTAAATTTTTAAAAGTTAAGTACATCATCTTGTGTGGACATTATGGATGCGGCGGCGTTAGAGCCGCTATGGAAGGTATTGATAATCCAAAGCTTACGCATTGGACACGCATGGTGGCGGAAGTTAAAAATGAATTCAAAGAAAAACCTGATCTTGACCAACTTGTTGAAAAAAGCGTGTTACGACAAGTTGATAATCTTAAGAAGCTAGATGTTGTCAAAATGTCTTTGGTGGAAACAGGATATCCAAAGATTGCAGGTTGGGTCTACGATTTAAAAACAGGTTTAATAAAGCACTTATCCTTACACGAAAAGGAACAGACATAGGGGGCTATGTGATTCAAGTGAAAATTATATGTGTTCAAATTATAGTAGCGTTATTTTTTAGTGTATCAGCCTACTCCTATACCGAAATTTGTATTGTAGGGGACACTGGTACCGGTGAGAAAAGTCAGTATGATGTAGCACAAGCTATGTTTGCGGCGGATTGTAAGACCATCATCCACACTGGGGATGTTTTTTATGAACGGGGTGTAAAATCAGAAACTGACTATCAATGGAAGACTAAATTCGAAGACCCATTTTCTCCTTTAATTCTTTCTGGTGCAGAGTTTTATATGTCTATGGGTAACCACGATTATAATCCTGGCAAAAGTGAATTGATTCATAAAATTCATACTACTTATGCGAATAAAAATTCTTTTTATAAATTTCCAGATTTATTTTATAGTTTTCAATTAGAAGATTACTGTTTATGGGCTATCGACTCCAATCGCTTTACGGAAGCTCAGGCTGAGTATTTGGCAATATCTATGGAAAAAGCCAACAACTGTAAATGGAAAGTTGTTTTTGGTCATCACCCCATAATATCTTCTGGACATCACGGCAATGCTAAACCCAAAAGTCATTTAATGACGAGATTGCATCCGATTTTAGCTGCAAATGCTGATATATACTTTTCGGGACATGATCACAATTTGGCGGACGAAGGAATTGTATCGAACAGTTCCTATCGTCAAATTATTTCGGGTGCAGGTGCAAAATTACGTCCTGTCAAAAGTTGCAAACAGACTGGATGTATATACGCCGAGTCCAAACTTGGTTTTATTAAAGCTTATTTGAAAAAAGAAAATATTAGGATGGATTTTTTAGATACAGATCTAAATACCCTTTATTCCCTCAATTTAAATAAAAAATAATATTACTTTATTTTAGTAAGACCAAATGGTAATTTATTAAAATGCCACATTTAATCCTAGAGCATTCTAGAAATCTAAGTCTTAAAAAGGACTTTAAAAATTTCACAGAACAGTTGCATTCCACTTTTGCTAAACTTGAAACTGTTCGCTTAAGTGCCGTTAAAACCAGAACCCTAGTTTCAGATAACATAATAGTTGGTGAAGGCTCAAAACACGAGTTTTTGTTTCTTAAGGTTTTATTGCTCCCTGGTAGATCCAACGACTTAAAACAAAAATTTACAGAAGTCTTAAAAACAGTGATCAAAGATCACATATATGAAGATAAGTGCAGTTTTTGCATCGAAATCCATGAACTTCAATTTTACTTTACCCAATAGAAATTAAAAAATTTTAATTTCTACTTTCGAAGTATATCCCTCCTCAATCCTATAATGCTAAGGACTTAGCAATGAAAGTTTTAAAAGCTCACAAATGTTTCGAGGGTTACACAGAGTTTTACGAACATGAATCGGTAATTACTCAAACTAAAATGAAATTTGCTATACATAGACCTTCTAATGAACAAAATATTAGAGGAGGTTTGATATGGCTATCAGGTTTAACTTGCACAGAAGAAAACTTTATAACTAAAGCCGGTTCACAAAAAATTTTGAATGAATTGGGTTTAGTTATTATTTGTCCTGACACTTCGCCTCGAGGTTTAGATTTGCCCAACGAACATACATCTATGCATTTTGGATCAGGAGCTGGGTTATATTTAGATGCGACTACTCCAGGGTATCGTGACCATTACCGAATGTATTCTTATGTAAATGAAGAGATTTATAACTTGTTAAATACCAAATATGATTTTAAAGGGAATATAAGTATTATGGGGCACTCTATGGGTGGCCATGGGGCTTTAACTATTGGTCTTAAGAACCCTAATAAATACAAATCTATTTCGGCTTTTGCCCCAATTATGAATCCTATGGCTACTGGTTGGACTAAATTGGCTTTCGAGGGTTATCTAGGGCAAGACCACGAATTATGGTCAAAATATGATGCCTGTGAATTAGTTTTAAGTGGGCATTCTCATCCGAATCCAATTCTAGTTGATCAGGGGGATAAAGATGAATTGTATCCAAATCAACTGCTGACCCAGAATTTTCAAAGTGCAGTAAAACACTCCGCGCAAAAATTGATACTTAATTTACGTAAAGAGTATGATCACTCGTATTATTTTGTGGCAACATTTTTGGAGTCCCACCTTAAATTTCACTTAAATTATTTAATGTCAAAGTGAGCCTTAAAGTCGGCTAAAATCATTTTTTAACTTGGTTCATAAAAGCAAAAGATTAGCTTGTAACTCCGCCGCAGCTTGAGCCACTTCCAGCGGTGCACCCAAAACAATGCTGCCCTAGTTTTATATTACGACTCAGTAAATCTTCTAGATTAAAGGTCTTTAAACTTTGTGAGTTTTTAGGTTCAACTTTAAGATCTAACATTTGATTAAAATCACAGTCATAAAGAGAGCCATCCCAACTGACCGATATGGTATTTCGACACATAACTCCCTTAGCTGCAGCAGGGTTATAGGCGTTAACTAGAGTTGTCATATAGCTTTCATAATTATCAGTTGTAAGTAAGTACTCAAGATAGCGACTTATTGGCATATTAGTGATGCAGTATAAATTATGAAACTCAATACCATAGTCTTTAAACAATTGTTTTTTAAATTCATTTTCTAATTCTTGCTGTGATCCTGGTAAAAAACTACCAGAAGGATTATAAACAAGATTTAGTTTTAATGATGAATTTTTTAACCCGTACCCTGCCTTGTTTAAAAGTTTAAGACCCATTATTGATTTTTCAAAAACACCATCTCCACGTTGTCTATCAGTATGTCTTTTGGAAAAATGAGGTAGTGAAGAGACAATTTCAACCTGATATTCTTTAAAAAAATCTGGTAAATCTGCATAAGATTTATGAGCTAATAAAATGGTTAAATTACACCTATTGATGATGTGAGCGCCCGCCATTTTAAGCTCTCTGACAAAGTCTCGGAAGTGAGGGTGCATTTCAGGGGCCCCCCCAGTTAAGTCTACAGTTTTAATCTTGTTGGATTTGACTATCTCCACACACATTTGCATATGGTCTTGTGAAATCTTCTCTTTACGGGTTGGACCTGCGTCGACATGACAGTGATGACAGGTTTGGTTGCACATCTTGCCAACATTGATCTGCAAAATATCTATTCCCGTAGGCTTTAACGGGTAAAGGTTAGAGGATTTTAATTTATCAGCAAAACTCACACTTTCAAATTCAGGATTTTCTAAGAACTGAACTTGATCATGAGTGGACTTAAATTTGAAAGGACGTAATTTGAGGTCTGACATTACATCGATAATTTTTTGGCTTTGTTAATCATCTGCACACCATGAACCATAGTCGCACCCCCACGGATCGCACCTGCAACATGAACAGCTTCCATCATCTGTTCTTCAGTACAACCTTTTTGCAAGGTATCTTGGGTGTAGGCATCGATACAATATGGACATTGAACAGCGTGAGCTACAGCTAAAGCGATCAATGACTTTTCGCGAGCGGTTAGGGCTCCTTCGGCAAAAACAGCGCCGTACCATGAAAAGAACTTATCCCCCATTTCTTTTTGATACTCTGAAATTTGGCCGAACTTTGCTAAATCTTGATCATTATAATAACTGTTAGACATTTCTCTCTCCTTGTTTAAATTTAAAGTTCTATGTTTCATATTAAAAAAACAAGTCAACTCTTGTTAAAATTTCCCAAAACATGGCACTATTTTTTATATATAATTAAATTAACCAATTTAAGTTCATAGTTTGCTAAAACCATATAAAACTAAAACTTTAAGATTTATAACAATATGACATTAGGACTATAATTTTGCATCAACAACATCCCAAATTAAGTATTTTACTTTCTACTTTTAATGAGCTGAAATTCAATTATTTACAAAGATCACTGCATTTATTTTCCCAGTTCAATAGTATTGAAGTGATATTTGTTGATGGTGGAAGTACTGATGGAACGCTTCAGACTTTGTTTGATTTTAAAGAGCAGTTTAAATCAAAGCTCAGCATTCATGTAATAGCTTCCAAGTATAAGTTACGAAGTGAAAGATATAATGAAGCTTTAAAAATCGTCAATGAAAGAACTAATGCAGAAGAAAGTGCCGAAATGATATTATTTTATCATCCCCGAAGTCTTTTAACTAAAGAAGGACTTCAGCATTTACTTGATAGTTATAACCAAATTATGTGGGGAGGATTTACACATCAATTTGATAGGAATCATTTTATCTTAAAATTTACATCTTTTTATTCTAATCATGTACGTTTAAGATTTCAAAAAATTATTTATTTAGATCACTGTATTTTTGTTCATAAAAAAATTCTTGCTCAATTAACAAAGCCTATTTGGCCTGAGAAAGATATTTTTGAAGACACTGATTTTTGCATTAAACTAAAAAAAATTGCCACTCCAAAGCGGTTTAATTATATTTCTACAACTTCTGCTATTAGGTTCGTGAAAAATGGTATATATAAACAATGTTTTATGAACCAAGTTTTAAAAATTGCTTATTTGTTAAATATGGATAGTAAGCTAATGAACACGTGGTACGAAAAAAAAATGGGATTAAATACTAAATATGATAAAGTTTAACATTTAGGATCATATATACTTAACGAGCCGCTGACAAAACTACTAATATAGCCAGATAAAACAGCGTAACCACCAATTTCAAAACCAAAAATCTCCATACACATGATGCTGCAAGCAAGTGGCGTTTTTGAAGCTGCACCAAAAACAGAGCTAAAACCTAAGGCTCCAAGAAGTTGGCTTGTGGCTGGAAGTACAGTGGCCAAAAAACTTCCAAGTGTTGTACCAATAAAAACAAGTGGAATAAATTCGCCACCTTTAAAGCCCGAACTTAATGTTAAAGCCGTAAAAATACTTTTATAAAAAGGGACTTCCATAGAGGGTGATACGTTAAAAGCTGTTATAATTTGATTTAAACCTAGACCCACATAATCAAAGGTTCCTTCTAAGTGGAACAAACCAAGTATAACAAACCCACCCATAAAAGTTCGAAGCGGAGGAAACTTTATGAAACTTTTAAAACCTTTCGTTAGATAGTGATTCAGTTTAATGAAAAGAATTACGGCAAAGCCAAAAACTATGGCTGATAGAATAACACTCATTAAAATGTTTAATGATAATCCGGGAATCTGAAACCTTGGAAAGTTAGTGTGTGGGGCTTTTAAAATCAAAGTCACACCATAGGCCACGAAAGAGGCCATCAAGCATTCAGCCCATGCAAAAAGTTGGGGTCGGCCGCAAGAAAAGAATTCAAGACCAAAGATAAATCCCGCTAGCGGAGCCCCAATGGCTCCTGCGAAACCGGCTCCAGCTCCTGCAACTAATAGAAATTTTCGGTTCGCATTTTTGATTTTAAATAAATTGTTAATTTGATCTGCTAACGCGGATCCCATTTGAACAGCTGTTCCCTCGCGGCCTGCAGAACCTCCGAAAAAATGTGTTAATATAGTCGAAACAAAAATCAGCGGAACCATTATAAATGGAATTGTTTTTTTTGGATTGTGAATCTCTTGAATGATTTGATGATTTCCTTCAACAACATCTTTACCAAATCTGTAATAGATCCAACCAATAAGTAGACCTGCAAGAGGCAGGGCCCAAATTACATTGCTGTTTTGATCTCTGGTTTTGGTGGCCCAAGCATGGACATACAAAAATAGTGAAGTCGCAAGACCTGAGCAAATTCCACACATCATTGCAAGAGCTAAGCTTTTAATTTTGCAATAATTTAAAACCATGGACCACCAAAATAGATCAATATTGAAGTTAGACCTATGTACGCTAATGAACCAAAAGTTTGGATCGGACTTAGTCGATTATGGGTACTAAAGTAAAGACTTAAGACTGACATTAAGGAACAAGTAGTTAGTACAAATCCAGCCGAACTCAGAATAGTTTCAAAATTAAACAGCAAAAGAAATACTGTTGTGAAAATAAATTGAAAGCATAATACTTTTTTGGGGTGAGTTCCTGGAGGAAAATAAAAAAACTGTGGAATCACTTTGTCTTCAGCCATGCGCGAGTAAATTCTAGGAACAATTACAAAAAAAGAAGATATTGTTGATAACAACCCAAGTGCTATTACTCCAGATATAATCTGCTCTGTGGATAAACCAGTGTTGGATTCAAAAAATACAGCTAAAACTTCAGGGGCACCACTTAATTTTATATTATCTACACCAAAGAGTAGTGGAATATTCAAAAATACGTATAAAAGTATAACAATAGTAGAGCCAAGTATCGAAGCTGAATCTACTTTTTTGTGGTCTTCGGTAAGTTCACTAGCTACATAGTATACGGCATTCCAGCCCGAGTAAGCATATGCAATCCAAAAAAAAGATTTAGCAAAAGTGTATATGTTGAATTGTAAAGTGGAGCTAGGCCATTGCCATCGGGCCACTACAAAAGCAATTACTATCATCAGTACAAATAAAAAAAGTTTAATATATATAAAGAAATCGTGCCACTTCATTCCATTGTTCAAAGAGGAATATAACAAAAGAAACACCAATGTCAGTGCTAATATACTTATGATCTTAGGCTCTATTTCTAAAGGTACAGCTCTAAGAAAATAAATTGCAAAGGCCATAGCGCTTGCCGCAAGTGGGGCTGTGAACCCCATAATTATGGTTGCAAAACCGGCTAGCGTTCCAATTTTGGGATGAATACCTTTAGATAAAAAATTATACTCGCCACCTGAGCCTGGAAATTTTTGATGTAAAATGGAATAACTATAAACGCCTAATAATGAATAAACGCCACCTAAAATCCATAGTGCCAAAACTAACCAGGGGGATTGTAAATCTCTGAGCGCAAACCCAGTAGTGGTAAAAATTCCTGTACCAATTGCATTGCCGGCAATTAAACACATAGCCCTTTTTTGACTGAACACCGGCTTGGACATAATTTCCTTTGCAAAAGCAAGACATATTTTAAAATTAAAGTACCACTTTCCTTCGTAATTAAAAATAAAATTGGCTTCCAATTGTAAGTCATTAAACTGTTTCAATCCAGTCTTTTGAAAATGCTTTATTACTTGCCAAATACATTGTGAAGATCAAACGTTCTTGCGCCATTCAGAATTTAAGTCCAAAGTATTCATCTATGGATGCTTCTGTGAAGCCCTTGAAAGTTTGGGGCATAATTGGTTTAGGTTGGTTGGGTCAAGCCCTTGCAGATCAGTTGCAAACATTAAAATGCAATGTATGGGGAACACGAACAGATAGTTTTGTTTTTGGCCATAATAAGTTTCCAACCCAAGCTTGCGATGTGCTTTTTTTAAACACGCCGCCCATTCTAGATCTTACACCTGATGATTTTGTTCACCAAATTGTACTATCCAGTAACTCTTCGGGATCTGCAAACGAGCCTACTGATCCTTCAAACATACCCAAAGAGAAAGAAAGCTTAACTGTTCGTTCGAAGACTAAACTTATTTTTATTAGTTCGACTTCGGTTTATGGTCCAACCCAAAAATTTTGCACTGAAGATTTAAAGCCTATTCCTTGGACTGCAAATGGCAAGTGGCTCTTTGAAGTGGAAAATTTATTGCTGGAAAAATATAAAGATCAAGTTTTAATTCTTCGTCCCGGTGGCTTAATAGGTGATAAGCGCCATCCCGTCTTTTATTTTTCAAAGTCACAAGAGATTTCGGGTGGACAAGATCCTATTAATTTAATTCATCGTTTGGACTTAATAAATATTATTATGCAAGCAGAAGCTTTGAATTTGTCGGGAGTGATCAATGCCGTGGCTCCTTATCATCCAGGAAAAGCAGAGTATTATAATTCTTGGGCAGAAAAGCTTAAAATTAAATCAATAGCTTTCAATAACGATGTGCAAAGTTTTAAAATCGTAGATTCTAAAATACTTCCAACTTTTTATCACAGCTGGGCTTATCCAGAGTTAGATTCGTTATAAAAAAAGTTTCTATAACATTGTTCTTAGCTGCGCTCAGTCCAAGAAATAGATTTCGAGATAGTCTAGGCCTATCAAATAATAGAATATTACATCTTTACTTCATTTAAATTTAAGCTTCAAATAGACAAAAATAAATTTTAAAATAAAACAAAGGAGAGTATTCATTTATGTCGAATATTAATAATAAATTTAGTTCATTTCACATAGGTAAAATTAATTTTAAGTTCATCGTAGCCATAATTCTGATGCTCGCAAACTTAAGTTGCGAAAAGCAAAGTATGGATTCCTCTAAAGCTGCAGTTAAGGCTGGTGCGGACAATATTTCTCCCCAATTTTGGTGGCCTGATAGATTAGATCTAATGCCCCTTCGTCAACATGGCGATGCTTCAAACCCCATGGGTGCAAAATTTAATTACGCGGCTGAATTTAAAAAAGTAGATTTAGATGTTTTAAAGAAAGATATTAAAGATTTAATGTATAAATCACAAGATTGGTGGCCCGCTGATTATGGTCATTATGGTCCATTTTTTATTCGAATGGCTTGGCATAGTGCGGGTACATACAGAGTTGCAGATGGTCGTGGTGGAGCCGGTGGTGGACAACAAAGATTCGAGCCTTTAAACAGTTGGCCAGATAACGCCAATCTAGATAAAGCCAGAAGACTGCTTTGGCCTATTAAACAAAAGTATGGGGCTAAAGTATCCTGGGCCGATCTCATGGTTTTAACTGGAAATGTGGCTCTGGAATCTATGGGCTTTAAAACTTTTGGTTTTGCTGGTGGCCGAGCCGATGATTGGGAAGCCGATCTTGTGTATTGGGGTCCAGAGAACGAATTTTTAGCGGATAAAAGATATAAGGGCGAACGAAAACTTGATAACCCTTTAGCCGCTGTGCAGATGGGTCTGATTTATGTAAATCCAGAAGGCCCTAACGGAAATCCAGATCCTTTGCTTGCGGCCAAAGACATACGTGAAACTTTTGGTCGAATGGCTATGAACGATGAAGAGACGGTGGCGTTGATCGCGGGTGGTCATACTTTTGGTAAAGCTCATGGGGCTCATAAGCCCGATAAGTGTGTTGGTGCCGAACCAACCGGCGCTGGTATTGAAGAGCAAGGTTTAGGTTGGAAAAATAAATGTGGTACAGGGAAAGGTGCTGATACAGTCACTAGTGGGTTAGAAGGAGCTTGGACACAAAGCCCAACCCAGTGGACAAATATGTACTTAACTAATCTTTATGCTTATGAGTGGGAAAAATCCAAAAGCCCAGCAGGTGCTACCCAGTGGATTCCTAAAGGCGGGGCGGCTGCGAACACTGTTCCTGATGCTCACATTAAAGATAAAAAACACACACCTATAATGTTCACAACTGACTTGGCTTTAAGAATGGACCCCGAGTATCAGAAAATAACCAAACGTTGGTTGGAAAATCCAAAAGATTTTGAAGTGGCTTTTGCAAAAGCATGGTTTAAATTAACTCATAGAGATATGGGTCCCCGGGCTAGGTATATAGGAAGCGATCAACCGTCAGAAGAGTTATTATGGCAAGATCCTATCCCTGCTTTAGACCACAAAGTTATTGGTACTTCTGATATTCAAGGTTTAAAAACTAAAATTTTGAATTCCGGGTTATCCACAGCAGAGATGGTTCGTACAGCTTGGGCGTCAGCAGCATCTTTTAGGGGCACAGATTTGCGTGGTGGAGCTAACGGAGCAAGAGTTCGCTTGTTACCTCAAAAAGATTGGCCTGTGAATTCACCTACAGAGCTGGCTAAAGTTTTAAAAACTTTAGAAGACATTCAAAAAGAATTTAATGCGTCTGGCAAAAAAGTTTCCTTAGCCGATTTAATAGTCCTTGCCGGAAACGTAGCCATTGAAAAAGCAGCTAAAGACGCTGGCCAATCCATAAACGTACCTTTTACTGGTGGACGAATGGATACAACCCAAGAGCTTACCGATGTTCAATCTTTTGCTTCGCTTGAGCCCAAAGCCGACGCTTTCAGAAACTACTATAGTGATGGCAATTTTTTATCACCGGTAAAAGCTATGGTAGATCGTGCAAATCTTTTAACCTTAACAATCCCTGAAATGACTGTTTTGGTTGGTGGTTTAAGAGTTTTAAATGCCAATACAGATTCTGTTAAACATGGAGTGTTTACATTAAAGCCTGGGACTTTAACCAATGATTTTTTTGTTAATTTATTAGATATGTCTACAGAATGGAAAAAGTCAGACATCGAGGGAATCTATCAAGGTGTGGACCGTAAAACCGGTGCCATTAAATGGACTGGTACACCTGTGGATTTGATTTTTGGTTCCCACTCAGAATTGCGAGCTGTTGCAGAAGTTTATGCGGCCGAAGATGGTAAAAATAAATTCCTAACTGACTTCGTAGCTGCTTGGAATAAAGTTATGATGTTAGATCGTTTTGATGTGAAATAGAAAAAAAAGAGCCACAGGATTTTTTAACTGTGGCTCTTTTCACTAGACAACATAGAATATAGACAACAAAATCTTCAATCTTCAATCTTCAATCTTCAATCTTCAATCTTCAATCTTCAATCTTCAATCTAATGTATAAACTCCAAACGGGTCGGACAATCCTACATTAGTTATTAAATCTGTTATGGCTTTGGCTAACTTAGGTTTTTGAGCTAAGTCATTGAAGGATAAGTTTTTGCCATAGAAACGGTTGGGCCTAGATTTATTAGAAGAATTAAATTCAAAATCATTTTCATTGGTATCAAAAAAATTAATTTCTTGCAAACGCTCTTGATACTTTTTAGATGTCCAAGCGACCTTTGCGTAACTATTTGGGCAAAAATTTATAGTTCGCTTACGTAACTCTTCTAATCGTTGAATAGCTTCAGGATATGACAATTCAAATAATGGTTTAAAATCCACATTAATCGCCAAAGCTTCTTCTAAAAATATACACTTTGTAACTTCTAATTTTATAATCTTATTAAACAAAGTGTTTGGCACTAATATGGATGATAAACCAGATACAACTTTTACCAAGCGTTTAACAGCTTGCACTTGCTGATCAGTCACTAGAATACCTGTTACTTGTTTTTTGTGTTGATCTGGCAACTCTTTATAAAAAATTTGCTTAAGTTCTAAAAGTTTAAGTGCAACGGCTGTTCCTACAAAGTTTTGTTGCGAAAATATAAGCGAAGCCAAATGATCTATATCTTTAGAATTGGTAGGCAATTGCTTCATTTCATAACTATATAGTAAGTATAATTTCGTCCAATTGATCAAGTCAGTGTAAAATGGAGAAGGTGCAGTTAATACCTGAAATCTAAGTTCGGACAAATCATAAGGTGCATTTTCACTCAAGTTCCAATGATCAAATACAAGATTTTTTTTAAACCATGAAAAATCTAAATTGTGCTCTGACCAAATGATTTTAAGTTTTGTAAAATCGCTATTTGACTTTAGAAGTTCATTTATTTTTTCGCTTAGTGCTAACGAAGAAGATCCGTTAAGGGGATTGTCAAAAGCGACATCACCTTGCCACTGGATCATTGGATTTAGAAAGGTAGCAGCATTTTGGTTATATAAATTTTTATTTATAAACAAAGGAATTTCAGAACTTATTTGAGCGTCTTTAATCATTGCGGGATAATGATTTATAAAATTTTTTTCTAATTCGTTAAGATCAAACTTTAAATTTGCATTAAATAAACTAAGACCTAATAAAGCAATGTCTAGCCAAAAATACCAAATTAAAAAACATGACAATAAAATACCAGCGGAAGTTTTAATGAAAACATTCATATTGCATTTTATAATTAGACAAAATTTAATGTCAAAAAATTATGAATTAATAAATATTCATTTCGAATTATACTTAAGTCTAGTTTAGGTTTTGTCGTGGCAATTAAGCTTTTAAAAAAAACCGTCGATAACTAAAAACGATAATGGATTCGTTTTAAAAGTCATTTCATTTAAGGAGATTTTCATGGTACTAAAACCTTCTAACCAAACTGAAAGACAGTTAAATAATGATTGGTATATTTTTAAAAATTGCAGCAAATTTGGTCCATTATCAGCTGAAGCTATCTCTGAACTGTTGGATAAAAACCAAATTAATAAAGATCACCATGTTTGGCATCAAACCTATAATAGTTGGGTAGCCATAAAGGATGTCGAATTATTTCAAAAAGTTGGATTTGAAGTTCAAATTAATCATAAAATACAAAATTTTATTGAAGAAACAAACCCGTTGCATGCAGTACAAGAAAACAGAGCTCTGAATGCAAGTGGAGAACATTTTATAAAAGATAATAAAACAACAAAAAATAATAACTCTATTAATGAACTAACTTTAGCAAAAAGAATTTTTAAATTTTTTGGATTTTAGTTTCAAGACCAAAGAAAATGTTATTAGGACTGTAAATGAATTACTTCAATATTTACAGTTTTAAGCATAGCAATAGACTCTTCAGAGCGATACATATTGCGATAAAATACTTTTTTTACGGAGCCTAAATTAATTAAACGTTTAGCGCAGGCTACACAAGGCAAATGGGTCACAAAAACATGTTTTTCGACAAAACGGGGTGAGTCACAGTTAATAACTGCATTCTCTTCGCTATGTAAACAACCGCAGTTCCCAACCTCTGATCGGTCGCAATCATTTGGCAAACCTGCTGCATTGCCATTATAGCCAACTGCTAAAACTTTTCGATAGTCTGTTGATGTGATTACTGTTCCTACGTTTAATCTGCGACATGTAGAACGACCTGCTAAGCTTTCCGCTAAAGACATATATATTTGTTCGAAGCTTGGTCTAACATTAGGCTCTTGACTCATGGTTTATCCTTTTACTTTGAATTACTAAATCTGAAGCTTTGTTCTAACCCATAGAAAGAAGATTTTATTAAGTGCCGTGACATTTTTTAAATTTTTTACCACTACCACAGGGACAGGGATCATTTCTTTCCGGTTTGGGGGAAGTATTTAACTTTGGTTGATGAGTATTAATGTGGTGGTGACCATGGGCATGATGATGATCGTGAACTCCTTCTTCGTGAACATGGCTATCCCCTTCAACAAAGTACCATCTTGGTCCAATCTGTCTAAATTTAGAAATCTCATGATGGTCAAAGGTCCGATCATCGAATTTATAAGTAGCCACGAATTCAACAACTTTCTCTTTGGCGCTGACAACTTTTAGCCCTAACCATTGAACATTACTCCAATCTTTGCTTGTATCACTATTATACTGAGAGCGCTTTTCAGGAGCGGTACTTTCAACTATGTAATCTATATTGTTATTAGCAAAGGCCGTATACCGGGATCTCATAAGTTCTTCAGAAGTTTTAGCTAAAATAGAACCATTTATAATGGCTTCACAGCAACTACTATAATTATTTTGGCTTCCACAGGGACAGATCATTTTTAATCCTCTAATTCAATAGAATTCAACTATAAACTACATATTGGCATGAATACAATATTTCATCAGTTGAAATCTTTAATTAATTTATAGAATTTTCTAAAGAGAATTAATTCATTAACAACTTTTTAGGATTGAAGTACTTAATTAAAAAAATTCTATTATTTTTTGGACGTTAGATGAAAAACCTAAAATTTATTAAATATTGCATTTCGATTTTATTGATCTTGCATTTTTCATTACCTCTGCAAGCCAACAATTGTTTTTCATATTTAAATCCAAATGATAGAAATTTGACCTTAAGAATAAATGAGTTAATGCCAGAGATCTCACCTCTTGACATGCCTAAGCAGATTTTAAGTCGTAGAGAAAACAGATTGGTTCGCTCGTTAAATACTGTTGCAACAAATGAGTTTTTTTATATTTTATTAGAATCTGAACTGGTATTATCTGATTTTTTGAATTCCATCTTAAAAAAACAAGGGCTTACGATTCAAATTCTTCGCTCTAGTACTCCAGACCAAATGCAATTGTTAGCTGAAAATTTATATCAAACTATTTATAACGAACTTTATGCCAAAGATAGTACACATAGATACTTGTTATCAGACGTTTATTTTACTAAAGAAACTTTTAGGTTAGTGCCTAAAGAACTTATGTTGAAGATTTTAGCTGAAAATTTAAAACTAATCGTTGAATATGAAGATTATATTGTGCAAAAAAATCCTAA
The DNA here is from genome assembly GCA_041740515.1 of Bdellovibrionales bacterium. GTDB lineage: Bacteria > Bdellovibrionota > Bdellovibrionia > Bdellovibrionales > UBA1609 > JAMLIO01. Next base: position 12,751 of record JBGSLV010000058.1, on the reverse strand, counting down.
TATATTAAAAATGTTAATAAATTGGCTGGAGAATATCTAATTTAAATTTTAGATAAACATATCTAATAAAAATCTGAAAAAAATTGATTTTGAAATAAACAATAGACCCATGAAAATCCTTGACTGAAAAAACCTATATAAGTTCATGTTGAAGAATCGTTGCACTTGAAAATTATAATCATAATAAATAAATATAAATATAAATATAAATATAAATATTGAATTTGAATGCAAATTTTAACTTAAAAAAACGTTCTATTTAATAATTTTTAAAAGTTATTTTGAAATTAAATATGGTGATAATGCTTCTTTGAGCCATCTATCATTTTTGTGTTTTGCAAGTTCGAAGGCTTCCGAAATATGTTCCTGGTCAAATTTTCGCGAAGCTAAGGCTTGTTTAAGCATTTCATATTTGCCATGGTAAACAAGAAACTCTAATAGCCCCTGTTTTCTATGATTTCTAGCTTTAAGATTCAAGCCTGCGTGATTAAGAAATTTACTAAATACAACATATTCTTGCATGCGACCATTTAAAATTTTGAATATAATTGGATCTTTTTGACTATCTATTTGATTCACATCAGTCTGTGGAATTGAAAAAAAATAATCAATTAATTGAGTGTTTCTCATGTTTAGTGCCAATTCAAAAATTGTAGAATTATGTTGTTGAAAATATACATTCACATAATCCGCCATAATTTGAAGAGTCTCTTCATCATAAACGACATTATAATGATTTGAGTAAATTAAATTATAAATGAAATCTGATTTATGATATGTGCTAAGCTGCTGCCAAAGATCAGAATTAATAAAGGCTTGTATATACAGATTCGGATTGTTAGATTTATAAATAAGACGTATAAAAAATAATAAATTTCCATTGTATTCTTTGTTAACTAAAGCCAAGTTTAACTGCTCTGTAATTGATTTTATAAAAATCGGCGTATTAAGTATATTAACAAATCCTTCAATTTCTATATTGTCTGTCATAGTTTCTATTAAAATTTTTGCTTCATAGGAATTAAAATTTGTTTTTAGTCCGCTAAGGTAAAATTTTAAAATATCAAAAAAATAGGGTTTGCTGTCGATTCCAGTCAGTATGAAAATAATGGTTAATTTAAAATCTGGTTTTTGAATTAAATTTTTGATATTTTCTGTATCGTCTTTATTTACATAATTAGTAAATTTTGTATGAAAATAACTTAACAGTAAATGAGGGTAAAATGACTTAAGTTCTGAAACGGCTTGTTCTACGTTGGGCAGGGAAAAGATTTGATCAGGGTGTAATATTTTTTTGGGTTTAAAATCAGGAACTAGTTTTTCTTCTGAAACCTTATTATAAACAATCTGAAAAATTTGAAAATACAATTCAGTTAGATTTTGGATACCAGATTTTGCATTTATTGAATTACAAATACTCATGGGGCAACCAACCCCAGCTGCACCTGCACTTCTAGCTTCTGGTTTTAATTTTGCTTTGGCTCGATCTTTTAACACCTTAAGTTGTTCAACTAAATCTCTGCTTAATTCTAACTTTCCTTCTGTATTCATAACCAATGGCTCATGAAAGCCGTGTCCAGAAATCACCAAAGGACCTAAAAGACCCATGGGTAATTTTAAGGTCAATTCAGACATTATACCACGGGGACTTTCACTGTTATAGATTATACTTTCAACAGCCTCATAACCTGTTTCTGCTCCTGGAACTTTATGAAGTAAAAGTGCACTCAAAAGCTGATTAATGCTTACAACTCCTTCTATCATTGCCATACGAGCCGCATTTTCGAGTCCTTCGGTGACATTGCTTCGTGCGGTCATCTGAGCTTCAAAAATTCTTCTATTCTCATTCATGATCTGACTGGATAGTTCCTGATTATCTGAAATCGCCTGATGAAAGATTTGTGTTGTTAGCAGCATGGCTTCGGCTAATTCAGGACCATAATAGCCAATGGGTGTTATGGAACTTTCTAAAAAATTATAATAGTCATGTTGTTTTACAGATTTAATCATATATGACCAAACGAACTGGGAATACCTAGTTTTTTGAAGCTCTGCTTGGTTCCAAATAGATCTATTTTTAAATACATTATAATGAGCCACTTGAGCCAAACTTGTAGTAATTGTATCTTCAAAGCCTTGAAGTTTTCGGCCTAAAGCTTTTTTTAAGGATGTTTGAAGTGAATCCGATAAAACATTTAAATTTATTTGTTGATTCATGCTGTCGGTTGTTATGGTATCGGATCGATTAAACCTAATCGCATTGAAATAGGCTATAATTCTTGAATTAAAGTTTGTAGCAACTGCAGTATTTAAATCTAAAGTTTCTGCATTTAAGTCTTTTATGATTCCTTCAACATAAGGATTAAATACAGTATTTAAGATGTGAAACATATTTTGGCTAAAACTAACTCCTTTTATGTCTGTAGCTTTTAAAGCAAGGAATTGTTCGTTAGCATTTATTGAAGTTTGAAGGTAATTAGCACACTCTTTAGAATAACTGTTTTGAGGTTTACAAAGAAACCCAATCACCAAAATAAGTAACAAAGATTTTAATATATTCATATCCCCACCCCATATTAAAAACTGCTGCTAAACTAGTGATGTAGGATAAATAATTCAATGATTTTTATGTTTTTATTCTTTTTTTCAGGGTTATAGAAAAGTAACGAGGTTTTTGTTAACTCGCCAGACCTATGTAGATTACCATAGAGAGAAGTGCTGAAAATGATGTAGTTGTAATAAATTGTCGTAAAATTTTGCTGAAATAGGAGCTAAATTGGTCAAAAAAAAATCTCACAATGAAGCCCATCGATCTCAACACATTGGATGGCTAAGAGCAGCAGTTCTCGGCGCCAATGACGGCATTGTATCTACGGCCAGCCTTATAATTGGTGTTGCGGCTGCAAATACACCGCATGAAACTATTTTATTAACTGGAATAGCAGGACTTGTTGCTGGAGCAATGTCGATGGCCGCCGGAGAGTATGTCTCAGTCGCATCTCAAGCCGATACAGAAAAAGCAGATTTAGATCGTGAAGCCAGGGAACTTGCATCTAATGCGGAGTTCGAAGAGGCAGAGCTGGCACAAATTTACATCAACCGAGGTTTGGACTCTAATTTAGCAAAACAGGTAGCCCAACAATTGACGTCCCATGATGCTCTTGGAAGTCATGCTCGAGATGAATTGGGGATACATGGCTCATTTACCGCAAGGCCCGTTCAAGCCGCACTGGCTTCAGCTGCAGCATTTGCTGTGGGGGCTTTATTTCCTTTAATTTTAGTTTTATTTGTTCCTTCGAAAAATATTGTTTTTTTAATATCACTAGCATCACTTATATTTTTAGCTTTTCTTGGAGTTGTTGCAGCAAAAATAGGTGGAGCCAGCCCTTTGAAAGGAGCTATGCGTGTGTGCTTTTGGGGTTGTCTAGCCATGATGATCACGGCATGGATAGGGTCCCTATTTGGCACAATTATTTGATGTAATTTAAGTGTGCTAGACTTTTAATACTTTCTTGACTCAAAAAAATCGAAATCAATCGCTTGAACTTAAATTAACTGTACTAACTTTATGGGTGTGCTAAGTTTAGGTTCTGTGGAACTTAAATTATATTAATTGAATTCAAAACTACCGATTTAATAAAGAGACATTCATGGCCCTAAAACAAAGTCCACTTCTAATGCATGTTCATGAATTGGAGCTAAGATCTAAAGATCAAATATTAACTTTCGCAGACTTAGTGAGCGTTTTCGGTAAAGAAGGTCATTTTGTTTTAATTCTTTTTTTAATAACACCATTTTTACAACCCATTCCACTTATGGGACTTTCTACCCCTTTTGGACTTATCATTGCTGTAATCGCTTTACTTTTTTATTTTAAAAAACCCCCTTACTTACCAAATAATTTAAAAGATAAAAAAATCAGTAAAGAAACAACTTTAAAAATTATCAAAGCTTCACAATATTTCTTTAAAAAACTTGAAAAAATTTTAAAACCAAGATTATCCTTTATGTTCAGTCAACCTTTAGGAACAATCAACATTGGAATTATTGTGTTGAATGCGATTTTAATGGCGCTGCCACTTCCAATTCCATTTTCTAATGCTATTCCGGCATGGGTGATTTTGTTTCAAACCTTAGGTTACATTGAAAGAGACGGTGTTTTAATTTTAATTTCATATCTCCAATTCTCCCTAAGTCTTATTTTTTTTTCATCCCTCGTTATTGGCGCTTTTTCCGCTTTTAACTATTTTGGTCAATAGTTAAATACATTGGTTCAAATTTGTAGAACTGAATGAAAATTAAATTTTAGAGTCTATATAAATAGCTTTTTAAGCTAAGCCATTAAGTCCTGCCAAAATTAGTCACAATTAAATTGTTATTCTTATCTGATAACAATATTTTTTTGATCTCTTGAACAATCTGGAGTGTTTGAGTAATGGCATGAGTAATGCTCTAAAAGCACTTAGAGGTGACTATGTATTTATTAGTAAAAGACATAAAGTTAAAATGGATCGTTATTTTAACTATGTTTATTTTTAAAAATTCATTGGCAGGTGGGTATAATTCAAGGATTGATTTTGATTTTATTGATGTTAATGAACAGCAAATAGCATCTTTAAGTTGTGATGCAGATATGTATAATGAAGTACAGGCTCTAAACTCTTTAGTAGATGGAAAAAATGTTGTGATTCATCAACTTATTGTAGATTCAAAATCCCTTTTAGTGGTTTTGGAAGAAAGCAGTCACTCTGTTAATACAGAACTTCCATCAATAAGACTTGATAGGTCCAGATGTATTCTTAAAAATAAGTAAATAAAATATATTTTATATAAATATTTTTACGGGTTAAGCGTGTGTTGAAAAAACTGTTGAAGGATTTGATCCATCATCTTTGATTCTTCACTTCCGTAAGTAGGAAAGACATGGCCAGTATCTAATATCTCAAAAAATGTTATTCGACCAAAGGTGTTTGGAATTTCGCGTATCTTTTCTTTTGCAGAATCACCAGAAGCCATTTGGATACTCACCAGATCTTTAGGCTGATATTGATTCTTTAAATCTTGCATATTTATGTACTTCCAAACTGGATCTTTTTGAAATGATGTGATCAGCACAGGGTTGGGGAATTTGGAGATGTTAATTACATCGAAGTTAATTTGTTTTTCACCATTAATTAGCCATGCGGACTCATCTTTTGCTAAGGTAAATGGTTGTCCACCAATTATGGCATCCGCAACTTCTTGTGAAAGAGCGGGAGTTATTTGTTCAATCGGGGACAAAGAGACAACGCCATCAGGTAAGATGATTGATGAATCTTCTTTCTGAAGTTCCGTTAGCCTGGTAGCTAATAGAAGGGCTTGCTCTGCCCCTCGAGATGCTCCCCATAAAATGACTTTCTTCTGATCAACGAATTTATAGCTCTTAAGCCAACTCAGTGCCGGGTAGGTCGCTTTCATCAAGTCTACATTCTTTAAATCATCAGGCGGATAAGATGTGAAACCATCATGATGTTTGCAGTCAAAATAGCAGATGGCATAAGTCACATAGCCTAACATCGCATAATACCTGGCCAAATACGGTACTAACCCATTTTCACCAGTATCAATGGGCGCTTGTCCAGGCTGATACCAAAAATCACCGTTACCGCCCTCACTTCCATGAAGTAAAATAATAGCGGGATGAGATAATGTATTGTTCGGACGGTATATGTAGCCTGGGAACGGAGCTTTTTCTCGAATAATATTTAAAGATGGTATCAGTTCAGCAAAAACTGGATTCGTGTAAAGAAAAAAAGTTATTAAAATAAGAAAATTCATTGAGCCCCCTCAGAGATAAACAACCTATCATATAAAGCTATATTTATTAAATTTATGAGTGTTGGGATTATGCATTTTTCTACGATTGCGTTATTCAAAAATTGGTCGAGAAGATAGGAGCGATTTCTTAAGTCCTCTAAGTTTTTACTGTAACTAAAAAATAAATTATAACAACAACTTAGAGTCTAGTTGACTTGGATTGATTATGGATCTGGTTACCGCGTGTATTATGGATTTTATAAAGATGTGCTGATTTTAATTTAAATTGGTGGAAGTAAAAGAACACAGGTGTCTGGTATTAAGAAGGCCCAATTATATTGGGCTGAATGGAAGGAGATGAGTAAATAGAAAATATGCAAGTAACAGATTTTGAGTCTGACTTGATGGCGAAGCTTCGCGATCCAGAGTTCGCATCTGCCTATATCATGTCCGCAATCGTTGATAACTACATTAATTTTCTCCCAGTTGCACTTGGTGATGTGGCTAAAGCTCACGGGGTATCAAAGCTTGCAGAAAAGACGTCTTGTTAGGTTCCTTGCGGAACCTGTTTTGGCCTTATGAAGAGTTGATTGCTTAATGACTATGGTTTCTACAAAACTGTCTTTTTTACATCCAAAGCAAATTGATCTTCCTCTTCAATTTCGAAGAACTTAGTTTTATTTTATGATAATCCAAATCGCTGTCTATTTATCTATTTTCATTTGATCGGTTGGCCTAGGTTTCTTTTATTGAAATATTGCAAACTGATCAACTTGCTTGAAATCCGAGATTAATCCTTGATAAAACATGCCATATATGGCACTATAATTTTGATGAAAGTTCTAACTTCTCTCGAGTTTGAAAACTGGTTTTCTGATACCTCTTTACGCTAAAGTGCACAAATTGATGCTCGAGTTTCTCGTATTCAATAAAATGATCATTTCGGTTACTGGAAATATTTAGGTGAAGGTTTAGCGGAATTGAGATGGAAAAATGGTCGTAGAGTTTACTTTACGAAATTAGAGGGTCGAATTGTTTTGTTATTAACTGGAGGTTATAAAAATGCCCAAAAAAAAGATATTAAAGAAGCAAGACTTATCCTTCGAAGATATGCCGAGTCTGAAGGCGAAGAATAAAAAAGGATTAAAGGTTTTTAATGCCTCTAAGAGATTGAAGGATAAAAACTATATTTCAAAAGCTCTTTGGGAGTGTCTTGTGGAAAATGATACAGATGGCTTTAAAGAAATTCTTCGTGCTCATTTGGAACTCATCAATAAAGATGATTTTGCCAAAGAGTCGGGGATTTCTCGAAGAACTCTTTTTAGAATTTTATCTGAGGAAGGAAACCCGACGTTGGACAATATCTCAAAAATTATTAACAAGCTGTGTGCCTAGTTAAAAATTGGTCGGGGAGACAGGAGCCATTCCTGGTCTTTCCTAACATATCGTAATAATTAAATAATTAAACAACAACAATAACTTAGAGTCTAGTCAGCTTGTAACGAAATGGAATATTTTAGAAGCATTTAGAGACTATTCTATGGCTGGTGTTAGGTTAAATCTGTTAAAAACGATAAACATTTTTTAGCTTTATCAAATAAGAACATTAATTGCTTTTTCGTAGTATATTTGTTTAAACACAGGGCATGTTATTCAAGAAAATTCTTTTCTCAGTTTTGCTGTTTGGGACATTGACCTACTTCCCAGCTTTTGCGCAATCAAGTCTATGCGAAAAGTTTCTTAGTGAGTCAAAACCAACCTTAAAAACTTTGATCGACTCAGAAGTTTTTTTTGAGATCATAGACTCTAATGATCTGCAGGGATTTAGAACCGCGTTAAGCGAGTTGGAAGATTTTGAAGAATTTTTGGGTCAAGACTACTTGATTGGAAATCCAATCGAGGTTTTATCAAGATCTGGAAAAACTGAACTGTTCCTTGTATTGGCAGAGTGGGCAAAAAATCTCAAAATTTCCGATAGCCAGTACAGTGAATTTTTAGAAGCCTTTTTAAGTATTATTGTAAGAACCAAAAGTAAAGTAGAAGCAGAGTTTGTTGATTTTCTGAAGGCCATCCCAAATAAGGATATTGAAAGAGCCTTCATTAAAAAAAATGCTGTCTATATCGTAAAGAATGGTCTTTCAATTATTATACGTGAGGTTTTATCAAAATATCCCGATGAGCTTTCTCAGGTTAATTATCTAGGGCAAGGTCTACTTCATATTGCTGTGGAGTCTGGAGACGCATCAACAGTAAATGAAATTGCAAAGTTATTTGTTGCAGTTGGAATCGATCTAAATATTGAAAATAACAATAATGAAACACCTTATGATCGTGCTGCTATTTTATCTAATGAGGATGTCAAAAGTGCATTGGAAAGTTTCGATGTCGACACAACTCCTTTTGAAATCAAGGAAAACCTAAGAGAATCTATGCGGCAGAACGCCGATGACTTTAGTTCTTTTGAGATCGAATTTAATAAAGTTAAAGCTTTAATCAGCCATGGGGCTTTAAATAATCTATTTAGATTTTGCATTACTTTTGGCTGCATAGACCCGTTATTTTTTCAGTTTTTTAAAGATAATGGAATCGACCTTAATTTAAGAGAAAATGAATATGGGATGACACCAATTATGAAAATGTCAGTGCGGGGTTGGTTTAAGTCTTTTGAGTTTTTGCTGACTGAAAAAAGTGTTGATCTTGGTTTGATCGATAATAAAGGTCGTACGGTTTCAGATTTTTCAACTGGCGAGTTTGCTTATGCTTTACTTTCAACGGGTAGAATAAAAAAATTCCCATCTAAAACTTTAAAAATGTTCGACGTCATAGCAAACTCTTTTGTTTCACCAATAGTGGACTTTGAAGTTGAAGAGCTAGATCCCACGCGAATTTTAGTCTTCGACGATCCGCTAACACCAGTAGAGCCATGGGGTTATCGATCATATTTTTTGCCCAAGGTTAAAGATATGGGTTTAGATGAAGTTGGTTTCAAAAAGCTTCTGACAAAACTTCAAGCCCAACCTTTGATTGGCCAGCTCAATGATACAGAGAAAGCCGTTGCCGAATACATGATGATGTATGACATAAGCTCTTACCATGGTGAGATGGTGTTTCAAGGCCTCATAGGCCCATTGGGATTGTTGGGTCCTAATAGATTAGAAATTTCAAATACTGCTACCGATTTTAGTCCTTTAGTATTAACAAGAGACTATTTAGATGTTTTTGGGAATGAAGTTATCTTTAATCGAATCAGAGTAGAAAACCCTGATGTGGTAAGCAATAGTGGTTCGCCAAACGGAAGGGAAGAAAAATTAAAAGATCGAAAAACATGGAGTGACTTTGCCGAATCTCAAAGATTTTTTGTTGTCGCTAGTGCAGGTAACGGAGGGATTGAGATTAAGTCCGATGAAAAATACTCTGATTATTATTTTATTGTGGCAGCAGTAGATGAATTTGGAAAACTTGTAAGTCTTGACGGTGGTAGTGGATCAAACTTTGGAGATGCAACATTTGCAGCTCCCTCATATTTAGATTTGATCGGTTACAACTCTGGTAAAGAAACTATAGAAGTCACTACTGGTCATTGGGGTGCAACTTCTTACTCCACACCTCAAGGTGCATCCCTTATTGGAAAAGTGTTAAACCGATTGCCAAAATCGATGAGATACCGACCCGATTTGGTTAAGGCAATTATCTTAGAAACTGGTGATTTTTCTGAACATCTAGTAGGAAAAATAACAAACCCAGTTGTAATCAACGAGCAACAAACAATTGAATTTTTAGATTCTCATCTTATTTTTGAAAAATTAGACGCAGAATCTGATAATGTCACTCTAAGATTAGATAAGCGGGTCAGTTCATTAAAGTTGGTTCGAGAGAGTGACGGAGAAATTCAAGACTTAAACGCAGATCAAACTTTTATAATTAAATCTGATGAAACCTACGCTCTGATTGAAATAATGTCTAAGTCAGGCTGGAAACTACTTAATTCACAAAGATTAAGCGTAAAATCCAGTGATGATTCAAAATTGAAAGCTTTGTTTGCTGATAGTTATCTCCTCACGGATTGATCTCTTATAATGAAGCTGAGCAATCAGGGGGGGCAGAAGCTTTTAGAGCCTATTCTATCCGCAGGTGTTCGGTGAAAAAGAATAATTTTGATAGTGTTTAAGGTGATAAAAACAAAAAATTTCTAAATATTCCATTGACAATTTGTGCCCTATAGGGCACATTTGGATATGCATTTAAAGCAACGCTTAATCAGCTATTACAGAACAGCAGTTGGGAAGGCGCCCGCTCAAGAATAGCTTGCATCGATAAAAGACAAACTCACTCAGGCTATCCTGTTTAAGAGAATTCGTCAGGCTGGTCTCGGTCAGTTCGGTAAGACTAAAAATGTGGGTGAGGGCGTGTGGGAACTTAAGATCGATCATGGACCTGGTTACCGCATTTATTATGGAGTTCATCAAGATGAGCTGATTTTAATTCTAATTGGTGGAAGTAAAAGAACACAGGGGTCTGATATTAAGAAGGCACACTTATATTGGGCTGAATGGAAGGAGATGAGGAAATGAAAAATAAGCAAATAACAGATTTTGAGTCTGACTTGATGGAGAAGCTTCGCGATCCAGAGTTCGCGTCTGCTTATATCATGTCTGCAATCGTTGATAACGACATGAACTTTCTCCCAGTTGCACTTGGTGATGTGGCTAAGGCTCACGGAGTATCAAAGCTTGCAGAAAAGACAGGTATAAATCGACGAACTCTTTACAAGGTCTTCGATAAAGATGGGCACCCTAGCTTTGATCTTGTGACACAAATCATGCAGAGTTTGGGGATGGAACTTGAAATAAGACCTAAGAAAACTAAAAGACCAAAGGCTTCGTGATATTTTTCGATGTCATTTTTACGCTACCGCAAAACGCCTTTGAATCGGTGTTTTGCATCTATTAGTCTGTTAAATTCTTTTTCGATTCCGATCGAAGTCTTTGCGGCTACCAAGAAGGTATAAGTTGAAGGGTATCTTTCAATCGCGTAGACGAATGACGTATTCTTTTTAAGATGTTCCTTAATCGCGGCAAGGTCTTTATTTGGTACCCACTGACCTCGATTTTTTAAATGCTTTAGCGAATCAGGTGAAATAAAGAAAATCGTATTCAGTTTTGGATAGGTCTTCAATATTTCCCATGACGAATCTTTTCCAAATCCCTCTCTGGAATAGAAGCCTCCTCGAAGTTTGCTTCGTATTCCTGAATGAACAGCCCCTGCGAACTCAGGTTCATAAATAGCTGCAAGCTCAGTAAGGAGGCGTGCAGGCTCTTGAATAAGTATTGGCATACCTTGATCTAAATTTAAAATCGCACGTTCCGTGAATTTTGACGAATAGAGTGTCCTCTCTTCCTGAATGTCTTCTTTCAGCATTGGGATGAGTGACTTAGCTGCCGCATCGATTGCGATATCATTATAAAAACCACTCGCTTTATTGGCGCGGGTTTTGTAGTGTTTCGCGTCCATCCAAAGTTCTGAGGCGATGCCATTTCCAAATGCCGTTGCTAGCGCTTCGTTAAGGATATTATGAGTTGCAAGTGCAAGCGGATGAGATGAGTTAGCAAATTTTGCGAGCAACTGACGCTTCTTTTCTTCATTAGCAGAACTGTGAAAAAAATGACAAATCTCGTGGATGACCACATCAAGGATGTTCGCAACTTTTTCTCCTGGAATAACTTCAACTGCGGCGTGATTGTCATATACCGTGGCAAATGTGCCTTTAGTTTTCGAGACTGGTCTATAAAATAAATTTATATATATCAAATAGTTTTTAGGGTATTCGGCCTCGTAAAACTTTGCAAATTCGTTAAGTTTCTTTTGAATCTCTAGCTGATTCACCTTTCTATTGAGAGCTTTTTTAAAGTCGGATAGACTTGCTTGGGCTGAGCTTTTCCACCATTTGACGAATCGTGGTTCAAAATGCGCCAATACAGAATCAATTTTTTCTATGTCAGAGGGCGATGCTAATGATTCAAGTCGCATTTTTAAATCCTGTTTATCTTTAGCATGATAGGTAGTGATTGAAAATTTATCTCCGAGTTGGATTCCTGTGGGTCCACTCCATGGCAGGTCAAACTGTTTGATGGGCTGCTTATTTAATCTAATTTCACCTTGATACTTAGAGCGGACCTCTTTCCATGTAGTAAGAAAGTTTTGGTCAGCAGAACTCCATTTCAATTTTTTATTCCAAAGCTCTTCGTAGACGCTTGAGCTACACCTGATTATTTTAGCCATGCAGTCGAGTTGATAAACAAGATTACTTGCAGGGCTTACGCGAACTTCAAAGCGCAGCTCAGAAGCAGTGGCGTATTGGAAAAAAAATGAAAGAATAATGAAATAGAAAGCAATTTTTTTTGGTATAAAATAGGATTTCATAAATATTTATACTCATACACATTTCTTGAAGTCATCAGTGTAATCGTATGATGCAGTTTGCCCACAGACAAACGTAAACGAGGATAACTTGGGATTCATCGTGTTGACGGTGGATTGAACGGAACTATAGAACCAAACTTAGTAATTTAAATTATAACAACAACTTAGAGTCCAATTTGCAAAAAATGAAATCGAATATTTTAGAAGCATTTAGAGCCTATTCTATGGCTGGTGTTAGGTAAAACCACTGGTTTATTCAAAGAGCTGAGCTATTATCATAGAATTGAAAAATTATCTAATTTCTGTTTTACGGAAAAACTCTTTTAGAGTTTCGTCTTCGCCAGGTAAATCAATGTGTTCAATTTCTATAATTTCGTTGTCCTTAAATTGAATAAGTGAACCTCCCCAAAGTTAGTGGACAGAATTCTCTCTAAGCAATAAACCATAAATAGGAGAGTTAAAGATGTCTAAAGTTAATCAGAAAAAGCCAAAGTATAGTGAAGAGTATAAAATAGAGGCTGTTAAATTAAGTGAT
>JBGSLV010000057.1:0-3892 GCA_041740515.1 Bdellovibrionales bacterium | reverse complement strand
TACCAAAAACTAAAAAAATAGAAACTGTACAAAAAAATCATAAAAAGAAAACACTATTAGACCGATACATTAATTATTGCGAGGGCACTTATTTTAAAAAGTACGGATGGCTGGTGCCGCCGATGTCATGGAGTTCTTCAGGTTTGAAGTCAGAAGTGATTTGGCCTTTACCTACGACATTATTTCGACTGCAATTTTATTTTTTCTAATTTGGATTTTTTATAGTCTTACGCAACAGAAACAAGACCAAACCACTTCAAAATCTTCACGATTTCCTGGGGCTTCACAGTTCATTCGGTTAAAAAATATTATCGCAACAATCCTTGTACCTATTTTTTTTATAGTGGCCGTCTACAGTCTTTTTTATTGGATCAAATCGGTTATACAAGCTGGAACCGATAATTTCCAAAATGTAGCTAATCTTGATAGCGTCTTTTTTGATAGTTTTTTTACGATCTTAATTTTAGTTGATGTTTTCTTGTTATTAATTTCCTTTTTAAGAACCGATCGGTTTAGCACAGTGATTCGTAATTCAGGATTTATAATCTCTACAATATTGATTAAATTATCTTTTGGCACCGAAGGCCTTCTAAATAACATTCTAATTGTTGTTGCTGTCTTTTATGGCGTTACCATTTTGTTTATTCATAATAGGTACGCTAAACTGCCTTACAATTCTTAATCAACGCGTTTGACTCAAGCTGAATTGGCTCGAAATTTTGCTTAAATAAGTTCCTGGGATTTTTTGCCTTTAGATTTATAGCCTAGATTTTGTAAATCGCTGTTGTTAAAATGAAATGTACAAATTAAAATAGTATTATGAAAAAGATATTTGAATTTTTATTCGAGTCCCCTCAGCGAATGTTGATTTTTTGCGGGATTTTTATATTTTTTGGTTTAGGTTTAAGCGGAGATATATTTCGATTACTTAAACTGACTAAATACGAAAAAACCTTAAAAAATCGCATTAAATCTGTACAGATTCAAAAGACTGAAATTAAAGCGAAAATCAAAGAGTCAAGCTCGAAAGCTTATATTGAAAGGCAAGCTTTTGAAAGATTTGATATGACTCAAGATGGGGATATGATCTTTGTTTTTAACGATTAATTTCCTACCGTGCCTTGGAAAAACTTAAAAAATTTGGCATTTTAAGTTTTATGAAACAGCCGCTTATTCTTGTTGATGTCAGTTCTATGTTTTTCAGAGCTTTCTATGCCATACCTAATTTAACTAACAAAGAAGGCTTTCCTACGAATGCTCTTTATGGTTTTTTAAGTATGACCGCTAAACTGCAACAGCAGTTTGATTGTAAGCATATGATTTATTGCTTTGATCGACCGGAACCCTCTTTTCGTAAAGAGCTTGATGTGCGCTATAAAGCCAATCGATCCGATATGCCTGTCGACTTAGGCCTTCAGATTCCTTTTATAAAAGACTTTACTGATCACTTAGGTATTCCACGCTTAGATATGTTGGGTTTTGAAGCCGATGATCTGATTGGCAGTTACGCCACTTGGGGCCAAGCACAAGGTTACAAAGTTATAATTGTCAGTGGAGATAAAGATTTTGCGCAATTAATTTCTGAAGACATCGTCATGGTCGATACCATGAAAGATATAACTTATGATATTGCGACTGTGAAAAAAAAATGGGGTGTAGAGCCCAAACAATTTATTGATTATTTAGCTTTAATTGGAGACAGTTCGGATAACATTCCAGGAGTCAGAGGCATAGGGCCTAAAAGTGCACAAAAGTTATTGGAGGATTACAAAACCCTTGATGGAATCTATGATAATATTGCAGCCATTAAGGGTGGTAATCAAAAAAAACTTATTGAACATAAGGATGAAGCTTACCTTTCCAAAACTTTAGTCACTATTAAAATTGATATAGATCTCCCTGTAAAACCTGAAAACATAAACTTACAACCCAAAAACCATGACAAATTAAACGAACTGTTTGTAAAGTTTGATTTTAAAAAATTTGCTAAAGAGCTTGGCGAAACTGAACCTATAAAAAATTATGCAGATGGGATAACGGCAAAAGTTAAAATGACCACGCATAAATTTGATTGGATCGATGGGGCTAAGCTTGAAGATCTTACCAAATTAGATGCAAATTCTGAAATTTATTTTTTACCTATCCATGCCATAGCTATTCTGCAAACCAAAAACCAGGCTCTTATTTTTGAAGAGCTTAATGAAGCCATCAAACAAGAGTTGATAAAGAAAAACTTTATCTGGTCGGGTTTTGACTTAAAAGAAATTTGGCGAGATTTAGGATTTAAAAACGTTGATGCCATCAAATTTAAAGATGATCTTATGCTCGCGGGATATACATTAAAAGCCGGTCAAATTGATTTTTCAAGCTTACATATCGAATATTTGAATCCAATTTTACCCGATGAAAGTCAGCCTAAAGAGCTTTTAAATAGTCACTTAGCACTTTTAGAAAAGATAAAATCTCTTATGCCGGAATCAATTTTAAAAGTTTATGAAACCATTGAAATGCCTTGTATGCCGGTACTGGCCCAAATGGAAGCGTTAGGGGTGAGAATTGATGCTGGAATTTTACACGAGCAAAGTCTGGGTTTATCCGAAGATTTAAAAATTCTAGAGACACAGATTCACGACCTAGCCGGCGAGCCCTTCAATATCAATAGCCCTAAGCAATTGGGACAGATTCTTTTTGAAAAGTTACAGATACCTACCGCAAAGAAAAACAAAACTGGGTACTCGACAGCGACAGATGTTTTAGAGAAATTGGGAAAAAAATTTCCTATCTGTGATTTGGTTTTAAACTACAGAGAATTGGCCAAATTAAAATCAACCTATGTAGACTCCTTGCCTAAATTAATTGATCCTGAAAATGGTCGGATTCACACGACTTTTAAACAAGCTTTTACCGCTACGGGACGACTTTCTAGCGTTAATCCTAATTTACAAAATATTCCAATTAGAACCGAGCGAGGACTGCAAATTCGGAAAGCTTTTGTTCCTAAGCCTGGATGGGATTTAATCTCTGCAGACTATAGTCAGATTGAACTTAGAATTTTGGCCCATATCGCGGGCGACAGTGCCTTAGTTGAAGCTTATAAGGCGGACCATGATATTCATGCGGTGACAGCTAGTGAAATCTTTGATGTCCCTTTACAAGATGTCACTAAAGACCAACGCCGTACCGCTAAAGCTGTAAACTTCGGAATTGCTTATGGGCAAGGAGCTTATGGGTTGGCTGAAACTTTAAATATTTCAAGAACTGAATCTAAAGAAATTATTGATCGTTACTTTAAAAAGTTTTCTGGCGTGAAAACTTATATGGAAGATATTGTTCGATTTGCCAGAGAAAAAGGCTATGTAGAGACCTTATCTGGTCGACGGCGATATTTGCCCGAACTCAAATCCAAAAATCGCATGGAGCAAGCTTTTGGCGAACGCGCCGCCATCAATGCGCCCATGCAAGGCACACAAGCTGACATTGTTAAGCTGGCTATGATCCAAGCCCATAAACAGATTAATGCCCCAATGATCCTACAAGTTCACGATGAACTTATCTTTGAATGTGAATCATCGAAAACGACCGAGCTTATCCCACAAATAAAAACTTTAATGGAAAACATCTTTCCATTAAATGTTCCTTTAATTGTCCAATGTCATGCTGGCAAAAACTGGCTTGAAGCCCATTAAGCTTTTGTTGATTTAATTTTGATTACCTTAAAAGCTAAAGTAATTTCCAAATTGAAATTCAAATAGGGTGGGTTTTTTCTAGAATTTGTGGGAAAAATGTGGATAAGTTAGCTAGACCTTTAAAAAAAAAGCCCCAGACAACCGCCTGAAATTCTGATTTGATTTTTGTAGAACCAAAACATCAAAAAGGAGCATCAGGCATGGAC
>JBGSLV010000056.1:0-77142 GCA_041740515.1 Bdellovibrionales bacterium | reverse complement strand
GCTTTTTAAAAGCTATGTGGAAGCTGTCACTGCTTACAATGAAGCAAAAGCTAAACGTAACGAGCAACCAACCCAAAACTCTAAGGCCATGGGTTCAAAATCTTCCCAGGGTAAACCCTCACCATTTAAAGTAAAGCCGAGCGAACCCACTACCCAAAGAGAGCCAATCCAAGTGGATAATGTAGCCTTGACGATGACAACCAAAGTTCGTGTCTTTCAACCGGAGTTTGTCAAAGTGGTTCATATCTCTTTAAGCACAGCTCAGAAGATCGACCTTACCTTTGATGGTATTGAAATTAAAATCAATGGCCATCAACCTACCAAAGGCACAGGGTTTGAAACTATGTCCAGAGATTTATCCTTTGATGGCCTGGGGATGATGATCACCAAACTGACCTTAACAAGAGAAGTGATTTTAAAAGCTAAGCCGGGGGATGAAATCACAGTTAAGTTATTGGGCCTAAGACCTAAAGATTTAGGTCCTCAAGTTAAAGCCTGTAAAGACGAAACCTATGCTCAGAAATCCTTAGAGTTAATTAAGCCTTATTTACCGCTAATCTCTTCTATGGTGTACGGACATGAAGGCTTTGGAAATTTAAACAGAAATCAAATCGAAGAAAGTTCAAAACGAAGTCCTAAACAGATATGCGAGCAGATCCTACTTAGAATAAATCCCAACACACCAGCGCTGTCGGTTTTAGTTCAGCAGCTGCCTAAAGATCTTCAAGCCGAGGCCCTTCAAAATGTGCAAAAGTTGCTAACACCCGATAATACAGATAACACAGAAGTCCCAAAGCTTGACGAAGTTATACTGACTGCAAGTTATGGTGGAAGTTTCTGTTATGCTTTAGTCAATGATGTCTATTGCATTGGTAAATTCTATGATTATGAAGAACTAAGGCATATTTCTGTTCCTCAAGGGGTTAAAAGAATAAGTATGGGGATATATTCGCTTGCGGTTCAAGACATGAATAATAATTGGAGCTTTATTGATAATAGTAACACTTTACCTATTTTAATTAGTAATCAAAATTCGTATAACTTTGGCGAAGAGCTTTTAGATCTAAAGATGTACAGCAGTTTAATTTGTTATTTGAACGCGGAACATAACTTGTACTGTGGTGGTAGAAGATTGGGTGAAATTATTTTTCCGCTTTATTATGACAATTTTGATTTTTTAAAAATGACGGATATAAAAATTAAAGAATTTTCATTGGCAAGCTTTGGTATCACAGCAATTGGTTTAGACGGAAAAATTTATTATTGGATGGCTCCAGTTTATAATTCTGATTTAAAAAGAAGTAGCAATCTTTTAAATAGTAGCTCTAACATGTATGAACTTCCGTTTGATAAAGAAGTAAAAAAAATAAATACTTACAATGCGGCAATGGCTATTACAACAAAGGATGATAAAGTATACTTGTTCTCTGATCATATTGTTGATCTTATCGTAAAATATAAATTGGGCGGGGAATTTACCCAAGGGCAAGAGATCTCCGAAGGTTTAAAGTTTACAGAGCTAGGCATTTTAGAAGAGGCCCTCTGTGGTTTAACAGCCGAAAAAGAATTGTATTGTCGAGGACTTTTACCATCAGGCTTAAAATATGGCTCTAATAATGACAGTGCTACAAGATTTACAAAGGTTAGTAATGCACCTAAAAACATTAAAGAATTAGCGTTTGGTTTTATATCAATTTGTTTTTTTCTTGATTCCAATGAAATTACATGTGCCGGTGAAATTACCGTAAAAAAACCATCTAATACAGATAATCAAGGCCGGTTGATTTATACTGGTAATGAAAAAAAATCCATGTACCAGGCCCCACATGTTATTGCACCCATCCAAAATTGACAGGCTTACTTTGCATGATCAAAGTAGCTGGATTGATTTGTGCGCGGGAACAAAATCATCTCAAAATAATGCAAGTCTGTGGGTACTTAAACTCTAGGTGGATTGCAGATCCTAATCTAACTTCAAATCAAATCTTTTCGATTTAAACTTTTTTTGAGTAAGACCCCCCAAATTGTATACCTTATTTTTAAGTGTCAAACGTTTAGGCATTCTAAAGTCCGTGTTAATTCAAGAAGTTAGTAAAAAAGCCAATAATTTCAATATCTTACAATGGAGCCTAAATTGGCTCACCTTTCGCAATATCCTGAATAGTACATCAGGTCTAGGGGGACATATGACCTTATCATTTAATAATAAGGCGTTATCAAAAGTAGTATTATCTCTGTTGATTTTAAGCCTGTTTGGCTGTGGTGGTTTTGAATCCAACAATAATAGCACTAACCCTGGTGGCGGGGGTGGATTAGGTGACCCTATCAATCCTGACCCAGACGATACTGATGAACCAATTTCATATGAAGATGGCGCTGGAGTTTACCTAAGAAACATGCACCCAGAAATAGCCTCTTCGTTCTCTAAAGTTTATTTTCATGCCGACTTGGGAGATGTTGCGGGGACACCCGGAACAGCAAGTATGCGTCAAGGTGGAAGCGTTATTCTTACATTTGAAGGAAGTAACGGACAAAAAATTAATCGTTACTTTTCAACCGGTGGAAGCACTTATGCCACTTTAGGAAATAACTATTGGTCCAAAAAGCCTTCCGGAGAATATATGTGGCAGGGCATCTTCCAAGGAGAATTTGGGGCTCTGATTGTTATTGTAGACGGTGTTTTTACATACGGTGATGGTTTAGGTCCTGATGACACGATGTCAGGTTCAGTTTGGTTTAGACGTTGGCAAGTTATTTCGGACAATCTTTTAACTCATGAATGTCGCATGAATTCCCAAGGTTTGTGGGACTGTAAAAACCAATCAGCTCCTCTGACGCAATGTTGGTATGTGTCCCTTGGTCCTTACGATTGCCGTTTTCAAATCTCATCTGACGGCAAACTGGTAACTCGAAAACCAAATCCAACCAATGATACTGACTGGGTTAAGTTAGGAGAGTTTACGGATCTTAACAAATCTAAAACATTTCACGAAACTTACTAGTTTTTGTGACCATATAGTTATAGCAACTTATAATAATCTTAAGACGTACTAAATTATGTTTTAAGGCAAATACCTGCGAACACTAAATTGTTGCAATACTTAAAATTGTCTTAATTCAATCTCTTACTTCAAAAGGCTAGTTGTTAATTGGCCATTAACAGAACATAATATTTCCATGTTACCTTTATGGATCGAGTTTTTTGAAGATTTAGAATTTGTCCGAGGACGATCAAAAAATACGGTTTTGTCTTATAGGCGAGATCTTGAATTATATGAAAAATATTTACAACAGCACAAAGACATTCATTACATTTATGCCTTTTTAAAAAAACAAGAATTGAGTGATCGTTCGCAAGCTAGGTTTATTAGCAGCTTAAGAACCTATTTTAAATTTTGTGATCAAAGGGGCTTGCCTGCCCCTGAATTACGATCTTTAAAACTTCCTAAAGTTAAAGTGGCGGCTCCAAAAGCAATCTCGCTGGCTGACTTTGAACGCTTGTATCAAGCTGTTAAAGTGAAAGACTCTGAGCCTAAAACAGCGCGTAATCAACTTTTGCTTTTATTACTTTTTGGCATGGGTTGTAGAGTCAGTGAAATAATACATGTTGAGCTTAAAGATATAGATTTAGAGGAAGGCCATATTCGCTTTATTGGTAAAGGCAACAAAGAGCGTTTAGTTCCATTAACAGAGAAGCTTATGTTGGATGTGAAAAACTACCTTAGGGAGCACAGATCACAACTACTTAAAGATGTTTCAGTTAAATCCTTATTGATAAACGAGCGTGGCAAACCCATGACTCGAATTGATGTTTGGCGCTGGTTTGCCGCTTGGTCCTCCTTGGCTGGGTTTAACGATGTTATTCACCCCCATCAGCTACGACACACGTGTGCAACAAGTCTTCTTGAAAAAGGAGCTGATCTAAGAACTATTCAAGTTCTGCTAGGGCATTCCTCAATTCAAACTACGCAAATGTATACACAAGTCAAAACCTCGAAATTGAAAGAAGAAGTTGATAAAAAACATCCCTTCGCAAAAATGAAATAAAGCTTTCTAAAATAATCAAACTAAATTTATATAAATACATAAGCGATTAATGCAATTTTTTTGTCCTAAAAGATTTTATGTCCGAAATCCTAAAAATATTCGGAATAGCAAAATGTGATTCCGCAAAAAGTTCGATTAAATTTAGCAAAAATGAATTGCACGAGCTTAAATATGAAAATATATGCCCCGCATTTTTCGTCCAAAAGTTGTAAATACATTGAAGTTGAAGTTGGTCTGTTACCGGGCTTACCAAAATTCACTATTATTGGTTTGCCAGATTCTTCTTTAAAAGAAGGCGTTTTGCGCTTAAAAGCAGCCCTTTTTAACCAGGGATTTGATTGGCCAAGAGGACAACAAGTCGTGGTCAACCTTCGTCCCTCGGGCCTAAAAAAATTAAATAAAGATCTAGAGTTTGCAATTGCCCTCGCCTTTTTAATTAAAACAGAACAAGTTGAAGCCAATCATCTTTTTAAATCAGGACCCGTTTTAGCAGTGGGTGATTTAAGCCTTCAGGGTGATATTACCTTGTCTGAAGGACTGCACAGAAAAACTTTTTATGATTGGCAGGGCCCTATCATTGCGGGGCATTCGCTTCACTCTTATCTTTTTGATCATTTTCGAGTTACAAAATTAGCAAATTTAAAAAATCTAACAACATCATTTCAAGCCAAAATTAATTTAGAAGATGTTTTGGTTAGACCTCCAAGAGCAGATTTATTTTGGAGCCCCAAAGAAACCCGACTTATACAGATCTTAGCTTTGGGGGATCACTCAGCCCTTATTGGTGGTCCTCAAGGTTGTGGCAAAACAACATTGATCAAACAGGTCTTAGCTTTGAAAGAAGCTCCTTCGGCGGCTCAATTTGAAGAGATTCAAGAGGCTTACCCCATGGGGCTTTCGTGGCGACCACAAGTGCAACCTCATCATTCAACACCTAAAATTTCATTGATAGGAGGTGGGGTGCCTCCGAAAATGGGTGAAGTCAGTAGGGCTCATCATGGGATAATGATCTTAGATGAATTTCTAGAGTTCAAAAAAGAAGCTATTGAAGTTTTACGTGAAGCTTTACAAGAAGATGAGGTTCATATTGCCAGGCTAGGAATGCCAGCAGACTATAAAACTGATTTTCAAGCTTTGGGGACGTCCAACCTTTGTCCTTGTGGTGTTTGGAATGGACTTAATTCATCCATTCGTTGCACGAGATCAATTAAAAACTGCAAATCTTACGTGAATCGTTTGGTAGGCCCTGTGGTTGATCGGTTTGATGTTTTATGGCTGAAACCTTACACAACGAAAAATAATTTGGGGCTTTCTGGAGAGGTTCTATCATCCGAAGGTTTCTGGAGCACAGAGCAAATTTTGGCGCACTTACAAAAGGTGAGGGATTTTAAAAAGTCATTAGGAAGAATCAAGTCAAATCGTAAACTAGAACTCACTGAGATAATGATGGATTTGAAAACCGCATGGCAAAAAGATGCTTATGAATTTAGCCAGTCTATACGACGCAAGCAAGCGTTCTGGAGGGTGGCTCGTACGATCTCAGAATTGGATCTCAAAGATAAAATTGATAAAGCCGCAATGGTTGAAGCCTATATGTGGACCACCAATGTGTTTCAGAAGCTGAACTGACGCATAGCTTGGCGAATCCCAAGAACTTTACAGGATTTCATCTTGATACTGTTCCTCGGACCTGATAATTTAATTCAAGCATTTTTTATGCAATCTTTGGTGGTGTGGCCGAGTGGCTAGGCAGTGGACTGCAAATCCATTTACATCGGTTCAAATCCGGTCACCACCTCCACTTTTTTATATATTTTGAAATTTAGGATTCCACCATCAACCGTGATGAACCTGATTAACCGGATTTATTAAATTATAACAATAGCCTCGCTAAAGCTAATAGTCTAAAATGTAGCATTCAATTAAACATCATGGAGCTATGGCAATTACTAAATATTATCTTAAATTTTTTTTATGCTTAGTTGTTTTAGGTCTAGTTGTCGCTACTGAGGCTCATCCTGTGATTTACAAAGAGGGTGTCATGGTAAGTTCCTTTAACATGACCAATTATAGCGATAACCAGCTCATGTATTCATGGTCCAACAAATGGTCTTCAGGCTTAAATCATTGGCGCTTTAATTTTTCAGATGGACTTCGAGAGTATGGATTTTTGAAAACCAATCATCTGCTTTATCGGTTTAATGGTGAAACTTCACAAGGCAATATTTATCTTCACGCCGGAGTTGGAGGTGTAAACACTAGCGTATCTTCTACAAGCACTGAGCTTTCGTTTATGACTGGTGCCGAAGTTGATTGGGAGACGAGATCTTTTTATACAGCTCTTAAGTATTATTATTTTAATAGCAAAAACTTAGAAGATATTTCTATGATTCAAGGTCGTATTGGTATAGCCCCTTTTGAGGCTGCTTTCGACGAACTACAACCCTGGTTTATGTTGCAAGTTATGGCCATGCCCGGTGCTAAAGTGCAAGATCAAATTATTGTGACTCCTTTGCTTAGACTCTTATATAAAAACGTACTTTGGGAGATGGGTTCAAGTGTACGCGGGGAATGGATGTTAAATTTAATGATGCATTACTGATTCGGATAAACAACGGTTTGGAATGTCTAAAAAAATATTAGTTGGTTTGGGAAAGAGTTTTTAGGATAAAAAATTAAAAGAAAGAACTTTACATGGGAGAACGTATGAAGTTTATAATTATGACATTTATATTTTGTTTAGGTGCTATTGCACAAGCGGCCACTATTTCAGTAACGGTTAATGGTATGGTGTGTGCTATGTGTGCTCAAGGTATTCAAAAGAAATTTAAAAAGTTACAAGAAGTGCAAAATATAAAAGTCGATTTGGACACTAAGATAGTTACTATCCAGACCAAAAAGGAAAGTACTATCGACGACCAAGTTATTACCAAAATTATCACAGAGGCTGGTTATATTGTTAAAGGTATTGAAAGAAAATAAATTTGTTAACAGCATTTTAGCATGGTTAGGACTCTTTGGATCTTTAGGAACACTTCTGTGCTGTGCTCTACCTTCAGCTCTGGTTTTGATGGGATTTGGAGCCACTTTTGCTTCTTTTTTAGGTGTATTCCCGCAGCTGATTTGGTTATCCGAACATAAAATTTATATATTTTCATTTAGCATTGGTATGCTGATGTTAACCTATTTGTCTCAAAAGTACGCCTTAACCCAAGCCTGTCCTGCTGATAATAAATTAGCATGTGAAAGCACAAAAAGTTGGTCAAAGCCTATTTTTTGGATCTCTGTGGTTATAAATATCATAGGTGTATTTTATGCTTTTGTTCTACCAGAACTTTTAACTTGATCAACAAACAGAGCAGCCCTTAATTTCCTAATATAAATATAAATATAAATATATATTTACAAAGATTTTTCTTATCACTTTAATTCTATAGAAAATCCTTCAGGTATAACTTTGGGATTAAATCCCCATGATTTTAATAATAAAGATACATATGAAGATCTGAGCCCGGCAAAACTTATCGGTAGGATCAGGATATCTTTATCGAAATTATTTTTTTCATAATAATCAAGAATAATGGATTGTACTAATTGGGGCTGTGTTAAAAAAAGTTTCCAGTTTATATTTAAATCCGACGGATGAAAAATTCCGGGTAGTTTAGTATTTGCATACTTGCCACGTAAATCCATCAAGACAAATTTTTTATCACTTTTAGATTTTAAACTTTTAAAATCCTGTAAAGTTAAAGTTAAATCATCACGTAGCTTTCGTTGCCATTTTGTGACGGGTGATGGGAAGTATGGTCCTTTTTCTAAAGGTAATCCACTCCAGGCTTTAGCTGCTATAAAATCTGTGACATGGATATTAGTAAATCCAAGACCATAAAGAAGCCACGCAATACGTCCTTCGTTCCCTTCCCCAAATACTCCTTTGCCATAGATGTAAACAGTGTCATTGATATGAAATCCTGCACGCGCTAAATCATCAGCTAAAACTTGAGGATCTTGCCTTAATGAGCCTCTGGATCCAGCCCCGGGTTGGGATAGTTGCTCCCAATCTAAATAAACCGCATTAGGTAATCGACCCTTAAGCCACCTATTTCTACTTCTGGCATCGATAACTTTCACAGTTTCTTTATTTTTAGTAGGCATTTTAAAAACTGAATTGAATTCAAAAGCTTTTAGAGGTGAATTTGGCAGACTGAAATAAAAAAATGTAAGAAACAAAAAAGCTACTTTCATGCTTAAAATACCTTCTGTCGATTTTTTTTAGTTTCGCCACGATTTTTTTTTGAATTTATTCGTTTATTGATACTTGAAAATGTAGGCTTAGTTTTTTTTCTAGGCTTTGGTTTATGAAGGGCTTTTTTGATCATAGCATTTAGTTTTTCAAGACAGCGTTCTTTATTTCTTTCTAGATCTCTGAATTCATCTGAGCGAACATAAACTTCACCGGCCTTATTAATATGCTCTGCCAACTTTATTCTTAAGATCTCTTTAATTTCAATTGATATTACGGAGTTTTCAAAGCTCCAAAGCATTAAAGCCGACGAGTTGACCTTGTTTACATTTTGTCCACCAGGTCCGCGACTTCTTGAGGCTTTGAATACAAGATCTTTAGTTTCTATCACTTTCTAATTATCCTTTCAGATTTAAATAAAAACCAGAAAAAAAATTCCTGAAAGCTCTTTGTCGTTTAACTTCAAAGGCAAAACTGATTTTACTTCAGAGTAGGGCTAGGTTTTGTTGAATTACATATAACAGTAGATATACTTTTAATATGTTAAAGTTTTATTTCACTCAAGACGGTAAATTGATAGAATCCTTAGACCGCCCGCAAGGTTTGGATGATTTAATCTGGGTGGATATGCTATTTCCGACCAAAGAAGAAGAGCGATTTGTGGAAAATCTGCTTGGCATTGAAACCCCTACTCGAGAAGAGATGCTTGAGATCGAAGTCTCAAGTCGACTTTATGTTGAAAACTCCGTGATTTTCACGACAGCTACGCTTGTCACACATTTTGAAAAAGAAAATCCCGAATCCCATTCGGTTAGTTTTATCTTCAAAGATAAAACCTTAATCACATTAAGATACTCTGAACCAAAGTCCTTTAATTTATTTTTAAGTCGCTGCCAGCGTAATCAAGCTGAAGCTTTTAAGTCCGGTGTGGATGTATTTGTTGGACTAACGGAAGCTATCATTGATCGTTTGGCGGATGCTTTAGAGATGATTGGAAGAGAACTAGATGCGACCTCTACAAAGGTTTTTCAAAAAAATCCTGAACAGGCCTCTCAAAATAGTAATTTGCAAGATCTGTTAAAAAAAATTGGTAGGAATGGAGACCTAAACGGTAAGCTTCGAGAGAGTTTACTTAGCCTTTCTAGGCTTATTGGATATCTATTGTTAATGGGTGTTAAATATAAACAAGATCATATTGAAGATCTTGAGACCTATTCTAAAGATATCGTAGCCCTCAATGAATATACAAATTATATCTCTAGTCGCATAAACTTACTTTTGGACGCGACCTTAGGTATGATTAATATTGAACAGAATGCCATCATTAAAATTTTCTCTGTTGCGGCCGTGGTTTTTTTACCTCCCACGTTAATTGCGAGCATCTACGGTATGAATTTTAAAATAATGCCCGAATTAAATTGGATTTTAGGGTATCCTTTTGCCATATTTTTAATGATTCTATTTGCGATACTGCCTTACTTATTTTTTAAAAAAAAACGATGGCTCTAAGGTTGTTTTTTGACTTACAAAATTAAGCCACGATCTGTAGGGTCTTTTTGCAAACGGCCCAAAATTGTCACAAAATTAGCTTTATATTATGTCACGAAATTTGCAAACATATTTATTGTGAATGGAGACTGGACGTGAAAGCTAAATACCTAATGACTCGAATTGCTCTTGGAAGTGCTTTAGTAGTAATTTTCTGGACCAATGTAACTTTGGCCTCTTTGGGACAAGTTGGTTTAAATTGTCAGATAGAATTAGGGGCTGAGCATACACGGTTTACCTTACGAGGCCGAGTTTCCAACGATAAGAATCTCGATGCACATATAGTTTTGCCTATGACTTCAAATCTTGATGAAAATCATATAGTTTTGGAAGATCCAGATATTAATCGATACTTTAGTGAAAGAATAGTGTTTTTGGGCAGCGCACATATTGATCCCATGACCAAAGAGCGTAAACTTTTTTTAGGTATATATTCTGCTTACTCAGAGCAATTAAGAAATCGCTCTAAATTTTATAATTTACCTTTTGTTGATTTTTCTACAAATTATAAAAGAGAAACAATTCAAACAACTGGATATGGTTTACCTATTGCCTCTGCGGTTTCTGATTCGGGCTCAATAACTTTGTTTACCGGTGATTACAATAGGTCTCGCTTAAAAATGAAATGTCAAACAGAGGACTATTTAAATTATATGACAAAACTAGATCCTAGTCAGCCACGTCATCAATTCAGTTGCAATATCAATGTAAAAAACAATAATTTTCGTCAAAGTATTGATGAACCCAATAAGCCGGTCATTATAGGATTTTCGTATAATGATCGATCACAATTGCAACCAATTATTGAAGACGAGCATTTAAAATCCGTTATGCCCGCGGCACTTATTATGGGAAATTTATATATAAATCCTGAAAACCAACAGCCAGAACTATTATTAGGATTATACAGAATGTCTAGATTTTATGATCCTGTTAAACATGCGGGCTACTATACTCCTGAATATCAACCGAAAACTCAGGATGGACGACCCTATTTCTTTGCTATGCCATTAGCGGAAGTCAGAACCCAATCTGACTATGCAGAGCTTAGAACTGCAGCCACCACTCATGGTCATAGTCTTAAAGTTGAATGTAAAAAACTAAATAACAAAATGACTTGGTTAGAAACTGCAAATTTTAATATATAAAATTTAATATCTAATGAGCAAAGCAGTAAATGGTAGTTTTTTTCACAACTTTACCTGGAAGTCTTCGCCCTTCAAACCAATTTGAGTAAGGTGGTTTATCTGCTTGGGCTATCTCTGTAGGTTGTAAAAAATAGTAAGCGGAATATTTATTATCTACATCATAATTTTCACAATCTTGATCATTATTGGGTCCGCTAAATTCAGATTTTAGTTTAATAGTTTGGTTAGAGCTTTCATCGATATATTCAATTTCTGTAACTAAAGAAAAAATACGTGTCATATTTTCGTCGAACTCTGGTACACCTCTTGTAACATCAATATGAATCTTTTTTTCTCTAGGATTCTTTTCAGCTTGCATATCATCAGCTGTAGCCACTTGCGTTTGCAGAAAAAAACTTAATCCTAAAATTACATTTAATCCTAATGTTGATTTTGAAACCACAGTAACTCCTAAACCTAAAAGTGACAAATTACGTCACAATCATTACAAATTATATGCCAGTCATAATATGCACTCTTATCTAAATTACGAGGTAATGGGCCACATGATGAGGTGATTCCCTGTAGATAAAATTTGACAGTTCTGAATAATTTACTGGGTTAGCATGTTTTGCAAGTCGGTGCATTTTTTAAAACCAAAACCCAAATTTTTAAATATCAGACCCTCCTCTGATACTAAAATATGAAAAAATTGGGGTGTAATCATTTTTAAATTTGGACTTATAATTTTAAGCTGTTTATAGGATATCCTATAGGATGGGTAGGAAGTTTTAAAGCGTAGAAGTTCATGCAATAAACGATCTTTTGTCCCATGAGTACCAAGCAGTTTAACTGATTTAAGACAAGCTAGCTCTTGAGTCTGTGCTTTACAAACTGAACAATCCGGTTGAAATAGCATAACAAGATCCCCAGGTTTAAAAGCCTCTTTAAATGAGATGACTTCGGATGAAGTTAAGCTTTCAAGACCTGATAAAGGTGAAGCCGAAAGGTTAAGATTTTTTGCTAGTATAAGCCTAGGAAGCAATGTGTAAGTTAAGATAATAATATTAAGAAATAGTAACAAAATTGAGTTCTTAATGGATTTGTCTCCTAAAAATAGGTTTATCTTAATTATTTATCTAGATATACTTTATTGCAATTTTTTTGCAATAAAGTATATCTAGATTGGTACTTTAATTTAAATTAATACCTACATAAATTTGAATTTTAATTTTTTTTTTAGATCAAATTGCTTTTAACTTAACAGCTTAATAAGGTGGGCCCATGAAATACATAAATATAAAAAGTTTTAAAAAAGTTCTATTTTTAGGATATGCTCTTGGGATTTTCTCGCAACAGTATGCACATGCTGAACTTAGTCCTGCTATCAACTATCAAGGCAAAATTTTTAATCAAAATGGTGCAACCAAACAAACATGTGAATTGCTTGTAGCCATATCAAAAGACTCTACAGATCAAGTCGAAAAATTTGCTTTATCTTATTTAATGCCAATCCATGGTGAAGAAGTAACTCCAGGTTTTGCGGGTTTTAATTATTTTGATGCCCAAACTTCTTTAGGGTCTAATTTTTATTCAGTAGATCAAGCACAAAATGAAAGTATTTTAACCTTAAGTCTCATCGAACTGCGACCGGAGTCATCAAAATTTGGCACATTGGTTAATCCAAACGATATTCCTGAATTAAATAAGAATAAAGATATACAAACTTCTATGGTTTTAAGTTTTAAAAAAGGCTTAAGCTATGAGGACTTTACCCAAGCTTTTATAAATATCTTTAACTCTAATAAGCCTTCGGCTGCTGACTTAGCCGCTGTTGATCAAGCTGAACTTATGACAATCTTGTATTGGCATGCAGGTCATTATGACCGTATTAGATGTGGTGCTTTAAAGTTTCATTCCTATGGGATGCTAGACTTGGAATTAAACCCAATAGCCACGACCGAAGACCCAGATGATCATGACCACGAAGATGATGATCACAGTCACGATACAGAAATTGACCATGACGAAGAAGGACAAGATCATTCCTTACATGAACATTAATTTTTTATTTCTCTTGGGCCTTTTACTTAGCTGTGGTGTTCACAGCTGGGCGGCTAACACTTCGGAAAAAATTATTATCGAAGCTGAGGCTCATGAAAAATTCATGTCGCCTATCAATGACTTTTCAACTTTTAAAGCCGAGCGTGTCTCGCAGAAAAAAATCAAAGATCCTCAGCGGCAAACTCTGGCCGATGTGCTTAAAGACCAAGTGGGAGTTGAGTCCCAAGCCTACTGCGCAAACTGTGGGGCAAAGCGACTAACTATCAACGGTCTTAAGGGGGAACACACTTCTTTATTAATTGATGGTCTGCCTTTGTTATCTGCCATTTCTAGTTTATATGGTGTGGATAATATTCCTGTAAACGGACTACAAGAAATCTTTGTCATGCGAGGAGCGGGGGCTTCTTTGATCAACCCAGAAGCTATTGGGGGCACGATAGATATTATTACCATTGATCCCATGGAGAGCTTAAAAACATTCTCCACATCGCTTTCATTAAATGATGAACTTTCCCAAAGTGGGCAAAACCATACTTTAATGGTATCCCTACCAAGTATAAATAAAAAATGGGGGGTCGCATTTGGTGGGCAATTTGCGGGCCAAGAATCTTGGGACGAAGATAATAACAAAGTCGCAGAATCCCCACAGCGAGAAAATTTTAATGGTTTGATAAAATTTAGGTATTTGCCCAATAAAAAAAACGATCTAAGTCTTCGATTTGGGATTTCTGAGCTTGAAATTTTAGGGGGCGCAATTAATCCTAAACGACCCTTGAATCGGCCGGATCCTCAAGTCAGTTCTACAGATTTTTTGAATCAAGATGTGAATCAGCAATATATTGGTGACCCACTTAAAATTACGGATTGGGTCAATTTAAAGCGATACGAATCAGCCTTTAATTGGAAACATCACATCAACGCCACGGACTCCCTTAGCTTAAAGACAGGGTATGCCTATCAAGGACAAGATTCAATTTATCAACATGGGTATGATTACAAAACTAATGATCAACTTTTTGTAACTGACTTAGCTTATGAAAAATTCTTTCGTGAAGAATTTATTTTAAAATTTGGAATTTTTAATAAGTTACAAAATTTTAAAAGTGATTCAGAATTTTTATACACCATTCAGGGGTACGAAACCGATCGTTTTTTTAATTCCTCTGTGGCCGGATATATGCAGTGGACGCATCTTGTCTCACATCATCTTGAATATGACTTAGCACTAAGAGCTGATTCGATTTACATCCATTGGCAAGACTTAGATAATAAAATTAATGAAGTTGTTTTGGCCCCTAGATTTCAGTTAAGACATGAATTTAATCATCATCTGTCGCAAAGATTATCTTATGGTCTAGGTTATCGAACGCCACTAACGTTTTTGGAATCTCAACATGGCAACAATGAAAATGGCTTTCGAGTAAACATTACAGATTTAGAAAAAGCCCATTCGATAGTTTACTCGCTCAGTTATAACACTCCCACTTACTATTTAACCGGTGGGATTCACTACACGCATTTAAAAAATATGGCTTTCGGCTTTGAATCTATAGGACAACCTACCGAGTATCGAAACACGGATGAGTCCTATGATATTTTTGCCACTGACCTGCTAGCGGGTTATCAAATACGACCGGACTGGATGTTAGAGGCTAGTCTTGAGTTTTTTAATTATGACAAAGGGTACAAATTAAAATTACCAACAGCGGCCATTGAAAACAGGCTGCAACTTCGGTCCGATTATAAAAAAGGTCCATGGTCTCATCAAATAGCACTTACAATTATTGGACCTAGAGATTTGTCAGTGTACGGCGAGTATCGGAATTATTATCGTTCGGTAAGTTCTGACCCGTTTGGCGGTGAAGTTGCTGTTTTATCCAAAGATTTAAAGTCCCCAGCTTTTGCTACTTTAGATACTTCAATCACTTATCAATGGAATAAAACAATAAGTTTGGTTTCTGGAATATCTAATTTATTCAATTATACTCAAGCGGGCCAAGGTGATAGTCCGGCAAATTTCCATTTTCACTTTGATCATTTTCACTATGATGGCACCCATACATGGGGTCCAAATCGAGGGCGCGAATTCTTTTTTAAATTAACCGCCCAGTTATAACAAACTTTAAAACTTAAAATATTAAAGCAATTTTTAAAAACCATTCTTATAAGCTTAGTTTTTTCTAATCTAAATATTTTTTTCTAAAAGCGGAATCGATATTTTCAGTAGCTACGTAGCCAAAAAATTCATAGGTTTTAAGTTTAGGATCGTAGGCTGGGGGTACAGCAAATTTAAGGCCCACGTGTATATATGTTTTAACTAGGGTTGGTACGTACTGATCAAACAAAATTTTCATTTTAAGTTCGTTGCCTGGTTTTCTAGGATCAAGACTTAGCTGTTGTTTGAGCTGTACCAAATCATTTGAAAAACCTAAGGGCCAATGGGATTTAAGCGGCAAAATTTGCGCGTCAGTAACAAGTTCCCTGAACTTAAAGATACGACATAATTTAAAAATCTCTTCAGTGCTGACATCCCACATAGAAGAGCAACCAAATAGATAATCGGCTTTCGATACTTTTAAATATTCGGCAATCCCTCGCCAAAGTAGGGTAATAATAACTCCTGCTCGCGCATTAGGGTCCACCGAAGCTCGTCCAAGTTCCATCTTACGACCCGCAAGTTTTAGAAAATCAGAAATATCGAACTCACGCTGGGAATAATGTTTAGACACTTTATCACTCAGTAAAAATCTATAAGTTCCAACGACATTGTCAGTGCTTTTGTCGATGACTATGAGATGGTCCGCTTGAGTGTCATAGTCGTCTTGATCTATGTCGCCAACAAACCCCGAAGACATTTGACTAAAAACTTTATGCCTCAATTTCTGGGCTTTTATAATTTCTTGTTGAGTATTTGCAATCTTAATAATGAAATTGTTTTTTTCTATTAAAAAGTAGTAGTGTGGGTTTAAGTCGTTGGAAGTCTGACTTTTAAGATGAATCACAAGCAATGCTCCAATAAAAAAGAATTAGGGGCTTTTGTCATGACAAAAATCATTTTAAAGCCCAAGTTTTAAAAACCATAAAACAGCTAGCTATAATATCAAGCCTGAAGGAAAAATGAATGAGGCTCAAGCTTAATACTCATTCAATTACAGAGACTTTTGGAAACTTGTCTCAATCGTGACATTTCTAAAGCCATTTTTTTTGGCGAGATCTAAAACTTCAATAACAAGTCCAAGATTCACCCTTTTATCACCCCGAATTATTATTGGTAAAGTCGCATTTTCAAGATTTAAAACTTGAAGTTCTCGAAGTAGTTCTTGTTTAGTGATTTTTTGCTGCTCGAGATAAATTTGGCCATTAACGTCCAAGCTTACAGTTAAGCTATTACTGGATACAATACTTGTTTTAAGATCTGACGAGGGCAATGACAATTTGATCTCAGACCGCTCCGCTCTTTGCATGAGAGCCATCATAAAAATAAAAATCAGTATAAAAATACTATCTAATATTGGAATTAAATTGATGAAAGGGCCCCGGCGTTCTCCAAGAGCTAATCTCATTTTGAACTCACTAAACTTTCAAAAGCCGATAAATCTCTTTCAAACTTAGACTTTAGGTTTTCAAGTCGAGTTTGAAATTGTCCATAAATTACAAGTCCTACAATCGAAATGATTAGGCCTAGGGCCGTTGTAACAAGGGCTTGGGATAAACCGGCTATCATAACTTGTGAGTCAAAGGCTTGAGTTTGATTTAAATCTAAACTTGTTACTGAAGTTATGATCCCTACTACAGTGCCTAAAATGCCGAGTAGAGGACTTACTGTTATAATAGTTTCTAAGGCCCCCATAGACTTACGAGCTTGATCAAGTCTCTGCTGCGCTAGAGATTGAAGTATCTGGGGATGAATGCGTCCTTTACTTGCCAAACAGTGCTTCAAGCAGAACAGAGAAGGATCCTTTGATTTTTCTAAAAGTTCTTTGACGTCATCAAATTGTTTATGAGTCAGTAGCGTGTATATGTGCTCTACGTCTTTGGTGGAATAAGTAGCTGTGGTTTTTAACCAAAATACCATGCGTTCAAAGGACAAAACAGATCCAACAAATGCACAAAAAATAAGCGGAAAAACAAGAAGTCCGCCACTATAAATTATATCTAATAGATCTGACATATAAGAACTTTAGAAGCATAATTTGTAAAAATACAGAATAATTTATGACTAAGCAGGTAAGGGTATTTATTTACTTTTAATCTCTTTGTGCATGGTGTGCTTTCTAAGATTTGGGTTGTATTTCTTTTTCTCAAGTCGCTCAGGGTGAGTTTGAGAATTCTTTTTTGTCGTATAACGAGAAGGAGGAACACCCAGGGCGCGGGCTTCAGTGCATTCAAGGGTGATAATTCTAATTTTGCCTTTCTTCTTTGCCATACTATTGCTCCTAAAGAGCTAGAGATAGTTAATACCTAAGTTTTTGTCAATATTTTTAAATAACTCTTTACCGTATATTCCATACCTTCATACAAGGCTTCGGAAATTAAGGCATGACCTATCGATACTTCCCGAACCTCAGGCACTTTATCAATAAATAAGCCAAGATTGATTTGATTCAAATCATGACCCGCGTTGATCTCTAGGCCTTGCTTCAAGACAAGCTCGGCTAAACGGACATAAGTATCTAGAGTTGCAAGTCGAAGTGAGGGATTCTTAAAGGCTTTAGCGTACGCTTCCGTGTAAAGCTCAATTCGCTGTACCCCTAAATCTTTTAGACTTTTTAAATCCACCTCTGAGCACGTTGTGGGGTCGACAAAAACCGAAATTCTTGATCCTTGTAAGGATTTGCAACTATGCTCTAAAAGTTGGCGTTGAGCCTGTACATTCCATCCCGCATTGGAAGTTAAAACATTTGGGGGGTCAGGTACTAAGGTGACTTGTTCAGGTTTGATATCTTGAACTAAACTTAAAAAGTCTTCGGAGGGGTAACCTTCGATGTTAAATTCAGTGCTGATCCATGGTTTCAAAGCATAGACATCACTTCTACGAATATGACGCTCGTCGGGTCGTGGGTGGACTGTAATCCCATCAGCGCCAAAATTTTGAATGCGTTTTGCAGCTTCAAGGACACTTGGGTCATCGCCGCCACGGGCATTTCTAAGCGTCGCAATTTTATTAATATTTACACTGAGCTTTGTGCGTCCCATATGGTTCCATTACGTAGGGTTTTGAATGGCGTCAAGTTCTTGTTAAGATGATAATAATACTTAAGTTAGTCGTAGGGTGTTTGGGATTTCTTTGCTAAAACACTCTAGTAAATCGTAAGAAACATAAAACTAATAAAACTAAAATTGAACAAGGATATCAAGATATGGCTCAAAAGATTCTGTTGGTGGAAGATGAAGAGAGTTTAGCCCGTTTAGTTTCATTGCAACTAAGATCTTATGGCTACGAAGTTGATTTAGCTTACGAAGGACAAACCGCCATAAAAAAAATAGCAGACACTTATTACGATGTTATTTTACTGGATCGAATGATGCCTCATGGAAATGGTCTAGAGGTTTTACAACATATCCGGCATGAGGGTGTTAAAACACCAGTTATTTTTGTTACGGCTTTAAATTCACCTGAACATATTATTGAAGGTTTAGAATCTGGCGCCGATGATTATGTGACAAAACCTTTCGATGAAAGAGTTTTGGTCAGTCGCATTCGATCTGTTACCCGTCGAGCTAGCATTCAAAATGAGCCAGCTAGTGTGCAGTCAGATGTTTTAGTGATTCAGGATATTGCTCTAAACGCCAAAGCTTTTGAAGTTAAAATTAAGGACGACAAACTGAATCTTACTCGTTCCGAATTTTTGTTACTGCAAGCCTTAATGCAGCAGCAAGGGTGTGTCTTAACTCGAAAATTTTTAATTAGTACGGTCCAAGGTGAAGACGTTAATGTCACAGGCCGAACTGTTGACACCCACATTTTTGGTCTGAGAAAAAAAATGGGAGAAGCTTCGGAATTGATTGAAACAATTAGGGGTGTTGGATATAGAATGAAATTCTATGAATAGTCGACTACCTTATAGATTGTTTTTTAATGCTTTAGGCATTCATTTTTTACTTTTTTTTATTGGGTTTATTCTTTATCGCTTTGTACTCTTAAAATTTATTCCTGAACTTACTTTTATTCATTCGTATTTTTTCTTTCTTCTTTTTTCTATTTTTAGTTTAATCATCATTTTTGGCTATTCCTTAAAACCACTGACAAAAATGATTACGTCTTTAACTCAATTAGTAGAAACGCAAAGTTTTTCTGAAGACGAAATTGCTAAAGCCATGGCTTATCATAATACACCTGGCGAGTGGAATGATTTAGAAAATGTTTTAAAAAAATTAGTTAAAATTTTAAGAAAAAACTTTAAAGCTCTTTCCCGTGAAAAAATTGAAATTCAAGCTGTTATGAATTCGGTAGAAGAACCTATTTTCGCTATTGATCAATCCGAACGGGTAATCTTTTATAATCCTGCATTTGGTATGGTTTTTGGTCTGGAAGCTAGATCGCAAGCCCAGATTTTAGCCCACAGCATTTTGCCTGATGCGACGTTATTAAATGCTGTTCGAGAGGTTTTTAAAAGCGGCGAACCCCAAGAGATTCAAGCCGATTTGTTTATAGCTAATCAAGCCTTTTCTTTTACAATTTCTTTGTCACCATTAAAACGAGAAACAGATTATTCTACGTATGGTGTTGTCGCTGTATTTCATGATCGTAGTTTACAAATTGAAACAAATAAAAAACGCTTGGATTTTGTCGCGAATGCCTCGCACGAATTAAGAACACCTGTAACTATGATATCTTCCGCGGTCTCTTTACTAGAAAGGAATCTTGAAAATATCGAAATAAGAAACGAGTTAATTATTAATCTTCAAGAAAATACGTCAAGATTAGTAAGTTTAACTGAAGGCCTTCTGGATCTATCTACTATTGAAAGTGGTGAGAAGTTAGATTTACAACTTATTAAACCCCTAGAATTTACACGAAGATTTTTAACTTCTAATGGCTACGACGTTTCTAGGATTTCTATAGAAAGTCATGAAGACATTTTTTTACATGCAGATCCAAGAAGACTTGAACAAGTTTTAACCAACCTTATTACCAATGCTTTAAGGTATTCCCCTAAAGAGAAAAAAATTTTTGTGATTTGGCAAAGTT
Source organism: Bdellovibrionales bacterium (assembly GCA_041740515.1). GTDB lineage: Bacteria > Bdellovibrionota > Bdellovibrionia > Bdellovibrionales > UBA1609 > JAMLIO01. The sequence goes on along the minus strand of JBGSLV010000056.1, from coordinate 56,921 downwards.
TAGAATCAACAACGGCTCTAAAAGTAAAAGATCAAGGATCTGGTATTGCTCCTGAACATGCCAAGCGAGTTTTTGAAAGATTTTATCGTATTGATGCGGCCCGAACTAGAAGGTTAGGGGGTACAGGCATCGGTCTTGCAATCGTTAAACATATTATGAAGCTTCATAAGGGGGAAGTGAGTGTGAATTTAGAGTATACTGAGGGGGCAGAATTTGTATGTCTATTTCCTAAAAATATGGATCTTATTTAAAAAACAAATCTATTCTTTCCAATAGAGTGGCTTTCAGTGGTTCTAGCTGACTTTCGACGAAAGCCCCGCAAGCAAGCTCATGACCACCACCACCAAATTTTTCAGCAATTTCTAAAACCTTATATTTACCTTTGGATCTGAAAGAAATTCTGAAATTATTTTTTGTGAGCTCCCGAGCAACTACAGCTATCTCACAGGTATTGACACCTAAAATGAAATCAACCAAGTCATGAATCTCTTCGGTTTCAACTTCAGTAGCTTCAATGATTTCATAGGGAATCATCAACAATCCCACAGTATTGTTATACCTAAACTCAATATTTTTTAGATTTAAACCTAAAAATTTAACTTTGCTAGCGGAATAATTCGCAAACAACATCCGATGAATCCAAGTGCAATCGACCCCATAACTCATGAGTTCATTGGCGATCTGAAATGAGGCATTTGAGCTTCGGATAAATTTAAAGACATGAGTGTCAAATGCGATACTAGTATATAAAGCCTCGGCAATTTTTTTGTTCATGGGTATTCCAAGCGCTTTGATAAGTTTGTAGGTCATTTCACCTGTGGAAGCGGCTTGCGAGTCTACAATTGAGTTTTCCGTAGGGCTGGGGCCTTTTATAAGCAAAGCATGGTGATCCAAAAAAATTATTTCGCATTTGTTTTTATAATGACTATAGACGGGCTCTATAATTCTGTGGTCGTTGGTATCAAAAGCTAGAACTAAGTCTGGTGTAAAATCGGAATTTGGATCAAAACCTTTGACCCGGTTTTCTCGATCTATGAAATGATAACGCTCATGTAACTCTTCTTGATGAATAATACGAACATTTTTACCTAGATGCTCTAAGCAATAAAAGATTGCAAGTTCTGAACCCAAACCATCCCCATCACAAGATTTATGGGTTGTCAGAATAATATTCTGACTTGAGTTAATTTTGTCGACCAGATAGCTATAAGAATTCATGTCTAATTAGGTTCGGGTGAATTCATCTTAAGGTAAAGTATTTAAGTCGTTAGTGAGTTAAGAAATGTACGAAAGCCCAAGAGTTGCAATCCCCAAAAATGCAAAATAGCCAAAAATATCAGTGCTCATCGTTACTAAAACACCACTGCTAACCGCAGGATCTTTGCCCGCAGACTTTAGCAGTATGGGCACCAATGCCCCGGTAGTAACGGCAACGATAGAGTTTAAGAACATAGAAACGGCTAAGATGAGAGCTATAACAATATCGCCTTTCCAAAAAAATACGATCCCACCCGCACAAAGACCAGTTGTAAGCCCTAACATTAGTCCAGCCGCAAGCTCTTTGAAAAGTGCTTTTTTGTAGGTAGTGTATTCAAATTCGCCAATCGCTAAACCTCTTGTTACGACAGTTAAGGTTTGAATGGCTGTATTGCCGCTAACTGCGGCCGTAATATTCATGAGACTCGCTAAAATGATAACATCTGAAATGGTCTGCTCGAATTGACTAATCACAAAACTTGCAAAATAAGCTAGTCCCAGATTTAGTAAAAGCCATGGTATTCGATACAGATAGGAATGAGAACTTTTTGTTGAAACAGAGTCCATCTGTTGAAGTCCTGCTTGAGCATAAATATCTGCAGTGGCTTGATCTTGGATCTCATCAACCACGTCATCAATGGTAATGAGTCCCACCATTTTTTTATTAGGATTTATTATAGGTAAAGCTAATAGGTCGTGGGCTTGTACTAAATTAATGGCCTCTTCGATATCGTCAGTAGTGTTAGCATAAATCACATCCCGATTGATGATGTTGTCTAAAGGTTCGTTAGCTGCTGCCAATGCAAGTTGACGAAGGGACGCCACTCCCAAGAGCTTATTAGAGGGGGTAACACAGTAAATATAGTACAAAGACTCTGAGTCCGATGCATTTTTTCTAATATAGTCCAAACTTTCAGAGGCTGTAAGTTCAATAGGTATCGAGAAAAAATCGGTTTGCATTTTACGGCCACATGAGTTTTTGGGATACTCTAGATACTTACGTAGTATTGAAGCTTCTGGGAGATCAGGTAAAAAAAGCTCAAGTTTTTCAGGAGATAAATAGCTTAAAAACCAAACGGCATCATCGATTTCGGCTTTAAGAACTAAAGTTTGCCAATCATGCACTTCAAGAACTTCAATAAAATCAACTAACCTAGATTCGGGGAGTTCGAGAAGCGCATCAACGATAGAAGGTAGTAAAAGTAATTCAGCCTTTTTTTCATAAAATGATGAAACATTTAGCTCATTGATCCATTGGGAAAGCCCAATATGATCAAGCTCGAAAAGCTGACCTGCAGGGGTGTTGATGGGGTTTTTTGTTAGAGTCGTACTGCCTTTTTTCCAAAAGTTAAACATAAAGGCCCCAAGTGAATTTAAAATGTGTTGTATTTGCTTACTATTTCACTATATATTATCGGCTTTTAAATGGCCAACAACTTTTGGAGCATAAAATGAGTGATAAACAACCAATGACAGTCAAAGGCAAACAGATGCTAGATCAAGAGCTTAAGCACTTGGTTCAGGTTGAACGCCCTGACGTAATACGTGCTATCGAAGAGGCAAGAGGCCATGGCGATTTAAGTGAAAATGCGGATTATGATGCGGCTAAAGAAAGACAAGGTTTCGTCGAACAACGAATCGCCGACATTCAAGCTAAAATTGCAAACGCTGAAATTGTAGATCCATCGATAATTAAGTCTGAAAAAGTTGTTTTTGGAGCCACTGTTACAATTCTTGATATAGAGTTGGATAAAGAAATCACTTATCAACTTGTTGGGGTTGATGAAGCCAATGTTAAAGAAGGCAAGCTTTCGGTATTTTCACCACTGGGTCGTTCTTTAATAGGTAAAAAGAAATCTGATATTGTTGAGGTCAATTCACCTAAAGGTGATAAAGAGTACGAAATTATAAAGTTCCAATTCAAATAATATCCTATGAAAAAAACTTCAGACATACTGAAGCCCGTTTCGGCTACCATCATTGCTGGTATTTTGTTTTTAATACTACTTAATGTGGCCAGCCAAATGTATTTTTCGCCTCAGCGTATTAATGGGTATTTGAAAGCTTCCTTAAGCCAAAAAACTATTAGCCCATCCAAGTTAAAACCGGATCAATCAACTTTAATAGGATCTGAATCAAATTTAAATTATTCTTCTTCAGATATTAAACTGGATTTTAAAAAAGCTCAGCTTAGTTTTTCTGGAAGTTTAAATCCATTTTTTGCGATAAAATTATCAGATCCAATTATATATGTTATGGACTGTAAGTCGAAGTATATATTTAAAGCACCCTATTTATTAATTCCACTTTCCATTTCTCAAGCTTTTAAAAAAAACATTAGATTTGGGTATTTAAAAGCTGGCAGTGCCTCACTAAGTATTAAAAAAAATATTAATCTGTGTGCTGATATGAAGGTTGGAGAACCAACAGCTGAAGAATTTATTGCAAGTTTAAAGATTGAAAACCAAGCTTTTGAAGTTTTTTTTAACAAGATAAAGAGTGCATTTAAAAGAATAGATGGTTTACGATTTCAGAAGTTACTTATTTCGGACTTTAGGAGTGATAGTAAAGATAAAAAAATCGGAATTAAAAATCTACGGATTTCATATCGAAAAAAAAATCAAAATATCTCGTCCTACTTTGAACTTAATTTTCAACCTAAAGACTTCAATATCCCTGGCGTCGCTTCCGATAAAAGTATCAAACTTAAGGTAATTATAAATTTAACATCAAGCGAAGGACTTTCTTTACATATTTCCGCAAGACACTTAGAGGGCCAGTTAGAGCTATCCGCCAAACCCCAAAAAAATATAAACGCTTATGAAGTTCAAGCGAAAGTGAAAGACTTACCGCTTTCATTTTTAAATTATATCTCTGATGTCAAATTGCTTAATTCTATAAATGCTCATAGGGTTTGGTTCAATTCGAGTTTAAAACTAAAAATCGAAAACTTTATGAATTCAAAAGATCGCAGGTTAAGTGCAAAATTTTATAGTTTTGAAGTTTATGGTCCTGTATTAAAAGCATTTACATCCAATTTTGAAGCCCAATTTTTCCCGCAATATTTATTAACTAAACCAATAAACTGGCGACTGGATTATCTAAATCTGAACGGCCTACTTGATCAAAAAAACCTTGCAGAGGCTCGAGGTGTCATTGACGAATTAGGTGAAATTCGAGGTTCTGGTAAGTTTCAAACCGATGGCGAGTTGACTTTTGAAGGTACTTTAAAAAACAGTTCATTTGCATTTTCAATGAATCGAAGAAAGTCGAAGCAAGTCCTAACTAAAGCTAATATTAATTTGAATTATACACATCCAAAACTTGATTTAGTTATAGAGAATGTTGACCTCGAAGATGGTTTGTTTGATGGGGTCATTAACGGCTCTTTAATATGGGATCAAGGATTAAAATGGTCATTTGCAATTCAAGCTGCTACTTTTAGTCTATCTAAGAAAATCATGGAACTTTTTGCTATTCAACAGACAGCCTTTAGTACTTTAAAAGTAAATATTGAAGGGTATAAAAGAAACTTACTTACACTATCCTCATCGTCACAGATCGAAAGTTTAAATACCAAATGGGGCGAGTTTATAAATTCCAAATATTTACTATCTTATCAACCAGAAACAAAGTCTTATAAATTTGATCTCATTTCAAAAAATTTTAAACCAACTTTGGATTATTTTAAACTTGAATCAATCCAAAGTATTAATATGTTAAATCAGTTTTCAACAAGTTTGATACTTTCTAGTGAAGGAAAAACTTTTGATTTACGAGCTAAAAACTTTGAAGTTCCGTTCATAGAAATTCAAGCTCAAGGTGAAAATTTTAATGAAGATTTTATGGCCAATTTGAAGTTTAACAATACCAACTTTATAATTGAAGGTGGTATCAATTCTAGGTTTAAAATTAAAAGCGTTGAATAGATTTTGAATTTTTTGTAAAGCCGAGTCTATATGTATACATTTAAGAATAAGCCCAGTAATGATCTAAAAGTATGAACATTGTTAGGCTAATTTTATATTCTTTTATACTTGTTATTTTTTTTAGACCAGCTTGGTCCGATCAAGATTTTTCTAGGTTTTTTCCTCTACAAAATTTAAATAATGTTTATTTGGCCGGTCCCTTATTTAATGCGGCTGAAAGGCATGAAATGGAGCTTATAGCTGAAGCTCTTGAAAAGTCTGGATTTAAAACTTTTTTACCTCATCGAGATGGCCTTGAATTTGCCGAAATTTTTCCCTATTTGACCAATGTCCTTAACTATGAACCTGAGCTTGTAACTCAGTGGATGGCAAGGGCTATTGATGCTTTAGATGTTTATCAAGTGTCTGTGGTCAACGGAAGCTTAGTTATGAACATGAATGGACGAGTAGCAGATGAAGGCGCAATTGCTGAGCTTACAATAGCATGGACTTTAGGTAAGCCTACATTAGTTTATAAAAATGATCTTCGATCTTTAACATCTGGATTAGATAATCCACTTGTTACAGGACGTGCAAATTTTCTACAGGTTGAAAGTTATGATGAAATTCCAAAGGCATTGCAAGAGCTAATTGCAGACTTGTCACAGCCGGAGATGCAGTACTTATACTTACCTCCAGAAAAGGTAAAAAATAAACTTATTGAAGGTGAACGCATTTGGCAAAGACTGAACTTGGTGAGGTCGCAAAATCTGTCAAAAGACCAAGCCAAACGCGATGTGGCCATGGAAATTATAGCTATTTATGGTGAAAAAAGTTGTAAACAGTTTTTAAATTTTTAACATGTGATTTGTAAAGCCATTAAAATTTATTAATGTGAATTTGGTCCATCCAGAAGTGGTGAAAATAAACTTAAATTAGTTAATGGTTAGATTTAATACTTTTGGGATTTAAATGAAAAGATCTAACAAGTCAGTAAAGCTGAAAATCCTCAAAGTTTTTATCACAATTTTTTTCTTGTTAGCCAACACTCTTAATGCTTTTGGTAATACTGATACTTCTGAGCTTTGTCTCGATCATTTAAGTAAGCCGTACGTAGGAATAAACCTTGAACTAGAAAGTCCAATTCTTTTAGAAAGTTCGCAGAACGGTATTAGTGAGAAGGAACTCATCCAGCACGTTTCCATTAAGATCATGCACGTTCCTGAGTTTCAGTATATCCGTGAAACGGCCCAAAAGATGGGGTTAAGAGTATGGCTATTCGGAGGAACGGCGTCTGGATTTCTTCATTATGTGAAGTGGGATTTGGCCAGAAGCAAAGGGCTTATAGAACTTCAGAAAGACCGTTTTGATTATGATTTCACAAATATTTTTAGGTCGACCCAAGATTTGGATATTGTAGTCGATGCCACAGTTGACGTTGCCAAGCAATTTCAAGACACATTGGCTCGAAGATTCCCACATTTTTTGGGTTCGAAAGCTAATAAGTGGGAAGTGCGAACTCTCATGAATCAGACAGGAGTTCCCGGCCAGCCAGGTTTCAAAGAAGCTCTATTAAATGATACAGATTTTAACGGCCAAAATACCGACTCTAATTCTGTCGGCATGGTTGAAGTCACTTTGAGCGATGAAGCGATTGTTCGAGATTTGCGGCATTGGGATCAGACAGACAGTGTGTTTTTACAAGATACACTGAATAACCGCATCAGCTATTTTAGAAGTGATCATCATTTTACGACCTCAAGGGCTAAAGCCGGAGAAAACCCGGAGATTTTGTCTGTCCTTCGTCTTCTGGTTAAGGCTTTTCAATATGAGCTAAGTTTTTCAGAAAATGATTTTAAACAGATCCAAGAAATTGTAAGTGCAATTAATCCTAAAAGTGTCACTAACAGCACAGCTTTAAGACGGATTCAAGATACTGCCAAAAAACTTGTTTTACATGCGGTTAATCTTGAGTACGCCATTAACAAATTGGACGAACTTGGACTTCGAAGTAAACTGATCGCAATGGGGAATATAGGAGATCAAGGAAGCTTCGCCTGGTGGTTAAATAGAGAGCCTTTAAGATCAAATCCCGTAGGTCTTGGCCTTGGTAAAACGGCTAAAGAACTGGATATCCAGATTGTGGCCCATGAAACTAATAGCTTTTTGGCCTATGAATCGATCACAAGGGCCCATAGCGGAGAGCCCAATGTTTTGATCTCTAGACAAAATACAGTCGGTGAATCGGCATCAATGGGCGATGGGTTTTATACAAGGTTTGGAAGATATGGGGCTCGAAATACGGGGCTTACCATTCGATTTACTGTAGATCCAATGGCCCGTGAAGGAACTGATTTTACGGTTAACGGTGATTTTATAATTTTTAAAAACAAAAAAGCGTTAAAGATCATTCAAGAGTCCCTTAATTTTGGTCTAGATGACCTGATCAATTTAGCGGCCACGAATCAATTCGTTCAAGTAGATCATTCGGATTTGGGTCTTCTTGAGAAATTGAAAAGACGCTTAAATATAGCTCTGATCAACGACGAATTGGAAAGACTTATTAACTCAAGATTAGAAAGTGATTTTATCCGTCTTACACAAATATTGAATGCGTTTCAAAATTCAAGTGTTTCAAATCTTTTTGATTTAGCATTTAAAGCAAGGGTGTTTAAGAATGTTTACGCCAGAGTTGCAGATTTGGCGCAATCGTCAAATGAGCAAGATCTAATAAAATATATAAAAACCATAGGTCTTATTTTTAAATCTTTAAATTCCTTTGAACTAATTAAATACCGTGATTTTGTTCTTTATTTAACGAGAATCATTCGTGGTCGTGGAAGTTTAGAACTTCGAAAAGAGGCCCTTTTTGAAATTCTTCTGAATGTAAGAAAAATTGAAGAAAGCTTTAAGTACAAAAGAGATTTTTCGCAAGCTGAATTAAAATCAGTGATGAATGAAATAAGTCAATGGCATACTTCACCTGATGCCAGAAAGAAAAAGTTAACCCTTGAGTTGAACGAGAAATGGTCCATGGCCATTAAACTTGGCGAAATAAAAAAACTTAAGGTTCTTGTTGAAGAGTCTGTTTTTTTTGATGTTAACTTCAAAAATCTAAGTCAAGTATCAATACTGCAGCTTGCGGCTTATTACGAGCATAACAAAATTATTGATTGGCTCGTTGCAAACCCTGAGTTTGATTTTAAGGCTAAAAATGCTCAAGGATTCACGGAGGTGGAACAGCTTCGACGGAGTGGTAAATCAGAACTTGCAGATGCCATCGAACAGGCAAGGCCAGAAGCTATAGGCCAAAGATTTGAACTGTTAGAGCGAAACGTAAATGATAAAACGGCAGACTATCCTGAAGGGACACCTCTAGTTGCTTTCGTTAGGATCGAGCCATCCACATTTATAATGAGAGCTGGGTCAAAAAAAGTTCTAACGACAATTTCAAAACCTTTTGAATTAATGTCTGTTGATGTCACAAAATTTACCTACAGAATGGTTGTCTCGCTTATAAAAGGCAATCTTGACAGTAGCGATTATAAACGGTTTTCGTCTGTGCCCTCTGATTTTAAGTATGCAGATTATCCAGAAGAAAGTGTGACCTATTACGATACAAGTTTCTGGGTAAAGGGTTTAAATGAATTATCCATAATAGATGATTCCCAGGTTCAGCAGACTTTAGCTAGACTTTTCCCTGGTCATAAACAAGGGAAGCAGTACCGAAGACCGACAGAAGCTGAGTGGGAGCTGATAGTTCGGTTGGGTGGTGTTGCCGATGGAAGCTACGCTCATAGTGATAGTCATATAGGTTTACGAAATTATGCGGTTTATGGCTTAAGATCTGGAGGAACTAAGCCTGTGGGTTTGAAAAAACCGGTCTTTTATAATGGTCAACCGATTTATGATCTTCATGGCAATGTGTGGAAATGGATTGAAGACTGGCATGCTGAAAGCTTCGTTGGTGGTATCGACCCCGTGGGTCCTGCAACGGGGTCAAACCGAGTTATTAGGGGCGGTGCATGGAACGACAGTTTTCACTCGCTTCGTTCCGATTATCGCCTGCCATGGATTCCAATTTTTAGTCACAGGCCTCTGGGCGTTCGCCTTGTGAGAAGTATCGAGTAGGGCAAAGTAAAGCTTACATCTTTAGGTTAAACTTTACTAAAAACGCCGAGTTCTTTATAAACCTTTCCATAATGATAAACTCTCGATTTTAGCAACTATAATTTGAGCGGCTGATTCAGATAGTTTTTCCATGATGGATTTCTTTTTTTCGGTTGAGACTTCAAAAATCTCATACTTATCTTTATGTTGAAATAAAAAATCTTCGCTGGTTTTTATGTGATCAATTAAGTTTTTCTCAAGACACTGCTCACCAAACCAATATTCACCAGTTGCAACATCTTCGATATTACTTTTTAGCTTAGGCCGATTGGATGAGACAAAATTTTTAAAGAGGATGTGTATGTCTTCAAGTTGATCTTTGAATTTTTCTCGTCCTTCTTCGGTATTTTCACCGAAGACAGTCAGAGTTCGTTTAAATTTGCCAGCCGTTACAATTTCGTAATCGATACTATTTTTTTTCAAGAGTTTATTAAAATTTGGAATTTGGGCAACAACACCTATTGAACCGATAATCGCAAAAGGGGCCGCAAAAATTTCATCTGCAACACACGCCATCATGTAACCACCACTGGCTGCAACTTTATCAACAGATACTTTTAGATTATAACCTGCATCTTTAACCCTTTTTAGCTCTGAAGCGGCTAAACCATAACCACTGACCATGCCTCCGGGGCTTTCGAGTTTAACAAGAACTTCATCATTAGGTTTGGCGCATTCAAGAATGTGGGTGATTTCATTGGATAGGTTTTCAGCTTGTGAAGCTTTAATATCGCCATTAAATGTTAAAACAAAAAGTTTTGGTAAGGCTGTCGTAGTATTTTGTTTGGCTATTTTTTTCTGTTCTTTGACTTGCATTTTTTTGGTTTTTTTTGCGGCCTTGGAATCTAAAAAAACAAGATCCAGTTCTTGTTTGCGTTTTTTAAATTCTTTCGATTTATTCTTAAATTTTACTTTGGGCTTAGAATCATCTTTGCCTTTCAGAGAGGCCGCTAAAATATTTGAGAGAACAATTAAAATGGCTATGACTATAACTGCCGTTTTAAGGAAAAATAAACCAAACTCTATCAGTTGTTCCATATTTGTCTCCAGTTAATTCTATGAGTGGTCCAGTTTAGAACTTTTCTTCGTAAAAAGATCTATGTTAAGATACTTTTAACATGGTGTGCAAGTTGGATTGAAATGCCTGGATTTATAGATTTTATATGAATTATAAAAGGAAGATGCTAATGACCAGCCTAAACCTATTAGCAGTGCTTAATTTGATCGTTTTATTGATGGTTAGTTTTAGTTCAAATGCGAACGAGGGCGTCAGTGAAGCTAAATACAATGATTTTTATCGTCGACAGCTTGAGCTTAAAAAAGAAGATGCCAAGCGTGAAACTGGACGCTTAAAACATATTGCCAAAAGAGCAAAATCTGAAGCTAAATTTGAAAAACTTGAAGCTGAATTTGCTAAAAAATCTAGGGCCAAAGATCAGGATTTGAATGATAAAATTGCCGAAGATTGGATGGAAACTCAAAATCAAAAGCATGAAAAAGCTATGGAAAAAGCCCGAGAAAAATATCTTGCGAAACGAAAACAAAGCCGAAAATTTAAAATCCCTGAGTCGGAAGAGTTTGAAGTCGATTAATTTTGAATTAAATCTTCGATAGATAAACCTGAAAGTTTTTTTATGTTTTTAAAAAAATCCCAAAGTATAAAAGCTAAAAAAAATAATAGTGGCACACTGATAACCACCATACCCATCCAATTCATATCTGCTATTTGATGATTTAAAATTTCCTTCTGCTGCTCTTTTGATAAACTTAAATCAATCAACTTAAATACTCTTAAAGCCAATAGGTAATTCATTAAACTGCTTAAAAAAAATGAAACAGACAATAGATAGGTCGAGTAATTCATCTGTTTTTTAAAAGCTAAAAGATTATTGTTTTCGACAATTTTTTGCTCGAGTAAATCTTTTTTAAAGGCCCCAGATTGAAAGAGCAAAAATTGCATAAAAGGTTTTTTAAATCGAATAGAAAATAAAACGGCAATCCCTAGCGCAAAGGGTATTGCCGCTTCTTTGATCGCAAACCATCGGCCTTCTAGTTGTGCAATAGCAAAGATGCCTGTCACTAAAATATTAATGACACCTAAAATAGAAATAAGATTTTTATTTCTATTTTTAAGATAATCAACCAAGCCGTAAATGAGTGGAAAGGTTAAAGCTACAACCAAAGCTATTGTGGCCGCTCCTTCAAAACCCATTTTAGAGCCTTTTTGTAGAATAAGAACAGGAATGATGAGATTAAATAAAAGACTTAAAAAAACATTCTCTTGTTTTTTTTTCTCACTCATTTGAGGGATTAATTCTTTTGAATTGTCTTCGTTTTGGCTAGTCATTTGGGAATGTTCCATGTAAAAACTTTGAATGAAGTCCCCTAAACAAACAATTCAAAGGCATGGCGTCATGACTGATGAAGGTATTTTAACTCGTCCCCAATGGTTGGCATTATTTTTTGCTTTTGGAAGTTTGATGAGTTTAGGCTGGCTAGATAATGCCAGAGGGCCTATTTATCCTCTAATCATTTCAGATTTAAGTTTAAATCATTCCCAAGGTAGTGCTTTTTTTGCTGTGGCCTCGTTTACGGCAGTTATAGCTAATTTTTGTGTGCCATGGCTGTTACATCATTTACACCCTAAAAAATTACTTTTTTTAGGTGTTTTGGCGCTATGCTTTTTTCCGGTTATGATAAGTCTAACAACAACCTATTCGATGCTTTTGATTTCAGCCTTAATCTTTGGAGCGTCTCTTGGAACAGTAGGTGTAACCCAAAATATTGTGGTTGAAGAGAGTGTACCTGCTGGATCTAAAAGATTTTTTTTAAGTTTACTACATTCCACATATGGTCTTTCGGCTTTGCTGGCTCCTGTACTCATTGGGCTTATTCTTGAATTCCAAGTCGATTGGCGAAATAGTTTACTATTTTCACTCATCTTTTTGGTTCCGGTTTTAATTTTGGGTATTTTTGCTGTTTATTTTAATCCCATCATCACTCCAATAAAACCAAGCATTCTGGTTTTAAAGCAAAGGCTTAAAGTTAAATATGATGTATCCCAACTTATTTTTTGGGGTCTCTTGTTAGCCTTTTATGTTTCAAGCGAGCTTTTTTTTACCACTCGGTTGGTTATTATTTTAAAGGATTTGTCGGGGTACTCTATGCAACAAGCTAACGCAAGTTTAGCTTTGTTTTTCTTAGGATTGTTTTTAGGACGAATTCTAATTAGTTTTGCTCCTCAGTCTTTTTCTGGTCGAAAGATGTTGGGTTTAAGCTTTGGTCTAACAACTCTTTGTATGTTGCTCGGAGCTTCTTTTTACATCAACGCTCTTTGGGTGTGTGGCCTTTTTATGGCCCCGGTTTTTCCTATAGCCATGGATGAGATTTCAAATTTTGTGGGGTCGGAGTTTGCATCCTATTCGTCCATCATTATTGCCTTAAGTTCTTTAGGCGTTGTTATTATGCATTTGGTTGTAGGATATGTGTTTGATATTTACGGAATGCGTGTGGCCCTTTGGCTGCCAGTACTTCTTTTCTCGGCTTGCATGGGAATGTCCCTAGTATTCTGGCCTCATAATACCAGGGCAAGTGTCAAAAGATAATGCGCCGACAAATTTTTGGCGCTTAATTTAGAACATGATCACTTGTGCTGATGGTTACTGCACATTTAGGACAAGTCACTTTTTCAAAAATCCGATGTTCTATTTTGTTAGGTTGAACACCAATTGAAAGCTCGCTGGAGCAAAGGCAGCATTGGTTGTGCCGTTTATAAAATTTTTGCTGTTCTGAGCTTATGACTTTATTTATTGAATTTACGACTGTGGGTTTAATTTGATTTTTATCTGGACTCATAAAGTAGCCCCTCCTATCATCAACTGTATGCAAAACTAAGACACAAGCTTTGGTCTGGTTTTTTTAATTTGCTTTCTGGTCGAGTTTTAAATGGGGTGCAATGTGAAAATTAGTTTTGGTGTAATAACATTTTTTTTACTTTTAAATTGGGTAGGGGCTGAGCCCTTATCCATAAATTTGAAAGTGGAAAAGTTTGAGCTTGATAATGGCATGAAAGTGTTACTTCATGTCGATCAACGCATTCCTATGGTTGCCGTACATCAATGGTATGATGTTGGATCTTATCACGAAGACCGAAACCGAACTGGACTGGCTCATTTTTTTGAACACTTAATGTTTAAAGGGACACCTAAATTTCCAGATGGCCAATTTGATGAGGTAGTTTCTAAAGTTGGAGGTCAAAATAATGCATTTACCAGCAAAGACTATACGGGATATTACGAAGTCGTACCGTCTTCAGCCTTAGAGAAGATTCTAGAATTAGAAGCGGATCGCATGACAAACTTAGCCCTTATTTTGCCACAGATTCAAAAAGAGCGCGAAGTGGTTAAAGAAGAGCGACGCATGCGCACCGAAAATTCCCCCTCGGGCTATATCTTCGAAGTTATGATGGCAAAAGTTTTTGGCGATCATAATTATGGGTCCTCAGTTATCGGATCGATGGATCATTTAAATAAAACTGAACTGAGCGATTTCATGGCTTTTTATAAAAAGTTTTACGCACCTAACAATTCCACTTTGGTTCTGGTTGGTGATTTTAACCCAAGTAAAGTTAAAAGCTGGATCAAAAAATACTACGGTCAAATTCCTAAATCAGAAATTAGCAATACAGTGACTAAAGATTTAACTCCAATAACTAAAAATACTTTAACTGTCGAAAATCAAAGATTTGATAATCGAAAGCTTGCTATTTATTATATGGCGCCAGCTCTTGGAACAAAAGATAGTTTTGTCTTAGACGTAATTTGCGAAGTTCTTGCGGGCGATCCGGCTAGTCCAGTAGCAAAAGTATTAGTGGACGAGAAGAAAATCGCAACTAGTGTTAGTTTCTGGAATTACTCTTTGAAATATGCCGGAGTGGTCTCTTTTAATGTCGACTTGGTGGGAAAAAAATCATTTGATGAAGTAGAAAAAATCTATTTTCAAAAAGTACAGGATTTAGTATCTAACGGGATTTCTGATGAACAGCTTCAAAAAGCTAAAGATAAAATATCCTATGATTATGTTAAAGCCTTAACCACTTACGGCGGCAAAGCCAGAATTCTAGCACAGAGTGAAATCGTAAGAGGAGATTACAAATCTTTTTTTGAAGATGTTAAAGTTTATCAAGGGATTACAAAATCTGATATTGTTGCAGTGGCTCAAAAGTATTTGAATAAAAATCAATCGCACATTTTGCACTTAGGAAAGTAGGGTAGACTTTATGTTTAAAATTTTAATGATATGGTTTTTAATCTCGATAAATTTTGGCTGCTCATATTTTGTGAACCCTAAATCTAACCCTTCTGGACTAAATGAAATAAAAATTCCAAATTATGAATTAATTAAATTAGCAAATGGTATTCAAGTTTACTTTATGGAAGACGCCTCGTTACCAATTTTTACAGTGCAAGGTATGCTTTCTAAAGGGTCTTCCCATGACTTCAAAGATAAGTCCGGTGTTAGTGCACTAATGGTGTCTATGCTTAAAGAAGGCAGTGGCCATTTAAACTCAGAGCAGTACAAAGCGGCTTATTCTAAGTATAGTTCGGATTTTGAAGTAAACATTGATAAAGATGCCATTCATTTTAAATCCGCAGGACTAAGTAAGTACAACGCCGAGATTATTGAGCTTTTTTTAGAGACAGTTTTTAATCCTAATTTTATCCAACCAGATAAATTGGCAACATCAAAGCAAGACTTTAATAGAGTTAAAGAAAAGAGAATCGCTCAAATTATAACATCTCAGGAAGAGGCCGGATATTTAGCTTCTATTGCTTTCTATGCCAAGTTATTTGAAAACTCAAGTTACGGTACCCCTGAATGGGGGACAGTTAATGGAGTTGAAAAAACTTTACTCTCTGACGTCCAAAGCTTTTATAGTCAACACGTTCAACCTTCTGATTTGCAATTTGCTTTAAGTGGTAATTTTTCAAAACAAATTAAGGCTAAATTTTTGAGTCGTTTAAAAAGCATATCCCCAAGAAGTTTAAAGCCCAATGAATTAGAACCTGTATTGGCTACTGGCTTAACGAGCACGCCCAAACCAAGACTGATAATTGTGGATAAGCCCAATCTAAAACAAGCTGAAGTCCGTATGGGTCATATGGGACTTTTAAGGAATGATAAAGATTTTATCTCGCTCTATATTGCCAATAGCATTGTGGGTTCCGGTGATTTCAGCAGTCAATTGATGCAAGAGATCCGCGTTAAACGAGGTTTAGTCTATGGGATTAATTCGGCATTTACAGGTTATAAAAATGCTGGTGCATTCGTAGTTTCAAGCTCTACTCGTTTTGAAAAAGTTCCAGAATTGATAAACACGACTCTAGATATTATTAAAGCAACAATAGCTAAAGGTATTGAAAGCAAAGACTTAGATTTGCAAAAGAGTATACTCCTGGGGCAGTTTCCTCTTAAATTTGAAACTGATGAAAGTTTTTTACAACAACTTATGAAATATAATAGTTTTGGTTTTGATAAAAATTATATTCAAGGTTTTTTTCAAAAAATTCAATCTTTGGACGTCAATGAAGCTAATCTTGTTTTACAAAAACATTATAAACCAGAAGACTTTGTAATACTTGTCTTAGCTCCCAAAAATCAGCTGCCTAAAAACATAAAAGATTTAAATGTGAATCTTGAGACTATAGATCATCAAAAGCTCTTTTAAAGTTACGCCAAGAGAGTTTTCCCTGCACTTTGGTTGAGTTTAAATTAAAAAATTTATCTCTATGAACAGTTTTCCGATGATATCTTATGGAAGATTTAGAAAAAGCGGCAGAGTCAAATTTTGATATTTTTTTAAAAAAAGTCGAAAATAAAGGGGATAAGCTTAAACAGATCAGTTATGACTTGGCGTCGATTACAGCCAAAGAGCACTTATTACAAAAGGCTGCCGATGAGTTAAAAGTTGAGTTTATTGGTTTGGATGATCAGATTGATCAACTATTAATTTATATTCGACCTTGGTTTTTAATGCCTGAATCTTTGCGACGACCAGTTGTTGTATCCTTGTGGGGTATGACTGGAGTTGGAAAAACCACTTTAGTTCAGTCTTTGATTGATAAATTGATGATGTCAAAAGTGATGATTACGAATGATATCGGTAAATTTGTAGTCAATGAAAATGGATACTACGAAGGTGCACTTATTCAAAGTTTAATAAATTTATCAGGTCAAGCTGGGGTAATATTTTTTGATGAAGTCCAAATTGCTCGAACGATAGGTGAAGATGGGCGCGAGATAGATCGTCCTAGCTTAAGAAGCTTTTGGTCTTTACTTGATGTTGGTAAAATAGATGTCCATAATTCATTGTTTGCTGACAAAAAAAGCTATTGGAAACACACTTTAAAATACTTCCTTTCGCCTCATTTTCAGCCAGATGCTCCTGCTTTTTCAGAGTTTGATCTATTAGCTATTTTACCTTATTTAAATATCAACGAGACTTGCAAAAAACTACTTATCAAAGCGTCAGAGACCAACCCCTTAGAAGTAACCAAATGGATTATCGCCAAGATTGAAGAGTTAGAACAAAAACCACCAACCTTAGATTTTTCTAAATGTTTAATTATTTTATCAGGAAATATTGACGAATCGTTTTCTAATGTCAAAACGGTAGCTTCGGTGTTACTGACTCCCCAAGAGCTAGCCGAAAAAGTTGCCAAAGTTTCACCATCTGCGGTTAAAGAAGGGCTTTTGAGTCGGTTTCGCGCTGAACAAGTGGCTCGAATGGGTACATCTTTTGTAATTTTCAAAAATTTAAATCAACAACAGTATGAAAAAATAATCGATAAACATCTTAATATTATTTCACAAAGTGTAAAAGATAGTTTTTTACTATCACTGCAATTTTCTAAATCCGTGAACCAACTAATTGCAAGTAATGGCATAGTTCCTTCACAAGGAGTTCGACCTATATTATCAACTATTGGCGAAATCATTGATTCAAGAGTTCCAACTTGGTTAATCACCATGTACAAAGAAAATCAAAAGTTTGCGACTGTGGATTTTGAAACTAAGACCCAAACTTTTCGTTTAATGGCTGGGGATAAATGTTTACTGCAAGATGTTTTAGTTTACGATAAAGCTTCAGAAGAGAAAAAAGTTAAGCTAACCCATGAAGAGCTTAAATACATTTCGGTGCATGAAGCCGGACATATTGTTGTAGGTCTATCTTTGTATGGTCAATTACCACAAAGAATCATTTTTGAAGAAGGTATTGCCCAAAATATACCTCCCCAAGTTAGGTTCAAAGATTCAAAAATTATGACAAGAGCTACATTTGAAAGCAACCTTGCTGTGCTAATGGCAGGATATGCCGCTGAAGAGCTTAGATTCGGAAAACATGGTGTGAGTAATGGCGCTTCTCAGGACCTTAGAGTGGCCACAGACATTGCTTCTCATATTGTATCTCAAGTTGGGTTAGGACGACACTTAGCCGTTTCCTTAAATGACGCCCATTTTCCACAAAATTTAATTAGTTTTAAAAAAGCGGATGACGAAGAGATCCATAAAATTTTAGAAACTTCACTTGTACAGGCAAAAACGGTTTTAGTGCAACAAATGGTGCTTTTACAAGTTATCGAAGAAGAGTTGTTCCTACACAAAAAAATGCCCATTGATCGATTAGAAGTGCTTGTTAAACAGAGTTATAAAGGCACTGACGAAGAGATTGACCTTTTGCTTAAGAGAACCACCCACAAAATTTTTGATAAATTAGGCTAATTATAAATTTCTAAATATTTTGAACTCGAATTGAACTTGTTAGCTATAATTCATTAAGTGATCTTGCAACTTTCATTTTAATTTATTTGAAATTTAAATTTAAATTTAATAATCAGATTTTATTGATTCAAAAACATTCAAGATTTTATCAAATAATTTGAGTTATAATTTTCTAAAGCTACAGCATAGTAAAAAATAAGATAAAAGTTGCAAATGATGTATAGAAATCAAAATTGTTGAAATCCATTAAAAATAGGCTAGGAAAAATCTTGGGGGAGTGTTTTTCACCCTCAGTTTTATATGAACAAGTATAAAATCAAACGCCAATAAATTTTAGGTCAGGGCATCAATTGAAGTGTTGCAAATTCCCAATTCACAAGTTCCCAAAAACCTTTAACATAGCTTACACGCGCATCTCTATAGTCAATATAGTAAGCATGTTCCCAAACATCGCAACTTAATAACGGTATTTGATTTTTTCTTAAAGGACAATCTGAGTTTGCTGTTTGCTCTATGGCCAATGTCCCGTCCGAATTTTGTATAAGCCAAACCCAGCCACTACCAAATTGTGTGATTGCGGAATTGGTAAACTTTTCTTTAAATAAAGCAAAAGAGCCGAAATTTTTGTTGATGGCCTCGGAGATTTCACCATATGGCTCTCCGCCACCATTGGGTTTTAAGCAATACCAATAGATTGTATGATTATAGACTTCTGCAGCATTATTGAAAATTTCGCCTTGTGCTGTTTTGACAAAGTCAACGAGCGAAAGGCGCTCATACTCAGTACCTTTAATGAGGTTGTTGAGATTTGTTACAAAAGCATTATGGTGTTTGCCATAGTGATACTCAACGGACTCTAGAGATATAATTGGGGCCAAAGCATCTTGAGCATATGGTAGTTCCGGGAGTTTAAAAATCAAAATTTCCACCTTTAAGACTATAAACTTCACTTATTTATATCAAGTGAAGACATTGAAGAATAAATGATAATGAAGAATTTAAAAATAAACGATTAAATAATACTATTGTTCATTCGTTAGTATTGATTGGCTCAAGATTCATGATTTCGATCACTTTGTGCACGATATCCGAATTATCCATAAAACCCACAAATTTTTCAGCGCCTGGTCCTTTAGACATAATAGGTACGTCTACAGCAGTATGATACGCATTTGGAATTTTATAAGCGGATATATGTTGAAAGTTTTTCTCTCTGATATTTACTTTTGCTTGGTGCCCAGGCCCACTGGACCAACTCACGATACCATGATCTGTTAGTGGTAATTGCGGATAACGTTTATGATTTCCTAATATCTTTTCACCACTAGCTACTTCATAAGGAGCATACCCATTCAGAGCTAATCCCCCGGTTTCATGATCAGAGGTTACAATCACTAAAGTCTGTTTATCATCTTCTAACAAAGGTTTTTCTAAAGCCTGGTCAAGCGCAAGCATATCACCAAAGGAATGACGTGCAAAGTTTTTGTGAGATGCATGATCAACTCGAGCGGCTTCAACCATTAAAAAATATCCCTTAGGATTTTTTGATAAATGTTGTATTGCAACATCAACTAACTCTTTCAATGAGACTTGGTCAGGGGTTCGGTCCAGTTCAAAAGGTAGATGATCGTTACCAAGTAAAGCCAATATTTTTTGTTTAGAATTCATTTGAAGGGATCTAAATTCTTGATCGGTTTTTATTACTAGATAATTCTTAAGAGCAAATTCCTGAAGTAAATCCCTTTGATCTTCTCGGCTACCCCCCGCCTTAGTTCCAAGGAAAAAACGTTGGCCGCCGCCAAAAATTAAATCTATATCAGATGCCAAGAGCTGTTCCGCAATGGAATCTTCCATATCACGGTGAGCTACATGGGCATAAAAAGCGGCTGGAGTGGCATGCGTGACACGAGCCGTGGTGATCAGACCCACTGCTTTTCCGGCTTTTTTCGCTTGATCAACAATCGTGATTAAATTTGAGGATTCTTTATCGGTAGCTTTTTTAGGGTCACTTACCCCAATAGCTGTGTTATAGGTTCTTACACCAGAGGCCAAAGCAGTTGCTGCAGCAGCAGAATCCGTAGTAAAATCATCGTAAGAAGACGTTCTGACGATTCCCGTGTAAGGCATACTTTCCAAATTAAGGCGCGCCTTGGGTCCACCTTTAAAAAGTCTAGCCCCTGTAATATGAGACTGACCCATGCCATCAACCACAAATAGAATATGATTTTTTGCAAATTGAGTTGAAGTACAAGAAGTCTGTAAAATTAATATACTTATTAACGTAAAACGAAACATCCGTAAATTCCTACATGATTTTAATTTTAAGAACATAGTATACGAATAGACTATTTTTTTTAAGACAATCTTAAGTTAAAGTTTAGATAAATTAAAACAAGAGGAATGAAAATGTAGTTCTATCAAACAAATAGGGTAGAAGACTCCATTTGTTATTTGTAGAATATTTTTGAGATTATTGAAGAATACACAAAATGGACGTAATAAATGCGCCCTCTAATTGTTGTCCAGATTTATCTATATCCACGCTGCTGTAAGTCCCAAACAAAAGGCCGTTAGGCTGTTTGTTTAAAAAGATAGAAGTTAATGAAACTTCATAATTGAACGAGCTTAGATCAGTAACTTTGCTGTAATATTGGTAGAACAGCGAGTCATCATGTTTAATAATTTTATATTTGTTGATGATGTCGTCTTTGGATTCATCAACCCAACTACTGCTAATTTTTTTTGATTCAAGAATATAGTTATCTAAAACGCCTAAAAAATTCAAATTTTTGTCAGAAATTTCTAAAACAATGTGAGAACCATCAACACTACAATCATAAACCCCATTCATAGCATATGATGAATTGAACGAGAAAATAACTAGCAGAACTAATAATATGTATTTAGTCATTTTGTTTCCTTTGTTTAAAAAAAGTTTTATTTTTTAACAAAACTTAGATTGCTATTAGGTATTGTTTTTTTTCTTAGAATGCAAAGACTCTGACAAGATTGACGCGATATTTTGTTTGTCATGCAATTGCATGCATAATTACGATATTAAAGTGATCTGTAGACTCTTTATATTTATTTTGTTTTTATTTGAAGTAGGACAAGTCTATGCCGCCATTTTTGGTATTGATAACAGGCGCCTTGTAGAACCCTCTTCTCCTCAGAAGACCTACTCTAGAGCTATTGCTGTGAGTGTATTGAATTCGTTCGTGACAGACAAAAATAAAAAACTTGATATCAGCGTAGAAAATACGAATCAGTTTCTTTGCCAAGACGAAAAGTTTTACGGTCAACCATCAATCGATTACGCATGTACAGCTTTTTTGGTGGGTCCAGATCTTTTAGCCACGGCTGGACATTGTGTCGTGAACACAGGAGTTGTCGAAAACGATTCTGAGCGTTATTGCGAATCCTATCACTGGGTATTTGATTATCAAAGCAATTCTAAGGGTATAACCGAAACACAAAATTTGGCTTCGGATAATTTATATAAGTGTAAAAGAATTATCTTTGGTGTGAACCAAGAGCGTTTTCCATTCCAAGACTTTGCTTTGATTCAGTTGGATCGTCCAGTCTTAGACAGGGAACCACTTAAACTTTCAAATACCAATAAAATCCAAGGTCCATTTTCGATGATTGGTCATCCATTTGGAATTCCAGCTGTATTTTCCCATGGCGCCCAACTTCTAGAGAATGATTTAACTCAACAAAATTTTATAACAAGTTTAGATGCTTTCGAAGGAAACAGTGGAAGCCCGGTTTTTGATGCCTCCATGAAAGTGGTTGGCATTTTGATTTCAGGAACTCCCGAGCCTCATCTGATTAAAGATAAAACTAAGGACTGTTTTAGATACAACACTTGTAGGGAAAACGGCAAAAACTGTAAAAACAAATCAACAGAAACCGGCGGATCAGATGTACAAAGAATTGAGCCACTTAAGGAAATCATTGAAAGCCTAAATGTTGCTTCCTAATTTAAATTTAGTGTTAAGTTTAAATGGGAAGAATTCATTCAAGACAAGTTAAGCATGTGCGCTCTTACCTGTTGGCTTGTATATAGTTAATGTTATTAGTCATTAAATGCTATTTACAAAGCTGTACATGACCAAGTGTGAGAAGGGCTATGGCATCCTCCTGAGCAGCCATTGGGTCTATAACACAATGTTCCACTTAGATTAGACGGCGAAACAACAGAGCCTCGCCAGTACCAGCTAGTGCAATTACAAATAAAGTAACCCGGAAGTGCTGAGGTTGATGAACAAGAAGATACAATTCTAGATGGATTGACAGTGACATTAACTTTTAAACTAATGGGCTTTAAATCAATATTAGATCGCAGTGCTCTGATAGGAACTGTGATATCTACAAACCCAGAACTAGAGGGTCCTGGAACGGTATTATTTTTAACAGAAATTTGACCAATTCCGATATTTTGAAAATTCGTCAAGCTAGAGTAAATTATATTTCCCAGATTGTCGCGCAAATGAGTTACATTGTTTGAAGCCGAAGGCGGAATATAAACACCACTTAAAGTCTGCTGACAGGCTAAGCCGTCTTTAAGAATTGTTTCTATATTTCGCGTTATTTCAATTTTATTAAGCTGATCGGAGAGCTGTGAAGTTGCTTTCTGCTGTTGGACAATCAGAGTTGAAACAGCTAACATTACAACTGATAGTACAGTCGTTGAAATTACTACTTCAATCAAAGAAAAGCCTTTTGGTCTTGTCATAAGTAATTGATACATAAAAAAATGTGATTGTAAAGATTTTAAGGAAATGTTCAAAATTAGTAGATTTTGTCACTCTTACTTGCTGCGCCCGAAATTCGCAATTCTGATTGTTAATAGTTTTTAGACAAGATTCAAAAATTTTGAGTGAAATGAATTATCTTGGCTTTTATTTAAGTTCAATTTGATGACATGAAAGTCCAACCAGTTATTTTTTTAATTTTTTTTTAAAACTTTCTATATCAGTAAAATCGATGATAGTTTCAGAACCATCTTCATCAATAGCCACATAAAAATCTTCACCGGGACGACCTTTTTCATGCTTTATGTCTATAATGCGTTTATACTTGCTCATTATTTTTCCGTTAGACTTAAAATCTTTTTTAAGTTTTTTGCTTACCTTTTTTGACATTAACTTCCTTCAAGTCATTCTGTTTATATATATACAATAACTTAGAATCCCCCATTTGTCTTGATGGAATTTCCCATGATGGATTATTCATCATGGGCTTTATAATTTATCTAAATCCTTAAATAGTTAAAACTGCGAAACTGTTAATTTATTTTCTACCAATGATACCCCTGGGGCCATCCAAGCTGCATGTTTAGCATCAGCACTTTCAGCGTAGGAATGAACATTCCCAGACAAAGTGACTGTATTACCATTCACGGCAACATGTATTTTTTTTCCCTCACTTTCAGCAGATCTTTTTAAAGCCTCTTCGATTCGATTTTTTATATCCGAAGGAACAACCCTAGATGTTAAAGTTATACTTTCAGAAACACCTGTTACACCCAATAGACCACTTACAGCGTCTTTAGCCGCAGATCTTTGATAGTCCCAATCGGCTTCACCGCGTAAAGTGACCCAGCCCTTATCAACTGACACTTTTATTCCGCTAGGTACCGAATAGTTCCACTTTAAAGCATTAAGAGCAACTTCAGCAATCTCTTCGTCAGTTTTTTCGAAGATACCTTTGACCTCCAGTTCATCGGCTACGGCTTTAACGCCACCAACTCGTTGAGCTGCTTTTTCAGCCATAAACTTTTCAAAATAGTGTGGAACATGCCCATGCAAAGTTACAATACCATCGGATGCACTGACTAAAATTTCACTGGAATCAATACTTGGATCCCAAGTTAATTCATTGACAACATCTCTTTTTACTTCTGTGTCTGTTTTATTAAAGTAATTAAACATAAATTTTCTCCTTGAAAATTCGTTGGTTGAGGAAATTTTATTGCAAGAATCAATCCGTGCTTTGATACATACTTAGAGGATCTAAGAATAGGTAACGTCATTAATTTGTACGTTTTAAAAAAAAATCGAGGATTAAATCCACTTTGGCCTTTGAAATTTTAAGAATAATTTTTATTTCATAGGCCAAAAAATATAAAATAAACATGGATTTATAAGAAACCTGTAGATAACTGGTTTTTTACATTATCTGCGTCTTTTGCCTTTGTTTAATAAGTAAAAACCAAAGCCACCTGCGCCGAGTAACATCATACCTACTAAAATTTTTGTCGGTAAACCACCAGAATCAGATTCGTCATTGTCGTACATCTCTTCATCACCCATGGCATCTCCTAAAGCACCGCTAACAGGAAGGGCATAAAGATCTTGTTCTCGTGATTTAAGTTGGTTTGAGGATCCAGCCAAAATTTCATCAGCAGCAATAATTTTAAGGGATTGAATCGCTCTAATAAAATCATTGGCATACTTTGAGTAATGCTCTTTATGAGCTGTGAAGGTTACTAACATTGCAATTTGGCTTTTCGTAGTCGCTAAATAACGGGTGTAGTAATTTTCAACTTCACTTCCTAAGTGTAAGCCATCCACCCAAGTTTGAAGGGAGATTTTTCTTTGTTTTACTTGCTTTAATTCAGAGACATAGCTTTTACCTTTGGCATTCACTAGCTTTCGGGGTGTTTTTAGATGAGTTTCGTAGGCTTCTAGTGAATCACTAGGTCCTTTCTCTTTGGCTGTCAGAATAATAACAGCTTCTTTTTTTTCATTTAATTTTTTAGCAAACTTATTAACACAAACCCATTCTGTGCCTTCTAATTCACAACCCCAATTGTCTGGAAGCTCGAAGCTGACATATGAGTTTTGAAAAATCTTAGCAAAGGCAAAAGATGAAAATATTTGTAAAGCTAAGGTTAAGCCAAAAACTAAACTGAGTCGAAAAAATATTCTTGATGTTTTCATACAACCTCGTAGTGATACTTTGATCATATGTTGATTTAGCGGCAATGAAAAGCTTCATATCGAAGCCAGACTTTGGCATTGTCGAATTTAGCTAAACTCTTTTGAGTTTAGCTAAATTCTAGTTCAATAGTTGAATTGATTTTAAGGCTTTTTCGACGGCATCATCTGCTGTCAGAATACGACCTGATTTTATTTTTCCTCGTAGTGAATTTGTAAGAGGACCAGCTGTTTCTAATAGTCGAGTGGTCTGACCTGCTGACAAGTTTGGATTCACACTTCTAACTAAACATGAAATTCCTGCGGCCACAGGTGCAGCCATAGAAGTTCCTTGAGCTCCAAAAAATAACTCGCCCTTGGCATTTTCGATATAAGTTGAAAATAATTGGCCATCATAGGGTCGGCCTAAAACCAAATTAAAGTCCTCACCCCCATAGGTTGCAACATTGATTTTTTGACGCCCAAAGTTTGAATAATAGGCCAGCTCGTTATTGTTACTAAGCGCTGCCACGCTTAAAATATTTTCTAAATTTATGCCAGCTGGTGAATACGATTTATCATCAATATCTACACCTAAAAAGATTCCTAAGGGTGAAGGTTCGCCATTTCCTGCCGCAGCTACTATTAGAGTATTTTTGTTTAAAGCTTTCTTATAAAGTTCAAGCTCTTCACGAAGGGCGGGTCGTTCACCGCCGAGGGATAAATTAATGACATCCGCGTTCATCTTTAAAGCATATATAACAGCCTTAAAAACTGTCCCAAGATCTAAGGTGCCAGAATTAGAACCTGCTTTAATAGGCAGAATTTTAGCATTTGGGGCGACACCAAAAACTTTACCTGCAGCAAGTCCTGCGACGTGCGACCCATGACCTAAGTCATCATAAGGGAATTTGTCATTGTACACAAAATCCCATCCGTGAACATCATCGATCAAACCATTGCTGTCATCATCAATACCGTTGTCAGGGATTTCGTTAGTATTGATAAAGATATTTTCAGATAAGTAGGGATTGTTGTAATTTACCCCTGAATCAACTATCGCTAACAAAACCCCTTCACCTTTCGAAGTCAAATGCGCTTTGTTAAGACCTAATTTTTGAAGATAGGGTTGATTTGAAATACTTGTGTCTAAATTTAAATTGGCTACACCAAGAAATGGCGTATTACCCGTGACCGAAATATTAATTGTTTCAAATTGACAGTTGCGTTTTTTGTCTTGCACCAACAAATATACTTGATAAAGCCCCATGGTATCTAAGGCTACGTCTAAATTATTACCAAAAGTAATTTCTGGGACATTACTGCCTTGAGGAGCTTGAATGATCCAAGCTTTTTTAATAGCGCCACCAACAAAAGCATGAGGCTGACTTTGTTGCGATGATATTTGAATTTTAGCCCCGATCTCTAGTGGCGTTCGACTGAATAAATTGGCTGAAACCGGAGTCATTTTAGCAATAGGCTTTAAGCTGTCATCAAGACATGATTTCAAATCAAACAGCTCGGTATTTGAAGTTAGCTTTAAATCTAAGTTACTAAGTTGACTTAGATTTAGTGTTGGCTTTTTAATATCAGCAAATTGTAAAAATTCATTTTTGATGAATCTCGCATTAGGAAAATTATCTCTTAAAGTTTCCGTATCAGAATTAATAACTTCGAAAATCGGGTGCTCTTTATCACTAGAGATATCTCTTAGTTTGATGGAGGTATTGTTCGAGAAGAACAGATTTTTTTCATCTTCAGTGGCTCCAAAGACTAAGTGTCCTAAGTCTTCATTTAAGGTTGGTGCTGTTTCAACGATTCGTTCTGAGTTATTCGTACATGCCGTAAACCCAAAAACTACTGCCCAAAAAAAACTAACCATCACTGGTTTAATACCGGTAGACATCATGTCTTTACCCCCCAAATATATCCCAAATAAATTCTGGCCTTTTGTATGGAATGTTGTCATCTAAAGAAAAATTTACAGAGCTAATAAGTTAAGCTTATACTTTGGTCCTGTACTGGTATAAATTTTTAACAATTAGCCTATATTGTAGGCTAAAATCCAAAAAATGAGGGAAATGCATGAATTTTCAGCAATTAGCGACGTATTGTACAGTGGTCAGTGAAGGAAGTATGACAGCAGCTGCTGAAAAGCTGTTTTTGACCCAACCTGCTGTAAGCCAGCAGATTCGCAATTTAGAGGACGAAGTGGGCTCTGAACTGCTTGTACGTGGTGTTCGAAACGTAAAACCAACTTTACAAGGTCAATTACTTTATGACTATGCCAAGAAAATTCTTCAGCTCACAGAACAAGCTGAAGTGGCAATGCAAGCCATGTCCAATGAACTCGCTGGAGAAGTAAAGATTGGAACTTTAAATTCATTAGGTCTTTATTTGATAAGTCCTGTGATTGGACTGTTTTTAAAACATAATACAAAACTACGTATTCAATTAAATTATGCAAATACTCAACAGTTGATTTCTGATATGGAAACTGGAAATGCGGATATTTTAATTATTCCAGAACCTGATGCTGAAGTTTCGCCCGCTTTCAAAGATTTAAATAAAAAATACTTAATGACAGACGAAATGTGGCTTGTCGGTTCGGGAAGAGATACATCACTGCCGCAATCTATACTTATGAAAGATTATAATAAAGCAGCTGTGATTCAATTCAATGATAAATACTTATCATTTAAAACCAAGCTTGAAGAAAAATTAAAAGCAGATGGCACTATCGTTGACCCAGTTTTTCAATCCGACAATGTGGGGACCTTAAAACGTGTTATCGAGACAGGTATTGGTTGGGGTTTCTTACCTTCACATAGTATTAAAAAACAAGTTCGCACAGGGCGACTAAGTCGAATTCAAGTTCAAGATATAAATTTTTCGGCGTCTATCAATATGTACTATAAAAAATCCAAAGAAGTGGAAGGCATAGTGGAAGTTCTTTACCGCGCCATTCGCCAACAAGCCTTGGTTTAAAACTGCAATTTAATTTAAATTTTAGATGTTTTAGTTATATTTAAACTAAGAGCCTCAAAAAGCTCGAACAAGCAGTGGCATTTGTCTTGCGTTCGCAAGACGGCACGCCACAGAACTCGTTTTTGAGGCTCTTAGTTTAAATATAACTAAAACATCTAAAATTTAAATTAAATTGCAGTTTTAAACCAAGCTATGACGAATTAAATTCTGGCGCTTAAGCTCACTTCGAAGGGAAAAAAGAAAAAAGAAAAGAAAAGAAAAAAAAGAAATGAAAAAAAAGGAAAAGGAAAGAATTAAAAAAAATATAAATATAGCAAGTGCCAGTCGTCATCTCTCATCATCCATTTAGCTGGTTTATGGGACCATATTAACCGCATGTGCTTCAAAAAAAAGTTCGTGGCCTTCCCCTTTGGTTAAACTACTACAAAAGCTGCACCGACGAAGAAAAAAATTTGCTAGTCGCTATGAGTTCTTCGGTTCGATGGTGTCTATGCTCCTGCATGTGCTTTATCTGGATTTATAGACCTTAAGCTAGTACTGAAACAGAATTGGGTCTTTGAAATCATGGATTAAAGTTGATTATTAATAAAATTTATTTTCTAATAAAAATGGGTAAAAAATTATTTATATGTTTTTTAGTTTAGATTTGTAAAAGCTTAGGAAGTCGAAATAGTTCGTCGATTTCTAAATTAACGGAAGTATTAATAGGGGCGTTTAAGTGGAAAGAAGATTTCGTTTTATAGAGTTAATTAGCACCGTGGTTATTGTTCTTTCTTGTGCTCCAGCATTTGCTGATGTCATAACTTGCGGTAATATAGTAGGAGTACCAACACCAAACCAAGTCGAGCGGTTAAAGGAAACAATTGATCAATATACGAATCGGCTATCTGTATTCAAAAAAGACTATGCAGTTTCATGTGGTGAAGGGCGTTCTTCAATTTTTAATTCGAGAGCGGCTGGTGTCGCAAATGAAAAAATAGACAAATGTCTTGCTGCAAAAAAAGATTATCCTTTGAGTGAAAATCGTTTTACATCAAAATTAGAACAATCTTTTACTCAAATCAGCGAAAATTTAGGTGCTAAGTATGTCGCAGATCTAAAGTCAAAAATTAATGCGCTACCCGTTGCAGATCGTAGACAAGCTCTAGCAAACTTAGTTAAGGCAGAAACTAATTCCGAAATTACGATTGAAATCGTCGATAAATATCTTAAGGATTTTGCGGATCAAGATCGGTTTTGTGAAGGTTTAACTCAAAAAATGATCACTGATTATCAAAAACAAAAAGAACCTTTTGATAACTGTCTTAAACTTAAAAAGGATATTGCAGAAGAAAATAGGACCCTTGAAGAATATGAACAAGATCATTTTTCTTCAAAGCAAAAAGTTGCACAGTATAAAATGTGTCTTGAAAAAGCTCTTAACCTAAATGCTGTGACTAATACAGATTCCGATACGACAGGAAGACC
The DNA here is from genome assembly GCA_041740515.1 of Bdellovibrionales bacterium. GTDB lineage: Bacteria > Bdellovibrionota > Bdellovibrionia > Bdellovibrionales > UBA1609 > JAMLIO01. The sequence goes on along the minus strand of JBGSLV010000056.1, from coordinate 27,427 downwards.
ATAAGTTACTTTCTATAAATGTAAACTAGGGTCGACTTCAAGGAATTAAATGTCAAAAAAAGGAAAGCAAAAAACTAGAAAATAATTTTTAGTCTAACGGAAAAATAATCATCAAGTATAAACTCATAACCAAAGTAACACTTGAAAAAGTACTTCCGGGTGAAGATTTTTATGTGGTTATCTAAATCAGAATCCCCTAGGTGGAAGTTTATGGGGCCTTTCTTTTTTTGCTCTATTTCCCATTACTTTTAGCGCCATACTCGAATAGATGCCACCAAAGGGAAAAGCTGAAAAACTTGGTATATCCATACTTAACTGATACTGACTTTGAAGTTTTCTCTTCAAGTTTATATGTTTGTAAATCTGTTTCTTTCTAGGATCCTTGTTATCAAGAAGAATATAGAAGTGATTATCTTTTGCTTTGTCGATTTGACTGATTTTTATTTTGATACCATTTATGTTTTTCTCAGTTTTTAAAACATTTAAGTTTTCTAACAATTCGGCATTCGCAGTTAAAGCAAAAAATAGCCCTAAAATTAGTATAGTCATTTGAAATTTTATCGTTACTATCATTGAACCACTCTTTGATCTGTTAGAGGTGTTGACTGCGGTGCACTTCCTGAAACCCGCATAAATGGGGTTAAAGAATCTAAACTATGTACTTCTTGAATCGCACAATCAGAGCCGCAAGTGCCCGCATTTACTTGGATTATAAAATTATCATAGAGTCCTGAATAAGGGTAGATAAAAGGTTCATAATTAAAGTCTGCAATTCCTCGACTATATGATACGACTTCACATCCATTACGAAGTGCGTCTCGAATACTTTTAGCGACACATGCACCGCCATTAGCTCCCGTCATAATAATCTTTCGAATTTTATTATTTCTAAAAAAATTAACAACTTCTTGTCTGTTTTTGTTTTTATCATCAAGAAAGCTATCCTCACTTTTCTTAATAACTTGATAATTTTCATATCCACTCATTGCCGCCATAATTCTTGGATCTGTTTGGGTACTGACTCGAAAAGGTAAACCTTTTCTATCGATCATAAAGGGTATGATGGTGTTAAGATCATATTCAACTATCATAATTGGTAGATTGCTTTGCTTTTTCGATCGCTTTTAGTTGTTCAGCAATAACAGCGTCGACAATGGATTTATTAGGTGACGTTCTAATCGCGCCATTACGGTCAGTGAATATTCTCTGCATATCCATTACAACAAGTGCTGAACTTCCAGTTGTTTTTGGACATACGCCACAACTTGGACCCAAATCTTTTTTTCCATCAAAGCAAGGTGCAAATTTGGGAGAATTGAACACAAGTTTATCCATATAAGCATTAGCTGACTTTCTGTTGATTTGCGGTAATTTTGTTGCGTGGATTTCTTGCATTAAACTAATGGAATTCATAATCGATTCACAATTGCAACGTTCACTTCCTACATCGGCATTAAACTCTTGAATTCGCTCAATAAATTTAGCTAAGCTAATTTCGTTTTGTGCCAAAGCCTGACTAAAGAAAATGAAAGTTATTAGGGCAATACAAGTTTTTTTAAAAAAAAAATCGAGACTCATACGTTATTAGTGTAGCAAATTTTCTTTTGATTTTGAAAACGAAAACCGTTTCTGGACCTAGGTCTTTAATCTTTTAGTCCCAAAGCCCGCGCAAGCAACTAAAATCAAATATTGTTTTATTAACCGCAAGCTTTCTTATAAGGATCAAAAAAATCAACCTTATTTATACTACTTCTGCTTTGATATTTAACACGAATATGTCATTAATTCTTTTTTTTAAAATCCAGACGAAGCCATACTACTTCGTTACGTCAATAATCAATGCTAAATCAAACAAAGTGAGGTTTTCAGCAGTTCAATATTCAAATTTTCATCCTGAAATTGGTATTTAATGAATAGCTTTTGGTCATAATGACAATTGGGGGTCTTAGTTTATTTTTTAGAGTGAAGATCGGACTCAACAAACAATATCTATTTTTGTGCCTATAACGTAGTTGGGTGAGGGACAAACTTCGTATCCTTACTTTCATATTATGAAAAATATGAAAGTAAGGACTAACTTGAAGATGATCTAGATTATAATTTAATAATTCGAGATAATTGATTTTTAATTTATAAATTTTTTTACATAAAGCCACTAGCTCACACACTTTCCTTGTATTAATTAACTGAGATCCTTTTTAGGGCCTGGGAGTTTTCTATAAAAGATTTTAGAATTTTACTTAAAACTAAGATTTTAGTTTATATAGGTTTTTAAGATAATAATTTAAGTTAGCCTCAAAAACGAGTTCTGTGGCGTGCCGTCTTGCGAAAGCAAGACAAATGCCACTGCTTGTTCGAGCTTTTTGAGGCTAACTTAAAATATTATCTTTAAAAACCATAAAAACTGAAATTAAAACAAGGGGTCCATAGGTTTACCAAATCGTGCAGATACGATTCGAGCGACTTCGGCGGCAGTTTCTTCCAAAGCACGATCGGTGACGTTGACGATAGGCCATCTGCGATTTTTTTTAAATATCTCGTTGGCAAAATCTATTTCTTTTTGAATCTGATCCATATTGGCGTAACTGCCACCAGGATCTTGGCCAAAGTTTTCTAAACGTTTTCGTCGGATGGCACGAAGTTTATTTTCATCAATGGTTAATCCAACGATTTTTTTTTGATCAATTTCAAAAAGTTCTTTGGGTAAAGGGGAGTCTAGCACCAGTGGAATATTTGCGACTTTCCAACCCTTATGACTTAAGAATATCGAAAGTGGTGTTTTGCTAGTTCGACTAATGCCTACGAGTACAATATCGGCATCCCCAAGCTGTTGGGTAGTTTTGCCGTCATCATGTCGAACGGTAAATTCGATAGCTTCAATTCTTTTATAATACTTGTCATCGACAGTGCGTAGAATTCCGGCTTCAGGGTCAGAGGATGAAGTGGTTCCAAAAAACTGATCTAAACTTTCAAGTAAGCCTCCAAGCAGATCAACAGTAGGTACATTCATGGCTCTGGATTTTTCAATGATTTGTTTTCTCATGGTTTTGCTTACGAGTGTATAAACTAAAAAACCACTTTCTTCTAAGGCTTGCTCTAGGATTCGATCGATCTGTGCAGGGTTTCTGACGTTTTTAAATCGTGATAATTTAATATCTAAACCTTCATACTGCACGAGGGCAGCCTTTAGCATACCCATAGCTGTTTCACCAGTTCCATCGGAGACGACAAAGATTTTCTTATGAATTTTTGGCGTGAATTCCATCAAAGTTTATCTGGTTCGCATGTGACGATCTCTAAACTTACGTCATCAAGTTCGTGCTTTAGTTCTTTTAAACCTTGAAGCAAATCATGAATTTGGCTTTGACCCCAAAAAATTCGAATTTGGTGAGCATTCAGTTGGTCTGATTTTTTTCTTAAGTTTTGCAACCAAGTGCTTAGGCCCTTAGACACATCAATAGCGAGTACGGCTCGGTTGGGAAAAATATTGGTTGTATCCACAAGAATATCATTAGCTTGGGTGAGTGGGGTATCAGAGAAAGGTAGAGCTTCGTTTTCGATGATACTTTTTAGTTTAGTGTTGAAGCTTGGTGCTTTTTTATAAGACCACAATGTCAGTTGCGAAGAGCAGTACCAATTTAACTTTCTGAACCAAGTGCTATTAGGGGACAAAGGTACAACCCACAGGTCAGCCCCAGGATTGTAACAGGCATTAAGATTAGAAATTTCTTTGATCATTCAGGCCACTCGCGTCCATCAAAAAACTTTTTGGTCCATTGATCTAATAATCCATTAATAAAGGCTACGGAATCTTTTGAGCTATAGACTTTTGCAATTTCAAGGATCTCGTTGATGACAACTTTTGGTGCCGTTAACTTTAATTCTATTTCTGCAATTGCTAATCTTAATAACAAGAGATCCACTAAAGCCAAACGATCAATCTTCCAATTGTCACTATAACTACTAATCGTAGAATCTAAGTTTGCCTTTTGTTCAAGGACATAAAAAGTGACTTTTTCAATAAATTCAATGTCATTTAAATCAGGTTTTATAAAATGAGCTTTAAATGTTACGAAATTCTTTTCGGGATTAGATAGAAATTCCTGTTGAAAAAGAAATTTTAAACAGTTTTCTCGGGAATTTCGCATTAAACCCATTGAGGATCTCCGCCAATGGTCTCGACAAATTCATTAACTTCTTTAAACGACATATAGACGCTTGCAAACCTAACGTAAGCCACTTGATCAAGTTTTTTTAAATCAAACATAACGAACCGACCGATAAGCTCTGATGAAATTTCTTTTTCGCCTCTTTGCAAAATTTTATTACTGATATTGTCGACAATCGTTTCAATTTGCGATTGGGCTATGGGGCGTTTTTGACAAGCCGACATTAAGCCGCTTAAAAGCTTTTCTTTAGCAAAACTTTCCCTTCGTCCATCTTTTTTTACAATCATAGGATATTCTAGCTCTAAAACCTCGTGGGTCGTTAGTCTAGATTTACAACTTAAGCACTCTCGGCGTCGCTTGATGGCATGGCCGGATTTGCTAACTCTGGTCTCTAGGACCCGTGTGTCTTGCGATCCGCAGTATGGACATTGCATATAGTGAATTACTCCTAAATAAAATTAAAAAAATAGATAGATATTGGTCTGACGTCAAGGTGACCCTAGGGAGGAAGCATCTTAAAATCATTCAAGATGCTTAGAATGTTAATAAATATTTTTTTTCTGTGCTTTGCATTTCTATTGACACTAAAAAGTCATGCAGAAAGCGAGGCTTTTGGCAAAGCCCAAAATTTTTTTCTCGAAAGCGAAAAAGCAACTAAAAATTATTTAAGATCTGGTCAAGGTCTTGAAGATCTTAAGCCCCAAAAGCAGTTCGCTCAGCGAAATCTTAGTGAAGATAAGTCCGTGTTTACGAATGCAACAACTTACCGAAATCCAGAAGCTGAAAACAAGCCATCAAATGCCATCAAGATCAAAAAAGCCGTGTATTTTTCTTTGCTGTCACAAACTATAAATGATGCCAGTCAAAATACGCCTAAGTACGGTCTTAGTTTAGCAGTTGCAATCCCAGTTTATTCCAATTTGTCATATTTAAATTCCGAATTTCAATTTTCAGGAGATATCAAAAATGCCGGGGATTGGGGACAGATTCAATTTTTGCAAAAAGAAGCTTTTTCCATTTATCGTTTCAATGAAACTATAGTAGAACTTTTTTTTGGTATGGGATTTGGTTATGGTCATGGCTCAGAAATTGTTTCTAATCAAAGGTTCTACGCACCTTGGGCCGCTGGACTGCAATGGGGCAAAAGCAACAAGATTGATCCCGCGTTTTATCGATTTGAATTAGGTTGGGCCGGTGACTTTTACTTTTTAAATAACAATTACAGCCAAGGGCTTTTAGTCAACGTGAGTTTAGGCTATAAACTTTAAATGAAATTCTACCGCCCACTATTGCAAGGCCTTATTGAAAGTTTAAGTTTAACTTTAGAGCAGCATAAAGTTGCAACTCATGTCTTAGAGAGTGTTTTTAAAAAACATAAAAAATGGGGCAGCAAAGACCGAAAAGCTTTGGCCGAAGCTTTTTATGAAATTATCAAGTGGCACTTAGCACTTAAAAAACAATTGCTGGACCATGAGCCCAACCTAGCATCAAAAATGGATTATATAGTGGTTTATTATTTAGCTTCTAAAGGTTTTCTGTTTGAAGAATTTATGGGTTATCCTGAAGAGGATTTGAGTTGGATCAATAAAGCTCAAGCTTTGGCAGCAAAGAGTCCTTTTGTAATTGCTGATTTTATGAAGGCCAAAGTTTATTCTAATTGGAATGAATTCGAGCAGTATTCATTCCCAGAAGCCTTACACGTAAGGCTTAAAAATCAGCATTTTATGCTTTTAAACTATTATAAAAACTCACAAGCGGAAGCCCCACTTTTTATTCGAGGGAATTTACATTTAACTTCGGTGGCAGATCTTCAAACTCAACTCAAACAAGAAGGCTTTCATACCCAAGCTCATGCGTACATACCATTTGGTTTAGAAGTGGCAGAAAAAGCCAATCTTTTTAAAACCAAAGCTTTTCAACAAGGCCTATTTGAAGTCCAAGATGGAGGTTCGCAGCAGATTGCCCCGTTTTTAGAAGCCGCACAAAGTGGTTTTGTTATTGATGCTTGTGCGGGGGGTGGAGGTAAATCTCTGCATTTATCTAATTTGATGCAAAATAAGGGTCGAATTTTAGCTATGGATATTCATAATTGGAAATTAGACGAGCTTAAAAAGAGAGCTCGGCGAAATCAGTGTCACAACATTGAGACCCGGTGGATAGAAGGCACAAAAACTATTAAAAGACTAAAAGATAAAGCCGATCGACTTTTGTTGGATGTACCTTGTTCCGGTTCTGGTGTGTTTCGCAGAAATCCTGATGCTAAATATAAATGGTCAGATCAAGCTTTTGATGAAATACATCAGTTACAGAAATCCATTTTACAAAACTACTCCTCGATGGTGAAACCTGGGGGTGTCTTAGTGTACTCAACCTGTAGTGTAATGGCGTCAGAAAACCAAGAGCAAGTGCAAGCCTTTTTACAGCAAAATACAGAATGGACCTTAGACAACGAACGTCATATTGAAGTTGGTGAAAATAATTTTGATGGTTATTATATGGCAAGACTTTGTCGTAAGTCTTAATTTTTGTTAGGGTAAGGTTTATGAATTATGATGTATTTATATCTGAGGCTGAAGTTTTTATTAATGGCTCCCTACAAAAATCCAATCTTGGTATCAAAGATGGATTGATCACTTACATAGGTGATCAGCTGTATGAAGCTGAACAAAAAATTAATGGTCAAGGGCAATGGGTTTTGCCTGGTTTAATTGACAGCCAAGTCCATTTCCGTGAGCCCGGCCTGATTCATAAAGAAGATTTGATGACTGGTACTAAAGCCGCTGCTTTAGGAGGAATCACAGCAATTCTGGAAATGCCAAACACTAAACCATCAACAAGTACGAAAGTCTCTTTTGAAGAAAAGATGAGTTTAGCCAAAAATCGATGTTATGTGGATTATGGTTTTTTTATTGGTGCGACTCATGAAAATGTCAATGAACTTAAAAATTTACAAAACTTACCTGGGTGTTGTGGTATTAAAATATTTATGGGCAGTTCGACGGGCTCGCTTTTGCTGGATGATGATCAAGATCTTGAAAATGTAATTGCCCAAACTTCAGCACCCATATCTGTTCACTGTGAAGACGAAAGGAGATTGCTAGATCGAAAGCATTTAGCTGAAAATAGTAAAAACGTTTTATCTCATCCTGAATGGCGCGACGAAGAGTCCGCTTTCATTGCTACAGCCAAAGTTGTAGGTTTAGCAAAAAAGTATAACAGACCCGTCCATGTACTTCATATCTCCTCTAAAAAAGAGATTGAATTTCTAGAACAAGCTAAGGACCACAATATCACTGTTGAATGTTTGCCTCAGTTTTTAACGCTTTATGCCCCAGACTGTTATGAAAAACTTGGTACTAGACCCCAAATGAATCCACCCGTTCGTTCCGTGGAGCATTATCAGGCTTTATTGAGAGCCCTTAAAAATGGGGTGATTGATGTGATAGGGTCTGATCATGCCCCTCATACGCTTGAAGAAAAAGCCAAAGAGTATCCCCAATCTCCTTCCGGGATGCCGGGTGTTCAGACCATCGTAAATCTTATGTTAGATAAAGTTTTATCAGGGACAATAACATTAGAGCGCATGCTTAGTTTACTTTGTTTTAAACCCATAGAGATTTTTAAAATTAAAAATCGTGGACCTATTCAAAAGGGGCAAGTGGCCACACTAACTATCGTTGATCCAAATTCAAAGACAACTTTGATGGATCAAGATATGGCCACTAAATGTGGATGGACCCCTTATCATGGACAAACCTTTAAAGGGAAAGTGTCGACAACTATTATTTCAGGTCAAATTGTAATGCAAAATGGAAAGATCCTAAAAAATCCTATAGGACAGCCGCTGATTTATAATAGGTCTTAGGGCTTGAAATGATGCACAGCTTGTCTTGTGATTTTTTTCGACTCAAGTCACAATAAAGTTATGAATTACGCCGATCTTTTACTGCAGTATAATGGATTTTTGTTAGTTTTTAGTGCCTTTGGTTTTTTAGTATCTTTGATATGGGTTTTAATTACTGAAAAAAAGCAGCGAAATACTAATGATCAACAGAGTCTATCCAAAAACGACATGTTTGACGAAAAAGTATTTTTTGGTGAATTTGATAATCTTGAAAACCCAGCTTTAAAGGCTGCAGATTTAAAACCTATTTTCAATAACACTCTTCCAAGAGATGACAATTCTGAACAAGACTCGGGTCATAAAAAATCTTCCAACAGAAAATTCATTAAAATGAATGAACTTCCGAAGTTTCCTAATTTAAAAAAGGAAATTGATGAGACTATAGATCCAAAACTAAACGATAAAAAAGAAGTTAAAGTCCTTTTAGAAGAAATTAAAAAAGATATTAAAAAAAATACCAAAGGGAAAATAAAAAAATAAATTTAACTTAGAGTCTATTTTACATTTTTTAAATGATGCTTAAATCGCATTTTAAAAGTCAAAAAGCACCCAGGACTTACAATATGAAAACACTTTTTATTCTAACACTGATGTTCTACATTTCAGCTTATGGAAATATTCCTAAACTTAATGAAAATATGTCCTACGATATAGCCGATGGCTTAACTTATAAAGACTTATATCGTGATTACATCACTACGGATCAAAAATGGAGTTTACTTAAAAAAATTCGTCGGGGTCCTCCTGATTTTGCTAGAAAAGTTTACTTATCTTGTATCGAATCCTTAGATTGGTTTTTAAGGTCTGGGGGACTACAGTTCTTAGCTTCGTTAGATCCAGAGCAAGCTCGTCCTTATGCGATTAAACTTTTAAATGAAGACCCGGCATTAATGGTTCGATCGGCCGCTCTGGCAGTGCTTGAGCGTATAGGTTTAGAGCCGCACAAAACAGCTTTATGGAGTTTAGTCAAAGATGGAAAAAATTTTCATCGAGGCCACAGCTTATGGATTCGCAAAGATCTTGCTAAAAATCTTTTAGCTTTGACCAATGAAAACGACAGTATTGAATGGTTAAAGTTATTAAATGACAAGGATGAAGAGGTTATTAAATTTGCTGTTTTAGGATTAGAAAAGGCTAATAAAATGGTAGTTGGCTCAGCAGAAGATAATTTTACTGTTAAAGCTGAGCTTTGGCGAAAGAAATATCAGTAATTTTTTATAAAGTACATCTATCTAGACTTATAGCTTTAACTTCGGTGCCAAGGGTAAGGTTTGCATTACCACAAGTGCTCGAAAACACCATGTCTAGTGATTCACCTGTTGAGCAGGTTCCAGTAAAAGATCCCGATGTCGGACAGTTGCAGTTAGCATTACCCCATGTCACAGAATCTGGAGTGATTGTGCATACTCGACTGTTTATATTATTTTCGATCTCTAAGGTTCCACCAGTAATTTGTCGCCCAGAACGTGAATTGCCAGTAAAAGTTAAATCACTTTGAGTGGCCACAGTAAGATATAATAAAGTAATACCTTTAGGAGTTGTAAAGGATCTACTAATCCCACTGTTAGAGTAAGAAAAACTATTCACTCCAGTTCGAGTGAGTGTTTGTCCGAGGCCAACACTTGAAACTTCAAAAGTAGCTCCTCTAACCCCAGAGATGGTAAAATCCGGAGTTCGTGAGACCGAATCGCTGGTACTGGGAATTGTGCAATTTGCTTCGTTAGATCCAGAGTATGTGAGTCGAACGTTGCCGGAGATAACAGCTCCAAAATCAAGAGTGCACGAATTGAAATTTCTTACTCGAGAATTCTGAAAACTTGAGCCACAAGCATCAAAAGTTACAGTCGAGCAGGCTGCTGCATAAGCCTCAGGATAAAACAAACTGGCTAAGCTTGATGGGCTTGAGGTCTTATTGAATTTCATAAATCGGTTAAAAGATTTTTGTTCAGATTTAATATCGTACCTAGCAATACTGCCATTTAACTCGCCACTGGATTCATCGATCGAAGCTACTATCTCGCCGATCTGTTGTCCAAGCTCTTCAGTCGTATCAACTTGATACGAATCTTCATTTTTACATCCGATTATTAGAGTACCTAAAAATAATGTAATTAATATTAAACGAGCCACATTTCCCCCAAGTTTTTCCTAATTTTATAACTTTTCGGTATTTTTAAAAAATAAATAAATTATTTGATTTGAGCTAAGACTTTTTTAATCTCAATCTCGCGTTTAATTTTATAAACAAGTCTTAACTCTTCCCATGGTTCTCGTTCAACAGATTTATTTGAACCTAAAAAATCCATTTGTAAATTGGCAGTCTTTTGAATTTGTAGTTCAGTCTCGTAGGAATTGGTTTTATAAAATTGAAAAGACATGGACTGAGTGTAATTGCCATCAATTGGAGTTTCAAATGGGGGTTGCCAAAATTGCCCAGGCTTAAGGAGGCTCGTTCGAATCAGTCCGTTTTTTATATCATTAGTTTCAAGGGGGTAAGTACCCAAAACTATTTGAGCTGCAGCCCACACTTCTTTAAAGTTATGTTCAAAGATAAATTTCTTTTGGCTCTTAATATTTTCTTTGGCAAGGGCGCCCCATGAAATTACCAAAATTAAGCCAAAAAATAGTTTAAATAAAAAGACTCTCATACCATTATAAGTATGAGGGTCTAGAAAATTAAAGCAAGATGTACTAGGGATTAAAGTCTAAAACTATTTCTACTAATATACTCCGCCAATTCAAAAAGATCCTCATAATCACGGGCTATTTGAGCATGACTAGCGGCCGCAAAGAAAAGGTCAATACGATAACTATGTTTTGGTTTTTTAAGCGAGGGTAAAAACGATAAATCGATTGTAGGTGCCCATGCACCAAGTACTGTATTTTGGGTTAAAACTGTCTCTTCCCCAAAAGGTGATATTTCAATAATGTTATAAGCAATTCCTAGCTCGTTATGACCTTTATTACTGGGCATTGCGTATGACAATTGGTCTTTCGTTAATTTAATATTTTCGATAAAATCTAATAATTCAGAAGTCCATGAACTTGATTCTTGCAATTGCAAGCTCATCTTATATTTAGCCATGGATTTAGATTCGGCATTAACAAAACTTTCATGAATAAGTCCGCTAAAAATATAAGTACTTGGGCTTGAAATTTTTAAATTACGAATTTCATTTTTTGCTAACACCGTTAAATTGTTTGCTAAATAATGCTTAGCTTTTTGATCAAGAGCTACAACTACATAGCTGTAATCAGAAGCTACATTTTGTGGAGCTTTAGCTAAAAAATTTGAACCATGCACCTTTTGACCTGCAACTAAATCAACTTTGAAATTAGCTTTGGGATCTGGATTATTAAAACTATACTCTGAGTACGAAAGTATATTGAATCTGTTGGCAAGCTTTAGCAAAGGTTCGTCGTTTCTAAACCCTTGCACAACATCACTGAATGGGAATTGTCCGTGCAGTAATACAATTTGTGGGTCATCCTCGGAATTAAATTGAATTTTATAAGTAGGTTTATTTAAGTTTATGGACAAAATATAACGTTCTCGTTGCTCAGGCAAAGTGACATTAGAAGGAATTTCGATAGAGTTGCCAATAACTGAAATTTTATCAAACGCAGTGCTCATTAGATCATTAAGTTCAATTTGGAATAGATCTTCTTTTGTAAAACTTTTTAAAACCAAGCCAAAATCAGCATTGCCGTCTGTGCGTAAATTGCCAAAGCCTAAAGTCGTGCCAAAAAGCGCAAACTCTTGAAGAGTTTGCGCACGTTTAAATTTTGATATTAGCGGGGTTGTACTGAATTTTAATTCTTCTGGATTACTAGTTGAACTGTTTTTACATCCGAGTAACGAAAACGTTATTAAAAGCGAAAAAAAATTATATTTTTTAAACAAAAACATGGACCCTCCTTGGCCGATATAAACAAAGTGCAAAAAAAAATCGATGGATTTTAATTTAAAACGTTAAAAAAATTTTGCACTTTAAGAATAGCATAACTTGTTAGGGTCAGACCAAGAGCTATAATGGCGTCATGGTCTTAACATTTGTTATTTAAGTGTTTTTAAGATTTATTATCAATTAAAGTCTGTTTATTTGAGCTGTTTAACTAGACCATCACCTTGGACAAATATTGAGGCACTTTTTTGAACTTCATTTAAAAAGTTTTTAAACTGCCATTTAACATCTATTTGCATCCCTGCAATAGGCTCGGCGGTTGTTCCGCGATTTACAAGGGAAGCCACTTCAACGCTAGCGTTTAGCTCTTGCATCCAAAAAGTATAAACATCGCTTGGAAACACTTGAACATGGGTCAAGTATTTGCCTTTACCTTTAAAAGACCCACCATAAGTAAAGATCACGTCAAACTGAAATTCGGCAAGTGCAAAACCGAACGCATTTTCAACAGTTGATTTAAGTCTCATTACATTTGGAATTTGCCAGTATTCAAGTTCATCCCAACATTTAACACCTTGAGGTAAAGCATTAGCTGAAGGACCAATGTTTATATTCACTACTGGTTTTCCAGCTTTGACGATGGCCCAAATTTTACTACCGATATTGATTAAACCATCGATGATTTTATTGCCTTCATCCACAATCTTAGTTAGGTCTTTAGCGGTTTCAAGAGTTGGAGCTAAGGGGGAGGATGATCTTGTATCAAAAATGCCACCTAGGTTGGAATCTTGACAGCTGATATGCATATTGCTCATAAAACTGAGCATATTATTGTATTCAGCATCACTGATATCTATAATTTCAGTTTTAGTTTTAGCCACTTTAAAGAAATCATCAGCTAAAGAATTTTGTGCCATGACTGAGGTTGAAAATAAACTCACTGCCAAAAAACTTAATAACCCTGCAGTTATAGACTTATTTATAGAATTTGCTGAAAATGTCATAACAATCCCCCCTGGACCAAAGGCTCGTCAGTGAGCCGCTCTCAAATTGTCATAAAATCTAAGCAGTTCGGTCAAGGTGTTCAAAAAATATCAAAGGGTTTACTGCGATGCGCTTAAGTTGTTTAACCAAAAATAAACATAAGAACTCTACCTTAAGCTCGCTGCTAGCGAGATTTAAGGGCTTTTTAAGGTCATTAGGGTTCAACTCACTAAATTCATAGGATCAGTCCACAGGTTTAGTTTGATCAGCCTTTTATTTAACTGTAACTTTGCGACTTCACAAAAAAAAATATTTTAATAGAGTTTATCTGCGCAGGATTAAAAATGTTTGATCTAGAGTCTAAGCCAAATTTAAAACCCCAAAATTCTGTCCAACTCAATACCGAGCAAGCATTAGCTGTTCAAGTCTTAAACTCACAGGACAATGTATTTTTGACCGGTCATGCAGGAACAGGAAAATCATTTGTTATTCAACACTATCAAAAAAGTTTACCTTATCCTCTGCCAGTCCTGGCAAGCACTGGGGCCGCGGCCGTACTCATTGAGGGACGAACTTTTCATGGGTACTTTGGTTTAGGGATCATGGAAGGTGGTTTTGACCGCACTGTAAAAAAAGCTATCGGCAACAATCGAGTTCGAGCCCGCTTAAGAAATGATTTCGCTCTTATAATTGACGAGATTTCAATGATTCACCCAGAGGCCTTTAAAGCTGCAGAATTGATCGCAAGAACCGTCCGTGAAAGTGACGCCCCATTTGGTGGCTTAAGATTAATTGTAGTTGGTGACTTTTTACAGTTGCCCCCAATCACCCCTTATAATCAAACCGTGCACTGGCTTTTCGAGATGGAATTATGGCAGCAGTTATGTTTTAAAACAATTAATTTAAAACAGACTATGCGAACACAGCAGCAAGAATTTATTGCCGTCTTGAATGACATTCGGGAAGGCCATATCAGCCCTAGAGTTAGACAATTTTTAGATACAAAAATAAGCCTTGTGCAAGAAGATTTTAATGGAACGGTGCTTTTTGGTCAGCGACAATTAGCGGAAAATTATAATATAAAAAAATTAAATCAAATTTCAACACCTGAAGTCCTATATCCAACGGAAGTAAAAGTAGCTTCTAAAGTTGTGAAATCCAAAGAAGTTTTGCTAAGCTTGTCACCACTTCCCCATGAGTTAAAACTTAAAAAAGGGGCTTTAGTGATGTTACGAAAAAACGATCCCGATTTAAGATATGTAAATGGTTCGTTAGGCCGAATCGAGACTATGTTAAAAGATGAAGTTCAAGTTATTTTATTTAATGGTCAAAAAATATACCTTGCAAAAGAAGAGTTTCATATTTTAGATGCCGATGGAAAAAAAATGGCAACAATTACAAATTTTCCAATCAGCTTAGCTTGGGCTTCGACCATTCACAAATCGCAAGGAGCTTCTATCGATAAAGTTCATGTTGATTTAAGAAATTTATGGGAATGTGGGCAAGCTTACGTGGCTTTAAGTCGAGCGCGCACCCATGAAAATCTATTCATAGAAGGATGGACACCTAAAAGCATTAAAGCTGACCAAACAGCTGTAAGTTTTTATAAAAATATTTAATTTTGGAAAGACAAATTTAACTTCAAGATTTTACCGGCAAATTAAATTGTATAAAGACTAGTGCCAAGAGTAATCCCCACGTTGACACTTAAGGCTGTCAATATTTAATGGCGCATCACTGCTTATCGATTTTGGCTTAATATTTGTAAAGCCAAAAATCAGAAGTGAAAAAGAAACTATTAATATCAACTTATAAGTATTTTTCATAAGCCATTGCTATTCAAAACTTGTACCGTAGATAACTAGTCCTATTTAAGTTCTTAAACTCGAAGTATAGCAATATAAGCGATAAATACTGCCAAAATTTGTCACTCGCACTCGCATTGACTCAAATTAAATGACACCGAAGCTGATGGTTGTCCGTCACGCTTTTTATTGTAAAAAACCTAGTTTTGCATTAATTCATGCTATGTCTAAAGCTTCAAAAAACCTACAGCTAAGTCTAAAAAAATATTTTGCCTCCAATTCTATTTTAAGGGGTGCTGAATATTATAAAAGTAATTCAGTGAATAAACTTTTTTTTGGGGATAATGGAGCTATGGCTTCAGTAAGAGGCACTGAAGTCTATAAAGTGTCTTTGCAATGGTCTGAAAAAAAACAAAGAACAGTTAGTCTTCATTGCACGTGTCCACATTTTGAGGATTTAAATTTTTGTAAACATCTTTGGGCTTTTATTTTAAAACTCGATGAACTTGGGTTTCCTAATAAAAAAATTGCACTTAGTATACTTCACGTTGAATTTGGCGAAACTTTTAAACTTAAAAGTGCTCGATCTCAGGATACCATAAAGACTAATTTATTAGCCTCATCGCCTGAAATTTTAATTAAAGAAGAAGATATTAATAATACTTATTTGAAAATTGATAACACTTCTTTGAAGGATGAAAATTCAAATCAATCTGAACCTCAAACACAACCTGAACCTCCGCAGTTAATGAACTGGCGAAACACAGATATTAATAAATTTAAAACAAAATTTATTCGTCCTGGGCTAAAGAAAAAATATGAAATTTTTGTGCATCTTAAGCAAAATATGTATGACGAAGAGACTATGTTCTTTCACGTTTATAAGGCTGAGATGAATTTGGACGGCAGTTTTAAAACTCCAAAACTCTTAAGTATTCCTGATGATGGTTATATCGATTATCCAGATACTAAATTACAAAGCCTAGTAAAAAAATTGACCTTGCTTTCCATAGATCATTTTATAAATTCTAGATCAAGCTACAGTTACGGAGATAGTTCTTCAAATTTTGAGTTAGATTCTGGCAATGTTCGTAGGATTTTACCCGACCTGCTTAAAACTGGAAAAGTGTATGTTAACCCTAATAAATTTTTGCTATCAACGAAAGATAAAGATCTAAGCTTAAAGCCAGGTGTCTTTCAAAAACTATGCTTAAAAGCAACCGAGCACGAAGGTGGTTTAAAACTCTCTGCTCAAGTCGAAGTTATAACAACAACTAAAGAGGGGACTGATAATAGTAATATTGTAAATATTGGTTCCTTAGACTTAATTCAGCGACCTGATTTATTTTTATTTCAGGATCAATATATGGGTTATTTAGATTTAACTGAGGAAGAGCATGAATGGTTCAATGAACTCTATAATTCAGATCTGTTTATACCCCCAGAAGATAAAGAGGCTTTTTTAGAAATCATTTATCAATCCAATACAAATTTTGAAATGCCTGGATCACTAAACTTAGTACCTAAGAAAGTCATCCCCATACCTCAGGTTAATATTCTAAGGGATAAAGCTTATAATTATCCAAGATATTTACTTGACCTTAAATTTCAATATGGCTCAAGAGTCGTGTCCTATTCAAACTACAGTCCCAACTTACCTTGTGTTGAAGATGGCTTTTTATACTCCAGAGATCAAAATGAAGAAAAGCAAGTTCACCAACGCTTGCCCCTTGATCTGACCTTTACTAGTAATTATACCGAGCTTTCCTGTCTTTTGGCGTCTAACCTTAAAGAGTTTGTTACAAAAACATTAGCCGCGGGTTTATCTGTCACCGTTGAAGATAAAAAACTTGAAGTGTCTAATGATTTTAAATTTTCTGTAGCTTCGGGCGTAGATTGGTTTGATGTTGACGCTCAAGCCGGATTTTCAGGGCGCTGGGTAAAATTCCCATCCATTTTAGAAGCTATTCAAAAAGGCGAAAACTTTGTGGCTTTGCCTGATGGTTCTCTTGGCTTTTTAACTGAGGAGGTCACGCATCGGCTAGGTAAACTTACAGCTTTTGCAGATCAAAATAAGGGCCAAATTCGGTTTACAAGTGCGCAGGGATTACTTTTAAACTCTTTGCTTGAAAAAGAAAAAAATGTGGATTTGGACGAAAAATTTAAAAAGTTAAAAGCAAAAATCAAATCTTTTTCTGGTATAAAACCTGAAAAACCAGGCCTTGGATTTAAAGGAAGCTTAAGGTCTTACCAAAAAGAGGGTTTAGGATGGCTTAAGTTTCTGGATGGGTTCGGACTGGGCGGAGTTTTAGCAGATGATATGGGCCTTGGAAAAACCATCCAATGTTTAGCTTTCTTACAAGATAGGAAAGATAAGAGCACGGAACCTTCGTTATTAATTGCACCAAAATCAGTGATTGAAAATTGGAAACTTGAAGCTGAAAAGTTTACGCCAAATTTAAAAGTTCATATCCATGCGGGTGCCAAACGAGAAGGGTCCAAAAAACTATTTAAAATGTTTGATGTGATAACTATGACATATCAAACTATGCTTCGAGATATTGAACTTCTGAAAGATATTACTTGGGATTGTATAATATTAGACGAAGCCCAAGCGATTAAAAATTCCGGGGCTTTGATTTCTAAAGCTTCAAAACTACTATCTGCCAACTTTAGATTAGCGATGACTGGAACACCGATCGAGAACTCTATCCAAGATTTATTTTCACTTTCAGATTTTGTAAATCCTGGGTTTTTAAATGGCAAAAAGAGCAGCGCTCATCTGAAACTTAGTGACGACAGCAAAGAGTCGCTAATAAAAGCTATAAAACCCATAATATTAAGACGTACTAAAGATCAAGTGTTAAAAGATTTACCTACCAAGACGGAGCAGATAATTTCTGTCGAGCTTGAGCCGAAACAGTTAAAAATTTATAATGAACTGAAACGATATTATCAAACTCAGCTTTTAGCTGAAGTTGAAACAAAAGGAATAAAAAAATCACAAATTCAAATTTTGGCCGCTTTGACTAGATTGCGCCAAGTCGCTTTACACCCTGGGTTGGTAGATTCTTCAAAAAGTAATTTTAAAAGCGCGAAATTTATAATCGTTTTGGAAATGTTAGAAGAGTTGATCGCAGAAGGACACCGAGTTTTGATTTTCTCCCAGTTCACAAGCTTACTTTCATTACTAAAAAATGAGTTAGATGTACGTAATATTCGGTATAGTTATTTAGACGGTAAAACAACTTTTCGACAAAAGGTTGTCAATGAATTTAAGTCTTCAGAATGCCCAGTTTTTTTAATGAGTTTAAAAGCGGGTGGCGTCGGGTTAAACCTTGTTGAGGCCGATTATGTCTTTTTACTTGATCCTTGGTGGAACCCCGCGGTTGAGGCTCAGGCCATCGACCGAGTTCATAGAATAGGACAAACCCGACCTGTAAATGCTTATCGATTTATTGCTAAAAACACTGTGGAAGAAAAAATTTTAGAGCTGCAAAAGTCTAAGCGTAACCTTTCAAACGAACTCTTTAATCAAAAGTCAGATTCTATCAAAAGCCTAACGGTTGAAGATATCGAAAATTTATTCTCATAAAAAAAGCTTTTTTTTTAATGTTCCGCCAACGATTCAGTAGAACCGCACAAACAAACTTTTTTTGAGTGATTTCAACTATAATATTAGACCGAAACGGGATGGTAAAGTAAACTTGAGATTTCAAGTTTTAGTGATTTCTTTTGAGTTAAGTTTTTTCTTTACTCGAGCCTTTGATGGCCAAGTTGTCGAATTGGGGATGCAGCTTTTCTTGCAAATGGCCCCCTAAGTTGTCAAATTTGACAACTTGGGCGAAATAGGTTAAGCTTACTTTATATGAAAGAGAGACGCGATTATCCAATCTCTATTAAGGTAAATCGTCTCTCTATTGATAGGGTAATCTAATCATTGATGAGCACTATAAAGTTAAGCATTACGAATCCATAGACGACCATCTGATTATAGAGCTGGTGAAATTACTTGATGGCCAAACATTCACGCCTTAGGCAGAGAAAGACGGATTTAAGTATTTCAAAACCGAGCCTGTTCATTACAACGGTTTGGATTATCGACTCATTTGGTTGCTTGAAGAACAAGAAATTTACATTGGAGTTGTAAATGCTTTTAGGAGGTAAATATGGCAAAAAACATTAAATTAAAAGATGGTTCAACTGTACGTTACCCTGATGATATGGATGTCAAATCTATGATAGACCAGCTTTCTTCAGATACGGTGGTTGGAAGTTCGGTGCTTCCTAAAAATGCTTCCGAAGCCGATAAAATAAAATTCAAACTCTGCGCAAAAATTGTAGAGTATAAATTGGAGCACAAAATTTCTCAAAAAGAGCTGGCAGAGAAGCTTGGACTGGATGAACCTGAAACAAGTCGAGTGCTTCATTATAAAATTGAAAGATACTCGATTGAAAGATTGCTTGGTTATGCCAAAACTTTACATCCTAAACTTACTTTAGAGGTATTAGCCGCTTAACTTATTTGTTTAAACTAGGAGGTAGAAGATGAAAACTATAAAATACCCAAGCAAAGAGCGTCTTAAAAAAATGGATGAAAAACTAAAAAAAGTCGAAGGCACTTTAATGGTAGGGCCAAGCTCAACGGCCTCAGAAAAGTTTCGTTCGGACTTATGCCAAAGTCTTGTAAAATTCATGGTTGATAAAGATATGTGCCAAGTTGAGTCCTCTGAATTTTTAGAAATTGACCATGCCAGGGTCAGTGAAATTGTAAACCACCGCATTGATAAAGTTTCAACGGACAAGCTGATTGCATATAATGAAGTAATAAACCCTGCAGTGGTTTTTAAAATAACGAGATAAGTAGTAGCTAATCGGGGGATTAGAATGAGACGATTTGGATTTTTAGCTTCACTTTTTTTAATATTAATTGCCATAACTTCCTGTGCTAAAGCGAAAGTTTGTCTTGATTCGGCAGGGTGTAGGGATGGGGTCGATAAAGTATGCAAAAAAGACGAACCCAACGCTTTGGAACTGTGCAAGCAGACCAAAGATTTTTCGCATACTTCTTATTTAGAGGACTTTGAGGCTCTTAAAATTCATATTAGCAAAAGTTATGCGAATCTTGAAGACCTCTTGAATTTCTACAAGCTCGACCCCTATGAACTGAGCAATCAAACGATAATGGAAGTAAAAAAATCTAAAAACGAAAAAGAAGCTGTCGAAGCACTCAAAAGGTTTGTTCAAAAATTTCACGATGGACATTTTCAAATTTTTGAACCCAAACATGATAAAAATGGCCAAGTAGATAGCGATAAAAAGGCACCAATAGCAAAAACTATTTCAGCTAAGCAAGCCTGCAAGCTCATGGATTTTGCTTGGGAAAAAGACTATTCATTCAAATTTCCAATTGAAGGGGTGAGGGTAAAGGAAAAAGGGGAAGGAGAGTTCCCTTACCTAGTTGTTGAAGATGGAAAAAAGGTTATTGGAATCCTTCGAGTTTCTGACTTTCGCACAACAGTTTACCCAAAAACCTGTGTTAACTCCTGGGACAAATATAAATATAAATTTAAACAATCCTGTGATGAAAATTGTCAGGACGATTTCATCAACAATGTCATGAGAAGTGCCATCGTAGACCAATTCTACATGTCACTTGAAAAGATTCGAGCAACAAAGGTAGATGCTTTAGTTCTTGATGTTACAAATAACGGAGGTGGCACAGACTGGGTTGAGGACATCACTGCGCTTACCACAACTAAACCTATTGTTTGTGGGAAAAGTGGGTTTGTTAAGCATCCACATTATATGAGTCATTTTCAACAAATGTTAAAGGAGATCAGAAGCAACTTACCACATGACAAACAGAAGATTGCGGATATGCAAGAGGCAATCAAAATTGCATCGCAAACCTGTGACCGCACTCAAATTTGGAACCAAAAGAATTACAAACTAAACTGTTCCCTCGTTGGCTTTAGAAAAGGTGAGCAGTGCAAATTCAGTGAACTGAAATACAAGGGAAAAAAGAAATACAACGGGAAATTGTTTATATTAGCGAATAAACACACGGCATCCGCCGCAGAAGACATCGTTGCCCGACATCTTGATAGTAAAACAGCTGTCATGATAGGAAGCCGGACCTATGGCGCAGGCTGTGGATACATGAATGGCGGTATTCGCTTCCAGCTTCCAAATACAAGGCTGGAGGTTAAAGTTCCAGATTGTGTAAGAGTTCGAGCGGATGGAACTAATGAGGTCATTGGAATCCAACCGGACATTTCTATTGATACAGAAAAGATCAAAGAATCAGATTTTCTGAAACTTGTAATAAGCAAAGTCATTAGTGCCTTGTAGTTTTGTAATCGTTAACTTTTTAGTTATGCAGTTGTGTGAGGTGATCCAGTTTGCTTCCTGATCTAGGTGCAATTCTGAAATCTGATATCGAAATATCGGATATCTTGATATCATGCTATGTATAACGGTTTTGGGGAGAAATAATTGTTACTTTGGTAGCGAGGGAGGCTAATGCCTTACCTACACGTAGGATACCCTTATATTTGATTTGAAGTCAAGAAAGACCTTAAAATGCTTAAAAATTAGAGCGAATTTAGATAGGGAAGTAAACCAAAGATTTTTAAAATAGTGGGATTGTTTTAAGTGTGGACCTGCCAACACGGAGGGGTCTTAAAAAAAGTTGCAATTGTATTTACATTGTATTATCATTCATTATGGAATTTGAGTGGGACGACCAAAAAGCTGAGCTGAACTTTCGAAAACATAAGATTCGTTTTGAAGAAGCACAGACAGTATTTTTGGATAAGAAAGCTATCGAGTATTTTGATGATTCACATAGCGTGACTGAGGAAAGATTTATTCGAATTGGCCTGTCCTTAAGGCTTAATGTTTTGGTGGTTGTCTATTGCGAAAGGTCGACCGAAAAAATTCGAATTATATCTTCAAGAAAAGCGACCCTTAATGAAAGGAGAATATATGAAAAAGGAATATGATTTAAAAAAGATGAAAAAAAAGAAAAGTGTGAAGACTTTTGATGAAGCTCAAAAGGTTGCTATAAACATTCGAATTGATGCATTAACAGTTGCCGACATTAAGGACGAGGCTGAACGAATGGGGCTTCCTTATCAATCATTGATTAACAGCATTCTACATAGATTTGTTAGGGGAGAGCTCGTCGACAGGCAAGCGGTCAAAGTCGGCTAGATAGTTTCAAATAAACCAAGCTTACTTGGCAAGAGTGCAGAGTTGCTGGAGATACACAAACATGAGTACTAAGTCGTATTTTGAAAAATTAGAAAAACAATATGGTCCACTGACTTTTGGTGGTTTACTTAAAGCATGGCGCGAGAGCGAAGAGATGAGTCAAACGGCTTTTGCAAAAAAAGTAGGGTTGTCTGTTCAGAACTTCAATGACCTTGAAAAAAGTCGCCGTACACCTTCACCTACCACAGCTTTAAGAATTGCCAAAAAACTAGGTTTACCAGAAATGGTCATGATTCAATTGGCACTTAGGGATTCATTGATAAAAATCCTATAAAATGCTAATTGTCACTTCCAGTATTTCCCATAATAATGAATATGTAATAGCCAAGAACTAAATATAAAAAAAAAGGAAAAACTTATGATTAATTTACTTTTCCCCGTGTGCATCGTTTTGATTTCGGTTGTTGCCTTTGGATTAAATCCAAGCGAAATCTCGAACACAGAGCTTATTTTTATGGATTTAAATTCTAAAAGTGAAAAAAAATTTACTTTTGTTGAAAAAAAAGCCGGCTTAATTTCATCAGAATTCAAAGAAATAAAGGACGCGACTGGATGGGGTTGCAGATTAACAACAGCGCAGGAGAATGGTGGTCCTAAGTATATATCGACATATTTAATGTGTTTTAAGGATGGTTCTAAGTTTTTACTATCATGCGATATTTTGAACGGTAAGCCGCAATTTAAAAGCATTTCTTTATTTAAAGATAATACATCACTCATTCCGAAGCCTGATTTCACGTTAAGTCTTCTTTGCAAATTAAAATCATAAAATAATTTTTGAGAAAGTTTTTTCCCCTTTTAAAATCGTCCTTATTTTGCGATTATTTTGTGAGGGTGTAAGTCTGGCACGAAGGCTTCATGATGGCGTAGGGTTACTTTAAAACCTAGTAAAACCATGTCATTTCGCCGTCTAATCCAATAAAATTGGTTTAGACGGCATTTTCACCAAAATCATATTTTTGGTTGGCCCAGTAAAAACCCCATTTTTCGGGGCTTATTCCAGAGTGTTGATTTATTCTAAAAAAACAAACTTATTCTTGCAATATAATGCAAGAATCGACTAGCTTTTAAGGTGAGTTGACGACAAGGGAGGGTTTATATTCAGGATAACTTATGCACTTTAAACCAAGTCCCAAAAGTTCATTTTTGGCTTATTCATAACGAACAGGTTTATGTGGGCATAGTCAACGCCTACAGGAGGTAAGAATGAAAACTATAAAATACCCAAGCAAAGAGCGTCTCAAAAAAATGGATGAAAAGCTTAAAAAAGTCGAAGGCACTTTAATGGTAGGTCCAAGCTCATCGGCTTCAGAAAATTTTCGTTGGGACTTATGCCAAAGCCTTGTGAAATTCATGGTTGATAAAAACATGAGCCAAGTTGAGTTCGCTGAATTTTTAGAAATTGACCAAGCTCGTATCAGTGAAATCGTAAACCACCGCATTGATAAAGTTTCAACGGATAAGCTGATTGCCTATAACGAAATAATAAATCCGGAGGTGGTTTTTAAAATTGCTCGTTAGGAAGTGAGCCACGACTAAAATTCTATTAAGGCCCAATCACAGCGGCGTCTCATTTTGAGAATTCGTAAATGCTATAAACATTTGGCTAAAACCTATTCAATTAATCTTATGGTAATGAATGTAGCTTGGCCTTAATCATGCAGTTTACACTTAAACAAAAAGGGGATGATTTATGAGGGCATATTTATTTTTGATTTTGTTATTAGCGGGTGTTGTGGTGAGTGCACAAGAGGTCGAATTGAGTAATGAAACAACAGACTGGTCTTTACCAACCTTGAATCAAAATGATTTTGTGGGCGATTGGTGCTTAAAGGGAAGTTATGAAGTCGCATTTAGCATTTCTGAATCCGACTTCAATAATAGAATCATACAATTAGAAAATGACGTTATCCTTGAATCTTCTAACGGAATTAATCTTTATAGAAGCATTACGGCTAATAGAATCAGATTGAAGAGAGTTATTTCTCCTTCAACAAGGGTGGAGTTTCAAGTTCCTGAAAATACAAATCTCCCTATATTTACATCTAATGAAAATGTTTATTATGACAGGTGTGAAGAATATCTAGGCTCTTAAAAATCAAATAAAGCTAAGATGGTCTTCCAAGTAGCTTGCTCTATGGAACAAATAAAAGGCAGCATTCTTACAATGGGAGGCGGCTGTTAATCCAGATTAGAGATTTACTTACCGCTTGATTCAAATGTCAAGATTTGTAATTACGAAAAAAATTGTAAATTAACTTACCTTTCCTGTTTTCTTTCGAACCAATTCAACAAAGTTTTATCTTCTTGCTCACTGTACATCAGACTGGAATTTCCAAATTTTTCATATTTAAATAAAAAATGTGAAAATTCAGAAAAGTTGTGTTTAAAGAACTCGCCCTCAAAGTCTTCAAATTCTTTGAGCTTTTCGTTCATCTCAGGATTTGTCTTTGCAAACCTAATATAAAAGTTAAAAGCCATAAATCTTAAGTTTAAGTCTTTGTCGTCTAATAGAATTTTAAACTCGTTAGGCACGGGTAGGTTGTCTGGATATTTTTTTAGAAAAAGATAAAGGTTTGCCATTTTCAATTCGGCATTTAGGTCGTTGTTAAAGGAACTTAATAATAATTTAAAATTTGATTTTGAAACTCTTGAATTAGTGACTGCGACTGTTTTAAGTAAGAACTTTAAATTTAAAGGCTCATCTGTTTCAACGCAGTCTACAATGTATTGAAATAAGATGTCTTGGTTTTCTTTTAAAATTAAACTGACCTCATCCATAAATTTCTGTGTAGGTTCTGCATTATAGGAAGGATTCTTAATGACCTCAGGCAATACATTTTCCATAACGTCATTTAACCGCGCGGTTAGCTCTTCATTCGAGATTCTTTGAATCCTTAGGTGTTTTTGAGCTAGATTGCGATAGAGCTTTTCGATTTCTAACTTTGCAATTCGCTTGAAATTCCAAGAAGTGTAGATATTAAAAAGCACCAAGACAAAACTCAAAGCCGCAAAAAAGTAGAGTAAAAAGCTGTCGTTCATATTGGATTATCGGCATTTACACGGCTTGAATTTAATTACTGAACTATGGGTAAAGTCCCCAATTTCTAGGAAAATCTGATAAAGTCTATAGGTTTTGGTTGATTCTTTTAAAAATCCATAAATCAAAGTATCGCAACAGTTTGAAAGGGACAGAATCAGAGGAAAACTCTTTTTGAGGTAGATGCACATCTAAATTGTCTGGCCAACCGTAACAGACGAAGAATTCGGGCCAAAACCACAGTTTTAGGTCATCCAACTTAGGTTTTTAATTTTTCGATATAATGTTTTAGAGAAATTGAAATCAATTTCCCAAGTTGTACGAAATGTACAAATTTTTACAGAACAAAAATGTGATTTTGGTGCAACTGACTGAATTCACTAAATTTTTAGCAATTACATTAGGTGATTGCTCTAGGAAAGCTATAGGAGTTTTTTATGAAAGATGGTGTGTTGAACAAGGATAAAGTGAAAGAGTTAAGTTCTTTTTCTAAAAAGACTTTCAAAGAGGGATTAAGTGAATATAAAAATTGGTTTAAGGGTTCTTATTTCTTTCTGCTTGAAAGGTCTATGAATAAGTACTCATTGAAAAAAACATCCATTAGAAGAAGTCTTGTCTCAGAAAAGATTCACCATCATTTGCCACCCCTTACAGATGAGCACCTGTTGTTTTTAACTCAGACTGCGATTTCCAAATGTAAAATTTAATATTTAAAAAAACATGAATATACTGGTTTCACCCAGACAGGTAGTGAAAAGACCTTCTATAAGCACCTGAAGCAAGTTCTTGCGGAGACCAAAGGAAAGGGGCTCACACCAGTACAAATCGATATAGACTTGCTTGGGAATAAACTGGCTGTAGGCACTTTAGTTCCAGATGTTGTTGTTTTTGGTTTACGATATGGAAAAGGCATGCGTCCTATTGTCTTTGAAATTGACGGTCCAACCCACCTAGAAAAGATTGAAAAAGACCTTCTCCGGGAAGATGTTCTAAGGTCAATTGGGATTGAGATTGTCCGTATTCATAACAATCAGGCAGAGGACATTTGTTTTGTTAGAAGGCTTATAACACCCATGAGGTCTACAAGGGCTGGAAATACAGATAAGCAGGTTGCCGCACAAAAGCGGAAGTTAATGTGCAAGACCATATCCTGCTTTTTGTCTTTGGATGAGATTGATAAATTGGTCGCTGATAATTTTAATGTCCAACTAAATTTAAAACTTGAAGCCGATGAGATTATCAACCTTAAACTCTGTCCAAGACGAATAATCTCGGAGCTAAAATCGAAGAAGAATATTAAAAAATATTATAAGCTTTCGCGTTGAGAGGGACTTTTCTTTGAGCTAATCTCCGAAATGGTTTTATTATTTTCAATACTGAAGGAAAATCACGTGAATCCAAAATTTCTTTATCACTATACGACGTCTGAGACACTTGCCATAATTAAAAAAACTAAAAAACTCAGAGCTTCTGTTTTAGAAAACTTTTTAATTAAAAACAACGCTGACAAGGAAGAACTGAAGCATGGTCTGAATATTATGGCCGAATTAATTTGCGATTACGTTTTTAAGAATTATGAAATTGAAGAAGTAGACAAATTGAAGTTTAAGCAAAAACTTCTTGCGAGTATTGATTTTCAAACGGTTTATAACTTATCTATTAGCAGCTCTGATGGGAAATGGATAATTTTAAGTCTTACTGAAAATCCAGATAATGAATATTTAAATTTTGAATATTCAAAGGGGATGAATACCAAGATAAAAATTCGTGAAACTTTTATTAAAAAACTTCCCGCAGAAAATTTAATTAAAGTTAATTATTGCGATAGCATTGGGAATTTATCTGACACAAAAATTTCCGACGCTAATGATATCGCTGATTTGTATTGCAAGCTTGAAGACTGTAAACAAATAACCCCCGAAGAGGATTGGAAAGATTTGCATTCAGAATTTTTGTTGAAAGTCCTTAGATTTGCCTTTGCAATAAAACATACTAAGTTTGAAAAAGAAGAGGAAGTTCGATTTGTAATGCTATTATCAACGGAAATGATTTCAGTCGAAAACGAGGAAAAATATCACTACTTCTTTTTAGAAGATGAAGACTTTGAAATAAATTTGTAAAAATCAATTTTAGAATTGATGGTTTGAAGAACGAGTAAAAATTTATCTTGTAAATTCGTAAAACTTGAACCTATGACATGCGTGGTTTTTTCTAGAATTTGTGGGAAAAATGTGGATAAGTTAGCTAGACCTTTAAAAAAAAAGCCCCAGACAACCGCCTGAAATTCTGATTTGATTTTTGTAGAACCAAAACATCAAAAAGGAGCATCAGGCATGGACGCC
>JBGSLV010000055.1:0-65338 GCA_041740515.1 Bdellovibrionales bacterium | reverse complement strand
ATTTTGTTTTCGAAATTCAAACACTTGAACTGCAAGTTCCATTAATTCATTATTATTTGTCATTTGGTCACCTCTGATTGAGGTTCACTTATCAAATATACTTTGGGATTTATAGGACCTGTTTTATTTCTTGGTTACAATCAAAGGCAAAAAACATGTGATTAAGTGTAGATTTTTAACAATATATTAAATGCATAGATACCTATTTATATCTAGCTAGATTGAAGGGAATGATATAAAGACAATGCAGATTTTTATAAATTCTAGTCAATTTAAAATTTTTTATTGTCGTTAATTTTGATCTTACAAGGATTGGATTACTTACTGGCGTAAATATTGCGACCTAGAAAGATAGAAAATATCCCCACCGTCTGGCATAACCAGATAAAGTGGCTGAAAGCCAAATTGGCGCGAGAGTGATTGTGAAATAGAATTTGAAGGTTTAATATCTACAAAAACTCCATCTGCACCAAGAGATTCAAAAGCAAACTTAAGTCGCCAATTGGTTACTTCCTTACCATAACCTCTACCCTGAAACTCCGGAAGTATTGCTATCCCATAAACGAGCCAATTCTCACCCTCTAAATTAGTCTGATTTCTGATAGAGGTTAGTAGATCTTTGTAATACTCACTAAAGGTAATAAATCCAATAACCTTATCATTAAGAAAAATTCCAAATGAAATACCTAATACTTTATCATCATTAAAAAAAGCCTCTCTTGCATCAGCAAGATTACTTTGACCGTTTATAATGTGTGATAACATTTCTTCTCTAGGAATTCTGTCTTTTGACTGCTCTTCAACTTGTTTATTATTTACAACATCTAGAGCTGCGTTTATTTCGTCATCAGTTTCAAGAATTTTTATTCTTAAATTTGAAGTAAAGTACTGTAAAGTTCTATTATTCTGATCATTAAGAAATGATCTACACTCACTTCCCCCATATACAGGGTTAAATGAGAATATTAAGAGTAAGCTCAAAAAATTTTTATAAACTAAATTCATAGTTTAAAATTATGCAAAATATTTGCCACGGATGATATTTTAATATTCATAATATTGAAACATTTTTTTATAGAAAATATCAATGTAAGAACGAATATATTCGTAGAATTGCACATTGTAACTAAATTAACTGTCAAATGGAAGTGCGCAAATTATCACCTCAAAAAGCAAGCTTAACTGACTCAGTTTTAAGTTAAAAATAAGCTTTGTTGCGATCAACAAGTCTTATTAAAACTATAAATTTTCGGAAATTTGACTAGGGGTTTGTAGAATAGTATTTTTCCAGTGGTAATTGCAGTCGTTTAGCCGCTTGTCCTAACTTGCCAAAAGGTTGCATTGCGAAATATCGAAAATGGTTTTTTGGGATCAACTTTGTAGGTCCCTCACAAGATTAAGAGTATTCAAATTCGGCTAGCGGAAACTTTCCGCGCTCTTGTTGATCACGAGAGTCAGAAAAACGTTTCCAACTTCAAACTTTAATGCTAACGGTTTATTTAATATCAATGCACGATATTTCAAACATCGACAGCAAACCCAATCCGGTATTTGCTCTACAAGCAAAGTTTTTACCCTTCGCGTAGACAGTGTAACCGATCAAAGCACCATTTAGACTACTGGAGGCTGTACCTTTAATATAAACTTTTTCAATTTTAATGATCTCATCAAGAGTATCAGACACGTCCTCTCTTAAAAACATCGCGTCGACCTGATAATTTATCCCATACAACAACCACTCAACATTTTCTTTAGCTAATTCTGCTGAGTAATTTTGGTCCAGTTGGGATACTATCTTTTCATCATTAGCGTTTGCAAATTGCAAACACATGAAACTTAAACACATTAGTAATATTTTTTTCATTTTGAGCTCCTTGGATTAATCAAAAATTATGCAAAGGCTGATCCAAGTAATTGTGAGAATTTTTATCCTAAACCAATGTCAAATATGAATATTTTCGCAGAAGAGCCAATTAAAACAAAAAAACTGTCGAATCTGGGTGCGTAAATTGTCACTTCAAAAAGCACGTTTAACTGAGCGGCTTTAAAAAATGAACTTTAAAAAATGAAATAAACATTGCTCTACTCAACAATGCTTATTAGAACTTAAAAATTTTTGATTAATGACTAGGTTTTAATACAATAAGCTTTATTCTAAAAAAGTCCCGTTTTTACAAAAGCTTGGTGTAGGAAAGCACTGGTTAGTTCCTGCGTATGCTTTTATGCTACATGTAATATACTTCATGTTTTCTGATTCACAAAACGGCTTTATGATCATTCTATCCTCGGATTGAATCAAAGCCATCACTCTATCATGTTAAAAGAGGCCCCAAGGAATAGTAAAATTATAGATTCATTCGTAGATCTGAGCGGATGAGAACTTGACTAATCTCGATACAATTTAAAGCCAGTGCAGATTTTTAATAAGGCCTAACCTGGGTCTAATGACTTAGGTATTCAAAACATGATGAGTGGCTTTGAATACGAGATCTTAACGGCTCAGTTTTAACTTCCGAATCATTCAAGTCTAGACTCTTAATGAAATCAGAGAGCTTTGATGGATCTATACTAGCTCTTAGAGCATCAGAAAGTTCCCTCATGTTGCCAATTAGTACAGGATATTTTATTGGGTTTATGAATTCATTAAAACGTATTTTTGAACCCGTTTCAATAAGTGCCTCAAGAATGATTCCGTTTCGAACAAATCCTTCACCGTTGGTAAGGTCTGCTATCCGAAATTCCAGTAAGCCTTGGGGTGGAGTGTCTAAACCGAAAATGTAGCTGTAATTAAATGAACGAAACTTCCAAGGTCTTGCAAGATTATTTCTAAAAGTTTTTTCAGCTTCATCATACTTTAAAAACACATTTCTAACATTTGAGTAGGTTCTTGAAGGTGCTGGAAGGCGGGCTAATTCATTAAGAAGTTCAACGTGATTCCAAAGCAAAGGGAGGGAGTATTTATTGACCCAATCACCATACCTTTGTGGATTAATAAGGTAGTAAATAAAATGAATATTAGACTCCAAAAACAAAATGAGATTAACAACTTGATTACAATCATCGTCTGGCAGTATCGTTTGGCCTGGGTTCAAAGGCATTCCATTTCTTAAAATCAAGTCTAAAATTTCAACTGTATAGTGAACGGAAGATGATGGGCCTATTCTAAAGAGACCCGATGCTAAAATTTCATCGATAAGATGTTTGATTAAACTAATTTCAATGTGGTTTTCAAGCGGAGGGGTTACAAGCTCGTAACCATCATATAGGTATGGATTTAGCGGATTCATTATTTCAGGAACAGCATGCCATTTTCTAGCCTTAGTATCTAAAAAATATCCATAGTTTAGCTCTAAAGTTGGGCTATAGCGATGCCATTCTTCAATCGTTACTGGCCCCCCTTCAATTTTAGTTTTAATTAAATCAAGTAGACTTTGAAACACTTGATCCTGGGGTAATCTTTGAGATATGCCTGTAGCCGCAAACTCAAGTTCAATACCTACACGTCTAACCTGCCTTGTTGTTTCGGCTGTGCAATTTAGAGAGATATTCGTGACTAAAAGGATAGCTCCTAAGATAAGAAAAACGTCGTAATTAACATAATTTTTCATAGTGTTAATGTTTAATTAAGCAATTTGGGTGCCATGAAACATTATCGGATGGAATCAAATACTAAAAAAAATATAGAACAACAGTCAAGCGACTTCACTTTATTCACTTGAAAATTACCCCGAATGAACCTAGTTTTCTTTTTATGGATTGTAAAAAAAGCGGCGTAGATATTGAAAAAGGGGATGCTTTTGTTGAGTGGATTAAAGAGACTCAACCCCTAAAGCAGCCTCATCAAAATAAAAAGCTAAAAATGAATTTATTCGTGAAAGATCATATTGAAACTATAGAAACTGTCGAATCGGTGGTCGCAAATTGTCACTTCAAAAAGCAAGCATAACTAAGTTAGTTTTAAGTGATAAACAAGCTTTGTTGTGATCAACAAGGCTTATTAAAACTAAAAAATTTTGGATTTATAACAATAATTTTTTTTAACAAGGATTCGCTAAGTAGCCGATTAAGTTTTAGACTAATTCTTAGGTGTGAGAAGGCCCAATTCAGCATTAAAAAGATATTTTTTCCCAGATACTTCAAGAATGGGATATTTAATTGCATCCATTACTACGCTCGTTTTGTATTCTCTAAAAATGACCATCTGACTTCCGCCCATACGTGAAGCGGGAAGAACAAGAAACACTCTCATCCGTTTAGTATAAGCTTCGTCGTCATACACAAACTGCTTTCCAATGACTTCAAATTCATCGGTTGGGAGTCCTACTGTGACTTCTATTTCAACATCATAGACTTCATTAATTCCCTTTTCAAAATTCGACCTTTGTTTAACGCTCATGACACGAATTCCATTGACATGTCCCTCTTGGATTAAATCATTAATACCCTCTGCTTGTACGAACATGCTTAAGAGAAGTGTTGTAGATAAGAATGCTAATATTTTATTTCTCATTGAAACTCCTTATTTAAGTTTAATGCTTAAGGTGCGAGAAATGTACCAAAAACCCAATGATCTAAATCTAATAAACCTAGCTAAGACAAATTGTTTCTGACTAAACACTAGTTTTCATTACCGTAAAATGTCACCCCTAAATTCAACACGTACGCATTGACTCAAATTAAATGACACCGAAGTCGCATCATAAAAGTACGCATAACTAAAAAAAAAGTATAAGGGGGATTTATGTCTCTAATTAAGTTTCAATGCCGAAAAATATCGGTCAAGTTAAGTTCACAAGCTAGTTTTCAATTATAATCGTATTTCATAGTTCAATTAGTCAGATCGAATTTGATTTACACATCTAAAACTTAGTCTTGATAAGTATTTAACGTTATTTTCGATAAACTACATACTTACTATTTGTTTTAACAAGGAAATAGCTCTTTGGAACAAAACTAAATTTGATTTGTATCCGATTAAGTTGTGACTCTTTTAGTTTAAAATTATTTTTAGTTCAAAATACTAAAATTATTTAAGTAAGTAATTTAAATTTAATCAACTTCAATGGTTTCGATGATGTCGTGGGGCAGTTGGCGGCGGATTGATCTTAAGTAAGTCCTTGGACTTTGCATCATCAGATCATTTAAGTCGGTCATATAAACATCGGCAAAACGTTCCACTTGATTGGCAAACTGGCTTTCTTCGATACCCACACGCATGATTTCTCCCCAGTAGGGATTGTGAAGATTTCTTTGTTCATTTAAAAGTGGCAAAATGTCTTTATCTACTTGGTCAATTTTGTTTTTAAAATCCATTTTTTTGTCTTCATCTACTGGAATGTTTTTTTCAATTGCTTCAGCAATATAGTCATTAAGAACTTGTTCAATAGCAATTTTTTTCCGCATTAAACTTTGAATTTTTTTTGAAACGGGTAAACCTAATTTATTTTGTTCAACTTCATATTCTAGCTCTTCGACAATCAAAGCCGTCCGCCATTCACAATCTTTTTTTAGTCTTAAAATGTCACCGTAGATATGATCACCCACATATAAAATTTCATCTCCAGTCACATCCCAGTGATTAGACAAATGGTTTGATGAACCCCCTTGATATATGCCAGGTTTTAATTCTCCAGAGTGATTTTGTAATAATCCTGATTTGGGATTTACTTTTAAAATAGGCAATTGGTCATAAAAAAATCTTGGCTTATTTGCCAAGGTGATGACCCATCTAAATATGTCGGTCCATTTTTGACCTTTGGGCAAAAACTCGTCAATGGCATAAGTAAGTAAAGTATTTGTGTATTCAAAATCAGAATTGGTAACAAGGAAAAACTCCTTACCATGCTTCATGTATTTCATAATATTATTCATTAATTCTTGTCTTTTAAAGACATATTTATCTAAATTCTGAATCACTACATTTTTAATACTTCCATCACGATGGGATAAATCTAAAACATCATGTAAATCTTCTGCCATTTGGGAAAACTCAGGAATCTCTTCTTTAAATTTGGTCTCTTTAAGTTCAACTAATTGCGAAAATAGACAAGCATGGGAGATAGAAAATGTGGTATCAATTGTATCAAAGTCGGAATTATTAAGATCAATAAATAACGTACCAAATTGTGTTTTCATTTTTTTATAATCAATTTTTTGCAAACCATGATAGCCTTCGCGAACGGCACCGTATCTTGAGACCTTTAGAAGATTACCTCGATTTTTATCTATAACAAGTCCACGAATAGCTCGTTTAAATTCAAACTTAAGATTTAAAACGTCTTCAGGGTATTTATGCTTTTGGACCAATTTAATTTTCATCTGTTCATAAGCTAACTCTTCAAACTGTTCCGAATGATACTTAATCAATGTATGATCCATATCGAGACCAATGTACTTGATTTTTTTTAAGTTTAGCGTTCTGTTGACATATAAATTCATATTTTCACCTAATTTTTTTGCTCAATTTAAATCTAAAAATTTAAACCTTTGATTTGCTGATATTAATATTAATTAAAAATGGCAAATTAACGATCAATTTTGAGACAGAAATTAATGTCTTTTTAAAAAAAGCCATAATCAGCATAGCACAGTCATTTTTATAGTAAATGTCTGAACAGATGCGGACGATAAGCCATCATATATATGACTTTCGTTGAGTCTATATAGCCCAATGGCCAAGGGTCGTTGATAACTAACAAATAATAGGAGAATGAAAGTGAACAATAAAAGAAATTCACAACGAAAGATCGTCGAAGATGTCTATTTTAGTGAACTTAGCGATTTAGACTCAAGTCTTATTATAGCTCGAAACGGGCATATTGTTGATGCTTCCACTTCTGGATTTCTGGCTATATTCCATAGAGATGATGCCGATCAAAGCCTTAAATCTTCTTTAACTATGGATCATCTAATTGGAACTAAGATTGCACTTTTTTTACCTCAAATGGAAATTGATATCGATGGCCAGATCTCTAGAACAAAACATATAGGGAAAGGCTATTTTGAAGTCGGAGTCACTTTCTCTGAAGATATTCCAGAGTATTGGCGGAACTGCCTTAGAGATCTTTTGCCACAACCTGGTGAAATTGATTAATTTAAGTTTAAAGTGTCTGGAGGTTTCCTCAGACACTATCATTCAGAGATCAAATAATTTCTGGAGTTTCTCTTCAAAGATAAGAACCACCGGCAGATGGTTTGGTAAAAACCATCCGATACCACGCGCAATCCCATCATGCTCACTTTTAGGAGGATGACCTAAAGATTCCAAGCTTAAGGCAAAATCATAATTGATTTTGTCCCTGCTAATCAAAGCTCCGCGGGGTTTCTCTATACCTGCAGATTTAATGTAATCTTTAATAAAAGCTAAAGCGTGTTGAGGGACAATATCTTCTGAAACTTGTGCCACATAAATCGGAGCATTTGGTGGAGTTTGCACAACATCATTTTTAATAAAATACTTATTATGAACAAAGTTCCAAATTAAACCGAAGTGAAAAATATAATCTGGCCGTTCTTTGTTCGGATTTAAAGCTAAACCAACTCCATGTTCATAGGCCCACTGTATAACGTTTAATGTACTATCTTCGGAAACATGCTTGGTTTTAATGTCGTCTGTTATATAAATATAAGGCCAACCATCTGGACCCATTTGAACAGATTCATTGATGACAAAAACCTTAGAGGCCACAAAAGTTCGGAAAAAATCACTCTCCCAGCTGTTGTCCCTAAGACCTGAGTTTATGGCTAAGTAATCGCTTAATGTCTTCATAAATCCTTAATTTTTTTCATTTTATTTTGTAAAAGATAGGGGTGCTACTTATAAAGGAAACATTCTTATAATGAAACAAAATCACCTTCTACTTATTTATCAAACATTCATTTAATAAAACAAAATCCCTTAATACTATTTAACCTATTAGTTTGTCATATAGGTTCAACACATTGGTAAGTAAAATAGACGCATTTATAGATAATAAATGGTAGGGAGTACAGGATTCGAACCTGCGACATCCACCTTGTAAGGGTGGCGCTCTACCAACTGAGCTAACTCCCTGAAGAGTTACTTTTTGTATGCGAAGCTAGGACCTTTGTCGAGCTTTTTTTAAATAGCTATTATACAGTCACTTATTCTTCCGTATAAATGGGGTCTTGAGTTAAACCGAATAAAACTTTATTTTCAATAATCCCACCCTCACGCTGAGTTTCAATATTCAAAACTAGTCCTACTACTTGATCTGTACGTTGCCTAAAAGATTTACAAACACTATTGGATTCAAATGTAAATGGCACACCAAGAGGTGAGTTTCTAAGGTTTGTTTCTTCCTCAAGAGTTATTTGGTCTAAAGACGACTTCCAGTAACCCATTTTAATATTGTAAATGTCTTTTTGAGGCGGAGTAATGCTGGTGTCCCATACATTAAAGGATAATTCTACGGGAGCATCAGCTTCTGTAGAGGCCCTAGCAATTCCCCATTTAGTGTTTTTGCCATCTAAATCGCTTTCAACAATGGTATAAACATCGCTACCCCAGAAAAATGCGGCTTTTGATAACTTCATAGTTCCCTGTGGGCTGCCATTTTGATCAACAACCATCCAGTTTTGACCAGAAACTTGCGAAGTGAATTGTTGAGCCCATGGCCAAGGAACAAAATCACCTTTTAAAGAACAAAGCTCCAAAGCGTTTACTGATTGTAGATTAAACAAAATCAACAAGGAAAGTAGAATCAATTTAATTTTAAACATAACTCTCCATAATTACAGCACACAAACTTTAGCCGTTTTGTCCAAGTAATACCCGTTACGGCTTCTAAAAATATATTTTGGATGCTCAATTTGAGGCTCAATCAATTGCCTTAATCTTTTAATTGTTACATAAATTTTATTATCATGAACGCCTGGATCATACTGTTGATCCCATATGATTTTTGCTAAATCTTCTTTTGAAAAAGTTTTGCCTTGATGGGTTAAAAAAAGATTCAACATCTCTAAAAGGATGAATTGATTTTTAACTGCAATTTCACCCAATTGCTTTTCCTTAACCGTTGCCGCTTCTTTATGAAGAACCAGGTCGTATTCGGGCTCATCGCCACCAACGATACTTTCGGCACGCTGAAGCATTCTAAGACTATTAATGTGCTCGTCTTCTTTGATAGCTTGTCTTGCAAGTTTTAAATGATGTTTGGATAAATCAGCATTGCCTAGATGAAAATAACATAGAGAGAAGTTCACAAAAAGGTAGGATCTAAAAAACGGATTTGGATTGCTTTTTAAAATGTCATGACATTTCCATATCAGATCCAGAGCTTTAGTGTACTGACCTTGTTTCATTTGCATTTCTGTCATTAAGAAATGAGTCGCCACTTTAATGTCAGGCAACTTTATAACATCAAAAAATATTTCTAGATTTTTAATTTTTTTCTCAGCAGCCTCTTGTTTTCCTTGAATAAAAAATAATCTGGCCTGACCAAAAAGAGCGTTGCAAATATCTTCTTTTGAATCTTCTTGAAGGGATAGTCTTAAAGATTCATCTAAGGATTTTTCACACTCCTCATAGTTTTTTGCTTGGAAGAAAAATAAAGCCTGGGTGTATAAGAGGGCAGCCGATGGCTGCATATCGTTGGCTTTGATTTGATATTTTAACTGTGAATTTAAGATTTCAATCTCTTGGGATCGTCCCATTTCTAAAAGAACGCGAAAGAGTTTATTTTGGCACTTTAAATACTCTTTAAATGAGTTGAGTTGTAAAAATATATCAGCAGCTTGTCTAAAACGCGGTTCGGCCTTCTTTAATTCACCCTTATCGGTGTAAAGCGTGCCTAATTCATAAAATGTCTCAGCGATTTCAGTTTGACTAAGCATGACCCCCCTCAAAGCAATGCAACTTAAGATTTATCTTAAATTAGCTGAAATAGGTCGAGAAAATTGGGCTTCTGGCTTACATAAGTCATTTTTATATAAGGTTATTTAAGGATTCGGTTTATTTTGCTCTCTAGCTCGGCAATCCTGTCTTCAAGTTTAGCATTTTGTTCCGACAACTGCTGCACAGCTCTGAGTTGAGCCATGTAAATGGGATGATAATCCAACATGAGGTACTGTCCAGAATATAAAACAGCCTCTGGGAATACTGAAATTACATCTTGAGCCACTAAACCCACATCATGTCTTTCCATTAAGCCCAAACTGTCATTATTGATATATTGAAATTCTTTTAAACTAAGTTTATTTATTTGATCTAAACCTTTTGAGATTGGTTTGATATTTTTTTTAAGATTACGGTCTGAAATCGTGACCCATGCGGTCCCACCAACTGTCTTAAAAGCGTTACCCTCAACATGAAGTTCATGAGTGGGCATAGTAGTTCCAATCCCTATATTTCCCAACGAGTCGACGAAAACACCCTCAGCATCGCCATCTCCGGATATATAATTGCCGTTTAAACTGATGTTTCCAGTCATATCTCCACCGGCTGAAGGTAATGCTCCCCCTGGAACGGCTGTGATCCATTCTGGCTCTAAAGCGGCATTAAGGACTAAAGTTTGGCCAGGGGTTCCTGAACTCGAAATAGTTAAGCCTTCTAAACTGTCAAAATATATACCGCCCAGAATAGGAGGATTACCACCTGCTGCCCCAGAGTTAGCGGCTATGGATGAGTTGATATTTCCTTGACGTACCTCACCCTCTATATCACAAGCAGACACCAAACTAACTATTGAAAGCGCCAAAATTATTCTAAAGGATTTAAGACTCACATTGATCATAATGTCACAGTATAATCAAACCACGAACTGGCCAAAGGTCAATTTTTTTTTTAGATCGCGTAGTAATCAAAAACAAAGATATTGTTGAAAAGGTGTAAAAAAGATTAACACTACACTTCCGGCTCAAACAAAACCATTGGTTTAATAATTGGTACAACTTGTGCTTTACAAATCACTGAAATGAGGTAGTTAAGACAAAGTTAAACCTGTGATTCATTGAATCTCAACACTTTGTTTGATACTGAAATACCGAAACGCAAAGGGATTTATGAAATCTGTAACTTTCAATTCTGGTTTAAATGCTCTGTCATTAATAACCCTATTTATGAGTTCAATGTCTTGGGCTGCTACTGTTCTTAGCCCCTCAGACCTTATCAAACTTGAAAGTTTAAGTGTTAAATGCAGCGAACCTGGAATACAGTGCCCAAAATTGCCTACTGAAAACGTTCTTGATGTTGTTCACCTAAAAATTGATGACAAGTATGAACTTGAAGATAAAACCTTTAGATTTGTGACTGAAGAAGGTCTACTTGTTTCTTTCATAAAGAATCTTCAGCCCAAAGATGAAATTAACTCTGTTGAAAATATGAATCCTGAGGAAATAGTCGATGACCTTAAAGAAAATGAAGTCGAAAATTTAATTGAACATAGATTTTTCCCTTTCAGTAAAATTCAACTTTCACCGGATAACGACTTTTATCTATGTGATATTGGCAAAGAATTTACCCTAGATATAAATACGGATTTTTCAACCCTAGGAATTTCTGAAGAACAGGCCACAAACATATTCACCTCTGGTTACGAACCAATGTCTTTTAAATGTAAATGTTTTTGGGTTCCCAAATATGTTTTTGAAAAGTTGGGAATAGAAAAATATGATACTAAAGATTCTGAAATGGAAATTTTTGATACTTTGGTTCCTGAATCCAAATCCATTCCAAATAACACTTTAAACAAAAATAACTTATCAGACAAGCCTTCAACATTTGGCATTTATTGGTTTCCAAATTATCCAAGATCAACTTTTAATCCTGTGGACCCTAATGTTCCTAACGACCCTAAAGACCCATATGATCCATCATATCCATCACCACCTCCAGATCGTGAACCTTCCCCAGTTGGAAGCCCCTGTGGAATTCTTCAATTTGGATGTATGTTTGGTTATTTCTTTAAGTGATAATTTATGATTTTATTTAAAATCTACCAAAAAATTTTGCTGGCAATAAAGCTTACAATTTTAAGTTTGTTTTTAGGCACATCTTTCTGCATAGCTGGATTAAAATCTGTAACTCATAATTTTGATGTCATCTCCCAAGCTTTAACTGAAGATTTAGAATCTAGCTACGAAATGTTTTTTTTAATCAATACCGAAGAAGGACCTACCAAAATAGGTGCTTTTATACCTAACCAACATATGCTTATTATTAAAAAGCAACCTGGTAGCCAAAAGATTTTTACTAGAAACCAAGTCGGACAAATTACTGGATTAGTAAATGGCACAATTCAGCTTTCAGATTTAATCCCTCAAAATGTTTTTGGCACTCAAATGCCTTATGCCCCGGGAATGCCATTCGATTGGAATGGTTTAGATGTTTTACCTATCTCATCTGGGACCCTTTACCATATGCCCACATTTTCTGGAATCTTTCAGGTGAACTGGAGTCGATCAAAAGCCATGTATACGAACGATGAAAGTCAGCCTATGTCGCACTCTTTGTATGTAGGTTACTATTACCATGACAGCAGTTTATCTCCTGATCAGTGGACTGATGACACTCGAGAGCAAGTTTCATATGTTGCAATCCACGGAACACCTCAAGCGAACTGGCCACTATTAGGACGCACCAGGGCTTCTCATGGGTGTGCTAGAGTTAGACCACCCATTATGGAGGCCATTTACAAAGTCGTTGAAAACTTGCCAGAAAAAAAAGTAATTGATCTCGATTGGAACTATGAGCTTCCACAGTTAAAAGATAATTTGGTCTTGAAACAAAAAAAACCAGTTTTGTTTTTGATCTTCAACGGCTACTGAGCTTTCAATGATTTAACGACAAAGCCAAGACAAGGAGCAAGGCTAAAGCTGTATTAAAAATACAGCTCACCAACTAATTTGTTAAAAAGCTCAAGAGTGACTTAGCTTCTAGGAAGCAAGACTCAGGCGCGGAGGCGTACACTAGGTAGACCATACACTTCGAAATAATATAAGTTTGATAAACTTAAGTAAAAATACGAGGTAGCTTCGCTTCTTCGTATTTTATTTAGTTTTAATTTAATTTAATTTAATCTTAAGAAACATTTGTAGAACATTAGAGGCTCACTACAGCCGGAGGCGCTGAGGCGAAGCCGGTAGTGCTAGGCCCATGGATGGGCCGGCCGAATAATGTACTGCAAATGTTTCTTAAGATTAAATTAAATTAAATGGAAAATAAAAATACAGCGAAGCCAAGGCGACGCTGTATCAACAAAATATTTTAATTATTAATGGGGTTGAAGTTGGTGACCGGTGTAATTGGCTTTGATGCCTGAACCCCGCTCTCCACGATTCTTAAAGATCTCTTTAGCGTTTTTGATATCTAAAGCATTTACTAAAACTTGATCGACGTGATCGACTAAAACCACTTGTAGCTCTTTTAAAATCTCTTCAGGAATATCTTTAACATCTTTTTCGTTGTCTTTAGGAATGATCACCATTTTGATACCACCACGATGAGCGGCAATGATCTTTTCTTTTAAGCCACCAATTGGTAAGGCACGACCTCGTAAAGTGACTTCTCCTGTCATTGCAACTGTACGTTTCACTGGAATTTTGAGCATAGCTGAAACAATACTTGTCGTGATGGCAAGACCTGCTGAAGGACCATCTTTAGGAATCGCACCTTCTGGAACGTGGATATGGACGTCATGGTTAAAGTAATAGTCTTTATCTAACCCAAAAAGTGGACCACGAGATCTGACATAACTTAGAGCGGCTGTACAAGATTCTTTCATCACATCACCAAGCTGTCCTGTGATGGTGAATTTACCGCGACCAGGAATAATGGATACTTCAACCACAAGTAAGTCGCCACCAACTTCTGTCCACGCCAAGCCATTGGTTAAACCGATTTCATTTGCGGCTTCAATTTTACCATGTCTAAACCGTTGGGAGCCTAAAAGATCTTGTACTTTTTTAGCATTTACTTTTCTTACTTTCTTTTTGCTGGCTGACTTAGTTGTCGAAACCTTTTTGGCTCTACTTTCAGAAAGCTCTTCATCAACGATCTCTTTGGCTACTTTACGACATAGCGTGGCTACTTGTCTTTCAAGATTACGAACCCCAGATTCGCGTGTGAAATGTCGAATTAAATGCGTGATTGCACTTTCTTGGATGTCTACATTATAGTCTGACAAACCATGACGCTTAATCTGTTTTGGCACTAAGTATTTTTTTGCAATTTCAAGCTTCTCACGCTCAATATAACTTTCTAGTTGAATGATTTCCATTCGATCTAAAAGTGGTCTTGGAATTGTATGCAGTGAATTAGCTGTAGTTACAAACATGACTTTTGATAAATCATAATCCAATTCCATATAGTGATCTTGGAAAGTGGAATTTTGCTCTGGATCTAAAACTTCAAGTAGTGCCGCCGATGGGTCACCACGAAAATCCATGCTCATCTTATCAATTTCATCTAATAAAATTAAAGGATTCCCAGATGTACACTTTTTCAACGATTGAATAATTTTACCTGGCATAGCTCCAACATAAGTTCTTCTATGGCCTCGAATTTCAGCTTCATCACGAACTCCGCCTAGAGAGATTCGAGCAAACTCACGGTTTAAAGACTCGGCAATACTTCGACCTAAAGATGTTTTTCCAACACCAGGAGGTCCCACTAAACAAAGTATAGGGCCTGCAAGTTCACTAGATAAAGTTTGAACCGCTAGATATTCTAAAATTCTTTCTTTGACTTTCGATAAGCCCCAATGATCTCGATCTAAAATTCCTTTGGCTTTTTGAACATCCAAAGTCTCAACAGAATAGTCGTACCATGGCAAAGTTAAAATCCAATCGATATAATTTCTGATAACGGCGGCTTCAGCACTCATCGGCGACATCATTTTTAATTTTTTGATTTCTTTTTCAACTTTATCTCGAGCTTCTTTGCTCATTTTTTTAGATTTAGATTTTTCATAAAGCTCTTCAATTTCAGCTTGGAAATCATCTTTGTCCCCAAGTTCTTTTTGAATGGCTTGCATCTGTTCGTTTAAATAATATTCTTTTTGGGATTTTTCCATCTGTTGTTTTACGCGATTTCTAATGCGTTTTTCAACTTCAAGAATTTCAATCTCCCCAGACATCATGTTTAGTAATTCTTCTAAACGTTTTGTAGGATCATCCATTTCAAGTAATTTTTGTTTATCTTCAATTTTTAAATTTAGTTGTGCCACTATAATATCAGCAAGCTCACTGGCATTTTCAATGGAAGAAACGCGCATTAAAATTTCTGGTGGTATACGTTTATTCAGCTTTACGTAATTTTCAAACGCCGTCTTCACCGATCTAATAAGAGCTGTGGCTTCGACTTCATTTTTAATTTTTTCTTCTAAAATTGTGGTCTCAACGCGAAAACATTTTTCGTCTTCAATAAAATTTGAAATCTTTGCACGTTTTTTTCCTTCTACTAGAACTTTTACAGTCCCGTCTGGAAGTCTAAGTAACTGAATAATTGTACATACTGTACCAATATCAAATATATCATCTGGACCAGGATTATTTGTTTTGGCATCACGCTGAGCCGACAAAACAATATCTGTTTGGTTTGCCATAGCTTCTTCTAAGGCATTAATACTTTTTTCTCGCCCTACAAACAAAGGCATCATCATGTGTGGGAAAACTATTAAATCACGTAGTGGTAATAGTGGTAATATTTGGCTTTTGTTTTGGCTCATTGTTTTCCCCCTTTAAAGAGTTTGAAAGAGGGAAAATTCGGATTTACGCGCTTTCTGCTGATGAATCTGAATTTCCGTCCCCTTTTGATTTTTTGGCTTTACCACTTTCGAGTCCGCTTGAGCCAGTTTTGTAAACTAACTCTGGAGCTTTATCTTGTGTGATAACTCCTTCGTCTATTATAACCGTTTTTATGTTCGACTTGGAAGGGATTTCAAACATAATATCTAGCATTGATTCTTCCAGGACCCCACGAAGACCACGAGCACCTGTTTTACGTTTAATCGCTTTTTGAGCCACAGCCTTTAGTGCAGTTGCTGTGAACTGTAAATCAACACCTTCGTAATCAAACAATTTCTTATACTGCTTAGTAAGAGCATTTTTAGGTTCTGTTAAGATGCTTATTAAAGCCTCTTCGTCTAATGTCCCTAAAGTTGCAATAGCCGGCAAACGACCAATAAACTCAGGAATCAAACCAAAACGAGACAGATCCTCAGGTTCAATTTTGGAAAAGATAACATCAGATTGTTTACTCTTCTCTTCTGCCGTTTGAATGTTAGCTGCAATACCTAAAGCTTTGCTAGAAAGACGATTTTCAATGAGTTTGTCTAAGCCTACGAACGCTCCACCACAGATAAATAAAATATTTGTAGTGTCTACTTGTATGAACTCTTGCTGTGGATGTTTTCTGCCACCTTTGGGTGGAAGATTAGCTACAGTGCCTTCTAGAATTTTAAGTAATGCTTGCTGAACACCTTCGCCACTTACATCTCTGGTAATAGATGGGTTTTCAGATTTTCTTGTAATTTTATCAATTTCATCAATATAAATCACACCACGTTGGGCGCGCTCTACATCATAGTCTGCAGCTTGAAGTAAATTCAAAATCACGTTCTCGACGTCTTCACCCACATAACCTGCTTCTGTTAAAGATGTTGCATCTGCCATAGCAAACGGAACATTTAGAATTTTAGCAATGGTTTGCGCGAGTAAAGTTTTTCCTGATCCCGTAGGACCAATCAAAAGAACGTTACTTTTTGAAATTTCGATATCATCTTTTTTGCCTGACATTAATGCATTAACACGCTTGTAATGATTATGAACAGCCACAGATAAAGTTTTCTTGGCTTTGTCTTGTCCAATTACATAAGTGCTTAGTTCGTTAAAGATATCATTTGGTTTTGGAACGTTAAGCAGAGCCGAATTTGGAGTCTCCTTTTCTTGTTCTTCTTCAATAATATCGTTGCATAGATCAATACACTCATCACAAATGTAAACACCCGGTCCCGCGATTAACTTCTTAACCTCTTTTTGACCTTTACCACAAAAACTACAGCTCAAATCACTTTTACTTTCGCCCATTATTTATTCGCCTTGTGAAGTTTTTTTCTAAATTCTACGATTTCGTCTACAATACCAAATTCTTTGGCATCTTGAGGACTCAAGTACTTATCTCTTTCCATGGAATCTCTTAATTTGTCATAAGATAAACCTGTATGCTGAACATAAATGTTAGTAAGTTTTTCTTTCAGGTAGAGCATTTCTTTAGCATGAATTTCAATATCCGTGACTTGACCTGATAAGCCGCCGCCGGAAATCAAAGGTTGGTGAATCATAACTCTTGAATTAGGAAGGATATATCTTTTTCCAGCTGTTCCTGCAGCAAGAAGAAGTGATCCCATGCTTGCAGCTTGGCCCAAACAGTAAGTACGAACATCACACTTAACAAATTGCATAATATCGTAAATAGCTAATCCTGCAGTTACACTGCCCCCGGGGGAATTAATGTACATATGAATATCTTGATCTGGGTTTTCCAT
Source organism: Bdellovibrionales bacterium (assembly GCA_041740515.1). Classification (GTDB taxonomy): domain Bacteria; phylum Bdellovibrionota; class Bdellovibrionia; order Bdellovibrionales; family UBA1609; genus JAMLIO01. Next base: position 47,831 of record JBGSLV010000055.1, on the reverse strand, counting down.
TTCAAGGAAAAATAATTGCGCAATAATACTAGAGGCCACATCGTCAGTCACCGGTGTCTGTAGCATTACAATTCGATCTTTTAAAAGTCGGGAGTAAATATCGTAACTTCTTTCGCCTCTAGGAGTCTGCTCAATAACAACAGGAATTAATGCCATCTTTTACCACCTTTTGAATAAAGTTTTATCGACTTGCAATTATAGAAATATAAGCAAATTCCAAGCCTTGTCACTATTCCTAGACCCATGCGTGTCAATATGGGACCTTTAAATGAAATGACAAGGTCCAGGGACTTCTAATGTTTAAAACTGTATGTTATTGAAACAGAGTCTTAATCACTTTTACTGCTTATCTTATTGTCGCCGCTTTAACTTGCTGACATTTTTTGTAAGCCGATTTGGATTTATTTGAGACATAAGTGTAAAAAATATTTTTATTTAAATTAAAAATTAAATGGAGAAGATATGAAATTCGATTTAGAAAAAAAAGGCTTTGAAAATATCAACAATAAATCCTTAGTTCTTTTCAGTGATGACAAGAAAAAAGTTTTATCCGGAGAAGTAAAATTAGATAAAGATTTCCTAGAGTATGAATTAGGCAAAAAAAAATCCATTACGTCTTTTTTAAATACAGACTTAAATGTTTATAAAAATGTGTTTATTGTGGGTTTGGGAGCTTTAGAAGAACTTTCTGGTGAAGATGTACGTAGATCCGCGGCAATCGTTTTGAAAACATTGAAAGCTAACAAAATTACAAAAGTTACCATAGCAACTCCAACGAAACACAATAAACTTTTAAGTCAAAATGATTTCGTGGCTAAATTCAGTCAGGGATTAAAAATAGCTGATTTTAATTACAATGAAAATATCACTACTAAAAAAGATAAAGACGCTGACATTCAATTTATATTTTCGAATATAGAAGATATTAAAGGTGCCAAAGAAGCTCTTAATGAAGCACAAATTATAGCGGAACAAGTAAATTTTGCTCGTCGCCTGGGTGATGCCCCCGGGAATTTAATGACACCCACAATTTTGGCTCAAGAGGCTGAAGCTGCGGCTAAAGGTACTGGCATTAAAGTTACTGTGTGGGACAAAGCTCGAATTAAAAAAGAAAAATTCGGTGGATTATTAGGTGTCTCTCAAGGCAGTGATCAAGACCCAAGATTTATAATTATGGAATATAAAGGAGCTGGGGCGAATGAAACACCTATTTGTTTTGTCGGCAAAGGTTTAACCTTTGATGCTGGCGGGATATCTATAAAACCAGGTCCTGGAATGGATGAGATGAAATACGATATGTGCGGATCGGCAGCTGTCATTGGGGCCACATTAGCTATTGCGAAACTCAAATTAAAAGTAAATGTTATGACTTTAGTGCCTAGCACTGAAAATCTTCTGGGTGGTTCTGCAACCAAACCTGGTGACATCCATAAGTTTAGAAATGGCAAAACAGCAGAAATCCTTAATACAGATGCTGAAGGTCGATTGATTTTAGCTGACGCGCTTTCATACGCTTCTGAACAAAAACCACGAGTTATTTTTGACACAGCTACATTAACAGGTGCTATGGTCATCGCCCTAGGTAATAGTCATACCGGTTTTTATACGAAAGATGATAACTTAGCTAAAATCATCGAAAAAACTGGATACGAGTCTGAAGAAAATTTATGGCGAATGCCACTAATTTCTGACCATTCTGAAGATATAAAAGGTACTTTTGCGGATCTTTCTAACATTGGTTCCACTAAAGGTGCTGGCAGTGCTACTGCAGCCGCATTTTTGGCTGAATTCGTCGATGCTTCAATTCCTTGGGCTCACTTTGATATAGCTGGTACAGCTTGGAATTGTGGCAATCGTAGAGAATATCTTCCAAAAAAAGGTGCAACCGGTGTACTTGTTCGAACTTTTGTCGAACTTGCAAAAACTTTTGTTAAATAGTTTTTGTTGATATTAAAATTTAATGCACTTCTCAAAGGAATAGACTAATTAATCTTAATATTAATAATTAAGTGAATTATCTCTAATTACAGCTCACAAAGATTTTATCTCTGATCGCATTCGGAGATTTATTGACTAGAATTGTTTTAATCTCTTGATGATTAAACTCGATTGTATTGACGGGATTGCTCTCGTCAATAAAGTTTATCTTTTGAATCAACCACTTAGGCTCATCCACGCCAATATCAAACATGTTAACGGTTTTAATATTTGTTCCATTACTAAGCTCTATTTGGTCTTGAATCCGAGCGCTAGACTTACAGTCTGAAATCAAAAAGAGCGGAAAAATTTGTGGCAGTTTATGAGTTAAAATTTTAGCATTTGGATCTGAAGGACATAATCCAGAGATGATCATTTTAGGTGCATCGCCACTTGTTGCAATTTCATCCCCAAACAGAACAATCTCAATTTTAGAATAAGCTGAACAAAGACTTTGATAATATTCAGGAATGTAATTGCCAAACTGAATTCCAATTACGCCAAGTTCTTCACTTCGAACTACTGTCAAAGATTCAATGATATTTTCAACTCGAGTTAAACGTTCATCCAAAAGCAAAGGTTTTTTCACGGTTTGATTGGATCCAGCCACCACACGACCTAACTGATAAAGTCTAACGGTCGCTTTACCATCGAGTGATGTAACGCCAAGTCGCAGACCAATTACAAAGCCGCATGCTAAAATGAATAGAGGCAAAAGCCTTTGAATATTCACAATTTTATTCTAACTTAAATAAACAACTCTCATCAAATTTTTAAATGAGAACCTATAAGTTCTATACCTTTTTTCTCAAATTCACGACTTATGGCAAGCAGAGCCAGCTTAGCAACCCATCCGTAAACGTTTTCCATCATTTTCCCTTGATGATCAAACTCTAGGTCAGACACACATAATCTTGAGAAAACGGCCCCAGGTGCATTTAAATTATCCTCGGGACCCTTGCGCTCATTGACTCTTAAAAAACCACCTGCAAGCCGGCTACCGATCATGTAAATGGCGGGTTCGGCGACAAAATCATCTTGGTTTTTAACTATAGTAGGTATGCCTTCCTGTAAAATTACACTATGAATATCTTTGCCGCCTTTGGCTGCTTTCATTTTTTTCCTAGATTTATAATTCCACGATTGCACGTCCGTTGGATTTTTTACTTCGATAATACCTAGTCCATAAGTGCCAGCATTGTTCTTAATAAACATATATGGATTATATGGAATTCCGTTTACTTCATAATCTTGTTTTAACTCTTCAAAAAATCGTTCACAAGACTGAGTCAGTTTAAGCAAACTTTCTTCATTTTTTAAATCAAAGCCATTAAAAGTTTCGGTTTTAATTTTAAGTACCGCACAATTTATATGGGCAATTTCGCAAAACTCTTCAACAAGTTCGTTATATACCTTAAAAAAACTATCTTTAGTTCGGCTATGCCAACCCATTGATAATGGTGGGTTGATAGGAGTTGAAACATCTTTAGCCCAACTCTCAAAAGCTGTTGAAAAATCATTATTGCTTATGATGAGATCCATCATAAATTCTGCATGAACATAGCCCCTTTCATCAATTGTTACTGGATAGGTTTCAACGTTATAGCCGGAAGCTGATTTAAAGACCTTTTTGTCAGAATCTAAACTAGGCAGTAACACTTGAACTTTATAACCAGCTTCAGTTAACAAAGTTTTAATCCAATATACATTGTCCCAATAAAAAAAATTCGTTGTATGTTCCTCTACAAATAATCCAATATTTTTAATTCCTGTTCCATAATGGGTTTTGATATATTCATGGGCTAAATCAAACGAATTTTCTTTATCTGTTTGACAGATATTATTAAAACCTGCGGGATAAAGATTGGCGTCAACAGGAGCTATTTTGTGTCCTGAATCACGAATATCAAAACTTGAATAGAACGGAACGTATTTTTGAATGACTTTGTCTTTATACCAATTATGAAGCTCAGTATGTTTAGCAACTATTTTATCATGCAATAAGTGTTTCATATTCTTCTTTTCCTTTGGTTTCTGCAAAACAAACCGCTGATCCCACTACAGCTATGGGCAATAGTATTAAAGTTAAACCTGGCACAAATAAACTGGGTGATAGTACCAATCCAAGACCAAGAAAAAAGCTCATATTCCCAAAATAAATTCCTAATCTTCGACCCAAATTCATTTCATAAATTTCAAGAGTATAGTCTACAGAATCCAAAGCCATTACATAACCGGAATATAGTAAAGCCAAAAATTGTAATCCTGGGATAAATGAAAGTATAAAAACAATAGCTCCAAATACTAAAAAAATGGTCATTCTAATAATAGAAATAAGGAACAAACGGATATTTAAACGAATCCAAATACCTAAATTAAAATCACGTTTAGGAAAAACACCTCTTTTCATTAAAATTCGCTCGCAACTTAAGCTGTAAAAAGGAATTGATATAATTTGAATAATCATAAATCCAATATACACCGCAAGAACTGTAAACAGAATCTTTGCAATAAAGTTAAACATTGAAAATAAAATTTTAAAGATAAAACTTTTTTCAGAAAACCAATGCCCCATATAGTAAAGCAATTGTTTCTTGACTAAAACTGTAATCCAATCCCACCCGAAGTAAAATCCCAGATAAATTAATCCACAACCCAAGACAATCGGTATAGTCGTGTATAATAATATCCTATAATCAAAAAGAATCTCCTTTAGACCTTTAGGTAAACACAAAAGTCCCTTAGTAAAATTAAGTTTAGGTGTTGTATTCATGGATTTCTCTGGATTTAGTGATCAAATCAGCTTCTGTCATTTCGTAAGATACAAATTGAGTTAATGTGTAAAGTTTAAATCTGGCATCTTTAACCAAAGTTTTTAGTTGCTTATACTGATGTTCGTATTTTGTTTTTCTATAATTTAAATACTCCAAAAGATTGTTTTTATTAGATGCATTAGCAAGCTTGCATAAACTATTGATCTCATCGTTTTCTATGCTTTCATATTTATTAATATATAAGGCACTAAATTTTATATTTGTATTACCAATCATCTGCATCTGAAGTTCAGCATTTAACAGATTTTGCTCTTCAAATGAAGTCACAAATGAATATAGCGAAGATGGAGCAAATAAAATACTTTGACTGTCATTAAGTGTTTTTAAAATTATGGGTTGAAGTTTTTCAAGGGCTTTCATCAATGAAATTAGTTGTTCAAAAAAATCTATCCCAGTTAATTTTTTTAGCGTAACAAATGCTAAATCTCGAGTTTTTTTAAAAATCTTTTCAAACCAATTTTTATTAAAATCACCAATAAATAGCTTAACAATTGTACTTGCAAAAAGATCTTTTAATTTTTGCGGGGATGAAAAAAAATCCAATGAATTTTGTAATGGAGGCGTGTCGATAATTATCAAATCGTACTTATTAGTGCTTACATGCTGGTTTAAAAAATACAATGAGCTAAATTCTTGAACGCCTTGTATCCTTTCAATTAAATGTTTAAAAAGCTTATTTTTTTTAATTCCTTCCGATGTGTTTACATCTACATATCGAAGCAAGGACTCGAAAATTTCTTTAGAGTTTAAAACAACAACTTCCAGATTCATATTTAAAGTTTGATTTTGAAAGCCTCCCTTAGGTGCTAAAATATCTTTTAATCTAGGTGATGGATCAAAAGTTGCGATCAAAACCTTTTTGCCCTCTAAAGAATATTTTATGGCCGTTAGAGCTGAAATCGTTGATTTACCAACACCACCTGGTCCAAGGAAAAAATAAACAGGAGTAAGTGAAGTAATCATTAAAAATTGCTCCTAATAATTGCTTGCAACTGCACTTCAATTGCATCCCTATGATCTTCATAGGTCATAATTAGGTTTTTGGAACCTAAATCTTTTAATACCTGTTGTTGCTGTTCAAATGTGCTCAATAATTTATTAACAAGAGGCCTTTTTACTTCAGCTGTAGGACTAGACTCGGATTTACTTATAATATCTTTAAGATCAGAAAAAATTGCAGGATTTAAGGCCTTATTCATCCAAGGGGTTGAAGTGAGTCCCAAAAGTCCAAGCTCTTGCTGCAAATAGTTGTGCTCCATTAAGACTAAAGGTTCCGCCAAAAATATGGAGTAAATGGCCGTTTTTTGGTTGTCTCGCAGAACATCCAAAATACCCTTGCAATGAAAACCCATTGGACCAAAGTCTGAAATATCTAATAAAGCTTCTGGAACTTTTAAACATGCTAAAAAATGACCCGTGGAGGGCGCATCGACTACAACTTGATCATACTCAAGACAGGGTTTAACGTCCCGGAGGTGACTTGTTAAGTAACCCAGAAATGCAATTTCTCGAAGAGCCGGAGCTGCTTTAATAAGTGCATTAATGGCTTTAGATCTATAAAAAGTTTCATAGATAAGTCGCAATTTCACAGAATATTTAACAAACTCTTGCAGACAATCTTCACCATTCCACGATGCTGCATCTAAATTCACCGCTAAATTGACAGGCTTGTGAGTAAGTTCGATCTTTGAAAAATGCTTGAGAGTAGGTGTTTGTGAAAACTCCAGCCAAAGAGTTCTTTGGCCTGAATGAGCCAGCTCGCGAGCAAACGCGATGCTGAGTGTTGATTTACCCACACCACCTTTGCCTGTAAAAAAGTGAATTTTTTCATTTTTTACCACAAAAATCCTGAAGCCCTGTTGAAGCTGACACTTTTCATAGATATATAACATATCACTTATATCAAAAATATTAAGGACTTAATTCGAATTTTTCGAAGTTTAAATTAGCAGTAGCTTAGGAGCCTCATTCATGAAATCTAGTCTTGAATCCAGTAACGGACTTAAAAGAACCCTTAAAATTGAAATTGAACCTGCTGCAGTTTTAGCTGCTTTTGAAATCGAGTTCCAAAAAATCCAAAAAAATTTAGTACTTCCGGGATTTAGAAAAGGCAAAGCACCTATGGATCAAATCCGAGCCATGTATCGAAGCCGAGTAATTAATGATGTTGTCGACAACTTAGTAAACAAAAACTACTTTGAAGCTTTAAAAGAACATAAATTGCATCCAGTCAGCATGCCCCAAATAGACCTAAACGAAATAACTGAGGATAAGGGCTTTTCATTTACAGCAACACTTGAAGTAAAACCTGAAATTAAATTATCGAAATACAAAGGTTTTGAACTAAAAAAAGAAGTTGCGAAAGTCGAAGAAGAAAAGGTTCAAAATATAATTAGTCAAATTTTGGATTCTAAAGCCGAAAAAGTTCCTGTTTTTGAAGATAGACCCGCTCAGGAAAAAGATTTTGTGGATATAAATTTTGAAGGCTTTTTAGGTCCAAATCAGCCTCTTCCTAACGGTGCCGCTAATAACTTTATCCTTGAACTAGGAAGTAATTCTTTTATTCCTGGTTTTGAAGAAGGACTGATTGGTACAAAAGCTGGCGGACAAAAAACCTTGGATTTATCCTTCCCGGAGGATTACCAAGCCACCGAAATCGCTGGTAAAAACGTAAGTTTCAAAGTCACAGTGAATAAAATTTTAAAAAAACTTGTCCCTGAATTAGACGATAAACTTGTAGAATCTTTAGGTGATCCAAGAGTAAAAACTGCTGAGGCCTTAAAAGAAGAGATAAAAACGGACCTGTTGAGGTCAGAAGAAGAACGTACAGTTAAAGCTATGCAAGAAGAAGTTTTAAAATCTTTAATCGAGAGCAACCCAATCGAACTTCCAGAGACTTTGGTAAATCAGCAAAAAGAAGGATTAAAACAAAACTCGCAGCAGTCTTTAGTGGCACAAGGATTTAGTGAAGAAGAGATGAAAGAATACTACACAAAATGGGATGAAGACTTTACTAAAAATGCAAAAGACATCATTCATGTCTCTCTTTTAATGGATGCAATCGCTGAAACTGAAAATCTTCGACCTCTTGAAAAAGATATAGATTCAAAAATCCAAATGATGATTGCCCAAGCGGGTCCAAATGCCCATAAGGTTAAAGAGTATTACTCTGATATAAATAAAAAAGATTCGCTCTATTATAAGTTAATGGAAGATAATGTTATCAGTTTTGTTATTGAAAATTCAAAAATCATTGAAGCTTAGTTTATAAATTACTTTTTGCTTCAATGATCCAAGGATCATTTTCGATTTCACTTAGTTTATACTCTTTTTTGTCAGTTTTGAGCTGAACATCTGGTAATACACCTTTTTTATCAATAATCAAACCTTTTGGTGAGTAGTATTTAGCTATAGTCAGCTTTACTCCATCCCCATTTTCTAATGGGATTACAGACTGTACTGAGCCTTTGCCGTAGCTTTTTTGCCCCAATATTTTAGCTCGCCCATGGTCTTTTAATGCTCCAGCTAAAATCTCACTAGCACTTGCAGATCCTTCGTCAATTAATACAGCTAGTTTAATTTTACTATCTAGAGTCCCCTCTTTTGCGGCGTGAAGAACATTTTTTTGCTCTTTATCGCGACCAATAGTTGAAACAATATCTCCAGATTCAATAAATAAATCTGCCATTTCAACGGCTTGTTTTAAAAGCCCACCAGGATTACCTCGCAAGTCTAATATTAGACCGTGTACTTTTTCAGTTTTCGATAGTTTTGCTAAATACTTTTTAAAATCAGAGGTGGTTTGTTCAAGAAAACTTGTAATACGCACATAGTGGATGCCAGCTTCTTTATCTATTGTTTTGGTTTTAATAGATTTGATGGTAATTTTATCGCGCTTGATTTTTAAATTTAAAAGTTTGCTTGTACCTTCACGCTTAATCATCAGAGTTATTGAAGATCCGATTTTACCTCTTAATTTTTTGCTAGCTTCTACAATATCCAAGCCTCGAATAATTTCACCGTCGATAGATATAATTCTATCTCCTGCCTTTATACCTGCTTTTTCTGCAGGGCTGTCTTCAATTGGGCTTATTATCTGTAAAAACCCACCTTCCATAATAACTTCGATTCCTAAACCACCAAAACGACCTAGAGTCTCGGATTGAAAATCTTTGAAATCTTCCTTTTCTAAGTAAGCAGAGTAAGGATCAAGACCACCTAAAAGACCACGCACACTATTAATAACCATCTTCTTTTCATCAACATTCTCGACATAAGAACTTTCGACAAGATTAAAAACTTTGGCATAAAGTCTTAAAAAATCATATCTTTCGGAAGAAAAGGATAAGGCTGGACTTAAAGCTAACCCTGCCAATAAACCAATACTAAAAAAACCAAATTTGCTTTTCATGACTTATCTCCGGAACTTAACCCATTCGGATGGGTCTAGCGATTCAGTATCGAATCTTAATTTTAGTTCCAGAATTGGGGATTTGACGAGCCCTAATTGTTGATCAGGACTTAAGGGGTCATTTATAAGTACACCGGGAATTGAAGCCGCTCCTATATAAAAGCTTCGTATGTTTTCTGTATGCTTAACAATTAATATTTGACCTAAATTTGGTACATATATTTCACCTTCAAGAATACCTTTCGCAATGGGATATACAGGCTCTCCCCTTGAAGCAGAAAATTTCAAACCTTCATTATAGTCATATACTCTTTCCCCTTGAATTTTATAAAATCCTTTGGAAGCTAAAAGTTTTGAATTTGCGGCTGGCCATTTTAGTTTACCCATTAACTTAAAAAATTCACTATCAGGACCACTCACCTCTAGATCTGAACGTAAATATGTCTGCAAAGTATCTAACTCTTCAATTTCGGACTTAATAGTCCTTAAAAGTCCATTTGCGGTAATTATTGATTCCCTAAGCTCTTTTTTTGATTGTTCCAGGGTGGATTCTGTTTTCGTCAAGTCTACGGCTAAATTTTTTATACGTACAAATTCACCATTCCAATTTTTAAAGGTTTGCAGCTTTAAAATATTTCGGTCATCGGCATCGTTAACTTTGTTTTTAATAATTTCATTGGCAAATGAAGTGAAGTTTAATCTTATAGCATTTTGAATTCTTTGCTGCTCGGAATTTATTAAAACTAATCGTTCGCGCATTTCAATAATTTCGTCTTCAAGAAATAAAATATTTTTTTGAGCTTCACTGCTTTTAAGAAGTAGATTCTTAATCTTATTTTCCAATTTATATTTTTCAAGAGTAACCTCTCGATAAATATCTTCTTGCCCTAAAGCTAGGCTACAAAAAATTAGGCAAACGGCCATTATTTTAATTATCAACAAGGTCATCACTGATGATTTTTTGAGTTAATAGTGTTGTTAGGAAAAAAACCAAAGATACACATAAAAGCAAGTGAGTTAAAAATTCAAATAGTGAAAAAAATTGCAGTTCAAAAATTGAAGAGTACTCCTCACTCATCTGAAGATAAACCGAGTACATCGCTGTCATCGCAAAGATAAAACCAGCGAGGGATAAAAATGTGCCTTCTAAAATTAATGGCCATCTAATAATGTTTTTCTTAAAGCCAAGAATTCTAAACAAATTAATTTTATTTTTATGCTCTTTTAAAGACAAGGTCAGCAGGAGATACAACAGAATAAATACTGAAAAATATAAAGCTGCCAAAAACACAAAAAGCCCATATCTGTTCTCTAAATATAATTCTGCAAGTCTATGGAGTCTAGGAAAAGGTGTTGCAACTTCGGATATTCCATCTTTTCCCTGTAAAATATTTTTTATTTTTGATGCTAAAATTATTTTTTTTAAGCTGGAAATTTTTATAAACTCAACTTTAATCAATTTTGGTATATAGTTTTGTACATCTTCAAATTGTAGATTTACAGCTTCTTTTTGATCGGATTCTAACATGTAATTGTAAACCGACTTTTGATTCAAGACCGTTAATTGAAGAGAAGGTTCAATATCTTTAATGTTTTCTTGAATATTTTGAATATTTGAATCTGTAACTTCTGGATGCATTATCACCATAACTTCATATTTTTTGGTGGCTGTTTCGAATGTATAAAAAAGATTTTTTATGCCAAAAGAAACAAAGATTAAGATAAAATATGTGCATGCAAAGGACATCATAAAGGATATTGAGCGCCATGGGAAAGTACTGATATTTCGACTGAATTCAAAATACATAAATTTAAACATCTAGTATCTTTCCTTGCTGTATCTCTATGGTGCGTTCAGAGTATCTTCGAATTAATTCATCATTATGGGATGCAATAATAAGGGTATTATTAAACTCTTTAAAAAGATCCATAACGCGAAAACTTGTTTTTAAGTCTAGGTTTCCAGTTGGTTCATCTGCAATAATTAAGTCCGGTTTCTGCACCAAAGTTCTTGCTATAGCAACCTGTTGCTTTTGTCCCCCTGAAAGGGTTTGAATATTTTTATACCTTAAGTCTTTGATATTTAAGGACTCAAGCACAAATTCAACTTCACTGACATTATTAGGTTCCCCCAGTGCGTACAAAGGTAACACTATGTTTTCAAAAACATTACGGTCTAATAATAGTTTAAAATCTTGAAATATAACCCCAACTTTTCGTCTGTGTGCTGATAGTGAGGCATAGGTTTCAAAATCTAAAGCTTGATCATTTACTAATACTTGACCAGAAGTTGGGGCCAAAAGTCCTGCTATCACCCCAAACAGAGTTGTTTTGCCAGCACCACTGTGACCAGTTATAAATACTTTTTCTTTATTTTTGATTTTTATATTGATATCAATTAAAGCTTTGGTAGGACCACTAAAAGTTTTATAAATATGTTTAAGCTCTATTTGCATTTTAAACCCATTGACCTTGTTTTAATTTCGCAATGGATTCTAAATGCTGCTGGCTTAGCACTTTTCGAAGTTTTTCTAACCTTAACTTCTCATTTAATGATAGCCAGGATTGGTAATTTGTTTTAATCGAACCCAAAACTTTACCACCAGAGTAGACTCTTGTTACCACAAAGGGGTTGTCTTTACCCCAGTCCTCTGTCTGTATATGAAACAGTTTACCATTCAATTCAAGATCTGTATTTTCACAAGCTAGCATACTGCTATTTATAACATGCAACTTTTTAATAAGTCATGATATCTCATTTTGAAACACCCAATCAGGACCCTTAACTTTTTCTATAAAAATGTATATTGATTTCAGAGTAATAGTAATTTTACCGATAATTCTTAATGATTTTAGTCGTAAGAAAGCCTTTACTAAAAGTAATTGCGTTTATTTTTAGTGCTTTCACGGTTTCTGGATGTGGTGATTTTAAAAACAGCGATGCTTTGATCCGTGGCATTGAAGAGCGTGTTAGTCTTGACTACGCTGGTCCTCTTGAACCCGCCTACTGTGTAGGAGCTACTTTTTATTCAAATTCATACACAATTTCTGGACAAGCCAAATACGAATATCGAGCCATTGAATACAACACACAATTTAAAGGTTTAGGAGAAGTTCATGAAACTCCTAATCCAATTCGGTATGCTGAGTTTGTTGTTATTAATAATCTTGGCGATGTTATACAGTGTGGTGAAACGGACAGTACAGGTAATTTTCAGTTTGCGGTCCCAGCTAGCGGACAAGTCTATCGACTGCAAATTAGATCCAGAGCTGACAACGATTTTTATAAAGCCAGTGTTCTAAGATCCCCTGAATCCAATCAAATTTATGTTTTAGAGCGAGCTTTTGCCGCTACTTCAAATCAAACTTTACAACTACTAGCGCCGGCTAAAGATACTGTTTTGGGAGGAGCTTTTCACATCTTAGATGAAATTTTTAATTACAATCAAAAATTAAGGCAACTTGCGGGCACTTGCCCATCGCTTCCGACAGGTTGCGTTGCCTTTCAAGTGGCACCCAAAATCAGTATTTATTGGGAGCGGGGTTTTAATCCAGGAATCTATCTTCCTGGTTCACCGGCCTCATCTTTTTACTATCCTGGCCAAAAGCGTCTATTTCTTTTAGGTGGAATTAATGGTGATGTGGACTTTACCGATACTGATCATTTTGACAAAAGCATAATTGCTCACGAATACTTTCATTTTTTAGAAGATGTTTACAGTCGCACTTCAAGTCCTGGAGGAAGTCATAATGGCAATCAATTGATTGACCCAAGGCTGGCTTGGAGCGAAGGAATTGCACAATTTTTTCAAGCCGTTATGATCAATGTTGATCGCGTTCTAGATACTGTAGGAAACAAAGATGGGGCTTCGCAGATGATCGTTGATTACTCTGTTGAAAATGCATTGAATGATATTCCGCTAACCCAAGGTGAAGGCGAATTTAGAGAATTTTCTGTTGCACGATTGCTCTGGGATATGCATGACGACAGCCCCGGCGAAACATTTATCAATGGAATAGATTGCACAAATGCAAGCCAAGCTTCAATGGTTGATGCTCACGATGCTTGTACAAAAAATAACTTTATTAGAGTATGGGCCGTATTAACAGGCGCTAATGGTCTTAGCGGCAATAACAACAGATTTATTTCTTCCAACTTATTCTTAAAACTATATGATTTGAATGCAACTTCCACAGACAATACTCAAAATATTTCACCGCTTAGAAATTATGAATTACAAAATTTTATTTTTAACATCACTAACCCATCCACATTCACTGACAACATTGGGTATGGACAGCCCTTAACTGCTAGTGGTTGTAGCTCTGCAAGCGAATTAAAAATACGCACACCTTATATTCCAAGTGCCTTTGGTGGCTTAGCTAACAGCCATCTTTCTGCTAACAATCGCTATTACTATATTTACCATGGTGGTGGTCCTTTATCTGTAGAGATGAATTCACAAATCATTTCTTCAAATGGACTTTCTGCTCAAGCAGATATTTATCTTTATCCAGAAAATTATACTTTCATAGGAGCAACACCATTAACTTCGAACACCACTAACTCGACTTCAAAAGTTATGTTCAATCAAGACTTAACAACATACCCTTCGGGGTATCCTGCGGGCTTTTATATGATAGTTGTTAATGTACGAAGCTTTAATGGGGGGACAGGGTTAATTAATTTTACTCTTAAAGCAGGAACAACTGGGTCAACTTTGGGGAATCTATGTCTTACAAACTAATCTTATTATTTCTTATGACTTTGTTAGGCTGCGACATAAAGCAAACCCCACCCAAAAATCATCTTCAAAAAGTTACCTTAAAGCTTGAAAAATCCTTACAAGTTAAATTACAAAAAAAAGAAGATAGTTCTAATTTTCAAATTACGGCTATTGTTCAAAACCCAAACCCTATTCTTGATGCAAGTATCGAATGGGTTGTAATTGACCCAGGAAACAATAAGATTTTATCACGTAAATTTAATTATACTGGTCCAGAATCAAAAAAAATACTTTTTAATTCTGGTGACATCGAACTTTTACAACCTGAACTGAATTATAAAATTGTTTTTGTTTTCAATGGCAGAACAGCCACTGAAGAGGTACGTAAGACTGAAATTTACAACTCACTCTTACAGAACGAGCTTGATCAAGCCATCAAAAACCTAGAAGAGCGTGGAAGAAATTAATTTTTTTTGTATTATTCTGGATAAACACGAATCTCGGGGTTGAATTCGTTTTGCAATATGCTTTCTATGGCTTGCAAAGTGCCCATCATTGATGAGGGACAACTGCCACAAGCCCCTTGATAAGCAATTTTTAATATATTGTTTTCATAGGCCAAGACTTCAATATCGCCACCGTCTGCTTGTAAACCAGGCCTTATAGTCCTATCAAAAATAGCTTCGATCTCTTGTAAATCTTGGGTTAAATTTGAGCGATCTTTTGGTTTTTTTAAAGTTTCTTCCTGAGGAGTTAAAAAATCAGGATTATGCACTGGTAAACGAGTCTGTAACACTGCAGTCACTTCCGCTTTAAAGTCTTCTAGGTAAACAGTTCCATCATGGGAAATTGTTAAGGTGTTTTGAAAGGCATACAATTGTCGTACACCATCAAGCAAAAATAAATCATAGAATAGAAGATGTTTTTCAGATTCACGCGGGGAATTAAATGTGGCTTTGCCTTCTGTTTTAATTGTTTTGTTGGTAATAAATTTTAAAGCTTTTGGATTAGGAGTTATTTGGACTCTTACTTTAACATCTTGGGCACAAAACTGCTGTTCAGTCATTCAACATCTCCTGGGCTTTAAGCAATGCATTTATAAAACGATCACAATCTTCTATATTATTGTAAATTGAAAATGAAGCCCTGATTGAAGATGTTAAATCTAATTTTCGCATTAAGGGCTGAGTACAGTGATGGCCCACACGAACTGCAACTCCCATTTGATCCATTATAGACCCTATATCTGAGGGATGGAGCCCTTTGAGATTAAAACTAATTATGTTTTTTTTCAGAGTCAAATCACCAAGAGGGGTAAATCCTTTAATCTCAGTCAGCTTATTAAGACAATACTTTAAAAGTTGATTTTCATGTTTTTGAATTTCAACATAAGATAATTTAGTAAAAAAATTTAAACTCTCTAAAAAAGTAATCACAGCTCCAATATTTGGTGTACCGGCTTCAAATTTTTGCGGTGAGGGTAAATAAGTAATTTCTTGAAAGTCTACATGGGAGATCATACTACCCCCACCTCGATACTCTGGCATCTGATTTAAAATATCTAATCGACCGTAAAGTAGACCAAGACCTTCAGGACCAAATAATTTATGAGCCGAAAAGGTTAAAAAATCGCATTCTAGTTTTTTCACATCTAAGGCCATATAGCTGACACTTTGGGCTGCATCTACAAAGCTAAATGCACCCACGCTCTTAGCTCTTGCAATCAGTTTATCAATAGGATTCAAACTTCCAAAAGTATTCGACATATGAACCATGGAAATGACCAAAGTTTTTTCATTAATCAGAGTATTCAAATCCGAAAGATCTAAAATCCCTTCTGAAGTAAAAGGTATAACTTTTATTGTAAGGTTGTATTTTTGAGCCAACATATACCATGGAACTATATTTGAGTGATGTTCCATTTCAGTTAATACTATCTCAGTTCGATTTTTGATTCGAGGATCTGAGCGATTGATCCAATCATCTAATGAAGAAGCGACCAAATTAATTGAATCTGTAGTTCCAGATGTAAAAATAATCTCTTGATCTTGGCAATTTAAAAATTGAGCTACAGACTGTCGTGTTTTTTCGTAATTCTGTGTCGCTTGATTAGAAAAATAGTGCGCTCCACGGTGCACATTAGAAACTTCACTGGATAAATATTTGGTAAATCTTTCGATAACACTCCTAGGTTTTAGAGTTGTGGCGGCGCTATCCAAGTAAGTTAAAGGAACGCCATAAACTAATTCATTAAGTTGAGGGAATTCATCTCTAATTGATTTCATCTTTGGTGACCAAGCATATTAATATCTTCGGCTAATTTTGCAAAAACAGCTTCCGAAGAAAGATCAATAATATTTTGACAGACCTCTCGAAAGGACTTTTGACGGATTGAAGATAAGACCTCGCCAGCAAAAGCTTTGGATAACATCTTGTAAGCAGCTTCTGGTTTTATACCTCTAGAGATTAGATAAAAGACTTGATCTTGACCTAGTTGTCCTATCGCGGCCCCGTGAGCAGCTTTGACATCATCGGCATAAATTTCTAATTCTGGCTTGGCATTAATTTCTGCTTTTGGATGCAACAAAATGCCTTGGCAAAGCTGTGAAGCAACGGTTTTTTGAGCCAAAGCATTCACAAAAATTCGACCATTAAAAACACTTTGAGAAGAATCTGCTGCAATAGTTTTAAAAAGCTGTCGACTTTCAGTTTTAGGTTTTAAGTGCAGAACTTCGGTTCTAAGTTCTGAAAAATTCGGCCCATCAGAAATATTAAAAGCATTAAGATACCCTGTTGCGTTTTCACTTTCTAATGCAACACTTTGTTGGATTCGGATAAACCTATTTTTAACTATTAGTGTAGTGTTATTGTAATTACTATTGTTACCTACACAAATTTCTGCATTGTAAATCTTTACTTGCTCCTTCAATGCCAATTGGTGTTCATGGCGGGTGGCAAAAAGTGCTATATGCTCAAGATTTGAATTTTCAAGTTTAATCTGAAGATGGTTTGTGAAACTACAACCTTCACCGACTAGATCTTGCTCTAGAAGACTTACATCAGAATTACGAATATCAAGAATAATAAAAAGATTTAAATTGTCATCGTAAGCTTCATAACTAATTTTAAAGTTTAAATCTTTTTGATTTTGAATTTCAATTTTTAAAGATTTGCTCTCTAAATTTAAGCGAGTCATTCTAAAATCTAGTTTTGAGTCCAAATTGATATACTGAGGGCTTTCAACAAACTGAAATTCAATAAGCCTTTTTAAATTTTCAGCAATTATGATTTTATTCGAGCTTAATTTAATTTCATAACTTAAATCTGAGCTAAAAATAACTTCCGAACTATTGGGTTTAAATTCTTTTGAACCAAGGGAGGTTTCAAATTTTTTAAAATCAAAATACTTCCAGTTTTCTTCATTTTTGGAAGGCCATAAGTTGTTATTTTTTAAAAGTTGAAGATGAGAGGTCGGGTTCACAGCCAATCGTATCCTTTGCTCTCTAGCTCGAGGGCTAAACTTTTATCACCCGTTTTAACTATTCGGCCATTTTTAAAAACATGGATAAAATCGGGCTGAATATAATCTAATAACCTTTGATAATGGGTAATTAAAACAATCGATCGATCCTCCGACCTTAAAGAGTTCACGCCTTCAGATACAATTTTTAATGAATCAATGTCTAATCCAGAATCTGTTTCATCAAGGATACAAAGTCTAGGAGCTAGAAGGGCCATTTGTAAGATTTCATTTCGTTTTTTTTCACCACCAGAAAAACCTTCATTCAACGAGCGGTACAAGAATGAAGGATTCAGTTCAACCAACTTGGCTTTTTTCATAACTAAAATTTCAAAATCTACATCGCTCAGTTCTTCGGTTCCTTGGTGTTTACAAACAGCATTAAAGGAAGCTCTTAGAAATTCATAATTTGAAACCCCAGGTATCTCAATAGGATATTGGTAAGCAATAAAAACACCTTCTAAGGCCCTTTCATAAGCTTCCATTTCAAGAAGATTTTTAAATTTAAAATTAATTTCATAATTTATCTCACCAGAGGTTACTTTATAATCAGGATGACCAGCTAAAACTTTAGAAAACGTGCTTTTACCAGAACCGTTCGGTCCCATAATCGCATGGACTTCCCCTGGGTTGATTTTTAAATTTAGTCCTTTAAGAACTTCTTTATCTTCAATATTTACTTTTAAATCTTTGATTTCTAACATTATTACGCCTTTTATTTATATTTTTAGCCCACTGAATTTTCTAACTTCATTTCAATCAGTTTTACTGCTTCTACAGAAAATTCGAGGGGCAGTTGCTTAAAGACATCTTTGCAAAAACCATTTACAAGAATGGAAATTGACTCTTCTAAACTTAAACCCCTGGACATCAAGTAGAAGAGTTGGTCTTCACTTAATTTTGATGTGCTTGCTTCATGTTCAACAACGGCAGATTTATTTCTGATCTCCATGTAAGGAAATGTATTAGCACTGCAATTATTTCCAACAAGCATGGAATCGCACTGAGAATAATTTCTAGCATTTTCAGCAGAAGGTAAAATTTTAACTAAACCACGATAACTATTCGATGATCCGTCAGCAGAGATTCCTTTAGAAATTATTGTGCTTTTAGTATTTTTTCCTATGTGAACCATTTTGGTTCCTGTATCTGCTTGCATTTTATCATGGGTTAAAGCGACGGAATAAAATGCTCCTTCGGAATTATCACCTTGCAAAATACAACTAGGATATTTCCATGTTATCGCCGATCCAGATTCAACTTGGGTCCAGGAAATCTTGGAATTCTTGCCCTGACATTTTCCTCGTTTGGTTACGAAGTTATAAATGCCACCTCGCCCGTCTTTATCTCCTGTGTACCAATTTTGAACTGTAGAGTATTTAATCTCTGCATCGTCCATAGCGATCAATTCAACGACAGCGGCATGAAGTTGGTTTTCATCCCGCTGAGGCGCCGTGCAACCTTCAAGATAATTTACAAAGCTTCCAGCTTCTGCCACCAAAAGTGTTCTTTCAAACTGACCCGTCTCTTCAGCATTAATTCTAAAATATGTTGAAAGGTCAATGGGGCACTTAACGCCTTTAGGAATATAACAAAATGAACCATCTGTGAAAACGGCTGAATTTAGAGCGGCATAAAAATTGTCAGCTGGTGGGACAATTTTTCCAAGATATTTTTTAACAAGTTCAGGATGCTTTTTGACGGCTTCACTGATGGAACAAAATATGACTCCATACTCATCCAATAGATCGTGATTCAATGTTCCAACAGAAACGCTATCAAATACTACATCCATAGCAACACCTGTGAGTCGCTTTTGTTCGGACATTGGTATTCCTAATTTTTCAAAAGTTTTAATTAGTTCGGGATCGACTTCGCTGAGGTCATTCAATTTTGGTTTGTTAACTGAAGACTTTGGAGCCGAGTAATAAGAAATGTTTTGAAAATCTATCTTAGGGTAATTGACTTGAGCCCAATCGGGCTCGGACATCGTTTTCCATAATGCAAAAGCTTTAAGTCTAAAGTCGAGTAGCCAAGAAGGTTCATCTTTTTTAGCAGAAATAAATCGAATAGTGTCTTCGTTTAGACCCTTAGCAGCCGTATCAGAAGCTATATCTGTAGTAAAACCATATTTATAACTACGATCTTTAAGTGTTGAATCCATAGCTATGTATGTCTCTTTAATGACTGAATTTGTCAAAAGTTCCTAGGCAAATGAGAGTTTCGAATGTTATGAACAAAACATGCAAAATTGGCTTAAAACTATTAGACAATTTTCAACATTAATTCTTGGTATTGCGTTGTTTCTGGGGCTTAGCCACAGTTGCGCCCGATGGTTTGGATACTCTCAGCAATTTACCAGAATCGACCATCCTGTTTTAAATAAAATTAACAATATTATACACTTAGGATTAAATAATGCACTTTTTGTTGTTAAAAATAAGGGCGAATCTAAGCTGCCTGAGGCCATCAAAAACATGGGATTTGCAGTATATTCCCTGACCTCTGAGTCTAAACCTAATTGGCTCCCAACGGCTTTAGATGAAGAATGTGTGTTTTTGAAGTTCGAGCCTTTGGATCAAACTCAACAGGAATTAGATGAAGTGATTAAAATCTTTGACTCCAAAACCTGCGTATTTGTTTTCACACCCCATTTAAAAATTAAATCATATTTTTCGTTTAAAAAACCAAGATGGTTTTACAATATTTTAGAAGTTGATCTGCAAAAAAGTCGATTTCTAGCATCTCTCGGTTTAGAAACCTTAGCTAGCTTAAAAGGTGACTTCATAGTTCTAGGTCAAAATGAACTTAACCACTCTGATCCTTTGTTTAAGGAACTTCTTCGTCGAGACCTAATTATATTTGAAATGCAAAACAATTAAAGGGATTTCGTATCATATTCTCTTTGAAATATTTTAGCTGAACTCGACTTGTCCAATATGAATTTCGTTGGCAACATTTAAAGACAGTTTTCTCGAAGAGGTGATATATGATTTTAGAGTTTTTTTTCAACTCAGCATTTGCAGCGGCTGAAGCCGAAGTCAACATGAGCGCTTGGCATGCCATAATGTCAGCCGGGTTGATTGTTAAGTCTACTTTATTAATTCTTTTGGGCATGTCTATTTTCTCTTGGATGATTATTTTTGCCAAAAGATCGAAGTTAAATAAAATCATCAAGCAAAACAATAATTTTACAAAAAAATTCTGGAAGTGCACTTCTCTTGAGGAAGTTTTTGAAGATAAAGATTCCTACGAAGCATCAACTCTTTATGCCCTTTTCGCCGAGGGTTACAAAGATTTAAAAGATATCTCAAAAATCGATACTAAAAACTCCATGATCCAGCCTTCAACAATGCTGCAAAGATCACTTATGCAAAAAGTTGAAAATCAAATCAATCAGCTTGAAAGTCATTTAACTTTTCTAGCAACAACAGGAAGCTCTGGCCCATTCATTGGTTTATTTGGAACCGTTTGGGGAATCATGGGTGCCTTCCAAAAAATTGGTCAAATGAAAACAGCTAGCCTTGCCGTCGTTGCACCCGGTATTTCTGAAGCATTAATTGCGACAGCTGTAGGACTTGCAGCCGCCATACCTGCTTCAATTGCTTATAATCACTTTATGAATAAAATACGCAAAGAAGAAGTTGAGCTTCATCATTTTGCTAATGAATTTTTAACAATTGCTGAGAAAAATTTAGCTCAATAATTTTTATGTAAGGATGTTGTATGGGTATGAGTGGACCAAGTCACGGACCGAGAAAAGCCATGAGTGAAATCAACGTCACACCATTGGTTGATGTCATGTTGGTTCTTCTGATCATTTTTATGGTGACAGCACCTATGATGAAACAAGGTCTTAATGTAAATCTTCCAGAAACAAAAGGCACTGGAACCAAATCATCACCAAATAACGACCCCTTAGTGGTTACCATCAAACAAAATAGCACTGTTTTTATAGGTAGCAGCCAAATCGCTATTGATCTTTTAGCCGACAAAATTAAAAGTTTGACTGAGACGGTTGAGGACAAACAAGTTTTTTTAGAGGCTGATAAAAAAGTTACTTACGACCTTGTGGCTAGAGTTATGGGTGAAATTCAAAGCGCTGGTGTTTTTAGAATTTCGTTAGTCACTGTTCCAAGGGATAAATAATTTTCTATGTTCTTCTTGTCTGATGAATTAAAACCTTATCTAAAAATATCTTTAGGTTTTCATCTAGCTTTATTTATTTTTTTTGGTGTGAAAATTTTGATTTTTCCCGATTTATCAGATTTAGATCAGGATGGTACCATCAAAGTTGATATGGTAGCTCTACCTAATCTAAACGATAACAAAATAGTATCTAAGCTTGAAGTTAAAAATCCTGAAGCTAAAGTCCCAGAAGAGAAGAAACCAGAGCCAGCAAAAGATATACCTGTGGCCAAACCTATTGAAAAAACTCAAGTTGTTCAAAAGAAAATTGAAAAAAAATCAGAAGCAGAACCTAAAATTGACGAATCCTCTGCTTTTGCCAAGCTACAAGAACTGCAAGCCTTAAAAAAACTTCAAGAGCCGAGCCCAGACACTGAAGTTGTTGAAACAACTTCAGTTGATGACTCCGCTATTAAAGGAAATCGACTTGCGGTTGGGGACAGTATTACTGGCGTGAGCCGAATCTATTATGACAATTATCGTCAAGTTTTGCACAAAGCTGTAAAAAACAAATGGAATCTTCCCGCATGGATTCAAGATGGAAACTTATTTGCAGAAGCTTTAATAAAAATAACTAACACCGGTCATGTTACTGAGATCGTGTTGACCACTTCAAGTGGCAATACGATGTATGACAAATATGTTCTACAAGCTATCAATGAAGCTTCGCCTTTTCCAGCTCCACCAGATAAGTTTGTAAATATTGTCGGCATTAAAGGTGTTGTGATAGGATTCCCCTAATCATTAAAATTTTTTTAAAAGGACGTGGCCATGAAAAATACATTAAACCCTAATAAAATTTGGATTATGGCTTTAACACTAATATTTAATATTATATTTCTTTTTTCTTTAATTCAAAACTCTATTGCCGAAGATTCAATCTATATCAATGTGGGCGAAGCCGAAGTTAAAAGAAGTCTTTTGGCTTTCCCAGGACTAAAAATCGCTTCAGAAAATAAAGATTTTCTTCAAGCCAAAAATATTCTTCAAGCTAGTATAGAAAAGAATCTTAATTTCACCAACTATTTCAAATTTATTCCAGCGGCTAGTTTTTTAGAAGACATTGCTAAAGTCTCACATTTGCCAAAATCAGCTGATGAGAACAATGGTTTTGATTTTCAAAAATGGACTGACTCTGGAGCGGAATTCTTAATTCAAGGTATCGTTCGAAAAACTGGTCGTGGAGCAGTTACTGATTTATTTTTATACTATGTGCCTCAAGCTCGATTGATATTCAAAAAAGAATATTCTAACAGCGATAATTCCTTTCAAGAGATGGCCAATGATTTTTCAAATGATGTCATGTTGAAATTAACAGGTAAACCCTCCATTTTTAAAACCAAACTTGTTATGACTTCCGATAGAAATAATCCTGGATATAAAGAGGTCTTCACGGCTCATTGGGATGGTTCAAACTTTAAACAAGTCACAACTCATAAATCAATATCCTTATCGCCAACCTGGTCGCCGGGTGGTAATCAAATTGCCTATTCAGCATTTACTATTGACCCAAGAAAAGGCACCAGAAACGCCAACCTCTATATTTATGATTTTAGGAGCCTAAAACGAAGTTTAATCTCTTCACGAGCTGGTATAAACAGCGGTGCGGACTTTTTCCCTGATGGCAAAAATTTACTAATGACTTTGTCTGCTTCTGGCACTCCTGATATATATAAAATTAGTTTAGACGGAAAAACCCAAGGAAGAATCACTAGCGGTCCTTTTGGGGCTATGAATGTGGAGCCGTCCATCTCACCCGACGGTAAAACGATAGTTTTTTCTTCGGATCGTAGTGGGCGGCCTATGGTTTATTCAATGGAAATAGACCCGACTCTTCTACCTGCAAAAAGAATAACTATTGCGGGCAGGTATAACGCCGCTCCAACTTGGTCCCCTGATGGCAAAAAGATTGTTTTTGCCGGTTGGGATAGTGATCATTTTGATATATTTACTATGAATTCCGACGGCACAAATTTAGTTCGATTGACTCAAAAAAGAAAAAATAATGGCAAATGGTCTTCTAATGAATATCCTAGTTTTTCACCCGATGGAAGATACATCGTGTTTCAAAGCAATCGAACAGGTCGAACACAAATTTACATTACGGACTTAAAAGGATCCTTCACTGTACCGGTGACAAATGATAATTTTAACTATTATCAGCCAAAATGGTCACCATTTTTAAAATAAAGAATATTCCCCCGTTATATTGAAAGGTAAGTTTGAAGACAATCCATTCTAAATCTATAAATTTACCTGAGATTATTAGCTATAATCCAAACCAAATTAACGAATTTACCGAGTTTTCACCTGCTGGAAAAATCTATCTTGATCTTTTAAAAAATGCTCACTTAGATATTATCTATAAAATCCGTCATGAAGCTTGGCTAAAGACCGCATTAGCCAATTTTCATAGTCAATCCGATCAACAGACTCGTTCCGCATTTTGGTCTAAGGCCATGGACAGTATTGTTATCCATGCTTTCGAAAAATTCTTCGATGTTAATGATGAAATACTTGTTTTAGCCTTAGGGAAATATGGGTCTGAAGTTTTAAATCTAAGCTCTGATATAGATATTATATTAATTGCTGATGCTCCTATTACAGCCGAATATTTAAAAAAAGCTCGAAGTTTTATGCAATTATTAAACGCAAAAACTCCTCATGGGTTTTTAACTAGAGTTGATTTAAATTTGAAACCAACCGACGTGTCTGGTCCAATTGTAACCGCATCGCATTTAACTTCTTACCTTTGGAATAGCAATGAGCTTTGGGAACGTCTTGTTTACACACGAGCTAGAAAAGTATGCGGTCAATTAAAAGAGGAACAAGATTTATTTTCTGAAATTAACAAATTTTGTTTTAGAAAATACATTCGTATGGATTTAGTTGCAGGGCTTTCAGAATTACTGCAAAAAATTTTAAATAATAATTCCGATGAAAATAATATAAAACTTTGCTTAGGTGGCATAAGAACCATTGAGCTTATGCTTGCTGCAATCCAATTATTATATGCAGGTCGAGTTTCTGAGTTTAAAAGTCCAAAAACTTATAATATTTTGCAAGCATTAGATAAAATTCGAATTTTTTCCGATTCGCAAATTTTTCAACTTGAAAATAATTACAACATTTTAAGAAGCGCTGAAGATAGAATTCAATCTGTTCTCGATGAGCAAACTCATAGCGTTCATTCTACCGCCGACATAAAATCTGCAATGTCTGAGAATTTAAAAAATCTAAAAATTTTTTTGGCAACTATTGCTAATACAACTTCTGTTGTTAAATCTACTTTGATTGAAAAACTTAAGGAGTTGGCACTTAAGCACTTTCATTTGAACGACTTTGTTGCATTTCTTATTAAACATCCATCCTACATAGGTTTATTTGAAACTCATCCTAAATCTTATGATAACTTGCTGAAAAGCCTTATTTATTCTCCACAAGTGACACGAATCATTCTTTTGCGACCAGATTTAATGGATATGTTTTTACTTAAAAAAACCAATTTTGAAGCGGATGATACCGATGAAGAATTACTTATTAAACTTAGTGATTTTAAATCCATTAGCCAAATTACTGCTATTGGCGAATTTTTGACTGAATACGATTTACCAAAATTATTGCTACGAAGTTCTAAAACAGCCGATTTTTGCGTTGAAAAAATATTAGCCAAAGTCTTTGTTAATGAATCTGTAGATATTTTAAAATTAGGAAAATGGTCTTCTAATGAATTGGGAATTTATTCTGATTTGGATTTTGTAATTACTTACGAAGGGTCTAATGAGCTCAGTAGATTAGCTAGAAAATTTATAAGTTACTTAACGCATGGTACATTTCACGGACCTTTTTATAATATTGATTTAAGGCTTAGACCCTCTGGAAATGCCGGCCCAATTCTTACGAACAACTTAAAACTAAAAACATTTTTAGAAGGAAATGCTCCTGTTTGGCTAAAACAAGCCTATTTAAGAACAAACTATTTGAAAACTAAAGCAGATTTTAACTTTAATATTAGTGTTTTAAACCCATCTGAACGCCTAGAGCTTTTAGACATTAGAACCAAACGATTCACAGAGCCAACTATTAACTCAATTCACCTCAAGGATAATTTTGGGGGTATAGTAGATATTGAGTTTTTAATTCAATGTCTTTTTTTAAATGCCAATAAGCATCCTGTTGCTAAGACTATCGAAGCCCAAATCAAAGAATTATCAACTTTTAATCTATTAAACGTGCAAGACGCAGATTTAATATGCAATTCCTATCAGTTCTTAAGGTTTTTAGAACAGATCAGTGAAATTCTATTTAAAAGCTCTTTAATCACACCACTGCAATTTCATAAAATTCTTGAACTGCCAAATATCAACGAAAAACTAAATGGAATTAAAACTTTCTATGCTTTATTTTTGTATCTGCAAGATAGCCAAGCAATGATTGCGAAATTGCACCCCTTCAAATGATATTTTGCATTACAATTGATATGAAAAATATTTTGGGCATCGTCTCGAAAAGAATTCTGCTACAATTTTAAAATAGATTAACAAAGGGGTTTATCATGAATTATGCAAAAATTTTTGGAACAGGTTTATTGCTATTATTGAGCAGTTGCTCCTTATTAAACACTAACTCTTGTTCATTGAAGAATGATAATGTAACAGTAAAGGATCCTGTGCAGACCAACACCAATGAACCAACATCCAAAGCACAGGATGCTAAACCCGAAGTAGCCATAGGAGCAAAACAAATGCACGCGGTATTTCACACTAACAAAGGCAAATTTAAAGCATTACTACATCACACTAAGGCCCCAAACACAGTGGCTAACTTCGTAGGTCTTGCTGAAGGCACCAAAGAATTCACTGACCCTAAAACAGGTGAAAAAGTTAAACGTCGCTACTACGATGGATTAATTTTTCATAGAGTCATAGAAAATTTTATGATCCAAGGCGGAGACCCTTTAGGAAGTGGTATGGGTGGACCTGGTTATAAATTTGATGATGAATTTCACCCTGAACTTATGCACGATAAAAAAGGTGTGCTTTCTATGGCCAATGCTGGACCAAATACTAACGGAAGTCAGTTTTTTATCACCGTAGCTGTTGCGCCACACTTAGATGCTCAAAGATCTATGAAACGAGGCTATTCCATCTTTGGACAAATTATTGAAGGCTACGATATCGTAGAAACCATTAGTCAAGTTAGTACCAACAGGGATGATCGTCCAGATCAACCGGTAGTCATTAACAAAATTGAAATTTTAAGAGATTAAATGAATTGTCTTGTGACGGGGGCCAGTGGATTTATTGGCTCTTGGCTGGTTCGTAAACTTATTCAAGAGGGTCACAAAGTAAAAGTTCTTTGTCGACCCACCAGCACTTTTGCCTTAATTTCCGACCTTAATTTTGAAAAGTGTTTTGGTGACATTACAGATCTAGATTCTATCAATCCTGCTTTAGATAATGTGGAAACAGTTTTTCACTTGGCAGGATACATTGGTTATAAAAAAAGCGATTTTCAACTAATGCACTCTATTAATGTTATTGGAACAGAGAATATTTATAAACTAAGTTTACGAAAAAAAATTCAAAACTTTATTTTTTTAAGTTCTGTAACCAGTATTGGAGCCTCGCTTTCTCCCTTCGAAAGTTTAGATGAAAATTCAACTTTTAATCTTAGTGCCTTCAATTTTGGTTATGCTGAAAGTAAAAGACAAGGGGAAAAGATTGTTCTTCAGCCAAATTCCTCAATGAAGTGTATCGCTCTAAATCCTTCAACTGTTTATGGCCCTGGTGACATGCTTAAGTCTAGTCGAAAAAATCAACTTAAAGCTATGCAAGGAAAATTAAAGTTTTATCCCTATGGTGGCGTAAGCATTGTTGGCATACATGATGTTGTGGATGCCATCTATAAATCAGTTGAACTTGGTCAACATGGCGAGCGCTATATTTTAAGTGGCGAAAATCTTTATATTAAAGATCTAATGGAAAAAATATGTTTTTTTGCCAAATCGAAACCTCCTAAATATCAAATTCCTGGTTTAGTTTTGGATATCCTTGGTTTTATTGGCGATAACTTTACAAAGGGGAAACCTATTGACTCAGAAACGGCCAATGTCATTCAGCTTTTCCATTGGTATAATAATAAAAAAGCTATGGAGAAATTAGAATTTAAACCTTCGCCTAGCGATCTAGTTATTCGATCTAGTGTAGAATGGGCTCAGAAACATATTTTTAATTCTTGAAAAGACTATTTTTTATCGTAATAGCATAAGTTCCATCTATGGCCTCTAAAAAAACTAATCTAACTTATCGAATTTTTAAATTTTTGAATCTAAAAAATTTGTTATTTATTTTAGCTGGAATGATTTTTTCCTACTATGCTGCAAGAATTATATTTAAACCCAATCTTTCTCAATATCCCAAATTAACTTCATGTTTTAAATCTTCAGTTCACAGCGTAGATCTTTGTATTTCCAGCCCAAAGTACGTTGGACTGAACAAGGTCTCTAATTACTTTATTCATTCTGTTCTAATAAGTGAAGATGATAGCTTTTACCTTCATCAAGGAATTGATTGGCGTGAATTTAAAAAAAGCTTTATGCAAAACTTGAAATTGAAAAGATTCTCGCGAGGTGGCTCGACCATAACCCAGCAGTTGGTAAAAAACGCTTACTTATCTCAAGAAAAATCTCTGCTTAGAAAATTCAAAGAAATTTTACTAGCGCAACAGGTTGAAGGTAAATATCCAAAGGCCATAATTTTAGAAAAGTATCTAAACGTTATCGAGTTAGGTAAAGATATCTATGGCGTTAAATCTGCATCCAGTATTTATTTTAAAAAATCACCTTCTAACTTAAATATTTTAGAGGCCGTTTATTTAACAACTCTGCTTCCTAATCCAAAAGTTTATGCAAAAAGCTTCTATGCAAAAAAATTACCCGGTTGGCAATCCGAACGCATTGAAGTTTTACTCAAACGGCTCTTAAAACGCCAACGAATCTCTGAGAATCTTTATCAAGCGGCAGTATCAAAAATTCATCTTTTCCCTTGGACTGGTATGGATCTATTGGATACTTTTCAGCCAGCAAATAATAATTTGGATTTTTTAAATAATTTGCCAGAAGAGTCCTCGACAACAAATGATGACCTAAAAGCTGAGTATTTAGAACCTGAAGCAAAGAGTCCAACACAACAAGAATCAAATCCTGAATCCTTACAGGATGATACGGCCATCTCAGTTGATGATTCATCAACTATTAATTCAGATGATTTAAATAGTGCTCCTGAAACTATTGAAAACAGCGAAGAGCTTGAGTCAGAGATCGATACTACAGACCCTGATTTATAAAATAAGTAACGCGGCGGGACCTGACCTCGGAACCTGGCACCCTAGCCGTGGCCGCCCATGAGGAATGGTTCTGAGCTGGTATCGCTTTGGATATAGCCTTTTAGATTTGCGAAGTATGATTTTGCAAATTGAAAAGTTTCTTCTTTGTCTTTAAGTTGAAAGACCTGTTTTCTAAATTGAGACGAGTCGGGATAACCTGCAGAAAACCATGTAGCAAATTTCTTAACTTGGAGTCCAACAATTCTTTCCTCGGATAAAGTATTTAATTTTTCATAAAGAATTTCTAATACATCCCCGTGGTCTTTTTGAAGAACAAGCGTTGTTC
Source organism: Bdellovibrionales bacterium (assembly GCA_041740515.1). Classification (GTDB taxonomy): domain Bacteria; phylum Bdellovibrionota; class Bdellovibrionia; order Bdellovibrionales; family UBA1609; genus JAMLIO01. The sequence goes on along the minus strand of JBGSLV010000055.1, from coordinate 18,502 downwards.
TATTGTAAAGATTTAAGGACTCTAAAAAAATCCATGGGTTTTTAAGACAGCCCCGACCAATCATAACGGCATCACACCCAGATTCCATTAATCGATGCACGGCCATTTGAGGACTTATAATATCGCCATTACCAATAATGGGAATCTTACTTTCTGCTTTAATTTGTTTAATATAATCCCAATCCGCTAAACCTGTGTAACCTTTAGATCTAGTTCGTCCATGAATTGCAACCCAAGTGACTCCTTCTTCAGCCGCGATTTTACAAACTTCACCTGCATTTCTTGAACTTTCATCCCAGCCCGTTCGAATTTTAATAGTTAGGGGAATTTGAATTTGTTTTTTAGCGGCTTGAATAACTTTGCGAAGCAGAGCTAGGTCTTTTAAAACGGCAGAGCCCGCGCCCTTTTTAACAACTTTGGGAACTGGACACCCAAAATTTAAATCCACAAAATCAGCGCCCATATCTTGGCAGATCAAAGCGGCATCAGACAATGCCTCTAAATCTTCGCCAAAAAGCTGAATGCCAATGGGTCTTTGGTCACCTGTAAATTGCATGATAGTTTTGGTTTTAGCTGCAGAGTATTTAAGCCCATTTGCCGAAACAAGCTCTGTTACAACAACACTGGCCCCCATTGATTTCATAAAGGACCTAAAGGCACAGTCCGTAATACCTGCCATAGGTGCTAACACAAATGGATTTGATTTTATTGTTTTAAGCAATTCTGTTTCAGTCATAGCTTAAACTTTAAACCTTAATTTAGATAAAAATGAAAGTTTAATTTGTGAATTGGAATTAACTGCTTAGTGGGGGTAAGCATATTTTAAATTTTTAAACAGATATCTGGTATACCTGGCGGCGTGTATTCTTGATATCCGGTATTTGTTGGATGGTGGCTCGGGACGGAATTGAACCGCCGACACAAGGATTTTCAGTCCTCTGCTCTACCAACTGAGCTACCGAGCCATCAATTATGATGATTGAACTTAAAGAAACTAAAGGGGACGCAATTAATTGTCAAAGCGAAAAGCTTGGTCAAGGTCAGTAATTAAGTCTTGCGAATCCTCAATGCCAACACTTAAACGAATTAATGAGTCATCTATACCCAATTCTTTCCGGCGACTTTCAGGAACCGATGCATGGGTCATGATTCCAGGATGTTCGATCAATGACTCAACGCCTCCCAAGCTTTCTGCCAGAGTAAACACTTTTACATTTTCAAGAAAATTACGAGCCGAACTTAAGCCCCCTTTGATATAAAATGTAATCATTCCACCAAAGCCTTTCATTTGCTTTTGAGCCAAATCAAATTGGGGATGAGACTTTAAACCAGGATAAAAAACTTTATCTACTTTTGGATGATCACTTAAATACTTGGCTACATTCATCGCATTGTGCTCATGCTGCTTCATACGAACAGCTAAAGTTTTTAAACTTCGAAGCGCTAAGTAGGAATCAAATGGTGAAGCCACCGCTCCAATTGAATTTACCAGAAATTGCAGCTTTTCAGCTAAATCTGGATTATTTGTTAAAATGGCACCACCTAATATATCACTATGACCACCTACATATTTGGTTGTAGAGTGAACCACAAGATCGGCACCAAGATCTGCTGGGTTTTGAAAGTAAGGACTCATGAAAGTGTTATCCACAGCTAAAAGTAAGCCTTTGGATTTAGCAAATTCAGCAATTTTTTTAATATCAAAAATTTTTAAAGTTGGGTTGGTGGGAGTTTCCAGCCAAATCATTTTGGTCGTTGGCTTTAGGGCCTTTTCTAAATTCTCTAACTTAGTAAAATCTATGTATGAAAAACTAAGTCCATGCTGAGTCATAACTTTATCAAAAAGTCTAAAAGTCCCCCCATACATATCATCACCCGCTAACACATGCTCCCCGGCTTTTAAAAGATGAAGCACAATATTTGTGGCCGAGCACCCCGAAGCTAAAGCAAAACCATAATTTACATTTTCTAAACTTGCTAAACAGGTTTCAAAAGCCTTTCGTGTAGGATTTGCCGTACGACTATATTCATACCCTTTATGAACCCCGGGCGAAGACTGAGCAAAAGTCGTTGTTAAGTAAACCGGGGTCATTACAGCTCCCGTTGATGGATCTGGATCTTGTCCAACATGTATAGCTCGAGTTGAAAACCCTAAATCTCTGAAATTCATAAAACTCCCTTGGATCGATGTCTTTAAGCTAATGTATATTTTTTTTCAAAAAATTTATCTTCTTGTAAATTTAGATTTAACTTTTCATTCAACCAACTGACATCAAAGGCTTTACTTAAGTATTTGCTGCCATTATCAGGAAGCATAATTAAAATTTGACTTGGTTTAGTTAATTTTTCGGAAAATTTAATAGCCCCAACTACAGCCGCAGCGGCTGATGGTCCCACCAAAAGTCCTTCATCGCGAGCCATTTCACGACATTTTATAAAACTTTCGGTGTCATTCACTTTAATAAAATCATCAATGACGTCAAAATTTAAACATTCTGGCACCATGTCTTCCCCTATCCCTTCGACAAAATAACTATGGGCAGGATCTCTGACTTCTTTGTAATGAAATAGATCAAAAAGGATAGATCCATAAGGATCATTGACAACGATTTTTATGTTTTCATTTTTCTCTTTTAGAAATTTTCCCACACCTGAGATCGTTCCACCTGTTCCAACTCCAGCGACAAAAGCATCAAGCTGGCCATTTAGCTGTTGCCAAATTTCAGGCCCCGTTTTTTCATAATGCACATTCACATTATCTAAATTGTCATATTGATTCGTAAAAAAAGCTCCAGGTGTGTCTTTCGCTATCTGTCTTGCAACCGAGTAGTGGCTTCTAGGATCGTCCGGCTCAACTCCTGTTGGTGTTATGACAACATCGGCCCCGTAGGCTCTTAAAGTCGCCCTTTTCTCTTCACTGATCTTCGCCGGCATTGTAAACACAGCTTTATATCCTTTAATAGCTGCGACCATAGCTAACCCTACCCCCGTATTGCCCGAAGTCGCTTCGACAATAGTACCACCGGGCTTTAAGTGGCCTCTTCTTTCTGCACCATCAACAATGGCTAGGGCAATACGATCTTTTACACTGAGTCCAGGGTTGAAGTATTCTAATTTCCCCAAAAAAGAATGTTTAGTATTTTTTGGGACACATCTTTTAAGAGGAACTATAGGCGTGTTTCCAATCGTTGATAATAAATCTTTGTAAATTCCATTCATAAGGTGTTCTCCGAAGGGGGCTGAGGCTCGCCAAGTTCTTCTAACAGAAGTTGCCAACGGATTGTAGAATCACTGGTGTATTTAAATCCCAGATTTTCCATATTTATTTTAATCTCTTCTTCCGTTAGTCTGTCTTGGAGCAGATCTTCAATAAGTTCTTTTACGTCTTGCATTTGTCTCATAGCTTGAAGATTGTGTCCTGATACTTTTATTTAGACAAGCTGAGGCGTTCTTAAAAAAACAAAAGATATAGAGCGAGGGGAATCAAATACGCTGCAAAATAGTGCAATTTACCCCGATGCAACACATAAACAACGCCCCAAAGTCCAACAAATCCGAAAATTAAAGATGAAAAAAACAATGTGATTAAACTAGAAATATTATCAATCGCAGATATATTATCTAGCTCTAGAAGAGTGGCTCCCATAATTGCAGGGATAGATATTAAGAAGCTAAAAAAGGCTGCATTTTGTTTTTTCAACCCCAAAAACAATCCCGTTGTAATAGTAAAACCTGCACGACTAATTCCTGGGCATATAGCAATGGCTTGACTGATTCCGATGACTAAAGCTTGGGTGTAAGTGATTTGATGTGAAATGTATTCGGTATTTGTTTGGGTCGGTTCATAACTTTCCGACTTGGTTCTGGCCCTTGATAAAATTAACGCCAAAGATGTAATCAGAAAAAATACCCCCAAATAATCTGAAGATGCAAAAAGTGTATCAAAATACTTACGAAAACCAATACCAACAACGGCTGCAGGTATGGAAGCCACAAAAACTAAGCTTATCAAGCGAACCGTTGGATTGACTAAAATGGAAGTTCTAGATTTGAATAAATTTTTTAAAATTGCCAAAAATTCTTTTTTATAAAAAAATAAAATTGCCAGCAAAGTTCCAGCATGAGCGACTATTGTTATAGCTACGTTGTTACTGTTGATCTGAAACCAATTTTGCAAAAGAGTCATGTGCCCTGAACTCGACACAGGTAAAAATTCAGTTAAGCCTTGTACAATACCTAATAATAACGCCTCGATATGATCCATAAGTTAAAGATGACTTATATGATGAGTGAGATCAACAAAGCCGACACTAAAGTGCGTCAATAACAATGTTTTTGGAAAAATCCATGTTAGCCCTGACATGAAGATTAATCTCTTTTTTATGAGATCTAAATTTTAATTTTTTAGCTTTTACGGAGTCTGCAAAATATATATTCGTATCTACGGGCAAAGTCACCCAAGCTTTTTCATTCCAATATTCATAAGCTTTAGAAGATCTAAGTTTTAGTTTTTTCACAATAGGAAATTCGGGCTGAAATCCAGCCCCAAGGACCAGCGCTAAAACGATATGGATATAACTTTGCTTTAAGTATTTGACCAAAGACTTGGGGTTTTTAATAACTTTAGAATAAATTTTTGGGGTTGCATTTAGCTCCTGAGTGAACTCAAATTTTGTATTTGTATTTTCTAGAAGAAGAAATGACTTTCTAACCAATGCTGAAAGTTTATCCCTTTCGACAAATCCATCAACGCCTTTGAAAGGTTCATAATGACGATCACCCGGTTCAAGAGCCATTAATTTCTTCTGCCATAAATCCATTTTTTGTGAAATTACACCGAGACTGAATAAGTCAGCTTCAAAATTAGCATTTAAGCCCGAAAGGACCTCGGGCGCTGTGAAATCTGGCGTTGCAAACACTTGCCCTAAATCATCAAAAGAAATGTCGATGAGCTTAAGCTCGCCTTTGATAGAAATCATAACATTACTTGGTTTAAGATCGCCGTGGGCAATCCCTTTATTCTTTAATACTTTAAGTCCGTCATAAATCTGATTTAGAATATGTTTTTTAAGATTTTTATCTTTTGGATCTAGTAATTTGATAATATTTAAAAGATCTTGGCCGTAAATGTATTCAGTAACCAAAAAAAATCTATCCTCAATTTGGCCCCAGTCTTTAACTGCAACCACGTTTGGATGATTAATTTTAGAAAGATTTTTCAATTCATTTTGGTATTTTTTTCTAAATTTTGAAGATTTAAAAATTTTAATGGCAACAATTTCAGAAAATTCAGAAGTAGAGTCTAATCTTAATCCTTTGTAAACTTCGCTACTTAGGCCCCGGCCTATAGATTCAATAAGTTCAAATTCTTTTTTTAGCGCAATTTTTGTTTCCATGAACCATTTACTTGTTCAAAAACCTTACCAAAGTCTTAAGCTCAATTTTGGAATCAAAAATCGACTCTTTTGTCTTTAACGATTCGGTATAAATATAATTACATTTTGGATAATAACTAAGAAAAGCTTCATAATAAGTCGAATTCAGCAAAAGTCCTTTTTTGACCTGCTCCATACACATGAATTCAATTTTTTGGTGGAGCTGAAAATATTTAGCTTTAAGGGCCACAATCCCTAAGATTAAACAGGATCCATCCGATTCTTTTTCGTTAATTTCGGCATCACAGGCCACGACAAGATCCTGAATATCCCACTCCGAAGCTAATATGACATGCGTGTTTACAAAGATCATGCATATAAATAGAACAAGAACTTTAATTATTTTCATTTCGACCTCACATGCTGCTTGAGTAGCTCAAAAAATCTATAATAAATGGTCCAATAAAAAGTAAAATCAAGGAAGGGAAGTAACAAAGCAAAAGTGGCACCATAAGCTTAAAGGGGAGCGTTCGTTGAAAGTTTTCAATTTGAATCGAATTTGAAAATTTCACTTCTTTTAAAAAGTCTTCTAACAATTGTAATATCGGAAGGCCTTTCATGCCCATTTCTAGAATTACGAATAAAATTTTATTTTCAGGTATTGTCAGCTTAGCCGATAGAACTATCGCTTTCTCTCCTTTTACTTGGGCTTGTAGAAAGAATTTAGCGTACTCGCTGATTTTTGATTTATGCTCCTGAGCTGCAAGATCAATAGACTTGACCACGCTTTTCCCAGAACTTAAATGGGAAATAATCCCATCGATTAAAACAATAGTATCAAAAAGCATATACTTAATAATTCAATATTTAGTCCAGGGTATGTGTGCAAAACATATGATTTCGATATCCGTTTGTCCGAATTAGATTTTTGCAGCTGGTCTACCTATTAAAATTGATAAAACCAGGCCAACACTAAACATTATGAAGCTTAGTAACTCAATTTTTGGATATGAGTCTCTAAAATTGAAATGCCAAATCGTTAAAGCAAAAAACAAAAGACAAATTACTAAGGTTTGGATTAGAAATGGCCCCCTGAGCGATTTCTCCTGCCTTTGAATTTCAATTTTCTCTAGCATTTGAAGCTTTAATTTATGGGTTTTTTCTTTTTGATGACTGGTTTGGGATGCTATTTGAACAATTTTTTTATAAAAGTTGGTTTGGAATTCAAAATAAAAGTTATCATTTGATTCATTAAGATAAAAAACTAAGCGATAAATTCTTTGGTAAAAAGGCTGAACAGACTTTTTTTGATACACAATTGCAGTTTCGAAAGAGTTTGCGAAGGATTTACCTGTACTCATAGTCAGGTTTACAAAGTTTAAAAAAGTTGGAATGGAATGATTGATCTGATTTGTATTTTTAAATGAAATTGCTACTACTATTGATGTTGCGGCAATCATTACACCTAGAAACACTGACAGTATCAACTTAGGATTTGATATCGCAGATGCAATTATACTAAAAAATACCGTCAAAAATATGACCAACACGATTTTTGAAATAAAATTTTTCTGCATCTTTTTTTCCTTATCCGAAACTAAAAAAATTAACTCGGACATAAATTTTTTCTTAATCAAAGTGTTCGAATTAAAACGAGAAAAAACTTTTATTGCAAAAATTGAACTAAAGTTTATTTTTTCTATTGACGATTAATATTTGTGTCACGACAATAAAATTGTAGTCATAACAAATATTTTAGGAGGAATAATGGCAACAAAGAAGAAAGCAGCTAAAAAAGCAACTAAGAAAGTAGTAAAAAAAGCAGCAGCAAAGAAAACTACAAAAAAGAAAGCAACTAAGAAAAAAGCAACTCGTAAAAAGAAGTAGTTATTTCGCCTTAATTGGCTTGAAGCCCTTGGGAAACCAAGGGCTTTTTTTTTTGCCTTTATTATAGGCTTAGGTCCAATCCCTTTTATTTATTCAAGAGCAAAACCAAAATATAAAATTCCTAAATTAGCTAACTCCCCTATTTGGCTTGTTTCACCTTTGATTTGTTATTATAAATTCTTTAATCAAAGGAGATAATATATGCATAAACGAAAAAAGATCACTGTTGTTGGCTCTGGGTTTGTTGGTTCTACATGCGCTCACTGGGCTGCAGCTAAAGAGCTTGGAGATGTCATTTTATTAGATATCAATGAAGGTTCTGCCAAAGGTAAAGCTTTAGATTTATTTGAAGCCTCACCGGTTGAAGGCTTTGATTCAAAAGTTACTGGCACTTCAGATTACAAAGACACTAAAGACTCAGATGTTGTTATTGTTACTGCCGGTATTCCAAGAAAACCAGGTATGAGCCGTGATGACCTTTTAGCCACTAATGCTAAGATCATGCGAGCCGTGTGTGAAGGTATTAAACAGTATTCGCCAAACTCCGTAGTTATTGTTGTGAGTAATCCTTTAGATGCCATGGCTTATGTCGCTAAAGAAGTTTTGGGTTTTCCCAAAGAACGAGTCATTGGTATGGCCGGCGTTTTAGACAGCGCAAGATTCAGAAGTTTTATTGCTGAGGAATTAAATGTTTCCGTTAAAGATGTTCAAGCATTCATTTTAGGTGGACATGGAGATTCGATGGTTCCAATGCCACGTCACTGTTCTGTAGGTGGGGTACCATTAACAGAAATGCTTTCGGAATCAAGGATCAATGAAATTTCAGATCGTGCGAGAAAAGGTGGCGCAGAAATAGTTGGTCTTTTAAAAACAGGATCGGCTTATTACGCTCCTTCGGCAAGTGCTGTAGAAATAGCTGAAGCCATACTTAAAGACCAAAACAGAATTCTACCTTGTGCTGCATGGTTAGAAGGCGAGTATGGTTATAAAAACCTATTTGTTGGTGTTTTATGCCAGCTGAATGGACGCGGTTTAGCTAAAGTCATTGAAGTAAAACTTAATGAAACCGAGAAAAAAGGACTTGATGAGTCCGTTCGACAAGTAAAAGAGCTTGTTGACGCTCTAAAAAATATTGAATTTTAAGCTATCAATTTAATTTTTTACTACACGGAGAATAAAATGAACATTCATGAGTACCAAGCCAAAGAAGTTTTAAAATCTTTTGGCACAACTGTTTTAAAAGGCATCATTGCCCACACCCCGGCTGAAGCTAAAAAAGCAGCTCAGACTTTAGGTGGTCCAATTTGGGTTGTTAAAGCACAAATTCATGCTGGTGGTCGAGGGAAAGCAGGTGGAGTTAAGCTTGCAAAGTCGATCGATGAAGTTGAAAATTTGGCCAAAGAAATAATTGGTAAAACTTTAGTTACTCCTCAAACAGGTCCTGAGGGTAAAGAAGTATTAAAGGTTTATATAGAACAAGGCTGTGCTATTGCCAAAGAGTATTACGTTGCAATCTTAGTGGACCGTGCAACCAGCAAAGTTGTGATTATGGCTAGTTCTGAAGGTGGGATGGACATTGAAGAAGTTGCACATAACACTCCTGAAAAAATCTTTACCGAAGTCATAGAACCAGTAACTGGTTTAACTGCATTCCAATGTCGAAAGTTAGCTTTTAAAATTGGTGTGCCAGCAAAGTCCGTAAATAAAGCTGTTTCTGCTTTTATGTCTTTATATAAAGCTTTTATCGAAAAGGACGCTTCGATGGCTGAAATTAACCCATTAGTTGAAACCAAAGACGGCGACATAGTTGTGCTTGATGCTAAAATGAATTTTGATTCGAATGCTCTTTATAGACATCCGGAAATTGTTGAACTTCGAGACCTTACCGAAGAAGAGCCTTCAGAAATTGAGGCCAGCAAATTTGATTTAGCTTTCATTAAACTTGAGGGCAACATTGGTTGTTTAGTTAATGGCGCTGGTCTTGCTATGTCCACTATGGACATTATTAAAATAAATGGTGGCGAACCTGCTAATTTTCTGGATGTTGGCGGCGGCGCTACTAAAGAAAAGGTTACAGCTGCTTTTAAAATTATTTTAAATGACCCGAACGTTAAAGGTATTTTAGTTAATATTTTCGGTGGCATTATGAAGTGCGATATTATTGCAGAAGGTGTTATTGCAGCGACACAACAGTTAGGTCTAGAAGTTCCTTTAGTTGTTCGACTGGCTGGGACTAATGTTGAGCTAGGCAAGTCAATTTTGCAAAAAAGTGGCTTAAATATCATCGCTGCTGATGATTTAAATGATGCTGCTCAAAAAATCGTGAAAGCTGTGAAGGAGATTAAATAATGTCAATTTTAGTAAATAAAAACACCAAAGTAATTTGCCAAGGTTTTACAGGATCACAAGGAACCTTTCACTCCGAACAGGCCTTAGCTTACGGAACGAAAATGGTAGGTGGAGTTACACCCGGAAAAGGCGGCACAACACACATTGGTCTTCCTGTTTTTGATACTGTTGAAGACGCTGTAAAGAAAACCGGAGCTAATGCTTCCGTGATTTATGTTCCACCCCCGTTCGCAGCAGACGCGATTATGGAAGCCGCCGATGCAGGAATTGAGCTTATCATTTGCATCACTGAAGGTATCCCCGTGCTAGATATGGTTAAGGCCAAAGAATATATTAAACTTAAAGGGGTCAGACTAGTGGGTCCAAATTGTCCTGGAGTAATAACACCCGATGAATGCAAGATTGGTATTATGCCTGGCTATATTCATAAAAAAGGCAACATCGGTGTTGTTTCACGATCAGGAACTTTAACTTATGAAGCCGTAGCACAGCTTTCGGCCTTAGGAATGGGTCAAAGTACCTGCGTAGGTATCGGTGGCGATCCTGTTAATGGAACTAATTTTATTGATGTTCTCAAACTTTTTAATGACGACCCAGAAACGGCCGGTGTTATTATGATTGGTGAGATCGGTGGGACTGCCGAAGAAGAAGCTGCTGCTTATATCAAAGCCGAATTTAAAAAACCAGTGGCTGCATTTATTGCTGGATCAACTGCACCTGCGGGCAAACGAATGGGTCATGCCGGTGCAATTATTAGTGGTGGCCAAGGAACGGCTGAGGCTAAATTTGAAGCTCTTGAAAATGCCGGATGTGTTATCGCTAGGTCACCTGGGGATTTAGGCAAAGCTATGAAAGCCGCTTTGGCTAAAAAACATTAAAATATGTAGTATCTATGACATTGGGAGAAAATATCTTTTGCACTTATCTAAAAGTTCGAACAAGCAGTGGCACTTGCCTTGCATTTGCAAGTCAGCGCGCCACAGAACTCATTTTAGATAAGTGCAAAAGATATTTTCTCCCAATGTCATAGATACAAACCAATACTGGAAAAAGAATTAAGTTTAAAAAATTATAAAAATAACTAAGGAGAAAGTATGGAAAAAACATTTAGTATTATCAAACCCAATGCCATAAACAAAAACGTCATTGGCGAAATCATTACCACTTTTGAAAATAATGGCCTTCAAATTGCTGCTGCGAAACTAACCAACATTCCAAAATCACAGTGTGAAGAATTTTATGCCGAACACAAAGCACGCCCCTTTTTTGGTGAACTCGTCGAATTCATGACCTCTGGTCCAGTTATGCTTATGGTTTTAAAAGGTGAAAATGCAGTAATGCGTAACCGAGAAATCATGGGAGCCACAAATCCGGCTCAAGCTGCTGAAGGAACTTTACGAAAAAGATTTGGCGATAGCATGGGTGAAAATGCCGTTCACGGTAGTGACTCAAAAGAAAGCGCAGCTCGTGAAATCGCTATCTTCTTCAAAAAAGACGAAGTCGTATTTTAATTCTGCTTACCAATGTATTAAACTTATTCACATGTTCGTGAAAACTTTATTTTTCGCGAATCAAATAGGTTCGAAAGCAAGTCGGAATGACTTAAATCAAACAAAGACGTAGCAACGTTATGTTGAAGTTAGATTAGGAATTGTCCAACTTAGCAGATGAGCCTTTTTGATTATTTGGCCTTAGTTTTGATTTAAATTTTTCCTTCCTATAAAATTTTCATAAAGCCTTACAATCATAGGCACTTCAGTATATTTTCAGACCTCAACTTGTTCTCTCAAATTGGTTTCAAGTCATTCTTGAATTCTAATTTTTTCTTTGAGTAGGATCTGGAGATTTTAATATGAATAAAATCTATGTCTTTTTGTTATGTTTAAGCTTTTACTCTATTCCTATTTCTGCAGAAATTAGCCCAGATTTCAATTTTCAAATAATACAAGCTAATTACACTCCATTGGTCCCCATTACCATAAACTATAATGCCAATGCAGTGATTAGATCTGAAGCCAATTATATAGGATTTGATCTTATGACCAAAGTCAGTCTACAGCTTGAAAGATCTGGCTATGCCTCAAATCCATATGATTATAGAATTCGCTCGGTCATTATCAGCGCTAAAAGTTTTGATAGCAATGGGGCTGTTCGCTTATGTTCTTATCCTCAATCTTTAGCTTCAAACGCCCGTTGTCGTATCGTCAATCAAACCAACTTAATCGGGGAACCTATTGATTTTAACAATCAAACCCTTTGGAACTCTTACGGTCTACTGGTTGAAAATTCTAGTCATGCCATAGATTTCCCTATAGATATACAATTTAAAGGACGAATTCGTCTGAATTCAGTAACTGTAATTTTAGAGCCCATATTCCCTGTACAACAATTGTATCCCGCTCCTCTTCAACCTAATGACTTTCTATTGAACCCACTTTTTCCTGATTTTTTATTTGGTGTTAATATTTATGAAAATCTAGGTGCATCCGTTTTGATTGGGAAACAAGCCCGCCTGGAGAAAAGTCTTTTAAGACAATCAAGTCGTGTTACCTTTGCTAACATAAATTTCGTGTTTCAAAATTTTAGTTGGGTAAATGTAACTTCGCTACAAAACGCAAGCATTGTTGAAAGTATTGTGGTCAATTGTCTTGATGCTCGTGGCGTTGATGTTTCATTTAAAGCCAGAAATCTACGTGGGGATTTAATTAAAAATCTTTACATTAACCCTGGTACTACTATCACTTTTCCAGTGGCTTACGATTGTAAATATATCCAAAGTATAATGCTGTCAGGATACTCTCCTGAAGCCGTGGGTCACCGCGCACGCATTGAAATTATTTTGAATTAAGGCTGATGGATGCTCTCTGAAACCTCTTCTAATTTAGTGGTTAAAATTCATGGCCTTGCTTTTTCCGAGGGCCAAGGTGTAGGTCGTTCAGATTCAGGTAAAATTTATTTTGTTGATTATGCTTGCCCAGGTGATCTTGTTGAAATCGAAGTCTACCAAGAGTCTAAAAAATTTGGTTTTGCTAGAATTGCAAAAATAATCGAGCCCTCGCCCTTAAGAATAGAACCCAAATGTTCGGTATTTGGAGTATGTGGCGGCTGCAGCCTTCAACATATTAACTACCAAACACAAGTTGAACAAAAACAGAAGGTTTTAGAAAAATTTTATGCCTCTCGACCTAATTTTAAGTTAGAGACCTTTATCCCTAGTGACATTATTTTTGGGTATCGAACTCGTGCCGAAGTTCATATTAAGAATAAAAAATGGGGTTTTTATAAAAAAAAATCAAAAAATTTAATATTTCCAGAGACCTGTCCTATCGTTAACCAAAAAATTCAAAACCAATTGCCCTTATTAGATCAATCCGATGGACATTATCACATCGACGCTCAAGGAGTGCAGCCTCGCACAAGGGGCCTGGAAGGAGTTTTTGAACAGATCAATGAAAATATTGATGCTAAAATTAAACTCTTTATATCTGATTACCTCGTCGAGAATATGAAATCTTCTACAAAGATTTATGATCTATATGCAGGACATGGAAACTTCAGTTTATTTTTGGCAGCTAGATTGAAAAACCATGATTTTGTGGCTGTTGAACAAAGTCGATCATTGATTGCAAAGGGGAAATTATTGCAGCCCGAGCTCTCTCAAATAACATGGGTGTGCTCAGATGTTTTAGCTTTCCTCAAATCCTCGCAGCCAGAAATTTTTAATGATTGTTATATTTTAGTAAACCCACCCCGTGAGGGTTTAGATTCTCTGTTAATTAAAGAGATACTGCGACTAAAACCTTTGGGTTTGATTTACATCAGCTGTAATCCCATGACTTTATTCAGAGATATTGACGCTTTGAGCCCAATTCTTAAGCTTGAAGCCTTGAAAGGCTTCGATATGTTTCCACAAACTATGCATTTTGAAACCTTGGCATTTCTAAAACCCACATGAATTGTCAAACGGCTTATCCCTTGGCACACTTGAATAATGAAACTTTTGTTAGCCCATTTAATACTATTTTTTTTAATCTCATGCCAAACAACATCCATTTCCAAAAAGAACATTACTAAATCAAAGTTTCATGTAGATTTGGCCCTTGGATTTCTACGTCATCAAAAAAATCCTGAAGCCATTGCTGAACTTAATAAAGCTATCGAACTTAATCCAAAGAACTCTTCGGCTTATCATTATCTAGGAATGTGTCTTTATCAGCGTGGCCGAGTCCAAGAATCGATCGATTCTTTTCTCACCAGCTTAGCTATTGATCCTTCGGCAACAGCTGTTAGAAATGATCTAATCACTATTTATCTTGAAAATAAAAATTTTGGGGAAGCCTACAAAAATGCTGTTATCTCAGTCAATGATTTAACCTTCACAAATCCTGCTCAAAGTTTATTTTTAAAATCCAAAGCCGCCATTAAACTGGCAGCATCAAATCCACGATACTTAAACATATCCGAGGGGGCTTTAAAAGCCACACTTAATCTTAATCCTAAGCATTGCGGTGCTCTTTACGATTTAGGCACAATCTATGCAAAAAAAAACCAACTAAAAAAATCATACGTTCTTTATCATAAGTCATTAAAGAACTGCCAACTTGAAGAAGATAAGTTAAAGTCTCTGAACGCTCTTATTCCATTGTCGAAAAAATTTGGTTTAGTTTATCAATGGGGTAGATATAAACAGTTAAAATCAGAGCTAGCAAAAAAAAATAACAACTAGAGGATTCTAACGAAATGGAACTCAGCTTTGGACAAATTCTAAAAAAACACCGAGAAGATCAAGGTCTATCTTTACGTCAAATTTCTGTAGCTATAAAAATGACGCCGGCCATGCTCCAAGATATTGAAGACGAAAAATTTGAAAATTTGCCTCAAGCCGTATTTTTGCGTGGCCAAATTAAGGCTTATTGTAAGTATTTAAATTTAGATGATCATGAAATTTTAGAAAATTTTGACCAGACAACAAAGTATAAAAAAACCGGGGCCCGAAGATCACCCATTGATGAAATAGCGGGTGAATTAAGAACACCAAACTATGTTTGGCTTTCTCGGATATTTGTACCTATTTTTATAATTACGGTTTTAGCTGCAACGGGCGCAGTGATTGTTTTGATAACCAAGAAATATGATACCGAGATTAAAAATGTCATAAAACCAAATGTATCGGAAATACACCGTGCTGACGCCAACAAAGTCGCTTCGGAGGCAACAACGCAACCCACTTTACCTCAAAAAGAAGAAGCACAAGCTGTAAACCCTGTAAACGCTGAGTTAAGTGCGCTCGCTGAAAAAAAAATCAGCCAAGTCATTACTCTTGAACCACTCGCAAAAACTTTAGTATTTGTTAAAGTCGATGATTCCGAAAATCAAAAAATTATTCTACGACCAGATATAAATAAAACTTTTCAAGCGTACAATAAAATCAAACTTGTAATTCAAGATGGTGGTGCCGTAAATATTATCCATAATAATAAAGATATTGGTGTTCCTGGAGTTTTTGGCCAAGAGATTGAATTAAACTTTCCCAGTGTTCCCTAATTTATTTAGTTTTTTTTCGCTACTTTTTTAACAAGCTAAAATTTTAAATTCTAAGCCTTTAACTTCGGGTGCAAAGTGAAAACACTAAGTTTCTATATTGTCTTAATTGCAACAATATATTTGACTTACGGTCTTATCATAAGCCAAGTAAAAATCCGACCTGAAACCAAAACCAACCAGAAAATTCTTCCTACTAAAACTTATGATTACAAAGGTGTTCTTAATGTTCATAGTCAAGAAGGCTCAGGCAAAGGAACTGTGCCAGAAATTCTAAAAGCAGCTTATGATGCAAATTTAGATTTTCTTGTCTTTACAGAAAGTACATTTGCTAATGAAAATACTTCTAAAGATAGGTATGAAGAAAATTTATTAGTATTACATGGCCGAGAGTATACTTATTTAAAATCCAGAATATTACTTATTGATCCTACTTTCGAATATTCACAGATTACAAGCGCAGGTGACGCTCATTTGTTTTTATCAGACTACCTTGAAAACAATAGACAAGGGTATGTGGTGCTTAAACATCCAACAAAACAAGGTTATGAGTGGGAAGGAGAATTTGCAAGCGGGTTAGATGCTATTGAAATAATTAGCTTAAGAAGTCAATGGCGCGAGTCTTGGGATTTATCTAAATGGAATTTTATCTCATCCCTTTTGATGTATCCATTTAATTCCGAATACGCTTTTTTAAATATCTACCAAGCTCCCGATAAAAATTTAAAACTGTGGAATACCATTGCTGAGAATCGTAAAATCGTTGGACTCATTGGTAGTGATGCTAAATCAAAGTTAAAATTATTTGGTGATAATTTTTTACGCTTTCCAACTTATAAACAATTGTTTTTACTAAGCTCTAATCATGTAGTTCTTAATTCAGAATTGACTGGTCAACTGCAGGGTGATTCCGAAAAAATTATGGATGCTTTCAAAAGTGGGCAACTGTATTTTTCTTTAGACTTTCTAGGCAATCCTAAAGGATTTAATTTTTTTGGTAAAACCAAAGCCGGTGGAACAATTGTTATGGGGCAAGATTTAAATTTAAAAAACTCAGAACTTTGTTTTACTGAACCAGAAACTCTTATCCCTAAGACTTGGGCTGTCCTTTATCATAAGGGTCAAAAACTTAAAAGCTTTCAAAAAGCTAGTTGTTTTAAGCCCAAGCTAAGTGGTCGATACAATTTAATCTATTATCGAAAAATCCAAAGGCCCTGGCCTTTTAAAGCCCTTACGGTTCCATGGATATACTCGAATTTTATTTATGTAAAATAAATGTAATTACAAAATTTCTTAAGTTTTCTTCTTAAATATTTCGACATTTTAATAGTATGGTTTGGGACTTTTAAGGATGTTTAATATTTTAGTCAGGAATTTTGATGACTAAATTTTCAAGCAACAGAGCTTGGCAAGCCAGCCTCTCATTATTTTGCATTTCTCGCTCTTCAAACATTTCCATTTCAAGGTCAGTCCTTTGGTTAAGCTCCCCTTCTATCAAAAAAAATCGACATGTCCCACAAGTAGCATGCCCCCCACAGACATGATCGATTTTAACTTTGGCGCGGATCAAATTTGCTAATATTGAAAGATCTTTTGCTGCAGGAATCTGTGCTTTGGTTTCATTCACATTATCAATTATCGTTATGGAAAATTTCATCTTATTTTCAAATTAAACTAAGTTAAATTTAATGACTAGTTTTCATACTGAGGTAAGCCTTGAGATGCAAGGCGTTAGTTCATTTCAGGTTGTCGATAAACTTCTGCAGTGGCAAAATTTGATTATGAAATTTATCGCTTTTGACCTTGAGACAACTGGTGTTTTTGCAGGAATTGATCGTATCGTAGAAGTGGGGATGGTTCGCTTTGAAAATGGGAAACCTGTCGATAAATTTGCTTGCCTAGTTGATCCTCAAATTAGTATTCCTGAAGCGGCATCCCGTATCAACGGCATTAGTAATGAAATGGTGAAAGGCAAACCTACCATTGAATCGCTGCTTGAACCTATGACCGAGTATTGTCAAAATGATATTCTGGTCGCACATAATGCAAACTTTGATTTTCAATTTTTATTAGCCGATTTTAAAAAATTCAACGTCTCTGCACCAACGGGTTTAATTTTTGATACTTTGCCTTTGTCTCGAAAAGTTTTTCCTGGTCTGATGAGCTATAAGCTTGCTACGGTTGCAAAACATTTAAATATAATGACTGATGTTTTACACCGAGCGGATGATGATGCTAGATACTGTGGTTTTGTTTTTCAAACCATTTTAGAGCGTTTATACCAAGGACAAGAGCCTGATTGGAATGATTTAGTCAAAGTCAGTGGCCGCCCCGAAATGCGCTTTCCTATCATTGAAAAAGAGCTTAAACAGCTCGATCTTTTTGGCCAGCTCTAAGCATCTAAATAATTTTAGGATTTTTTGAGTTCAAAGAATATTTGGCCCTGATTAGCTATTAAAGAAAAATCTCCACCTACTTTTTTAAAACTATGCAATAGGCTCGCTTTTCGGAGGTACTAAAAGAAAATTTATGCCTTTGCTATCAGGACAGGTTTTTGTAGCTCCATCTATCTTCCCTTGAATTAACATTTCACCGGTTTCTCGCACTTTCAAAATTGAAAAAACATCGGATGGATAATCAACATAATCTACTCTAAATCTTCCATTACCCAAATCATCAATTTTTGTAATATTAGAACTATATGTCTCTGTCTCAGGATAATTAGTAGTATTTGTTTCAGGGGGATATAGCGTTTGATTTAACACACCTTGATTACCCACAAAAGAAAAATGATCAATTAGCGATTGATTTATAACTCCTTCTAAAAATGGAGAGTTTTTAAAATCTTTTACTGGTATAGCTCTTCCATTACAATGATAAACTGTCTTCCACTTTTGCTCGGCTAATCGTTCTTTAAATTCTTCTATTGTAACATCTCGATTTACTTCAAAGGTCAGTCTATCTGGTAAATGCGATCTATAAAAACCGGGCCTGATAGGATAAAAGAATTCAGCCGCTGTAAAATTAGATCGAGTTTTTCTTGGAGTAGTAGATTTTAAACCTGGAATTTCAAGAATAATAGAATTTGATGGTTCCCCTGTACCTGTCTCATTTTGAGCCAAAGCAAAATTCAATTCCAACGAAATGCTAGTAATAACTGTTACAACCAAAAGTACCTTTATTACAACTGACCATTTATTAGACACTGCCATGCCTCTTTCTTTTTTTTGTGGGGATGGGGGTTTAATTGGATTTGAGTTCATACATCCATTTAAGCGCAAAACAGCTGTTTAAGTAGCCCACTTTCTGCATGATTTTAAGCTTAAAATACTCCATGTTTTTGTATCCAT
>JBGSLV010000054.1:0-78272 GCA_041740515.1 Bdellovibrionales bacterium | reverse complement strand
CTCGTTACTATTTAATACTACTTTTAGCATAGCGGTCTCTCCTTCGGGCGCTAACCCGTCTGTTTTATGGTTAAAACATAAGGCTAGATCGCTATGCTAAACTTTTCAACAATCCACAACTTTCTAAAATAATTCAATTTACAATCCAAAAGCATTACTTTAGGCAATGTAAATCTTGGTTTATTATCATGTACAATTGAAAACAATATTGAGGTTTGTAAATCAGATTTTAAATACTCTCAGAATTATTACAATTTTGATAACAAACGCTATCAGATTAGTTTTGAAAGAAAAGCTATCTTTTCGGTATTTAAAATAGAATCCCATGAAACAGCTAATTTTTCAGATTGTGTATTAAATCCCAATGAAGATTTTGTAGAAGGTCAAAGATTTAAAATAATTTTAACAGATTTAGAAACTTTAACTAAAAATGAAATTATTTTTTATGACTTCGGTTCAGAAAATTTTGGTGCCTTTTATAATTATTTAGATGCTCATACTAAATATTACTACTCTTTTGATTTTGAACAGCATTTTGGTTCAACGCCTTATTTTTTTGAATCCTATGACATTCGGCAAACCGGTGGATTTTATTTATTTCGAATGGGGGCAAGAACTTTAGATAACTTAAATTCAACCATTGCGCATTTTTGCTTATATGACGAAATATAAAAGAAAAATTCGATTCTTTTATATTCTTATCGTCCTAATCCATTGCACATTTGCTCTTGCATCAACTGATAGTCTAGAGATTTTGAAGTCTGAAGAGTCCCAAGAAAATAAAACCAATGTCAAAACTATAAATAATTATAAACTATTAGATAAATCAATTTTTTTTGGTCACCTTTTAACACCAACAACATATGTACCTAAGAAAGATGTTGTGACAGCGGGAACCCATATTTTTGGCTATAGCTTGTCAGATGATCTGCTGATAGGGACTTCTAGTTTTTTATTGTTATTTTATAATTCGCCCAATGTATATTTTAAGTATGGGCAAAAGTTTAATTCAAAGCAAAGGTGGGCCATTCAGTTTAACTATTTAAAATCGACAGATGCCTACACCCTAATTGCCAAAGAGTATATCATGGAGGCTTTAATGCTTTGGGGAGTATGGTCTTTTCAAGTAACTGATTTTTATACTTTACATACCAGTCTAAATTATATGTATTTCTATAACGAGGGGAATCCTCATTCGCTAAGACGAGAACCCTATAATAATGATGCTTTTCAGTTCTCTATATCTACTTTACACGATGTTAAGGTTACAAGAAAATTTGGTTTAGCTTCAGAAATTGGTGTTCTTGGTGTAAATTATCAAATTCCAAATATTCATGGGGCGCTTAGTTTTAGATACACCGATCAAAATTTGCTTTTTCAAATCGGATTATCATTCGATGTTCATATGCCGAATTCAAGTTTTGATAAAAGTGAGTACATCTTAAATAATCCCACTTTGGGGATCAGCAATCGAATAGAATTTATTACTCATCCTGAATTTGCGATCCAATACTTTTTTTAAAAAAATTAAATCAGCTGACATAACTTTCGTCACTTAAGTAACTGGATTTTTTAGATTTTTTGTTAAGTTCATAGGTACCGATATGTGCAATAGCTGTCCCAACTGTTACTAACGGAAGATGATTTAACCCAATAACGTAACCATCTTTGGGCGCCAATATTGTTTCAATTTTTTGTCCAAATGGACTAGAAATTTCGCCGATTTTATCTCCAATTTTGACAAGTTTACCCAACTTTACTTTAAGCCTAAGGGTCCCACCCATAGGTGAGCGTATCCAAAAACTATCTTTGATTAAAATTGGTTTCTGCGCCAAAGTCAGTTCAATTTTTGGTGGTTTAAGGGGATAAATACCTAAATTATAAAGAGCATTTAAACTTCCTGTTTTACCAATTTTTATATAATCCTCTTCAAAACGTAAAGCTTGGCCCGCCTCATAGACCATGGTGACAACACCATTTTTTTTTCCTGTTTCGCGAAGGGAACCATCTTTAACATCAGAGTCCAAAATCATAGGGGCCCCAAAAGATTTAGCAAACTCAAGGGCTTTTAAGTTTTTCGTATTCACTCGAATCTGCGGAAAAATACTTCTATGAATGGCCCCCGTATGGAAATCAATGCCGTGAGAGCATTTACTAACGATTTCTTTAACAAACAAATGGGCCATTCGAGCCGCTAAAGAACCTTTTGCTGATCCTGGAAAAGATCTATTTAGGTCTCTGCGATCAGGTAAGTATCTGGACTGATTATTAAAACCAAAAACATTAACTATGGGGACTGCAATAATAGTCCCCTTGATAGTAACTTTTGAAAGGCTTTGCATGACCTCTTTAATAATTTCGACACCATTGACTTCATCACCATGGATTGCGGCTGAAAGAAAAATTGTTGGTCCTGCTTCAAAACCTCTAATGACATGAACAGGCATATTTAAATCCGTGGAGTCATAAATTTTACCCACCTGGAGAAATATTTTTTTACTATCGCCAGGTAATATTAAATGACCACCAATTCTTAAGCGTTGAATGACCTACCCCCGACCACGAGTTCTATTGGTTGTTACTTTAGTTTCTTTATGGGTGCTGATAAAATCAATGATCATTCCGGCAATATCTTTTTTTGTGGAGGTCTCAATACCTCTGAGTCCAGGTGAAGAATTAACTTCCAATACTAATGGACCATGGGATGATCTTAAAATATCAACGCCCGCAATGTTTAAACCCATTGCTTTCGCCGCTCGAACCGCAGAGGTTCTTTCTTCAGGCGTAATCTTTACGACTTTGGCAGTACCGCCGCGATGAAGATTTGATCTAAAATCACCGTCAGCTCCAGTACGCATCATGGAAGCGACAACTTTATCGCCAATGATAAAACATCTAATGTCAGATCCATTGGCTTCTTTAATAAACTCTTGCACTAGAAAATTAGATTTTGTACCAGAGACTAAATCAATAACGCTTTCCGCTGCTTTTTTATTTTCTGCTAAGACAACGCCTTTACCTTGAGTTCCTTCTAAAAGTTTAATGACACACGGAGCTCCACCAACCAATTTAAGTAAGTTGTCGGTCATAGTCGTAGAGTTTGCAAAGCCCGTGACCGGCAAACCAATTCCTTTTCTTGCCATAATTTGTAAGCTTCTTAGCTTATCCCTAGACCTGCTAATAGCTACAGATTCGTTAACGGCAAAGACTCCACCCATTTCAAATTGTCTTAAAACTGCAGTTCCATAAAAAGTAATGCTAGCCCCTATTCTAGGAATAACAGCATCAAAATAATCTAAAGTTTTTTCTTTATAATGAACTGTTGGACGCAGAGAAGTGATATTCATATAACATCTTAGTGGATCAATAACTTCGGCCGTGTGACCTTTAGCTTTAGCGGCTTCTACGAGGCGCATTGTTGAATACAGTTTAGGTCCGCGTGAAAGAATGGCTATATTCATAATGTCCTCATTTTTATTTTTTATTTTTCTTTAATATAATTTTTTTTAAAAGATAGGATCTTCCTGGATCAATAATACAGTCTGGACGTAAAGCTGTTCGACCTAAAAGCATACGAAACCCCATCAAATCTCTATTAACTAAAGTAATCTCAATTTCTTTTTTTTCAAGACCAATCATAATATTTGCTTTAATCACTGGTCTTTTTGTAGAGCTTCCGTTCGAACTTTTAATGACCCTAAAGCTTGAAATTTTATGGCGAGTATGAATTTCAGGATTAGTGGAATGTTGATTTGGGTGAACAGTAAAGTCAGCAAATTGCGTTTGTCCACGCTTAATAATTTTTAAGTTTGTAACATGTAAGGCTGATGTTCTTGCGCCACTATCTAATTTTGCTTTAATCTCTTTGATGCTCAGTTCAGGAATGGATATAAACTCGCGCCAGCCTAAGATTTTTTTAACTTTTTTAAACTTGGACATATTAGGCCTTTGGTTGCTGGTTTTTTGCACTTATGGTGGCAAAACTTAATTCGAGAAAATCAATTAAAATATGTATTTAAACACTTTACCCATTATGACTTTATGATTTAAATATAACATCATTGAATTGTAGGGATCAAATTTAAAACAGTTCAAAGTCTGTACTAGAAGGATCTATAAACTAATGAATTTGAAGGTAGGAATTATTGGCGCTGGTCTTTCGGGTCTAGCTTGTGCCATCGAGCTAGAAAAAAATGGCTTTGATGTTACGGTTTTTGAGCAAGCACATGAGGTCGGTGGACGAGTTAAAACCGAAATTATTGACGGATTTTTATTAGATCATGGATTTCAAGTATATTTAACTTCCTATGAAGCTGGGAAATATTTTTTTGATTATGAAAAGTTACATCTTGGTGCTTTTGCTCCAGGGGCTTGTCTGATTAAAGATGAACAGAAAAGTATTATTTCTGATCCAATTCGAAATCCCATAAATTTTTTTTCAACCCTATTAAATAATAATGCAACTTTAAAAGATAAAATCTTGATTTTAAAATTAAAAAGAAAAGCTTCAAAGCATAAAAATATTGATCCAAAATTGAATAATCAAACTACATTTGATTATCTTAAACAGTTTGGATTTTCGCAAAAAATTATCAGTAATTTCTTTTCACCCTTTTTCGCAGGTGTCTTTTTAGAAAATCAACTTAAAACCCCAGCTGGGTATTTTTTGTATCTCTTTGATAAGTTTAATCAGGGTTTGGCAACTCTACCTAGAGCCGGGATGCAGGACCTTGCAAGGCAAATGCAAAAGAAATTAAAAAAAGCAATTCTGTTTGGTCATAAAGCAATATCAATAACCAATACTGAAATAACATTCCAAGATTTTAATAAATATAATTTTGACTATGTTGTTGTGGCCACAGATATATCGTCATTACCTAAACTAGGTTTTTCAGCCAAAGACAAATGGAATTCTGTGACCACTTCTTATTTTAAAACACAGTCCAAGACCTTTGCTTCAAAATTTTTATATTTAAATATCGAAAATAAAAAAAAATACGTTAATCATGTGGCCTGTTTAACAGCGGCACAACCGGCCTATGGTCCCAAAGACTGGCAACTTTTTTCAGTCAATTGCATTGGTTTAGATCTAAGCTCAGCTTCAGATACCGCAGTGGTCGTTGATGATTTAAAAAAAATGTTTGGCTCCGAAGAAATTTTAAAATGGGAGTTTATTAAAAGTTTTTATATTAAAAAAGCCCTTCCCAGCCAAACTCATTTTGGCAATGGGGGAGAATTTATAAATGGTGTTTATCGGTGTGGTGATTATTTAGAATCATCTTCCATTCAAGGGGCACTTACGTCAGGTTCTAAAGTGGCACAACATATTGTTAGCCTTAAAAAAATAATATCACTTCATTAAAATTTATATATTTGATCCTAAATTAAAACTTTAGCTGCAGATATTATTGAACTTTAATTTGAATCTAAGTTTGACTATTAGGTATAACTTAAGGCTTAATTTAAATTACTTCCTTTTGAAAAACCTAGTTTTTAAGTTTATATCCAGTCTTAAAGATGACAGCGACCATAGCTATGCAAATTAGTAAAATAAGAAAAATTGCGAATAGGCTTGTAGTTAAGTTGACATCTGATGTGTCAAAAAAACTCCAGCGGAACCCACTTATCAAATAAACCACAGGATTTAACATGGAAACCTTCTGCCAAAATGGTGGCAGCATTTGAATGGAATAAAAACTTCCACCTAAAAACGCAAGGGGAGTTACAATCAGCAAAGGTATCAGTTGAAGTTTTTCAAATCCTTCGGCCCAGATTCCAATAATGAAACCAAATAAACTGAAAGTAAAAGAGGTAAGAACTAAAAAAAAGATCATCCAAAACGGGTGTTGAATTTCGAGATGCACAAAAAATCTTGAAGTGGCTAGAATTATAATTCCGACCATTAAAGCTTTAGTTGTTGCGGCTCCTACATAGCCCAATAAAATTTCAACAAATGACAAAGGAGCTGATAATATTTCATAAATTGTTCCGGTGAATCTGGGGAAATAAATTCCAAAGGATGCATTGGCAATACTTTGAGTTAAAACAGTCAACATGATTAATCCAGGCACGATGAAGGCGCCATAACTGATCCCATCTATTTCAGTCATTCTTGATCCAATTGCAGAACCAAAAACGATAAAATAAAGACAAGTTGATAAAACGGGTGAAGCTATACTTTGACCAAGGGTTCTGAAGGTACGTGCCATTTCAAATTGGTAGATAGCGGCTATAGCTCTGTAGTTTAACATAATCTCCTTATGAATTTTTAAGCTTTAATTTTGTAGAATTACTGATGTATTAATTTTACAAATATCTCTTCAAGAGAGCTTTGTTTAGTTGATAAATCTTTGGTTCGTATGCCGTGCTCTTTTAACTGGTCAAATAGATCAGAAACTCCATTATTGGTTTTTTGGGTATCATAAAGATACTTTAAAGTTTTTCCGTTACTTAAAAGTTGAAGATCAAAAATTGCAAGACCTTGGGGAACGAATTTAAGTTCATCTTGCAATTCTATAATTAGCTCTTTTTTCCCAAGTTTTTTCATCAGTATTTTGGTGTCTTCAATGAGGATGATTTTTCCTTTATTTATAACACCCACTCGATCTGCCATTTCCTCGGCCTCTTCGATATAGTGAGTTGTTAAAATAATTGTTACACCAGATTTTCGTAATTGATGTACTAATTGCCACATGCTTTTACGAAGTTCTACATCTACTCCAGCACTAGGCTCGTCTAAAAACAAAACTTTGGGTTCATGGGATAAAGCTTTTGCGATCATTACTCGACGTTTCATCCCTCCAGACAAAGTCATAAGTTTGCTATCTTTTTTCTCCCAAAGGGATAAACTTTTTAAAACGTGTTCAATATACTCTGGGTTTTTACGATGACCAAAAAGCCCCCTTGTAAAGCTGACAGTATTCCAAACGGTCTCAAAAGCATCTGTGGTGAGCTCTTGGGGTACAAGGCCTACAAGTTGTCGGGCTTGTCGGTATTCATGAATTATATCGAAATTTCCAATTTTTATAGTACCTGAACTAGGATTAACTAATCCACAGATAGTACTGATAAGTGTGGTTTTACCAGCACCGTTAGGACCAAGTAGAGCAAATATTTCACCTTGATTAATCTCCAGGTTGATATTTTCTAGAGCTTTAAACTGATTTCTTTTATAGATTTTATTTAAATTTTGAATCTGGATCATGGCTGTCATATATTAAAAGTATATGCGGCCATGGCTCAAATCAATCACTAAATGCTTCGGCGTCCAATAGAACTTCTGGCCCCCACATAGTTAGACTTGTAGGATCATTTCTATATTTATCAATAAAAAGCTCTAAGCTTTCAGCGCCTTCATTTAGCCAATACATGACACATTCGTTATTTGTTGTATGGGATCCATGGTCGGTATCTTGGTGGGAACTTACTAATGGTACACCGTTATTAACCAAGCCAAATGCATGTCCTAATTCATGGACAATGGTCGACTGTTCAATAAACTTTCGAACTGGTAACAAGACAGCTGAGGTATTGATAACATCTTTAAAGATTGCAATAACTGGGGTTATATTAATACTAAAGCCAATTACATTTTGTCCAGAACTTGAAAACCCTTTAAGAAAATAAATATAGAATATTGGTGAAGTTTTAGTTGAAGATAGTTCATGATTTTTTTTATATAAATTAATGACATCATCAACTGTCCATGAAGATCTGTTTTGGGCCGTTAGAAGATTCATTTCGTTAAGAGTTTTTGGTAAAAAAATTTGTGGCGGCAAAGATTTGTAGGAAAACAACTGTCTTATATTGTCTTCTGTTATATTCCACAAAGGTATATTAGGCCCAATATTGCCCTCAAAGGGTTCAGCGTCTGGTTCATAATATACTTCAATAGTTATATTTTCAGAGTTTTTAAAATAAAAAGATGGCTTGGAATATGGAAAAAGGTTGCTAAAACCCTGATCTGTTTCTGAACATGACGCTAAAATAAAAAACAATACACCCAATAAAATGAACTTGGTTTTAAACCTGATTATCATATTGGGCAGGTCCTTGAGCAAAGTATTCACTTTTACGATTTTTATATTCGCGAAATGAAATAAGTTTTTCATTTTTTAAGTCATATAGATTTAAAAATAAACACTTAAAACTTTCTCTCAAACCAATAGTGGTGCAGTTTTGAAAAATAGGGTTTTCTTTATACGCTTTTTCTAGATTATAATTTGGAATCGAACTGCATAAATGATGGATGTGATGGTACCCAATATTTCCTGTCATCCATTGCAAAACTTTTGGAAGTCTTAAAAAAGAACTACCCTTCATAGAGGCTTCAAAAAAATTCCAATCTTTGGCGGATTTCCAATAAACATCTTCGTACTGGTGTTGCACATAAAACAAAAAGACACCTAGCATTGCAGTTATAAGTAAAACAGAAAATTGGTAGAATAAATAGAATTGCAAACCACAAAAATACGAAATAAGGCCAGCAATTAAAAGAATTATAATATTTGTTAAATAGACTCCCGTTTTTTCTTTAGAATTGCTATATTTTTGTGGAAATCTATGTTGAATCACAAAAATATAAAAAGATCCTAGAAGTAAAAAAACAAAAGGTGATCTTACCGCTCGATATTTTAATTTTTCTATTAAAGTTAACTTTTGGTACTCTTCTACGGTTTTTAGATCTATGTCGCCAACCCCTCGTTGATCTAAATTTCCAGAGGACTTATGATGAATTTTGTGTGCTTTAGTCCATTGTAAATAGGGTGAAAATGTGGCGACACCTGCAATAAATCCCCAGAAGTTATTTTTCTTTTTGGATTTAAAAAAACTGCTATGTCCACAGTCATGCATTACAATAAAAATTCTAATCAAGAAGGCACTTGAACCAATGGCAATTAAAAAAGTTAATAGCATGGAATACTGATAGACATAATAAGCTAGAATCCAAGACATAAAATATGGAACAAAAGAATTTATAATCTGCCAGTAACTTTTAGCTTCACTTGGACGCATGTATTTTCTTACAATATGTTGCCAGTTTTCTTGAGCTTTTGTTTGTATGCGGTCATGGAAGGCATTTAAATTTTCAGATGTTGTAGACATTTTTCGTCCTCCTGAATGTACTATATTTCTAGTATATTTGTTATTTTAAGCCTTTCAAATAACTTTACAGAATCTTGCATCTTAGTCCAATATTAGCCTTAAAACGGATTTAAATGATAAAGCTAGTAGAAAATGGAACAAAATTTTAGGACTTTTAACTAGCAGTTAGGTGCCAGGTTCTTTTATCCTAATTATTTGGAGATGAGAAAACCTGGCACTTAAATTAGGAAAAAAGAACCTGGCACCTAAACTTAACTATCAATAATGTCATCTCGAAACCAAGTGGTAAAACTTTTACGATTGAAGAAACATGGCAAAACTTCATGTTCAATTTCGCTTTTAAACAAAATGCATCTGTTGTAAATGGGATCAATCGTAATTTCAGAATTTGTATCGTTGTATAGTTTAAGCTGCCCTCCACATTCTTTGTCCCAACTTTGATTTAAATAGAACACAAGGCTGATCCACCTATGATTTGAGGCCACATGTCTATCTTTATGTCGAACATAGAAACTTCCATATTCATACAAAGCCATTTGCGTTTCAGTGCTTTTTAAAGGCAGATATAATTCTTGTTTTAAATACTTTGTGACCGTTTGGGTCATGTCTCTGTATGCTAGCAAGTCTTTATCATTCTCATTCACCCAAAAAATCTTATCTGAACGTAGTTGTGAATTTAAAATTTTACCCGACTTATTGCCAATTGAAGCCGGGTTTAGTTGGTTCATATTTTCATTAAAGTAATGATTTAAGTTCTGCAATGATTCATTAGCAAAGACATTATCAATGACGAAATAACCGTTATTCGATAATTGATCAGCTAATAAGCTTAATTGAGAATTAAAATTCCTGGTTAGCATTGGATACAAAGATATAACCATTTACGCTTAAAACACAATATTTGAAGCCAATTTATAAGCACCTAAAAACTGGCACTTAAAAAATAATAGGAAAAAAGAACCTGGCACCTAACCTTAAACGGGGGGATTTTTAAGGGAGGTGAGTTGGCCGCAGGCGGCTAGAACTTGGTCCCCTTTAGTTGAGCGGATCATGGTTGGGATTTTGAAAGTGTCTAAAATGGCTTTGAAGTTTTGGATAGTGGTAATACTAGGGCGTTGGAATTTTGATCCCGGAAAAGGGTTGAAAGGAATTAAGTTGATGAGGGCACGTTTGCTCTTGAGCAACTCACCTAAAGCCATAGCTTCTTCGGAGGAATCGTTAATATCTGCAATTAATAAATATTCATAAGTTACAAACTGTTTTTTTTGTAATGGAATCCTATCAATCGTTTCAAGAACATTCTGTAATGGATATTTTTTATTTATAGGAATTAAAGTGTTTCGAATATTTGTTTTTGTGGAATGAAGTGATAGAGCCAAATTTACATTCAGTGGCGAAGCTTCCCATTTAACCAGACCAGGTAGCCATCCTGATGTAGAAATCGTAATTTTCTGAGGACCCAGTGATAAACCGTATTGACTTAAAAAAATCTGACAAGCTTGGGCAACGGCTTCGAAGTTGTGTAAGGGCTCACCTTGTCCCATAAAAACTATATTAGAGATCCACCCATCATTGGGACGATTTCGCAGCAACCAATCTTGGGCTATTAAAAATTGACCTACTATTTCTTCGGTCTTTAAGCTGCGCTTAAGTCCTTGAGTTCCTGTGAAACAAAAGGAACAGTTCATGCCGCAGCCCACTTGCGAAGATACACACAAAGAGTATTTTCCTTGAAAAGGAATCAAAACAGTTTCAATAGATTCATTAGGTCTTAAACGCAATTTTATGTCTGTGGGCTGTCGGGTACAATTATTTTGAGCTTCACCCGATTCTTGAGCTTGATCCAAAGAAATTAAAAACTTAACAGTTTTATCTTCAGCTTCATTAACTTGGTTTATGTGTGGAAGATCAAAGCTTAAATTTTCATAGACAAATGCTTTAGCAGCTTTTGCTATTCTTAGTTCACAAGGCGAAAAGTTTTTTTTCTTGTAATGCCAATTGAAGAGATGACTTGCAACTGTTGAATTAAAACCCTCTGCTAACAGAAGCTTAAGTAATTCAGAATAGGTTAAACTATAAAATGAAAGCTTCATACCCTTGCAACATAGGTGAAAGCTTAAGGAAAGTAAACTTCGGTGGGGCTCCATTTATAGCCTAATTTGATGATCTTATTTAAAAGCTCACCGTAAGAATAGCCCTTCTTTTTTGCACTTTGAGCAAAGTCATCAGCTTCAGAAATATCGGGATTAGGGTTAACTTCTAAAATATAGATTTTACCTAGATCATCAACCCGCATATCCATCCTAGCGTAACCACTTAAACCTAAAATTTTATAGGCCTTTTTTGCCACTTTCTGAAGTTCAAGTTCTAAGTCTTCAGATATTTTGGCTTTACCGGTCGAGATGCCTTTTCGTTTTCGGTATTTATCGTTGAATTTGGCGTTAGATGTATAAAATTCTTTCTCCGGGTTTTCAGCCTCTTCAAAGTTCAATTCCCATACCGGCAAAGACTCTAAAGCGTAGTTTCCTAAAACACCGACAAAAAATTCACGGCCCTCAATAAATTGCTCGGCTATGGCATCGGCTCGATATTTATCATGGATAAATTTAACCCGCTCTTTTAGCTTTTCTTCCGTATGAACAATAGAAGCTTGTGAAATCCCAAGAGACGCTTCCTCGGTTAAACACTTAACAATTAAAGGATAACTTTGAATGGAGACTTTTTTTCTTGGTTTATTTCTTGGAAACACCTGAAACTTGGGTGTACCAAGTTTATGAAATGATAATATTTTTTTTGAAAGAGCTTTATCTCGACCGATGATTAAACCTTTAGGATTTGAGCCCGTGTATGGCATCCCAAGCAGTTCTAAATAACTCACAACATTTTGATCAAAAATGGCCTCCCCTTGAAACTCTTCCAGTAAATTAAAAACAATACTTGGTTTAAATTCAGAGATTTTATCTTTAATAACACTTAAGTTTTCACCAACCCCAAGGATTTCAACTTTATGATCATTATTTCGAAGCGTGGAAAGAACATCATACTCGGTAATCCAAGGTGTGAATTCTGGATCGATATCAGCTTTTTTTACATCTTCAGGAGGAATTAGATCGGGATGAACTAACATTAATACTTTCATAAAATCACATCATTATTTTGTTAGACCCGTAAAGGGTCGAGTTCATAATTTGGGACGTTAACATGCAAGTTACATCCATACGGGTTTCTTTTTCTGATTTCATTAAGTGTAAATTTAATGTTTTACAGTTTTTCACAAAAAGTGCATAAATGGCCCTGACCGTGAAACTGTTGTGCCCCGTCCACTGAGCTACTTTTTTGCAAATAAGATCTTTATTCTGTTTCAAGAACATATCGGCGCGCTTAGTTCTTCTAAACTTAAAATCAGACGCAAAAATGAAGTAAGCCGATGGAATTAAGTTTAGATCAGGTTCAGCTTGTAAGGATGCAATTTTTTCTTGAAAAAAAGTTTTAAGCTTTCTGCGACTTTTTACGATATCTCCCGGTTGCTTTTTTTTAACTACCAAAGGAAGTTTATTTTGTAAGGTTGCCATCACTTGGTCCATAAATTCTAACTTTGTGTAGGCTAAGGTGTTTTTATAAAGCTCTTTCCATCTTGAATTTGGTGTTAACCACATTGCGAAAGTTTCAGCCCAATCTTCATCTGGATGAGCTTGGGCATACCAAGGATTTAAATGTGAGACATAATTTGAAGCCCTATGTGTAGGGGAGTAAGACTCTGGATATTCCGTTGAGGACAGACCAAAAAGTTGTTGGCGGCGGCGCAAGAGTCGAAGTTTGTAAGCGTTATCAATGGCATGACCAGTCTCATGACGTAAAAGTTTAATAGCTTCTTTTTTATTATAACCCTCATCTTCCAATTGCATTTTTTTACATAAATTACTGAAACGTTTATGAAGAACGTAAAACGGCACAGCTATGCCAGGAATTCCATCCATTGCAAACCAATCTTCTGAGATCCAAACATGGGGCCTAAATTTTATCTTTTTAAGGTCTAGCTCTTGGTATAACTCATGAATAATGGGTTCTATCCGACTGCCTTCAATTTTTAAGTCTAGATCACAGAATCTTAGCTCTAAAAGATCCTTGTCATTAAGTTTTTCCCACTCGTAGGACCTAGTTTGTGATATCGAGGTTGTCATAAATTTATTTTATCGATTATTTTTTTAGAAGTCACAGTACTGTCTAGGCTTTTTTACAAAATACTAGAATCAAATCTAAAATTCATTCGGGATGGTTTTTTTAGGCAACCCTTACAATTGTAAAAAATCTGTTACGTATTCAAAAATATTTGGCTATATAGTTGGTATGAAATTAGCTTTTTTATCTTGTGATGATCTGACCTCGTTTGTTGTCGACGACAATTACCTTTTTGATGCATTAGCGCGTGAATGGCCAGAGCTTAAATATGATGTCCTGTCTTGGTCAGATAAAAACATTACTTGGGCCCAATATGATGTCGCTATATTAAGAACAACATGGGATTACACCAAGAACCGAGAACTTTTTTTGCAAACTTTAGATTTAATACAAAAACAAGGTTGTCGTGTTTTTAATTCACTAAAAATTATTGCGTGGAATTCTCATAAATCGTACCTCAGAGATTTACAAAAATTAAAAGTTAGCATTATTGAAAGTTATTTTTTAGATGCAGAGACCATAGACTCATTAGCACTAAAGCTTATTGAGGATCAGATATATGTGTTGAAACCCATAGTTGGAGCCAGTGCTGAGGCTATTAAAGTTCTATCAAAACTTGATTTGTTAAGCGCTATAGCTAAATTGGAAAAACCTGAGGATTGGTTTATTCAACCTTTTATGAAAGAAGTTTTAGATGGCGAAAGATCTATATTTTTTTTCAATTCAAAATATTCCCATGCTTGTAAAAAAGTTCCTAAGCTAGGGGATTTTAGGGTCCAAGAAGAGCACGGAGGCTTAATCACTTCTTACTCCCCAAGTGCAGTCGAAATTGATTTTGCAGCATCAGTTTTAAAAGTAATAGATGAAAATTTACTATATAGCCGAATTGATTATTTGATGACACCCAATGGACCACAACTCATTGAATTGGAGCTGATTGAACCTTCGTTGTATTTTAGGACAAATGCTCAAGCCGCCTCAAACTTCATAAAGGCAATACAAAAAATATGAAGTTTTATATTCTGTTTTTTTTATCTTTTCTTTTTTATCCATTTTCAAGTTTCGCTTTTGTGGAAATGTACTCTTTGTTTGGGCCTGAAGAGCAAGAAACTATCAATGGACCTGGCCGAATCGACTCAGAGTACTATTCTGATTTATTGGCTTTTAGGCAAAGTTTAAATAATGATTTTGCATTCCTTAAAGCAAACAATGCCTATGACATTTATGTTGGAAGCGTGAGTTCAACTCAATTTGCTATCCAACAAAGATTGAAATTAAATCAACAGATATCGGAAAAACTTTTTTTTGATTTAGCTTATATTGAAAGAGAAAATTTAGAAGAAGGGCGCAAGCAATTTATTTCAGGCTTAACTTATAAATTTTCTGATTTTTTCAGTGCTTCTTCGTATACTTCATTGTTCGCTAATAAAGACCAGAATGATATTGGTTTTGCTGGAAATTTTAACCTAACCAAAGCCCACAAATTTAGATTGTTTATAAATCTTATAGACTTTGGATTTAATGAACGAAATCAAATAGAAGCTAAGGATCAAAAAAAGCCACTTCATTTTGGTATCTATGGTCAGTGGACGAATCAAGCTTTAGAATTTTTTGAGTATTATTTATTTCAGAACACTTCAGTTATCAGGGACTTTACGCAAGTTGACCAAAGATATACTTTTGACGAGACCCGATTGGGATTTCGAGGAAAAAAAAAAATAACTCAAAAATATAAATTTAATTTTGATTTTGATTTTTTTAATGGAAAGGAAGGTCAGTTTGCATTAACAACCCCTGATCCAGTGATTGATATTGAGTGGAATAGAAGTGGACTTAGATTTTTAAATCAGATCGCTTTTGATAATGTAATTTTTGGTTTGGAATACAATTACAGATATTGGTCTTCGACTAATGGACATATCCAACATTCTAATCTTATGCCGCATTTATGGTACAATATTAGACTAAAACAAACTCTGCTTATAGTTCCTCAAAGTTTAGATCTTGGACTAGAAACATCAATTCATGAAGGTCAAGGACCTGAAAATTTACGAAGTGATACCGATAAAAATTCTGATCTTAACTCTAGGCTAAATATAAAATTATATTATGAATTTTCCAAAACAGCGATTTTAAATCTACTTTTATCTGCAGACTTAGATGATGGTTTTTCATGGGAGGGTGGGGGTGGCCAATTTCAAATATTATTTTAAGAAAAGGCTTCTTCCTTAGTCTCAGATTTCGCAAATAAATTTAGTGCGTAAGGCATTAAAAAATAAACTGCTAAACAAGTAATAATTGAGTAGATAAATGGCGATTCAAGTTTCAAGGCATAATCGTAAATTGGATTTATTACTAAGCCCACAAATAAAGTAGTTAAAGCTACAACATCAGAAGATTTATTTAACCACAGGCCAGCCAGTGTAATTACTAAAATCCCAGATGTACCAAAAGAAGATGCCATTTCAAGAAGAGCATAAATACTATCTGAGTTATAAGCTAGGAAATAAGCAATAGCCGCAGACCCAATCACAGCCAACCTAGCCACAAGAACTTTCTTCTTCTCGTCTTTAATTTGCATCTTTGGGATTAAATAATTATGGGCAAAAAGGCCAGAGACCGATATCAAAATACTATCAATAGTTGCAAGCAGTGCTGAAATCAAAGCCCCGGTAAATATCGGTAAAAATACAACAGGTAAATATTGTGTCGCAAGCGCTACAATAAAATGCTCCTGGTCTTGTAACTCGAAATTTATTATTTGAGGCCCTATTAACCCAAGCAAAACGGGAATGCAGCCGATAAAAATATAAATAAAAGCAGCATAAAAGCAAGATCGAGTCGCCACACGAACATTTTTCGCTGCAAGCATTCGACTTATGACCTCTTGGGCGACTAAAGATCCTAGAATCGGAATAGCCCATCGATCCATTCTTTGAAGTAAAGATTCGTCAGGTCCTAAAATTTGTAAACGCTCTTTAGGTTGATTCGCTATCATTGAAAATAAATCCGGGTGCTCTTGAAAGATAAAGTAAAAAAGCGAGCCTAATCCAAGAAAGATCACAATAGCTTGCACTCCATCAGTAATGATATCTCCTAATAGTCCGCCGTAAAGCACATAACCAACGACGAAAACAAAGGACATGAAAAGCGTTAAGTCGACAGATAGATTTGTTGTCGAGGAGACCACTTGGCCAAAAGCCCTAAGTTGAGCCGCAGCCCAAATAAGCGAGGATAAACTAAGAATCCAAACCGCAAAACGTTCAGTTTTAGGTCCAAACCTTGAGGCATAAACATCGGCTAAAGTTGTATACTGTTTATTCCAAATTTTCGGAGCAATTAAAAGTCCTGAAAAAATCAAACAAAGGCTATAGCCAAAAGGGTCAGCACGACTGCCAGAAAGTCCATGAGAAAATACTTCTGACGAGGATCCAATGCAGGTTTCAGCCCCGAACCAGGTCGCAAAAAGAGATAAAGTAATTAAGGGCGTTCCCAAAGAACGTCCTGCAAGTAAAAAATCTTCTTCATTAGTTATCTTGCGAGAAACCACATAACAGATTGCAAACTGTGCGGCTAAATATAATAAAAGAAGAATTAACGAAGTACTCAATTAACTCCCATCAAAGCTTCCGCACGTTCCAAATATTCATCATAAGTGCCATCAAAAGTAACCAGCTTACTTTTGCCTAGGGCGAAGACTCGGGTAGTAAGCTCGCGTAAAAAATACCTATCATGACTAACCATCATCACCGTACCTTCAAAGCGTTTTAAGGCGTCCATAAGAATTTCACGGGATTTGATATCTAAGTGGTTGGTGGGTTCGTCTAAGACTAAAAAATTAATAGGTTTTGATAATATTGTAGCTAGTACAACTCGACTTTTTTCACCGCCAGAAAGCACTTTGATTTTTTTATCAACTTCATCTCCAGAAAACATTAATGATCCTAAAAGATTTCTGATCTGACCCAGATTGGCCACTGGCATGTGAGCCTGAACCTCTTCAAGGATAGTGCTGTCGGGATTTAAAACATCCAATGAGTTTTGCGAAAAATAGCCCACTTCGATACTTGGACCAACTCTATAGATTCCTGATGTGGGCTCGGCGTGACCTACAACAATCTTCATAAAGGTCGATTTACCGGCCCCGTTAACGCCGACAACGGCAACTCGGTCCATTCGTTTAACTAAGGCTTTAGCATCTTTAAATACTAATTTTTCGCGACCTTCAGTGGTCCAAACTTTGGTTAGGTTTTCAACCACCAAAACATCATCGCCCCCCCGAGGTATCGTTGGCCAAACAAATTTCATTTCTTTTTCTTCCGAAGGAATTTCAATAATATCTATTTTATCAATTTTTTTAACTCTAGATTGCACCTGAGCGGCATGCGAAGCTCGAGCTGCAAACCGAGCGATAAACTCTTTTTCTTTGGCCAGCATATCCTCTTGACGTTTTGCAGAAGCTATCAATTGTTGGTGTCGAATGGCTCTTTCTTTTTCATAAAAATCATAATTACCACCGTAAACATGTAGACCTTTATTGGCGACTTCAATAATTTTACTAACAACACGGTTCATAAATTCGCGATCGTGGCTTGTCATCAGTAAGGCCCCCTTGTAGTCCTTAAGCCATGCCTCTAACCAGATAATTGATTCTATATCCAGATGATTAGTAGGTTCATCCATCAATAGTAAATCGGGATTGATAAGCAGAATTTTGGCCAGTGCAATCCGCATTTTCCAGCCGCCACTAAAGGTTTCAACGGGTTTTATATAATCATCAGGTCCTACACCTAAACCCGTTAAAATTTCTGCGGCTCTTGATTCGAACTCGTAACCACCCATAGCTTCAAACTCAGCTTGCAGTTCCCCATATTGATCCAGGGTTTTTGACATTTCGGTGTCGTTTAGGTCCTCGGAAAGTTTGGCTTCAAGCTGTAAAAGTTCGGTTTGAACAATTTTAAATCTAGGATGTGCGGATTCGACTTCAGCTAAAGCCGAGTGACCTTTCATAGCCTCTAAATTTTGTGAGAAATATCCTATAGTTAATTTGTCAGAAAGAACGACAGAGCCTTCATCAGCAGCCTCTTCGCCGGCTAGCAGTCGTAAAATAGTGGTTTTGCCAGATCCGTTACCACCAACTAAACCAATCTTTTCACCTTTATTAAGCTGAAAAGAGCCGTTTCTATAAAGTGTTTTGCCGCCATAATTTTTAGTAAGCCCTGAAACATAAATCATAAAAAGTAATGTGTATAAAAGCGGACTTAAAATCAACCTATAATATTATTAATAGATAGAAAAATGGGGCCAGTGTTGCAAAAATTTAATTTTTTATCTTAGAGTTTGCCTTAGACCTATTAAAATACGACTTCAGCCTTAGTTAGAAAAAAAAATAAAAATTTATGTTCCACAGAAGGTGTTTTTAATCTGCTCTTCGGGTTTCGGGGGATAAGTAAATTGGAGCTCAGTTTCGGTTGCAGTTCGGAAAGGTTGGGTGACAATATCAAAAATTTTAGAGGCTAGTGTAAAATCATTACGGATCTCAGCATCCTTAATGGCTTGGTCTAAAAGATGATTGCGTGGAATGAAAGTAGGGTTTTTTTTCATCATGGTCTGACTTACGGTTTTATGACTACGCCCTAAAGCATGATTTCTAGCCGTCCAAGCTTGCAAAAAATGTTCTAAATCTGGATGAGGTAAAAACAGTTGTCTAAATTTGGCAAAATCAGATCCAAGATTTAAACTTTCAGCTAAAGCTCGGAAAGCTAATGTAAAATCAACTTTTTGACTTTCTAAAAGATTTAAGAAACTTTGGGCTAGATCATATTCTGTTAAGTCATCTTGACTCAATTTATAGTTTTCGTGGAACTCCTTGGAATCTCTCACAGATGGATCTTTAAGTTCAGTGAAGCCCAATTTTTGTCTCATCTCCTGCAGCCAAAAATACTTGAATATGACTTCAAATTGATCCAACTCATTCTGGACTATTTGAATATTCTCTTCGGTGTATAAATTTTTTCGGTCTAAATAGTCATCATTACTTCCAAAGTTCTGGTTAGTAGGGTCGGCAATTAGGGGCAGTAGCGTTGAAGCAAAAACGGATAGATTCCATTTAGCAATTTGAGCCTGTTTGTTAAAAGCATATCGACCTTGACGATCAATAGCGCTATACACTTTTTTTGAATCATAAAAATCTATAAAAGCACAAGGACCATAATCAATGGTTTCCCCACTAATCGTCATATTGTCAGTGTTCATAACCCCGTGGATAAAACCCATTGTCATCCATTTTGCTATCAATAGCGCTTGTTTATGAAGTACTTGCTTTAATAAAAGTAGATATGGATTCGAAGATTTTATCAGATCGGGATAGTGTCGGTGAATAGCATAATCAGCTAAGATTTTTAAATTCTTAAAGTCATTTCGAGATGCAAAAAATTCAAAAGTTCCAATACGAATATGACTTGAAGCGACTCTGGTTAAAATAGCTCCAGGTAAATTTTTCTCTCTAGAAACAGGGTCCCCCGTGGTAACTAAAGCCAGAGCTCTTGTTGTGGGAACACCAAGGGCATGCATCGCTTCACTTACAATGTATTCACGAAGCATTGGGCCAAGCGGAGCCAAACCATCGCCCCCTCTGGAAAAAGGAGTCGGGCCACTGCCTTTCAATTGAATATCCCATCTTCGGTCTTGAGTATCGAGCACTTCTCCCAAAAGCAGGGCTCGTCCATCTCCAAGTTGTGGGACAAAGTGACCAAACTGATGACCGGCATATGTTAAGGCCAATGGTTCAGAACCTGACATAAGTTGCTGTCCCGAAAAAAAATCTGTCGTGGTTTTCAAATCAAACTCTGGAATTTGAAGCTGCTCGGAAAGTTTAGAGTTGTAAAATATTAAAGTTGGATTTTGGAATTTAGCCGCTTGGACTTTTTTATAAAAATCCAAGGGAAGATTGGTATAGGTATTTGTAAATTTCAAAATTTAGTCCTTGTGGTCGCCCAACATAGATAAAATTATTTTCTTTGCGGCCGAACTTTTATAACTTTATTTTCTACTTCCACTAAATATTTTTTGGTGGCTTCTGGAAGTTCCCAATAAATTTTTAAAGACAGTAAAAAACCAATAACAGCAAAAGGTAATAGAAATAATGGCCAGTAGGTCCAATCATTGTCTTTTACTAAATATCCAACAGCAAAAGACTGCATACCACTGCCTAAATACACAAAGCCATCAACTATACCCGAGGCTGTAGCTGTGGCTTTACGGCCTCCAAAGTCTGCAGCGGCTGTTCCAGACATCAAAGAATGCACTCCAATGACGGCAAAACACATCATCACAGCACAAAAGCCTACAATAGTTGGTGATCTATAAAGCAAAACCAGCATGGTTGTTAATAGCACTACCATAATAACATTCATTAACACAGCTGGTGGAGCACGTCGGGATTGGAAAATTTTATCAGACAGAAATCCTGCAGCAAATCCACCAATCATCCCAGAGACTGCAATCGAAATCCCCCAGTTGCGGGTGAAAAAGGTATCATTCATGGCAGGGACTTCTTTAGCAAATACAAAATACCACTGCATAATGCCATTTCGTAAGACTCCAGAGGTAAATTCAATACATGCAATGACCATCATTAAGGGGCTTCGAAAAACTCGGCCTAAAAGTTCACCCATAGTAAAAGTTTTATCCATTTCACTTGATGAAGCATCATGA
This sequence comes from Bdellovibrionales bacterium, assembly GCA_041740515.1. Lineage (GTDB taxonomy): Bacteria > Bdellovibrionota > Bdellovibrionia > Bdellovibrionales > UBA1609 > JAMLIO01. Next base: position 57,272 of record JBGSLV010000054.1, on the reverse strand, counting down.
GTGTCAAAGTCTTCAAGGTTGGCTTCGGCGGGTGTATCTTTGATCAAAAAGACATCGATCACAGCAAAAACTATTAAAATTAGGGCTGGAATAAAAAACACCATCCAAGTTGCATTTGTTGTGTTCACATCAATTGCGAAAAGATATCTAAAAAATTGTTGAGGACCAGTGGGATTTTCAAGATTTACTTTGGAAGCGTTGATAATGGCTTGACCCCAATCGAATGCAAAATAAACCCCAAATGAAAGTAAAGTTCCAAAAATGGCGCCGAAAATTCCTCGTTCACGAACATGAAACCAGTAGGCTTTGATTTTTATAATCGAGACGGCTCCATAACTTTGACAGAACATATTAAATCCATAAAGTACCGAGTAAGCCACTGTGATATTAAAATTTACTTTTCCGTTAAGAAAAGCATAAGTTAAAACACCCATCATAACATTGGCTATAGCAGAGCCTATGGCTGCAACCAAAATACCCTTTTTGCCACCAAATTTATCCACCAAAGGTCCGTTAAGTAAAAAAGATAAACCATAAACTATGGTGCCAACGCCAAAAATAATACCAAAGTTTTCTTTGGTCATAAGCTCGCCTAAATCATTTTTAGCTACGCTTAAATTGTAACGACCCATGTATAAAAAAGCATAGGTCATACCTAGAGGAAACCAATTTAAAAATCTTCGAAACATAAATTTTCGATTGTGGTTGAGAGGATTGTTTTTGAAGTAAAGATAAATCACAAAACCAATACATAGACTTACAAAAATTAAATCCATAACCAATATCCTTTCAAAAACATGAGGCCTAAGCTTTTAAAATCTAACCAGTGCATGACAAGTCATATTTGCTTAAAGATCAATTCTTGAAAGTTTGTGTTATGTTAAAAGATGGAAGTATGTAAAGCCTTGTGAAGTTTTTCGGGACAGATCGGACTGAAATAAAAATTCAAGATTGTTTTTTGATCATATTTTAATCAAGATTTTTCAGCTTTGCATTAAACATGTAGGAATCAATGGCTTAAGTGTAGGCTAAAGTTCTAATATTAATGAATAAATAATGAATAGATTAAGATCATTAAATAAAAATAAGTGAAATAAATAAATTTGTTAATTTAAGAGATAAAATTAACAAGATCGCGGAAGATGCTATTTTTTCTTAAAAAAGGATTTAGTTTATGAAGACAATACAATCCGAAATGGTCAACTTTCCATTTGTCATTGAACCCGACATGACCATTGCCGAAGCCCAAACATTTATGTCCCAGCAAAATTTAAGACACTTACCAGTTGTGGACGCTACCAATAAGCTTTTAGGTGTCGTTAGCGAAAGAGATATCTTGATGGCTAAAAAGCCTAATGCGGCTATCACAACGATTATGGTCACCCAGGTTTTTGTGGCTCAAGAGACAGAAGCTTTGAATGCCGTCATTGAAACCATGGCCGATGAAAAATATGGATCGGTATTAATTGTAAACGCCGCAAATGAACTAACTGGTATTTTTACAACTATTGATGCTTTAAAACTTTTAGCTAAACTTTTAAAGACAAGTGCAACTGATAAAAAATCAAAGATTTTTAGCTTATTAGATTTAACCCGAATTTAATTCACATTTTTTATGTACTGCCGTTAATTTAAGGATCAAAATTAAAATAGTTTTTTTAAAACCAATTTCTTTGAACGTTCAAGTTTTATCCGCGATGACTAAACATAATAAGCCTCATTCTTTTTTAATTACATTAAGTTAACGGCATTAATCATTTAAGGTGTCTAAACTGTTTACACAAAGACACTAATTTTGAATTGTTTTCTAATTGGATTGTCTAATAAATTGAGATGAAGTAATTTTGAGCCCTATGAGCAAATATTTCATTTTGGCGAGCTTTATTTTGTCACTAGTTATATCACAAGTTGCGATGGGTGATTCGCAGTATCAATCTTCTCAATTAACAGAACAAAATAACAGTATCCCGATAAAACCAAAAGTTAAATTTCGGCTTTCAGCTAACTCTTTTGAAGTACAAGTTATTGATCCAGCCTCGAAACATTCAATTATTGTTACATTAGTATACGGTTATGATCACTCGCAAATATGGTCTATCGACCATGTCCTATCGGATGGCTTTCCCTCAGAAACTTTAGGTGATCTTTTAGCCTTGACTGAAATCGAAAACCTTTACACGACTTTACAAAATGTAGAGCCTGCAGATTTAGAATGGTTGGGATTCAATGGACCTAGAGATTATAAGTTTAATTATGATCAACGTGTTCAACAATTAGCTGTTTTTTTACCTTTGAAGCTTGAAGATGAACCCTATCTTCTTACTAAACCATCACCTGAAGCCTTGGATTTTTACCGTTTGAAGGCCCTAATAAATATGGTTCTAAGTCCGACTAAAGTGTCTAGCTTCAAAGAGTCGATGTTAAACAGCAAAAAATTGTGTTTTAATTTTTTAGGTTCTAAAGTTATTTAATTTTTTATCCAATTTTTTCGGCAGGCATGATCCTTAAGTCGTTTATTAGTAGATCAAAGAGCAGATAAAGGATCAAAAAATAACTTGTCTAGTTACTGGCTTAAGAGGGATAAATTACTCCATATGAATACCTTAATACTTATTTTAATGCTTGGAGTATCAGCCCTTCATTTATCATTTCTAATTTTAGAAATGTTCTATTGGACCAAACCAATTGGGTTAAAAATTTTTCGCCAATCTCTGCAAAAAGCCGAAGCATCAAAAGCTTTGGCTGCAAATCAAGGTTTATATAACGGTTTTTTAGTGGCAGGTCTAATCTGGGCCATCACGGAATCAGATGCGTTACTGGCCTATAAACTGAAAATATTTTTTTTAAGCTGTGTAGTGCTGGCAGGATGTTTTGGGGCCTTAAGTGTCAGTCGCAAAATCTTTTGGGTTCAAGCTTTTCCAGCAATATGGGTACTGTTTTTAATTACAATTCAAAAATTAATGGCATTATAATTCTTCCAAGTAGCTAATACTCAGAAATTAATCGACGTAAGGATTTTCTTCTTTGCTTTCTTTCTGAGCTGGTTGACGTTTTTCTTCGATCATATCACCGGGAAATTTTTCAAGATCCATTGGACCATTTGAATGGACTGAAGTTTCAATTCCTGGGTCTGAAGCTATAGGTTCGTTCATAGAATCCATTAATGTGGACTTGATGATTTGAGTTTTGAGCATTTCGGGTTTGAATTCAAGTTCGTTCATTTGGGATTGAATATTTTCACTTTCAAGTTTAGCGCTTTCAAGAATAGCAATAGTTTTGCTAAGTTTAATGATTTTTTTATCTAAAACTAGTTTTTGTTTTTCAAGTTTTTTGTAATTTGAACCTTTGTCATAATAGGCTTGAAATTCAGGAAACATATTAAAAGGGCAAACTCCTTTTTGCACACTAACTTTGTTAAAACCTAAGTCATATGCGTTTTGATTGCTGCAATAGGTATAAAGACCTTCTTCTCGACCTTTTCGATAAAGATCGGCACTAAAAGGTGCATTTACTTTGTCACAGACTTTAATGTACGAATACAAGAGGTCAATTTTTTTACCATTTTGGCCATCAAACTTGCCTTTTTCTTCCCAATTCATGGTTTGGCATTGGCTAGACTTAAATCCAGATGCAAAACTAAAAGAACTGAAACTTAGAAACACCAAAGATAACAAAATAATTTTTTTCATAACAACCCCTACAGATTCTATGATGATATAAAAATTTGGTTTTGGGTTCATTTTTTTATCAAAACATGACCAATCCTAAACTTTTAGTGGGCCCAAACCATTTAAAAATCCTGATTAAACGCATTTTATTAAAAATAATACTGAGGAACTTAAACGATCGTGGTTTTAAAAATTCGATTTTGCATCATGAGCTGATTTTTAATATTAGATTCTGTAGCAACTTTAGGATTTAACCATTCAATGATGACGGCATGGCCAAGACTTTCAGGGTCGTTTTGAAGATAGTTTTTTACTAAGGAAATAAATTTAAAATCCTCTTTGAGTTGAAATGATAATGTTGGATCAAAGATAATCTTATCATTTACTTTTTGCAGATATTCTTCCGGTGAATACAATTTAGCATAATTGGAATAGCCACGAATCCTTGCGCCAGCGCGTATACGCAGTAAATTTAAACGAGACACAAGTTCACGGCGGGCCTTATAAAGCATTCGTCCTAGACCAAGGCCTTGGAAGTCGGGATCAACCATAACTTCAGCTCCGTAAAGAGTTCGTCCATTTTCTAGGTTATGGTTCGTAAAAAGACCACGATCTGTGAAAGCGCTCCAAGAGTCAGAATTGTCATAATCATCCCATGAGACAACTAGGCTCGAACACATCCCAACAATTTTCTGAGTGGTTATATCCTGAATCACAAACTGACCTTCTGGGAAAATATTAATGTGAGAATTTAATTGCTCTTCATTCCATGGTTTTGTGAAAGGATAAACCTTTAGACATAAATTTTTTATATCTGAATAGTCAATATAATCGGTATTTCTTATTATAAAATTATTTTGTTTATTAGTTGTCATAAAATAATATTTTGTACCACATCGATAAGTTCATTGGTTTTTTGGCTGTCTCTTAATGGTAGAACAGTACCTTGAGATCTAGCTTCATCAATCAATTTCATATTTAAATCACCAATTACCATGGACTCTTGATTGGCAATACCCTCAGCTAAAATTCCGTCTCTTGAAAATGCGAAATCAGAAGGGTTTAAAATAGCAGCTTGGCCGTAGTTTAATGATACTGCAGGCACCATGGGCAATGATCCTACAGTTGCAGAGTGAACCACATACATTTGGTTTTCAATAGTTCTAGCATGAGCGCAGTATCTGACTCGCAAAAAACCTTGGCGGTCATCGGTGCAACTGGGGGTAATTAATATCTGTGCTCCTTGTAAAGCAGCGACTCGGGCAATTTCTGGGAATTCAACATCGTAACAAATAGCTACCGAGAATTTACCGAAATCGGTTTCAAAGATTTTTAAATTTTTACCAGAAGAGACATGCCAATCTTCAGTTTCAAAACGGGTCATATGTAATTTCGATTGATAATTACTATTGCCATTTGGACTGAACACATGACAACGATTGTAAACCGTCTCTTGATCTTCACTCAAAGATGGAATTGTTCCTGCCACGATATAAATGCTATACTTTTTGGAAAGCTTTCGCATAAGTTCACAGACACGCTCTTCTTGCTGTGCAAGATTACGAATTTGCACAGCAATCGGACCTTTGATATCCCCTAGAGTTAAAAGCTGAGTCGTAAAATATTCTGGAAACACCACCATACGAGATTTATAATCTGAAGCAGTTTCAACAAGAGAACTCACCTGACCTTCAAAATCAGCAAATGAATGTACGGGACGAATAAAATATTGCAATGAAGAAACGCGTACTCTTTTTTCCAAAATATTACCCTCTTGTTTGTAGTCAACAAATACCGATGAACTACAAAATTCACACTACGGTATAATTATAAACAAGGGTAGTCAGTATATCCAACGGCACCACCGGAATATAAAGTGGCCCTATTTACGTTATTTAATGGCGCATTTTCAAGAAATCGGCGAGGCAAATCAGGGTTAGCGATAAACATCAGACCAAAAGCAACAGCGTCTGCTTCTGAATTTTGTATCAATGCTTCGGCCGATTCTTTAGTCATCTTTTCATTAGCAATAAGTATGCCTTTAAAGTTTTTTCGAATAACTGACATCAAACTATCTTCAGCTAAATGTTCGCGGGTAAAAATAAATGCAATTTCACGTTGGTTAAGCTGTTGAGCCAAATAACTAAATAGTTCTTTGGGATTTGAGTCTGACATGTCATGGGAATCTCTTCGGGGAGCTAAGTGTACGCCTACTCGGTCTGCACCCCAGACTTCAATCAAAGCATCTATAATTTCTAATAGAAATCGACATCTGTTAGAGATACTTCCACCATATTCATCAGTGCGATGATTAGTGCCATCTTGTAAAAATTGATCAATCAAATATCCATTGGCAGCGTGTAATTCAACGCCGTCAAAACCAGCGAGCTTAGCGTTTTGTCCAGCTTTCTTGAAAGTTAGTACCAGATCTTTAATTTCACTGATATTTAGTGCGCGTGGAGTGACATAAGGTTTTTCAGGACGAACTAAGCTTACGTGACCATTTGGTTTTATAGCTGATGCACTTACAGGTAATTCGCCATTTAAAAACATAGGGTCAGATATACGTCCCACATGCCATAGTTGAGAAAATATTTTACCATCAGCTTCGTGTACGGCTTGGGTTATCTTTTTCCAGCCCTCCACTTGAGCTTCAGACCAAATTCCTGGTGTGTCGGCATACCCAACGCCTTGAGGTGTAACTGAAGTGGCTTCTGTCAAAATTAGACCAGCTGTAGCTCTTTGACGATAGTATTCAGCCATTAAATCATTTGGAACTCTTGATGAACCAGCTCTGGCTCGTGTTAATGGAGCCATGATAATTTTATTTTTTAAAGTAAGAGTTCCTAGTTTTAGCTCTTGGAATAGAACTGATGACATAATGATCCTTGGATTAGATTTACTGCAGAGTTTGTCGAGTTAAAATATCTTTCATAAAACTAATTCGATCAAAACTGGATCTTAGCTCTAAGATTTTTTGCAAGACATCGGGTTCAAAACCAACAATTGAATAAATTTTGTAACTATACTCTTCTAATGTTTGTTCGGTCCAGGTTAAACTTTTTAAATAGTTAACAATAGTTTCATCTTGGCCCTTAACCAATTCAATCAAAGCTTGATCTAGTTGAAGTCTTAAAGTTTGGGGATCTATGTAATTTATACCCTTAAGTTCTTCAGACTTAAGGCTTTTCGACTCATCAAGAAATGGTTTACAAATAACAATCTTATAAGGCACTTGCTGTTTTTCTTCGATGATTTCATAACGACAATCGGTATTGATTTCAACCATTAAGCGTCCATCCGCAAGAGTTTCAAGAATTTTCGCAAATCCAGCTGAGAAAATGGGGTGAGCTTGATAAGTAGCTTGGTTTTGATTTAGCTTTTCTTCTGCTGAAGCTTTTGGATCGATTTTAGCTTCTGATAAAATTTTTTGTGTATGAGCTATGCCAACTCTTCGATGAGCTTCAATAGAGTCTTTGATCATTTTTCGATATCTAGGTTCGAAAACATGAAGTGGTATTTTGCTAAAAGGTAAAGTGACACTGCCAGGAATGGGAAATAAAGAAATTTCAACTTCGTTCATGAGATTGAAATTCCCAAAGACCAATCCTTAGGTCAAGCTTTAAGGAAAGATTCCTAATTCGCTATAAGTTTTTGAAACTTTTTGTAAGGCACAAACAAAAGAGGCTGTTCGCATATCTTTAATTTCAAGAGACTTCTGAATCTCGCGAATCTGTTGAAAACTTGAAATCATTGTGTCTTGTAAGCCTGAGTGCACCAAGGAAACTTCATCGGCTTGTGACGTATATTTACGAATAAGATCTTCGGAAGGCCGTTTGCCTGTAGTTTCTGCGATGATGTTCATAATATTATCAAAATTTTGTTTTTGAAAACGTTTGTCTAAACGTCCAAAACGAACATTAGATAGGTTCTTAACCCATTCAAAATAAGAAACTGTAACACCACCCGCGTTGATGTAAACGTCAGGTATGATCAAAGCGCCTTTATTTAAAAGATAATCACTTGCAAGTGTTGTGATAGGTCCATTCGCAGCTTCAGCAATAATACGTGCTTTAACTTTTTCAACATTGTCCATACGGATTTGGTTTTCTAATGCGGCAGGAATCAGGATGTCGCAATCAAAAAATAAAATATCATCACGATGAGGCAATGTTTTGCAATTGGGAGCATTTTTTATGGAACCAGTTTCATTTTGATGTGCTTTTAAAGCTTCGACATCAATTCCATTTTCATTAACAACAACACCATCAAATTCACCAATAGCTACAACTTTAGCACCGTATTTTTGACAGTAGTAAGCTGCATAGTAACCAACGTTGCCGAAACCTTGAATAGCGACCGTTTTATTTTCTAAACCTGTTTTTAAATTTAAGGGTTTCATTAAATCGATTTCTGCACAGGCTTCGTTCAAGCCCATAACTACACCTAAACCCGTAGCTTCTCTTCGACCACGAATTCCACCTTGGGTGATTGGTTTTCCCGTTACACAACCTAAAGTATCTGTCGAAGTTAAATCTAAGGATTGATAGGTGTCGACTATCCATGACATTTCACGTTCGCCAGTTCCATAATCAGGGGCTGGCACGTCAATACCAGGTCCGATAAAACTTTTTGAATAAAGCTCATAGGTGAAGCGCCGAGTGATACGTTCTAACTCTTTCAGGGAATATTTTTTGGGATCAATTCTTAAAGCCCCTTTGGCGCCGCCAAAAGGAACATCAACAATCGCGCATTTATAGGTCATTAAAGCCGCTAAAGCTTTAACTTCGTCTTGATTGGCAATGGGAGCGTAACGAATTCCACCTTTGCAGGGTTTACGATGTTGACTGTGTTGAGCGCGCCAGCCTTCAATGACTTCAATAGAGCCATCATCACGAACTAAAGGAAAATTGATGTGAATTGTGGCATTATTTTTTTTAATATAATCCAACAGACCCGGTTGGGCTGTTTTGATATATTTTGCGGCTTTGTCGAAATTGATATTAACCTGTTTAAAAAATTCTAAATTTTCATCCATAATTAAAGATAAGCCAGCTTAAAATAAATGAACAGTCATGGTGTGTAAGGTTTAAGTTCTTATAACAAGATCTTGCATCAGCCACAAATTAGCTTAATATTCTCATATCCAAATTATGATTTTATTCCACGTCTTTGAAACGTAAAGCGATTTTTAATGGATCATTCGGTTTCAATTTTCCTAACAACATTTGCTTTTGAAGATTTAGCCATGGGATTGAGCGTTGTTTTGGTGGGCAAAGGTGAGCTCTCTTTTTTTAAAGCTTTTATGGCTTGTTTTTTAGGAATTAGTCTTGGCGATATTGGACTTTATTTTTTAGGGCGAGCTGTTAACCACATTGACTTTGAAAAGGCCACGGATTTATCCCAATTAAACTTTCTAGGTCGATGTAAAATTTGGTTATTCCGAAGGCTTAAATTTTTGCATAAACTTAAGTCTTATAAACCCGACGCAACTACGGAATCTTATATATCTTACTCTGTTGTTTTATCTCGTTTTGTTCCAGGCACTCGAATTCCAGTCTATGTGGGAGCGGGTCTGCTTAAATATTCATTTTTTAAGTTTTTTATTCTTACAATTCTCAGTGTCGCATTTTGGGTTTTATTTATTTTGCTGGGGGGCAAAACTTTAATGATCTATTTTCAAGGACATTTGGTTTACGTCCTTATAGGTCTTTTTGTTTTATTACTGTTAGCAAAATCTTTAATTCCTCAATTGATGAACCCTTGGTCGAGAAAAGCTTTAATACACTCTTGGCGTAAATGGACGAGGTTTGAGTTTTGGCCACCGTGGTTATTTTATTTACCAATAGTTCCAATTTATATTTACCGATCTATTGCGGGACGAAGTTTTCTTCTTCCCTTTTATGCTAATCCTCAAATTCTAAATGCTGGCTTAATGGGTGAATCTAAATGGGATTTTTTAAAACATTTGGATCCAAAAGAGCCATCTACAATTCGAACAATTTATTTAAGCACTGCCGAATCTATTTTTGTTAGACTTCAAAAGATCTCCGAACATAATTTCAAGTTGCCGTTTATTGTAAAGCCTGATGTGGGTCAAAGGGGCTATGGTGTTCGCATTATACGTACCGGAAAAGAACTTGAAGAGTACATAAGCTTTACTCAAAGTATGTCTTTGGTTGTGCAAGATTTAAGTATTTATCCCCATGAAGCTGGAATTTTTTATGTTCGTAAACCCAGTCAGAAAATGGGTCATATTTTATCAATCACCGACAAAAAGTTTCCCTATGTAGTTGGCGATGGGCAGTCTTCATTGGGGGATTTAATTCTAAAGGATCAAAGGGCTCAAATAATTGCTCCGGTCTACTTTGCACGATTTAAAAATTTAGATGAAGTTATTCCTATAGGGCAAAAGATTGTGCTTTCAGAGTGTGGCAATCACTGTCAGGGGGCCATTTTTGAAAATGGCAAAGACTTGTTAACTGACGCTTTGCTTGCAAAAATTGATCAAATCGCTAAAACCGTTCCTGATTTTTATTTTGGTCGTTTAGATATTAGATATTTAAATGCCGAAGCTCTAAAGCAAGGACAAGATTTTGCGATAATTGAAATCAATGGAGCTGGATCGGAAGCTACACATATTTGGGATAAAAACACTTCTATTGTTGAAGCTTATAAAGTTTTATGGCTGCAGTGGAAATGGCTATTTCAAATAGGTTATGAAATCAAACAACAAATTATAACCAAACAAAGAACTGTTAAAAACGTTCAAGTTCTAAAATTTCTGGCGGAATGCTTAAAAGTAGTTTCTCGTAAAGACAAGATTTCAATCTCTTCCTAAGAGATTATATCTTGATTTCAACTAAATGGACTACATCTGGAATTCTTCTGAATTATTTAAATATGTTTACCCTATTAATGGCTTAAGTCTGAATTGTGTTAAACTAATTAACTAATCCAATTTAAATTAAACGAAATGAACCAAACCAAACGAACTAAACTTTAAGTAATCACGCTGCATTACTTAAAAAATAGATTTAATGGCTTTGAATCCGAATTTTGAAAACATATTATTTTCTAGAGTTTCGAAGCTAACTTGGATACAATTTAATCCGTGTCGTCGAAACGAATTTCAAATATTTCATTATTACTAATTGTGTTTTGCTTTTGGGGGTGCGCTAATCCTATGGGCTCGCTTGAAAATGATATAAAACTTTTTAAAAAATTAAATCCTGAAAATTTAAAAATTATCCAATACAATGACCGTTCGGTACATTTCGCTTGGTCAGGGGATGTTACTAAACGACCAGTAATATTTGTTCATGGGTCACCAGGATCTTGGGAAGGATGGGCAAAGTATCTTAACAACGAAAAATTAAAGAAAGATTTTCATTTGATGGCAGTTGATCGCTTTGGATTTGGTAAATCCGAAAAAGGTCAAACCGAGCTTACTTTAAAAGGGCAAGCTGAGGTGATTAAAGCAGTGTTACAATCCAATGTAAGCGGTAAACCAGCTATTTTAGTTGGACACTCTTATGGTGGACCTGTGATTGCAAGCAGCGCAATGCTGGACCCCGAATTATCATCAGGACTTATCTTTATTGCCAGTTCCGTAGATCCTAGGCTTGAAAAAACCAAATGGATTCAATACCCAGCCACTTGGTGGCCTATTCGAATTTTACTTCCTTCCTTCGTTAGAGTTTGTAACGAAGAAATCATGAGTTTAAAAAAAGAATTAAAATTACAAACTTCTAAATGGAGCAATGTTAAAGCTAAAGTGATAGTGATCCAAGGCGAAGATGATACTTTAGTCCCACCAGGAAATGCAGACTATATTAAACAAAAATTATCTGAAACTAAAATAAATAATTTAATTAAATTTACAAAAGTACCGCAAGTTGGTCATTTCATAATTTGGCAAAAACCTGAAATGATCATCGACGCCATCTTTGAACTTGAAACACAATTAAACCCTTAAGGAGTAAAAACCAATGATCACAGCCAAAGTCTACGGAAGTTATGGACCCACTGAAAAATTACAAGCATTCACTATTGATCGTCGTTTGCCTAAACCAGATGATATTGTTATTGCCATTGATTTCTGTGGCATTTGTCACAGCGATATTCATTCCGTTAGGGGCGAGTGGGGTCCAGCCGCTTATCCACATGTTCCAGGACATGAAATTGTTGGGCGAGTGATCCAAGTTGGCAAAAAAGTAAAAAAATTTAAAGTCGGTGATTTAGCAGGTGTTGGATGTTTTGTAGACTCATGCGGGAAGTGTCCAAGTTGTAAAACCCATGAAGAGCAATTTTGTAGTGTGCATTGTGCATTTACATATAATAGCACTGAAATGGATTTAAAAACTCCGACTTATGGGGGCTATGCGAGCCACATCACAGTGAAAGATAAATATGCTCTTAAAATCAAAAAAGGTATGCCCTTGGATAGAACAGCTCCGCTGTTATGTGCAGGCATTACTACCTATTCGCCACTAAAACGCTACGGAACAAAGAAAGGCAGTAAAGTTGGAGTAGTAGGGCTTGGCGGTTTAGGACATATGGCCGTTAAACTTGCAAAAGCTATGGGAGCAGAAGTTACAGTTTTTAGCACTTCAGAATCTAAACGTGCCGATGCAAAAAAACTAGGAGCTAAAAACTTTATCATCACCAAAGACCCCGCAAATTTTGCACCCATGATGGGTCAACTAAATTTAATTATTGATACGGTTTCAGCACCTCATGATTTCTCATCCTACATGGGAACATTAAAAATTGGTGGAACACATGTACTAGTTGGTGCTGCGCCTGAACCTAGCCAAGTGGCTGCGATGGCCTTAATCTTTGGTCGTAAAAGTTTGGCGGGTTCGTTAATCGGGGGCTTAAAAGAAACTCAAGAGATGTTAGACTTTTGCGCTAAGAAAAAGGTGTATGCAGATATCGAATTGATCAAAGCCCAAAAGATCAATGAGGCCTATGAACGAACTGTCAAAGGCGATGTAAAATACCGATTTGTCGTTGATACAAGTTCGCTTTAAGTTTTTAAGTTAAATTTGTTAGAACTCATTTATAAAAGCTCACAAATCGTTATTTTAAGTCAGATTTGTGAGCTCTTAACATAAGTTGTCACTATTGAATAAACCTGATTTTTATTATTTGATTTCAAGTACATAAAAGTACAATTTTTAGAATTATTTATCTTTACTAACTTCTTCCTCGCAGGAATGGCTCACTTCTGTGACGACATTTTTGAAGTTTATACTTTCAGATCCTCCAATTTGAGGTGCTTGTTCTAATCCGATCACTGTCGTTATATTGCATATAATGTTGCTACCACCGTAGGTTAACACCACTGAGCTCTCTTCATTGTTAATAGTGGCAACAAGTAAATTAGACACTTTCAAAGTTTTTTTAAGTTCTATAACTTCAGCAGAAGTTAAAGCTGCAAATAATCGAAGTTCATTATTTGAATTTTGGGCTTTTGAAGTAAACGGTACTGAAGCGATGCTAAAAGTAGCTAAAATAGTAAAAATTAATTTCATAGAGTCTCCATTTATGTGTTTAAAATTATTGTTAATATCAAATTTATAAGCAAAAGCCATGCCAACGATAAATCAAATACTTAAATTTATGGTGTCATTTTCTTATGAGTTAATACGATGGTTTAATACGAGAGATATTACGCATTTACTTTTGATTTAATAAGTACAGTCATTGATTTATAAATTAATAGGACGTTCAAAGGTAATCTCATTGGACGTTCTTAAAAAAAATAAAAAAAGTAAACTTCAATAAGGACTGATCACGCAAGGCCTAATAAAATAACAGCATAGAAAAATACATATAAATTCTCGAGCAACAATACAAATTTGCTTCTGCTTTTTTTTAAAAATTTTGGTCAAGCAGGAATTGAATCTATAACCCAGCCTCAATTCTTTTTCTTTGGTTACAGCTAAAACAAAGTAGCCTTAAATTTTCTTCGGAAGTTTTACCGTTGAATGCAAAGGGCTTTATATGATCAACCTGTAAATTGAAATGCGAGCTGCACTTACAACACTTTCTTTTATTTTCTTGCCAGATTTTATATTTTAATTTTTTAGAAACGTATCTTGATTGGTCTTTTATAATCGAAGTTTGGCCTAAAACATTTTTTAAGATTTGGATTCTGGGTTGATGATTGTCATTCGGTTTATTTGAAATAGGGTTTTTTATAACTTTAATGGGCATTTCCAAGGTAGGTTGTTTTAAAAGTCCACTTTGGACATTCAAAGTGGACGGAATGATTTTGGATTCAGTATGTAAAGACTCTTCATTTTCGCTGAAGTTGATCAAGTTAGAAGAAAAGCCTTTAGTAAGGTTAACCAACTTCTTGCCAAACTTTTTCTCTTCTAGTTTTTCTTTAGCTAAATCAGCCATTACGTTTATAAGATCCGACATATTCAAGTCGTAGGCTTTTGGGCCTAATAGGGATTTGATGTCGTCTAACTTTTTCTCAAGCTCTTCAGACATCGTAAACCCCACATAAGTGTGATTTGGGGTAACTTGCTTTTTTGTGTCTAGAGGCAAGGGAGTTTTTGGACTTAGTTTTAGAAGTTCTTTTTGACCTTCCCTGACAGACTTGTTCATAAGATTTTTAAGTACAGTTATTTTTTCGGACTTGTTCATGCTTTCTTTGTTAAAAATTTTGGTGTCTTTAAAATATTTTTGTGCCTGGGTGATATTCGAAAGACTGAGTTCGCCGGAATCAATCTTAGAAGCAACTTCGGGAATATCTTTTAATAATCTCATAGCTTGAATTCTTCGATAAGCCTGATCCGACGAATATTTTAACTCCTGGCATGCATAATCAAAAAGGCTAGAATATCCAAATATTGAGTATAGCTTTCTGGATTCAATTTCCTTTAAATGATAAAGAACCTGAGTTAAAAGTGCCCTTTCTTCTTGGCAAATATTTTTTATGTCCATAGCTAACTGTTGGTCTGTTAGATGTTTTAAGTTCAAATGGATTATCCTCATGTGTAAAATTATACTTACATATAACTTACACTATTTAAGAAACTAAAGCAATTATTAATGAACATAAATTTCGTTTATTTATCTAAGCGTTAGATTTTAATTTTAACATTCGTGACATTTGAACTAAGGTAAATTTTTTGAACTTCTTCGTAATGTCAAAGCTAAACTTCGATTACTGCAGTGGGAACGGAGTGAAGGTTTATTCCACCAAATGCTAAAGCTACTGTAGTTGGCAATATGGGAACTAGCGAACTCGCCTATGCAGCGATGGACATTTTAAATAAACAATTTTTTTTGGAGAAAGTGGGTGCAATTTGTGAGAATTCAGCAGACTTTCTGATTCGCAGTATTCTCTTAGTGGAATAATAGTTTATTTTTTATAAACATTATGACGATAATATAAGTATGGAAAGTTTTGACCTTACTAAGACTGCTGAATCTAATGAAACTGGATTTTCGATAATCGAGCTTATGATTACTTTTGTAATTAGCGGGTTTTTATTTGCCGCTATGACAACTTTTATGGTGCATCAGCAAAAAGAAGCCGCAAGATTAACTCAAAGTATGGCAAGGCTTGATTTTAATCGAACCATGATCGATGCCTTAGCCCGTGGCACGGCTTGCACAGGAATGTTAGCGACAAGGTCCCCTTCTAACTTTAATCCTGCATCACTTCCTTCTGTGGATTTGACGGGATATCAGTTTGTACCTTTAAATACTTCTCCTGGTGCTCCCAAAATAGTCTCTGTGGAAGCAGGATTAGAACAAATTTCCCCGATGAGTCCCTTGTTAAAAGCGCAGTCAATCCACTTGAAAAATTTCACCTGCGTTAACACGCCTTGTACGGCAGCCTCATCGCAATTTTTTGCCAGCTTAACTGTTACGTATCAACCCATCAACACCGTAGCTTTGCAACCTTCGGAATTTAAAGTCGTTGTGGATACTATTCCCCTTGGTGGTGGACTTCGGCAAATCTCTTCTTGCAGCCAAACAAGGGTTCTTAGATTTACAATCTCGCTAGCTACTCTGAATCAATTTCACATAGGTTCACCACTACTGTGTAGCACTCTTTTTGGAGCTTCTGTTGAACAATATATGCATCTAATGTCGGCTTGTTCAAGGTGGTGCACTAGTGGTTGTGCTTCAGCAGATCCTACAATTTCAGGCTGCCAAGCCGTACTACCTGGTCAAGGTTACACCACTGGATTTACAGCTGAGTGCAATCCTTTTACGAATGAAACATTTTGTAACTGTTCAACTTAGATTGTTATAAATTGAGTTGCACTGGAAAATTGTAGTCAGGTATTTTTATTTTATTTTATTTTATTTTATTTTATTTTATTTTATTTTATTTTATTTTATTTTTCCAAAACTTATGTCAAATCTATTCGACATAAGTTGCAATTTCTGAATCAGGTTCTTATAGCTAATATTCCTTTCATTAGTCCTACCTCTAAATATAACTTTAAAAAAATGCTAAAAATTAAGTTAAGTTAAGTTCAGTTCAGATAAGTTAAGTTAAGATAAGATAAATTAAATTAAATTAAATTAAATTAAATTAAATTTTAAGTTCTTCGGCGAAGATCTTTTCGGTGATTTTCCAAAATTTATCTTGCTTACGAGCAATCACAAAAGCAGGCATACGAAAGTACTTTTGTGCCGCTACAATTTGAGCTACTGACTTTATATCTAGTCGCATTTCAGGTTTTTTCATATGTGAACGTAAAAAATTAATATTGAATTTTTTTATACTATTTTCGTTATTTAAATAATGTATTTCCGATAAATACTGAGCATTAAAATCATAGTATTTAACTTCTAAAAATGGCGTCCCTTTTTTATCATGACGTTCCAGCATCTCTATAGAGTCAGGTTCTAGGACATGGGCGTATTTAGAAAGTTTGGCTTGTTTAAGCTTTGCATCAGCATCAATGAGAACAGCCTTACATTTTGTACATGCACGAGCGGTGATATCATTTTCTGTGCCACACTCATTGCACACTTTAGATCTAAATCTAAAACCACAGGGTTTAAATTCGTATGTATCTATGTCTTGAACGCCCCCTTTACATTTTCTTCCGAAATGCTCAGTGACTTCACCAAACTCATCCACTTTGCCCCAGAAATTATTAACATAACCACACACAGGACATGGAACGTTGACTAGAACAGATTCAGGAGTGGTTTTTCGATCAGCAATTTCTGGAGTATATATGTCATATTTCATCCCCGTATAATCTAAAATAAAACAGTCCTTCTTAGCGCCATCTAGTCTTAAGCCCCTGCCAATAATCTGCTGGTATAAGCTTACAGATTCTGTAGGTCTAAGAATCGCAATGACGTCCACATGTGGGGCATCAAAACCAGTTGTAAGGACGGAAACATTAACAAGGTATTTAAATTTTTTGGCTTTAAAGTCATTGATGATTTGATCGCGATCAGAACTTTCGGTTTCACCAATTACAATACGGCCTTCGCCTGCAGGTAAACTTTCCAAAATTTCATAGGCGTGATTAACAGTGCTACTAAAAATCATCACGCCTTTTCGTTGATACTGCTGAGTGATGTCCACAATATTTTTTACGATAAGAGGAGTTAGTCGTCGCTGCTGTTTTAATAACTCTTCTATCTGTGCATTTGTGTAAGGTTGTCCCGAGTCAATAAGTTCGGAGAAATCATAACATGTCACTGGGATATCAACTTTCACAGGTGGTGTTAAAAAATTATTTTTAATCATATACTGTAGTGGAAGTTCAAAAACGCATTGTTTAAAAAACCTTGTCTCTTGGGTATGAATAACCCCTTTGTGACTTACATTAAAAATCCAACCTGTTCCTAGCCTATAAGGAGTTGCAGTTAAACCCAAGATGCAAAGACTGGGATTTTTAAGGCGCAATTTTTTAATAACTTGTGAATACTGGGATTCAGCTTCAAGGCTTACGCGGTGACACTCATCAATGACCAGAAGTGTAAAATCATTAAAAAAGCTATCAACAGCATTGGCTACAGATTGAATGCTGCCAAATATTACTTTTTCGCTAGCTTCTTTTTTGTGTAGTCCAGCCGAATAGATACCAGCTTTTAAACCATAGCTTTCGTATTTGAGATGGTTTTGTTCGACCAACTCTTTGACATGGGCCAGAACTAATACACGTCCTTTCGCAATTCGAGCTAGCTCAGCAATAACTAAACTTTTTCCAGCTCCTGTTGGTAGAATGATCACTGCAGGGTCGCGTTTCTTTTTAAAGTAGTTGATAGTGTTTTCAACAGCTTCTTTTTGATAAGGACGAAGTGTATACATAACTTATGCAAATCCTACCTTATATTTTTTCTTTTTAATACGACCTTGGCTTAAGCTTTCAATGGCCTGTTTAGCTTTAGCTTGCTTTATCGCCACAAAACTAAATTCAGGCATAATGTTAATGTCCCCAATATCACTGGCTTCAAGATCTGCTTCCCCAATTATGGCCCCAACAATGTCGCCAGGCCGAAGTTTATCTTTTTTACCACCACTGATGTAAATAGTTTTCATTGGTGGAGTAAGATCATATTTTTCAGTGTACGAAAGCTGTTCGGCATTAGCTATGGTACAAGGTTTGCCTCTTAAGTCTTCGATTTCTTTTAATCTGAAGTCTTCTTCAAGATTATAGAAGCTAAAAGCAAGACCTGTTTGGGCCGCTCGACCTGTACGTCCGATTCTGTGAATGTAATTGTCTGCTCCTGCGGGCATATTGTAATTGATAACAACAGGTAAATCTTTAATATCTAAACCTCGAGCCGCGATGTCTGTAGCTACTAAAATCGATAAGCTTCTATTGGTAAATTTTGTTAAGACTTCCGTTCTTTCTTTCTGTTCAAGATCACTGTTTAAACATCTAACGGCAATATCTCGGCCTGCTAAAAATTCAGTAACGTCTAAAGTTTCTTTTTTGGTTCGACAAAAAATTAAAGCTCGATCTGGTTTGTACTGACTTAAAATTTTATATAGTAAATTGTTTTTATCTTGGTTAGGGCGCACTTCAAAAAACACATCCACAATTTTAGTACTCTCAACAAAAGTGTCGGTCTGTAGCTCAATGGCTTTATTTTGAAAACTGGCACTTAAAGATTTAATATCATCAGGGTAAGTTGCTGAAAATAATAGGCTTTGTCTTTTTGGAGGCAAATAGGTCAAAATTTGTTCTAGCTCTTCGGTGAAACCCATATCTAACATTCGATCCGCTTCATCAAGTACAAAAACTTTTAAGCTATCAAGGATCAATACCTCTTTGGATAGAAGTTTCAAAACTCTTCCAGGGGTTCCGACAATAATTTGTGGTTTAGTGTCTAAAGCTTTCTCTTGGATAGCTTCAGGACTTCCGCCACATAACGTGAGCATTTTTACATTTGGCATTTGTGAAGCCAACTTTCTTAGCTCTTGGGTGACTTGCTCTGCAAGCTCGCGGGTCGGGCAGAGAACCAATGCTTGCAAATCTTGTAAGGAATTATCTAGATTCTGTAACAGTCCCAGGCCAAAAGCGGCTGTTTTACCTGACCCAGTTTTAGCTTGGGCAATAATGTCGTGGCCTTGTAAAATTAAGGGCAAGCTTTTAGCCTGAATAGGTGTCATGCTTGTAAATTTAAGGATTTTTAGACTTTGTTGTAATTCCGGCTTCAAATTCAGTGTTTCAAATAGATTGATCATACCTATCCAATAACAGTATCCCCCCCAGGGTGCCAGGTTCCGTGCTCAGGTCACAAAGCGTTATCTAGGGTGTCAGGTTCCGTGCTCAGGTCACAAAGCGTTAAAAGCCTGAAAGCAAACACCCGGTGTTCAACACTCAAGCTACAGTCACAGAGTATTTAACACTTGGGCGTTTAAATATCCTTTGAGCTAGTTTGAGAGTTAACTAATCTAAGAACTAACTATTCTATGTACTAATTAATCTAGGAAGTAACTTCTTTCGAATTAAATACTTAATTAATTTTACATATTTAATACTTAATTTATTTTACAAGTTTAATAATTTAATCATTTTACAAATTTGATACTTAGTTTAACGGGCAAGTGATCAGAAATTTCTCGATAATAATTTTTTAAACAATTAGCTTCTGTATAAGTTCGAAGGTCATAAACTTCCACAGTTTTTGTCATTAGACCTTGAGTCCAAAAATGGTCAAGTTGGGCATTTTCGGTGGGCAAAACATAAGTTTTTTGGTTATGTTCTTCAAGTTCTAATTGATTTTTAAAAATCTGTTTTAAATATTCAAGATCATCAAACTCTTTTTCGGTTCTAGATTTAAAGTGACTGTTGAAGTCACCACCCATGATAAAAGGTAGGTCTTGTCTTAACCCAGAGATAAAAGCACTGATCTGTTCAGATTGTAAAATACGTTTATCGGTATGATTAAAACCAGATTTAAGATGTAACCCAATTACGTGAGCTAATGGTTTTTCTTCATCATTGAGTTGCCCGTAAATAACGGGTCTAGATTGTGTATTGTCTAAGGCCGTATTGGGAATAGTTTGGACAAGTTCAAAACTTAAATTGTCTCGGCAGGCTAGAACCACATGCATGTGTCTGGGATATTCATGAGGGTAAAAATAAAATTTATAATTTGGAGTGAAAATTTTAGGAAGATATTCAAGATCCATAATCTCTTGCAAAATAAAAACATCAACATCGGCATAAATTTCCGCAATGAAGTCCTTCAAAGTAGAAAGTCTTGATTCAATTCGATGTCTGGCAAAATAGTTACCATCAAAACCAAAACAACGAATGTTAAATGTTACAATATTTAAATTTTCCATATTCCAAAAAACCTTATAAACCATATGTACGCTAAAGGGATATAATTTCCTATCCACTAAATTACAATTTATAGCTCTTTTTAAGGCCCATGGCTTGAAAAGGCATGAAAAAAAATAGATACCTAAAAGTAGGAGATTCCATGAGCTATAAAGCAAAAATTAAAGCGTTTTATGCATCTAATAAACAAACTATCTTGTTTCTTGTTTTACTATTTGCCTTTAGGTGGAGTTTCGCAGATCACACCCGTGTCCCTTCAGGTTCTATGGAGCCTTCCATAGCTATCGGCGATCATTTGCTTTTAAATAAAATGGCCTACGATTTAAGATTTCCGTTTACTTCCTTTAGGGTCACAAAAATCTCAGACCCTAAACCCGGCGACATAATAACTTTCACACCTCCGCACGATCCTAAAACTGTTTATGTCAAAAGACTCATTGCTGGTCCAGGAGATAAAGTTGAAGTTAAAAATGGCTTTGTAAAAATTAATGGCCAACCCCTTGAAACACAACCTCTTGAAATTGCTACTTCGGCATTTAGCTATCAAGAGTTTTTAAATGGTCATACTTTTTCAGTGCAACGGGATTTAAAATTGGCCCGACCACAAATGTTAAATTTAATCGTCCCAGAAGGTAAATATTTTTTTATGGGCGACAACAGAGACAACAGTCTTGATAGTCGCGCCTGGGGTTTTGTCGATCGATCCCAAATTTTGGCAAAAGCACATCGAGTATTATTTTCTGTTCGCTTTAAGAACTTAATTCCTAGTTTCAATATTTCCAGATTTATGAAAGCTTTAGATTAGTTGAAATGATGAGATAAATAACTCAAATACAAAACAAAAAGGATCTAAACATGATTAGTGTTTCTAACTTAAGTGTAAAGTTTGGTGGTAACACCCTTTTTGACAACGTTAATGTGAAGTTCACACCAGGGAACTGTTACGGCATTATCGGCGCCAATGGAGCTGGTAAATCAACCTTTTTAAAAGTCCTAGCCGGTGATATCGAATCCAACGAAGGTACAGTTAATTTTGATAAAAACCAAAGACTTTCATTTTTAAAACAGGATCAAAATGCTTTCGATGAGTTAACGGTTCTTAATACAGTATTAGTTGGAAATTCTAAACTTTATGAAATCATGCAAGCTCGCACTCTCTTATATGCTAAAGAAGATTTTAATGACGAAGATGGCATAAAAGCTTCTGATTTAGAAATTCAATTTTCTGAAATGGGTGGTTATGAGATCGAATCCGAAGCTGGAATTTTGCTTGCGGGTTTAGGTGTTCATACTGATCAGCATGATAAATTAATGAAAGAGTTAGATGGCAGTTTAAAAGTTAAAGTTCTATTGGCGCAGGCTTTAATAGGACAGCCCGATGTTCTTTTGTTAGATGAACCGACCAACCATTTGGATATTTATGCGATAAGATGGCTTGAGGAATTTATTTTAAATTTTAAAAACACTGTCATTGTGGTCAGTCACGATAGACATTTTATGAATAAGGTTTGTACTCATATTGCAGATATAGATTTTAAAAAAATCACAACATATAGCGGAAACTACGAGTTTTGGCGTCAATCGAGTCAACTGGCTTTACAACTAAGATCAGAAAAAAATAAAAAGTCAGAAGCAAAAGCTGAAGAACTTAAAAAATTTATAGCTCGCTTTAGTGCCAATGCATCAAAATCTAAGCAAGCGACTTCTAGATATAAACAGTTAGAAAAACTTGAAATTGAAGATATGCCAGTGTCCACTAGGCGCTATCCTTTTGTGGGGTTTAACTCTAAACGTGAAGCTGGAAATGACATTCTAACGGTAGATAGGATTACCAAAACTATCGAAGGTGAATTAGTTTTAAAAGATATAAGTTTTAATGTTCAGAAAGGTGATAAAATTGCAATAGTTGGAAAGAATGATGTGGCAAAAACCGCTTTATTTGAAATTTTAGCTGGAGAAATTAAACCCGATTCAGGGTTGGTAAATTGGGGTATAACCATTACGCCAAGTTATTTTCCGAGCGATAATTCGAAATTTTTTGATAACAATGAAAACAGTTTGATAGATTGGCTTCGAGAATTTTCAGAAGATAAGGATGAAACTTTTATTCGTGGTTTTTTGGGTAAAATGTTGTTCAGCAAAGACGATGCATTTAAAAAAGCAAAGGTTTTATCAGGTGGAGAAAAAAATCGCTGTATGCTTTCGAAAATGATGTTGGCTGGGGGCAATGTTTTAATGTTGGATCACCCAACGGCGCATCTAGATCTTGAATCTGTCTCAGCGCTCAATGATGGCATACAAAGATTTGAGGGGACAGTGTTGTTTTCTTCACAAGACCACGAGTTTATTGAAACTATTGCTAATCGTATTTTGGATATTGATGTGATCATTAAAGAAGATAAATACATTACTTATAACGAATATATCGAGCAACAAATCCAATAACTAGTGTTTTGAAAATTTAAATTGTCGTAACACTAGTGTTAGAATAGAAAAGTTGTTGCAAGGCATTGGTTCACTATTTAGAAATTATTATTTACCTTAACATGTAAATTTAAACGGTTCGTAACTGTCGATCTAGATCTTCAGAACCCATACGACGAATAATAATTTGACCGGCGACGAAACTTACAATTAAAACTCCGGCTGTAGTTCCGATAATAAGACCAATCTTAGGATTGTAAAAATAAGATCCAATTTCTAATCCTGCTGATCCTGAAGCTACAATAAATAATACAACCTGTGCTCGAACAAATTTAGCTTTGGCTTTTAGTCGTTTTTTTAAAACTTTATGTTCACTAAAATCAGGTTTGTCAGTGGGTCGAAGAATATATAAAATTTCTATAATTTCATCAAGGTCGTCTTCATAATCTGTACTTTTGAAGTAAGTAGTTATACTTTGAGCTTTGTCTAGTATTATTTGCGCGGCTTCAATGGGTTTGGAGCTTTTTAGCGTTGCAAATGTTGAGTCGATGTATTCAAGCCCTAAAGCTTTTAATTTTTTTATTTTTGAAGTCATAAGGAGATTATACACAATCATGTTCCGAATGTCATTTATTGGCATGAAGTACGTTGATCTGCACCCTTAAATTATTATTACTTAAAAAAATGCATTCATCTTCTATGACACAATTTAGAATCATAGCTTTTTCAACAAGTTGTAATAGTTGATCTGGATAGTTCTCTTGCAGGTGATATACCGCAATTTTGGGATGCGCTAAAATAGTAGACTTTAGTTTATCAAACCAAACTTTAGCTTTAAAACTATTATAAGTAAAAATCGAAACATGTTTGGATCTACCCAAAGCTTTTTTTATTCGTTTTTCATCGGGAAGCCCAAGATCGATCCAATGTTCAATAGCCCCTGTTAAGTCTTTTTGCCAAATATCTGGAAGCTCGGGGTTACTTAGACCTTCCGTCATTTCAAGGCGTTCTGAGGCGCAATACAGAAAAGCCAAAAGACGATACATCATGCGCTCTTCGGTCTCTGAGGGATGAAGAGCAAGGGTTAATGAAATATCGTCATAATATTGGGTGTTTAAGTTAGCAAGACTTACAGTGGCCTTGAATATCGATGATCTTAAGGCCATTTTATGAATTCCTTCTTGAGTTCTGGCTACTATCTCATTATAAAAACTAAAGCTAATTTTACAAGCAAGTCTTTTGGAGTTCCCAATATGCCCACAGCAATCGCAAATAGTCCTTTAAAGTCCTTACTTAACCTCAGTGATACTTTTGAAAATAATTTTAATTTGGAAACATTTCCCGACCAGGCTTTAAAAGTTTTAAATGAATTAAAATTTGATTTGGGATTTAAAGATTTTGAACAGGCGGTAGCAGATTGGCTTTTAGAGCTCCCTAAACTTCCAAGCCAAGTAAATATGTACAATGTTTTTGGAGAACCCTCGATTTCGCTATTTAATAACGATAAATTTGCAGTTGATATTTATTTTTGGCGGACGAATGACACATTAATTCATTCCCATGGATTTCGTGGGGCCTTTAAAGTGCTTTATGGTCAGTCTCTTAACGAAGAGTTCATGGTAGAAACTAATGACAACTTAACACGAAAGAATCATGAGTCTGATGTCTTAAGTTCGAAAGTGACTAAAATTAAATCTGAAATATTAAAGCCTGGCGAAAGTCGAATCATTTATCCAGGTATGCAGTTGGTTCACAGAGTACTTCATCTGGACAATCCTACAGTAACTTTATGTATTCGCACTGTGAATGATAGTGAAGTATCGCAGTGGCATCACTTATCGTCAGGCATTAGCTATCAGCAAAAAAATATTGATGAGCTAACTATAAAACGAATTTTATACTTTCAATTTTTATATGAATCTAATCCCTTGCAAGCTAAAGATTATCTAGATCATATGCTTGGACTTATTAGTGTTGCAAGTCAGTTGGCTTTGTATGAAGCGCTTTTTCAAGATGAATTTGGGTTAGATTCAGAAACTACATATTTTATGATTGATCATATGCGTATGCGGTTTCAAGATTTGAAATGGTTTAGTCAATATGAAAGTCATTATAAAAAAATGAATCAACACCTTTTTGAAGTGCAAGCGAGCTCAGGCAGTTTAAAACTTTTAGCTCATGGAATTAATAACAACTACAGCGTTGAAGAGATCAAATCGCTTTTAATAATAATCACCAAAGAGGACATCGCAAGTTTATGTCAAAAGCTTTTAAGTGATGATCCCATTTTTAATGAAGAGCACTATGAGCTTCAACAACAGACCATCACAAACTTTGCAAAATCGATAGTTAAATCAAAAACTTTAAGAAAAGTTATCCATGAGCACTGATTATAAAATTGCAATTATCGGCGGTGGTGCAGCTGGTTTTTTTGCCGCCATTTGTGCCGCGCAAACAGCCGAGCAGTTAGGATTAACTGTAAGTATAAATATTTTTGAATCCTCTGAGAAATATTTAAAAAAAGTGAAAATTTCGGGGGGCGGGCGCTGCAATGTAACTCATAATATTTTTGAAGTGCCAAAATTTTGTCAAAACTATCCAAGAGGTCATCGTGAATTACTATCTCCTATGCAAAGGTTCCAAGCCAAAGATACGGTGGCATGGTTTAAAGCCGAAGGGATTGAGTTGGTGGCTGAAGACGATGGCCGCATGTTTCCGGTATCAAATAATTCAGAAACAATAATTCAGTGTTATCTTGATTTGGTTGCTAAGTTCGGTATTAAACTTTGGCCGAATCGAAGCATTGAAGGTCTTCGACCATGTATTGATT
Source organism: Bdellovibrionales bacterium (assembly GCA_041740515.1). GTDB lineage: Bacteria > Bdellovibrionota > Bdellovibrionia > Bdellovibrionales > UBA1609 > JAMLIO01. The sequence goes on along the minus strand of JBGSLV010000054.1, from coordinate 31,548 downwards.
CTAAACTTGAACTTAAGATTAAAAATCATGAGGTCTTTTTGGCGGATGCGGTGCTTGTGGCTACAGGGAGCTCTCCTGGGGGATACAAATTGGCCGAAGAGATGGGCCATACAATTTCTGAACGTGCCCCTTCGCTCTTTAGTTTCAAAATTGAAGACCCACTGATTAAAGATCTTCAGGGGTTAAGTTTTGCAACATCCATGACTTTAAAGTTTAAGGATGGAAAATCTTTTAAAGAAAAAGGCCCGTGTTTAATTACCCATTGGGGCTTAAGCGGTCCTGTCATATTAAAAATGTCTGCATGGGCTGCACGTGAAATGAAGCGGGCCCAATATGAAGCTGTACTTATAGTGAATTGGATGAATGAACTAAAACTTGTAGAAGTTCAAGAGCTTTTGCAAAACCTTAAAAGTGAAGAGTCAAAAACTATGATTCGAAACGCTTATCCAAGCATATTACCAAAACGATTTTGGTTGAACCTGCTTGCGAAGCTAAACATTGATGTAGAAAAACAATGGGCCAATATTTCCAACAAAGATCTGCAAGCTTTAGCCAATGAGTTAGTGTCTTCAAAATTTCAAATTGCTGGACAAAATAGATATAAAGACGAGTTTGTTGAATGTGGTGGGGTTAATTTAAAACAAATAGATTTTAAAACTATGCAAAGCAAATTGCACCCAAGGTTGCATTTTGCCGGTGAAATTTTAGATGTCGATGGTATTACCGGTGGCTTTAATTTTCAAAATGCATGGACGACAGGCTGGCTTGCCGCCCAAAATATGGTTCTGATGTCAAAGCAAGAAAGCTTCGCAACTGCCCGCTGAACTGGGTGTTGTGGATTTTAAGTTCTCGTTAGAGTTGACGGAACTATTCACTTCACTCGTCGCTAAGACTTCTAAATTTTCATGGATTTCAAATTTTTCTAATGCTGTTACAGGGCTTGTTTGACGAAATCGTTGCTCAGCAATAATTTGTTCAATATTAGCAATTTTATCTGGCATCCATTCGGAACTTGAAAGCTTAGCATCTCGAGAATCGTAACTAATTCTTGAAGTTAAATACATTCCCGCGACCCTTTGTTGAAAAGGAGTCAGTTTTGCCCAGGGACTTCGAGCAAAATAGCCCCTTAGCCCCATATTTTTCTTTATCAAAAAGTCATAAGCTTCACCGGCATTTTGTAAATTGTAATTTAAATCGGTGTATATCTCATCAAAAGATGATCCATGTTTTTCTAGTGCCTGATTAATTTCGTCAATGATCAAGCGAATTTGCAAGGTCTTTTCGCTGTATGCTGAGCCATCTCTTTCTGTCACTAGGCCATTAGCTTGATACAACTGATAGACATCATGGCCTGCAATAAAACCATTTGCAGCAACAGCTTTACTCATATTAGCAAACAGACTTTCAGAGTTAGCAAGTAAAGCTTCTCTGGCAAGTTGTGAAGCCTCTTTTAACCATTTGTTCGTGAGCTGATTTAATTTCTCTTTTTCATTGCTGGATAAAGTTTTAGAAATATAATCTTCGGTGCTAGTGTTTGAAGGTATGCCACGCATACCCCATTCTTTTGATAAGCCATAACGTAAAATAGCATCTTGGATTAAATGCGTTGATCTTTTTAAATCATCATTTTTGCCTGCGTCATGTCTACCGCCGGTAGTTACTAAACCTTGAGCTATATAACCTGCTGCAAAAACGGCGGCATGTCTGATAATAACTTCTTTAGTAAGCTCAGTGCGTTCAAAAATTTCACCTTGTCGTAATCCTGCGTAGTGAACAAAGTCATCACCAATTAGCGTCACACCTTCAATGATTGACAAATATTTTGGTCTTACTCGGTCGCCAAAAAACACTTCCGAGACTATTTCGTGTCCAGCTTCGTGATAGGCTGTAAGAACTTGATCCACATCATTTTTTTTAAGTGAAACTTTTCTTTGTCCTACTGGGATTTCAATTTCAATTTCCCGTCCATTTTCTGTTGTCAAAGTTAGGCTTTTAAAATTATGTGACATATCGCCATCATTTTTGGTAACAGTGCCCTCTTTGATTTCAAGTAATACGTTCGATCCCGAACGTATATTTTCTAAAAGCAACCGTGCTTTGATTTTACCAATGATGGCTTCTTTGACAAACTTGTCGATCGAAGCCCCTTGAGAGTGGTGATCAAATCCTTCGCCTTCAATCAATGCAAATAACCGAAGAACATGGTCTTCACTTTTAAACTTTATGTTCCAACCGCGTTCACTGGGTTTGGCTTTTAAGTTTTTAAGTCCTTCAAGAAGTTTGAGCTGGGCGATCTGACGTTTACCCGCATGATTCAGTGGACCAAAATGAAAAATATTTCGGCCAATACGGGCTAATAAGGGTTCAGGAAAAGTTTCTGTTAAAAGTTTTCGTTGTAAATCTTCGTTACTAATAAATTTTCGAAACATCTCTTGCAGCGCACGCTCGTAAAGTTCTGAAGGTAAATGTGTAGGAACATTTCGATAAATTTGATCACCAGCATTACCTGTAAGAATGATCGTTACATTTTTCATAGGACGAGGTTTGCCGTCAGAAAATCCAGTGGCCACTTTTTCTCGTAAAATTTCATAAAGTGCTTTTAAAAGTTCTTTAGGGGCATTAGCTGATTCGTCAAAAATAAAAGCAATGTGACCATTCGCACGGTCATAAGCTTTCATAAAGTCAGATGCAATTGGATTTTTTCGAGCATCAAAAGATCCTAAAATTTTTGCCTCTAAAGCTTCAACAGTCTTAATAGTGTTAAAGTCAATCGTAACAGGTTGTACATTTTTGCCATATCTAGCCTTAACGAACTGCTTAGCTGTTTCTGTTTTACCAGTTGAGGTCATTCCTAAAAATGCCATTACAGTTGCAGTTCTTTCGGAGTTGTCGTTTAAAGCTTCACTCTCTGAAACAATTACGGATTCGATCAAAGCATCTACAATATGTTCCACTCCAAAAACATTTTGCACCATCTGTTCTCGCATTTGATAAATCTCTTGCACCCTTTCGTCGCTTAAGGGTCGCTTAGCACGGTCTTTTAAAGTTTCTGCCAAGATTCGCGAGAATTCATAGGTAACCCCTGTCTTTGGCTCGGTGACTGAAAAAATAACTGATCTGACGCCGTTTTGATATTTTTTAAGACTGACTTTAATCTGTTGTAAAACACCAAATGGTTTTATTTTTTCTGTGCGAATAGCTTGGTAGAGCTGATTAAAAATAAAACTTTCAACTCGGCCTTTTTTAATAGGTCTAGCATTTTCAGACGGGATATACTTATATTCGGTGATAAATTTTATCAATTCATCGGACACTTCAATCTGATAGCGACCTAAGCGCCCAAAAGTTTGGTTCAATCTGTCAGATAATTTTTTAATTGTGGCTCGAGCAATTAATTCTAAACTTTCAGGACTTAATGGACGCATTATAAAAAGTCTATTGCTAGGAATTCGGCTCAAAAATTCTTCGGAAGTTCCTTTGGCGTCTGTACCCATGGTTGGATTATTAATTTCGCCATTATTTTTAAGTATGGCCTGTTTTAATGTATCTTTGTCATCAGCCACACGGTTATAGTTTTCTAATAATTTATCGTAACTGAGCGGAGCTCCCAAGCGAGCGCCATTTTTTTCTCTAGGTTCTAAAAGTTCAATGCCCTCGTTGGAGGCAAAGATAAAAGTCATGGGTAGTTCAATAATGGACGCTGAATTAGGTGTATTGCCAGGATTGGTGATTTTAAAAAGACCACGTTCAATCGCTTGTTTTAAAACATTATCTTTTACAGCCATGGGAATATTATGAGATTCATTGATAAATATGACGGCTTTTGAAGGAGGATTAAAGCCAGGTAAGTTTTGACCCTTCCAATTAGGATTGTGTTCAATAATTTGGCGATTATCCGGAGTCGTTACTAACAGATATTTGCCACCAGAGTGATTAGCTAAAAATTTTAAAAAGTCAGTTGTTTCATTCGAACCCATATAGCCCTTAGGAGAGCCAAAATAGGTCCATGATTCGTTAATAGATTGAATGTTAACTCTGAACAAATGATCTAAAGAATTTTTAGCTCCATTCCATAAGGCTTTAACATAAGCTTCAGCAACAGTGTCTTTACCATTTCCCGGAAGTCCCATAAAATAAAAAACTTCTGGATCTAAACGTTGGTTAGAAAACAGTTGATCTTTCATGTATAGATCAGCAAGCCCATTTAAAATTTCATCTTGTCCCATAACTTCCGCTTTCATGGATTCAAAAAAAATACCCACTTCGGCAAGAGCTATTCTATGATCCATAGCAGAGGGTGAACCTTGCAGTTGGCTTGCGCTGTTATCATCTAAAACATTTAAAAGTCTTGCGACAGGAATTTTGTTTAAAGTTTCAATAGCAGTTGTGATATTTTCTCTGACACTATCATCAAGGGCATTGTGATAAGACCATTTATCGACTTCTAAAAGCAAAGCAATATCAGCTTTACTTCCCACAACTGTCATCGTTTCAATAAATAAATTAACAACGTCGGTAAAATCACTTCGCTGTTTTTTTTTCATATCCAAATCAAGAAAACTTTCTAAGCGTGTGCGAACGGCTTCATAAGCTTCAATAGTTGGATAGGCTTTAATAACTTCAAAAGCTTCTTTTAAGTCCTTAAAAAAAAGACTCGTGTTGTATCGTTCTAAACTTTCAACATAAGTTAAATTTGAGTTTGAATTAGAGTTAGCAAAAGTTGAAAAAAAAATTGTGATTGAAAATAAAACAAAAATAAAACTTTTGAAAAAAAGTTGGAATCTCATAAGTGCCCCCCAGCCTTGGTGGACATATTCACAATAATTTTAAAATTAAGTCAAAGGCTTAATTTTATTAGGAAAACATAGAGCTTTGGAACGCCGAATCACTTAAGAAAATGGCGTTAACTATTCTGATCATTTAACAAGAGTGTCTTAAATTAAAGCACAATAGAATTCTATTCCTATGAACGTCGTATAGTAATTCTACATTTTTTTTGAGATTAAATTTCATAGGTCTAGTCGCCGTTAGTCTAGCTATGAATAAATTAATAATAATTTCTTTGCAGTTATACTTGATGTTTTTAACAGCATGTTCTTTTGACGAGCTTTCGGTTGCAAACCTAGGGTCCAAAGATAACTTTGAAGATGTAAAAATTGACGATGATTTTACTGCACCAGAAGAAGATAAAGAGGATCCCATTGTCGATGAAACCCCAATTTTGCAATCGCAAGTATCATTAGAAAATACTTTTTATATCGAGCCCAAGAATTTTAGTCTAAATCATGGACCTTCCAAAAGGTGGGATGGATGTCAAAACGGTTATAGATCAAACGGTGGCTACAATAGCGACCTTAAATGTGGTCGAGCTTTTATCGAAGAAAAATTTGGTAAAAATTTAAACAAAATATTTTATAAATGTGTTTTTAATGCAGCCAAAGATGCAAACTATGCAAACATTCAAAAAGTTTTTATCAATCATCTGGGGAGCTACAACGATCGAACTGCAAGAAATTCTAAACGATTAAGTCATCACGCTTATGCCCGCGCTTTAGATATTAAAAATTTTAACTTAGTTGATAACAAAGGGAACAATATTAAGGTGAGTACTTTGTTAAGAGATTACAGTGGCTCTCAAGCAAAATTTTATGACTCCTTTCGCCAGTGTTGGAAAGATTCAATGCCATCCTCATGTAGCCCCGGAAAAACCGAATACAAGGGTTCGATTGGGCACAAATCTTCAAAACTTGGCGGCAACTCACTTCATAATGATCATATTCATTTAGCTTTTCCACTGTGTGCGGGGTAATATATGAAAAATTTAAGTTTAATCCTTATGTCTCTTTTGATTTGGAACATACAAGTTAAAGCCAATGAAGATTTAAACATTATAGCAAAGTCATCTTTTAATGTTCGGTTACTAAAAAAAATTAATTTGTCAGATGATCAAATCGTTTATTTAACCGTTCGAGATGAAGGTCATGTTTTGGGTCAGAACTTTGTGGTTCAAGTACGCGCAAGTTGTAAGGGTGACATTGAGGACTATTCAACTCTTAAGGTTATAGATTCGATATCAGTTTGTAATATGAAACCTGAATCTGTAAAAACTAACAAAAACTTAACCGCAGTTGCTTTCTTAGCTAAAACAGCCAACATCGATAAATACTACGAGGATATTGCCAATGGCACTGCCGATGCTCGGGTAGAATGTAATAGCAAAACGGAAATTCAAAAATTTTCGCTTAAAAATATTTGCTCTTAACAAGTTTCTAAAAAAATCTTCCCACTTAATAAAAATAAAATAAGTCTAGGTTAAATAATTTTTCTATTAAAAACAAAAATTAATGGTTAACATTGTTTTCATCCCAACACTAAGGATCAAAATGAATAATTTTTTATTATTAGCTTTGTTTTTCGTCCCGTTATCTTTAGTAAATCAAACTTTCGCTTTCAAACAAGAAAAGATTGTTTTTAAATCTATGGATGAATATCAAATTTGTCAGACTAAAGATTATTCCGGTGATTTTTGCCATCAGGCTTTACTCGATTGGGTAAAAGACAATCCCAAAGATTCTTTCGAGGCTGGTAAAATGACACGAAAAAAAATGAACAGTTGGGCTGCGATTCCTTTTTTTGTAGAAGCATGGAAGCAAGGTTTGGGCGACTGTAATGATAAAGATGTTAAGTTATCAGTAATGTCAGCCTTAGCTTTACCTGCAAACCAAAGTGCCGCGATTGCAGGTGCAATTGATATTGCACTAAATAAATGTGAGCAGCAGCTTCAAGCCGATGTTGTAACTTTAGCTAAGTCCAATGATTTTGCTTTAAAAAATACTTGTAAAATTTTAGTACAAAAAAAAGCACTAACTGGAGTTGCAAGTCAAAGATGTCAAAAAATTAATTAAAATTAAACAAACTAACAATTTTAAACCAAACAACAAGGAGATTTAAATGAAGTTCATGATTATATTAGTAGCATTTATTGGATACCAAAGTGCATTTGCAGGCGTTGCAGAGAAAAAAGCAGTTAAAGAAGGTGATGAGCAAATAGCAAAAAACGTAAAAATAATAACTGAAAAATGCGGTGGAACGCCTACTGTTAAATCTGCACATGCTTCTGCAGAGAGCATGACTTATGAAAAATCTTTACCTAGTACTTTAATCTCTGGTTCCGGAAATGCATGCGCTAGTTTAATTTCTACTTTGGCGAGTCTTTGCTCGGATGCTGACTATAAAGAAGAAATATCCAAATTGAAAACAATTTCGTGTACTCCTGATGTTAACTTAATAAAAACTCCATTTATGGCAGTTAAAAAAGATGGAGCAAATTTGAATATAACTCATCATCCTTTTAAAAATAGCTCATCAGAAGCGTGGAATGCATTAAAAGCCGCTTTTTAATTTATTAAATATTTTTTTGACTACCTAACAACCATTTCCCAGTGCAACTATTTTTCAATCATGACCTCATAAGGGGTTAGATAAAAAAGGGAGGATTTTCGTAAATCCTCCCTTTTTTTTAAAATTTTACTTTGGTTTTAGTTTTTTTGATGGATTCAAGTAAACCCATATGCTTCAGCCAATCATGGGTCTTAGGATACAAAGTCATATCAAATTTTAGTGGAATAGTTTGCTCAAGATAAGCAAAAGCTACGAAGTCTGTAATGCTGAGTTGCGAACCACCAAAAAATTTTACTTCTTTTAAGTGTTTTTCAATGGGCGGGAATTGTTGATTTATAAAGTTTAAGGCCTCATCACATTTACTAATATTAGGTTCACCCACACCCATTTGGGGCTTAAGACATTTTTCAAAAAATAAAGTGGATAACCAACGACCCAAATGATTGGAAAAAAAATCAAGCCATTGATCATTCTGGGTTTTGGTAAGCAGATCATTAGGGTACAAAGATGATTTTTCAACACGTGCAATATATCTACAAATTGAATTTGATTCAAATAAACAAGTGTCATTGTGCTTAAGTGCAGGGACTTTACCTATGGGATTGATTTTTAAAAAGGCTTCAGTTTTTTGTTCACCTTTAGCTAAGTTGATAAACTGAAATTCATACTCGACGCCAACGGCATCTAAAACGTAGGCTACTTTTAAAGTGTTTTGGGTTGGAATTCCATAAAGTCTATACATATTATCTCCTTTAGAAGTTTTCACTATAAAAGGATTTCGTATAAAGAGCTTTAGAATTATTAGGCGGTGCTACGCAGAAAAACCGAAACAACCGCCTAATATATTTTTTTGTTCAAATTATATTAAACCATTTGCTTTTGTGGCTTCTGTTCACTTCTAGATGGGTCAATTTTAGGAGCAACTATACCTTCGTTATTAGATTCGTTGTCTTTAAATTTACGATCAGCATATTTGTTACCGTTAAAATCATCGCCGTTAAATTCATGAGAGTCTGAATCTTTTTGCTCTTCGATTTTTGGTTCTTTTTGTTCAGTCTCTTTGTCTTTTGCTTGAATTTTATCCTTGTGCTGGTTCTGCTGATCCTTTTTATCCCGTTCTTCCTGGGATTGATTTTTATCAACATCTTTTTGAACCTGGCTATTTTGGTTGCTAGTGTTTTTTTCAGAATCTTTTTTATTATTACTTTCTTTGACCATTTTCATGATTGCTCCTGGGCTGGGGTTAATTGGTTCTTCGTCTATTTACAAGATGAGTATCAAGGCAAGTGCAATTCCAAGACCAAGCCGGAGAAGGCATTTAAAGGGTTCTCTTCAGTTTTGTTAAATTTTAATAGCAAGCTATTGGTATTTTTGGACCTAAACATGGGGAATTCTTACCCATGAGCTGCAAATCAATTTTAGGAAGATTTTACATTTTGCTTTTGCTCTTCTTTTAGGTTAGTGACTATTTTATAAATAAAATGCATGTTGCTCTTTCAGCAATTTAAGAAAATAAATTTTAAACTATATAAATAACAGGAGAGATATATGAAAATTTTCGTAGCTACCTTAATTTTGTCTTTGTTACCCACATTTAGTATGGCAAAAAGCCAGACATGTCAGGGATATATGAATCAACAAGCGTCCAGAGCTATCAATCAACTTGGATTTAAAATAGCATCTACAATTTATAAGCCTGGTGAAAATTTAAATTATTCGCCAATATCTACAAGCGCAGCCATGCAGATGGCTGTTATGGGCGCTACGGGAGTAAACAAAGTTGAAATGATGTCTGTTATGGGTCTTGACGATCAGACTTTGACTTCAGGCTATCAAAGTTTGGTTAAAGTATTAAACTCAGAGATACCTGAAATAACTGAATATAAATACATCGATGGTAATTATCAAAGTGTGACATACCCTGCCTATGAGTTCAACTTATCAAATGCTTTTTGGGTGAATAATAATTATGTATTAAACACTGAATTTGCCAATTTAGTTCAGATGTTTTATCAAGCGGAAGCGACTTCTATCCCATTTAATGATGAAGGTGTTGGGATTATTAATGATAATATTTCATTAAACACTGGTGGTAAAATTACTAATTTAATCAGTGAACTAGATGCCGACAATGGCCGTTTAGTTCTAACTAATGCGATAAGGATTGTTGCTCTGTGGCAGCAGCCATTCACTGAGATGGTAGACAAACCCTTCTATCAAGCTCCTGGTCAAACCGCTGTTGTTCAAACAATGGTGACTGATGATTCGGGATTATATATTCCCATGATTGATGATGCCAATGTTACGGCTTTAAGCTTAAAAACCAAAGGTGAAGATGCTGGTGGAAATTCTATAATACAGATGCACATCATAATGCCAAAAATAAAATCAGTTGGACAGCTGTTAGCTGACGCCGATGAAATTGAAAGAATTATTGCAGCTTTACGTCAAAGTCGCCCTAACCCAACTTATATTGAAATGCCAACTTTTAAAATCAACAATGAGGATCCAATAAGTTTAGTGGATGCTTTTAAAGCTTTAGGAATGCAACGTGCATTCTCAAATCAAATGGGCAATTTTGATTTTATGTTAACCGGTCGGCAAGAGCCTTTACAAATAACAGACATTTTACAAAAAGCTGTCATTGAGGTGGGGTTAAATGGTTTTGAAGCCGAAGCCGCAACAGCTGTGATCATGGGACTCGAGTCTGCAGCCATGAGTGCAGAGCGTTCGGCATTCATTAACCAACCCTTTATTTATGTGGTTGAAAATAGTTCAGGGCAAGTCAATTATTTTGTAGGCGTCGTTAATAATCCTGCGGAGTAATTTTTAAAAAATATACGAACATAGGTTTTATATTTTATCAGATCCTATGTTCGTAATAATAGATAATAGATTATAAACTAAAAATTCATAAAAAATATTTGCCAACCAAATCCAAGATTCACAAGTTATATAATTACCAAACGTATCTAATTACAAAATTCCCAAAAAGATTAAAATTTTGACCGGCAATTGCGAAAGTAGAACCTGTCCCGCCATTATCAACGGAAGAAGATTGATTAGAACTCGAAAACGAAGTTGGTGTTTGATTCACACCACTTACAACACTATAGTTTTGCGTAACTGTTCTTGTAACCGTTTTTGTCTCTTGCCCCGTGCTGTACAAAATACCACCTTGAAATCCAACTGCCAAATTTGGCAACCATCTTAAAAAAACATAAGCATCAAACACTGGGCCTAAACGTAAAACGGGGCTTCTTGACACTTCTACTTCACCAAAATTGGTTTCAACTATATTTAATGTTGTAGGTGTTAGAGAGGACTGGGTGGTTACCTGTGTCCCAGTGCCATAATTCACTTTGGTTGCATAATCTAAGCCGCCAAAAAATCCCCAACGAGAAAGAAAAAAAGAATTTCTATAAATGCGTTGGTTATAAGATGCACCAAAGCCTAAGGACATAGGATTTTTAGTCCCTGTTCTGGTTTTAGTATTAGTAGTTGTAATAGTTCCAGGTGCAACTCCAGAATTGGCATTGGTATTAGAGTCCGTAAAATTGTCAGAGGATTTTGCAAAGGAAAAATAATAGGTCCATGAAGTCATTTTATTTAAACCAGTTTCATAAATGAAGGCATTGCCAGTTCCTAAAAAAGATCCACTAAAACCAACACCGTTTTTAATTTTTGCTGAGTTCCATCCTGGTTTCATGAAAGTTGAAGCTAAGTCATTGGCTGGGGTCACATTCGGTTTAAACTCTTTTACAGCTTTGTTGTTTAATTCTAATGATACGGGTTCAGATTTTAGAATAGGACGTTGTTTAGTGGGCGTAGGCGCACTATCAAACGAAGAGAACTCGTCTTCACTATTATTGTCTTGGGCTAAAAGATAAAAGGGCTTATTTAAAGTAGCTAGCATTAAAACTATCCATAAACATCTGTTCATAAAAATACCATTCATAAAAATAATCCTCTTCAATTGTTAATTAAAGAGTAGCAATTTTTAATTTAGAGTCATTACCTAGGATTTATAAGCCATGAAAAGTATAAGAATTTAAGGGTTTAGCTGGACCTTTGTCAGTCATAATGTCTCACCACCAAATTGGGGTGGGTAATAAATTATTTGAAGTAAAAAGCGGGTGTTGCTTCGAGGGGTAATTCAATTTCCAAATCAATGTTCTGTGAATCTAAAACACGCACAAGTTCTTCTTCTGATATTTTATTTAGCCATGCCATAACTTCAAAACTGGTACTAAATTTTATTTCATTAAAATCAGAAAGAATATGAGTGGTTTCACTAAGACGCAATATCTTCCAATTACTAAATACCCACATATGATTGTCTTGACCTATGGATTTGCCAACTGTGCCAAAAAACATATGTCCCATGATTTCTTCAACATTTAAAAACAGTTGGCCATGGCCCTCATTAATGGCTCGTGGAATATCAAGAGCGTATTCAGGATAATCTTTGTTAACTGATATGGAATATTTACGAACAAGCTTAAGAAAATTTATCGCGCTTAGGCTGAGGGGTTTTAATTTTATTTTTAGTGGATCTACAATTCGATCTCTATTCACAGAGCCGGAGCGAAGAAGAGCTTCAAAGTCATTCGGGTTAGTTGCAAAAAATATTTTGGCCCAACTAGGGTTAACTTCAACAATGTGGCCTCCTTGCTGATCGAGCTCGGCTTGAAAATGCAAACGATGACTGGACTCTTGATTCGAATTTATAGCCACCACATTAGTTGATTCAGGATGAGTCACAAGGGCTTCTTCTGTGGATTCCATAAAAACAAAAAGATTCGAACCTCCAGAATTTGTTATTCGTCCATCCGCAAATACTTTTTGTGCCCTGACAAAGAATGTAAATGCATAGCCAATCTCAAATTCGGGATAAATAGATTGAATTTTAACTAAGGATTCATTTGATAAAAAAATTTCGTTCTCAGAGACAAGGTTTTTGTTATCAAATGCAAATTTTTGCAGAGCGATTACGGATTCTCTGATTCTAACATCATTTTGTTCAAAGGAAAGTTGATGGTTTACGACTTTAGTACTTGAAGAAGTTGAAGCCCTCGGCGCAGGAGATATTTGTCGATTACGTTCCCGTTCAGCATTTTGCTGTTGCCTAAGAGTCTCTGCATCTGCAATTCTTTTAGCTCGCTCATTGGCTATTTGCTGTAAGCGTGCCTTATATGCCTTTTCTACTTTAGGGGCGTAGGTCGTTCTTACCATAGCCAAAATAGCAGTAGCGGCCATAGCATCAAATCGAGCCCCTTTTCTTGCATTTATCCTAGCCGAGGTTGGAACATAATTATAAATATTATCAGGGCCCCCTTTTGACTTTGGAACTATATGATCAATTCGCATTTCCTGGAAAGTAATGGGTTGTCCTGTATAATAGTCTTTGCCTTTAAAAACATTGTAAATGGCTTGTCGTAATTCTAGATCTGAAATTGCAATATTAGAGTCCGAGGGAAATAGAAATTGACTGAGTATTTGTTGTACAGCGGGGTCGTATTTCAGCCCTGAATTCGAATTGGCCAAATACCAAGTACAATTATTGGCCATTACCGTCGTTGCTAGTGTTAAAATATACACATAAGAAAAAATTATATTAAACATGGACTGCTAAATTGCAAAATAATAGCCAGCTTAAACTATCGGAGGCACTTTAAGGCGGGCTAAGAAGCTTCCATCGCTTTGCTTTTCAAAGGTTTCAAGTTTGGATTTAGTTTTAACAAAGACTCAGAATTTCATTTCTAATTAGGCTTTTCTAACAAACTCAGATTTTAAATTCAGGGCGCCAATTCCATCAATTTTACAGGATATATTGTGCCCATCCTGATCATCCACAAGTCTAATGCTTTTTACTTTTGTGCCACTTTTAACTGAACTCATAGAGCCTTTGACTTTAAGCTCTTTAATTACAATAACTGAGTCGCCATCTAGTAAAATAGCACCATTGGCATCGCGAACTTCGTTATCATTCTCATCCTCAGTGTCCTGCCTTTCTAGGGAATTAAGGCTGGTCCACTCATGAGAACATTCTGGGCAGATCCAAAGATTGCCATCTTGATAGATATTTATTGATGTACACTTTGGGCAGCTTACTTGATTCATGGAATTGATTTCTCCATTTTAATTGAAAATTGAAATAGTAGATGCGTACTTATTTTATATATTTTATTTTATAAAGTATACTTTAGCATGTATGAACATTATAGAAAAATAATAGTCAAATCATGCATCGGGTCCGTTGTAACTCACGAATTATCTCATAAGTCGTATTAAATCATAAGTAAATGACACCATAATCAACAATAAAATGATATCCAAATTGCATTTTTAAGAACTTATTTTTTATTTGACTGGCAATTCGAATTGATAAATGTTTCTTTTCACATAGATTTTTAAATTTAGATTTAGATTTAAATTTAACTCTAACCCTAAGTCTAAATTTAGAGTTAGATTACATTACTTTGTTAAGACAACTCTGTTGATTACTACGCATTAAACCAACATCAATTTTATAAAAATCGAGTCCATCGCCATAGCTAAATAATTGTCCTTTGCTAAAATCTTCATTAAGGATGTTACTTTTAAGGGTTGTGTACAGATTAAAGCTAGAAAGCCAGTCGTCTTCATACATTAAAGTCGCTGTGGAAAATGATAAATAGGGCAAACGGCATTCGTAGTCTGAAATGGCGCAATCTTTAGAGGTGCAGTCAATGCTCCAATGTCCAAGTTCTAAGTCATGTTGCGTTGATTCTAAATCTGAAAAGAATATTTTCTCAGTAATAGTTAAACGATTATTCGTCACTTCATATTTAAACCCTGTGGCAGATGTTTCTTTTAGAATCTCAATTTTATCATTGATCTCATCAACCATCACAATATCCAATAGTCCTACGTTATCTTTTGTTTCGTCTTCAGGATTTGATTTCGTAGATGCTTTAACTCCACCCTCACACACAACTATCCATTTACAGTCGGATCTTTGAATATACGGTGAATTTTCATGGCAGTTATTTAAATTTGAGATATTCAAGAAATTTAAAAACTCTTGGTGCCATTCATTAGTTTTAACTTCTGAGGCTACATCAGTTGCAGGGCAAGAGGTAAAATCAAGTTTTTTTCCTCTTATAGGGTTCCAGTAAAATTGCATGCGCTTGGTTTCACCTTTTATGCAATCGACTCTAATACTTGGATAAGATAGAAATTCGGTATAAGTGGCTTTAAGGGTCTCATCCTTGAGACATGTGATTTTCATTTCATTAGCAAATATTTTTAATTCTTTTGAGGATATAATTCGAGGTTCACCTTTCAGTTTTGAATAAATATGGCCGCTTAAAATAGCAAAGGTTTTTAAATTAGATTTTTTAGAAACCTCAACAATATTTTTGTAAGCATCTAAGTTTTTTTGATCAGATTCGAGAATTATTTTTAGGTAAGATTGAGCTTGTTCGATTTCATTCAACTTAATGGAGAATTGAACATAATCATTTAATTTCTTTATTTGAGTTGGCTTTAATTTAAAAGCGTCGTTATTAAGATTCTGCAATAATATTTTATCATTAACTGTTATATCAAAAACAGATAAACAATCCCACCCGTTAGTAAAAGCTTCGGGCGACCCAAGCAGTTCGTTAATTATTTTTTTAGACTCAGATTTAAGTTTTTTATTAAATAAATCTAACGCTAATTCATAACCCATATCAAGTGAATGTAAACAAATATCAATATTAAACCCTAAATTAGAAACTGGGTTATACGAGTGGCGATCTGTTTTTAGGATAAAGTCTCGGTTTCTTATTGCAAGGTTAATATCTTTATTCTTTAGGGCTTTTCTAAAACTTTTAGCAGCTTCTTCATAAGTATCCTCGGTAATTCTAGAAATACTTTTGTAGTTGTTATCTTTATTAAGTTTAAATTTTTCAGTGCTATTAAACGTGTGACTATCATAACGATCTTGCACGGAAGACTTTAAAACTATTAAGTCGTCTACAATACTCGCTTTATGAATAACGTGACCTTGAAACCCACAATCTAAACTTTGATACTTTACAAATCGATTTGAAAAAACTGTTTTCACCATTACTACAGGAAAGTTTGTACTTGCTGACTCTGTAAAATGAATGAAAACCATATGACCTTGAATTTTACCTAATGGTTCATATTTTAGCTCGGTTAAACTTTTATCAGAATAACCACAGTCCACCCCCCATGCTTTGGTGATGAATATTTGAAGGAAAATTAAGGTGCAAAATAAAACTTTCATCCAATCCCTGATGTAATGTTTCGTGTAAGACTAGAACAGTATTAAGTTGAAATAGTTTCAATTTTTAAAATAATATTTCAGCTTTTTAAGGACCTTTAATAACTACCTGGACTTAACCCATAAAACCGTTTGTAACATCAAGAAGGATTATAATTTTTTGGTTAAGCATGAAAATACTGACTCGCTCTCAAAGCCTGTAAAATTGCTCAATGTCCCAACCGTCACGCAGGCTTTCTCCTTGTCTAGGTAAATTGGCAGTGATAAATCAAACTGGAACTACTAATTTTCTAAAATCAATTAAGGAGAATCAAAATGTTTAAGCATTTAATAATATTAAGCATGATTTTGGGAACCACCTTTTCGGCATTTGCAGATAACTTCATATGCAAGGGTTCAGATAAATCAAATTACAAGCTGATTTTAAGAGAAGGTACTGAGCCTTGGCAGCATGCATTGTTCCTCCAGAAACAAAATGACAATCAAGTTTTTTGGCAAACCGGTACTCTCAATTCATTGCAAGAGAACGGTCAATCATCCACTGAAATTACGAACTACAAAACGACTTACAATTTTGCTTTAGTAGTTCAAGGCGAAAGTGACGATCAATTGGACGTTTCGCTGGGTATATACGATAGACAAACAGACAGCGTTCAACAGTGGGGCCCTTCACTTGACTGTAATCTAACAAACGAAACTTTCTAAATCCGTAGCCAACAGTTAATCATGCCTCTATGGATTGTTGGACTTTATTCCAAAACCTAAAAGTGTCTTTGCTTTTTTGATCTATAAATATTTTGTGATTTAAGTATTTCATATCTATAGCTATCAAAGATTTGGCCACCGATTTTTCTATCGCCAATAGTGTGACCAACTCGTTTCATTTTTAATTTTTCCATAACTTTATAAGAGGCGATATTTCTAGTGTCACACGTTGCATATATTACAGAAAGATTAAGCTCTTTAAAGCCAAACTCAAGTAATTTAGCAGCTGCCTCAGTAGTATATCCTTTGTTTTGAAATTTTTGATTCATGGCCCATCCTAAGTTGGCTATGCTACTTTGTTCGGTTTCTCTTCTTAAACCACACCCGCCTATTTGTTGGCTTATATCTTTTAGGCAAACTGCTAATTCAAATTGAAATCTAGGACTATATTTAGATTTTTCAATGGAAGCTTTAACAAAATTTTTTGTATCTTCGATGGAATTTGGACCCCACATTTCGTACTGCGAGAATTCAGGCACAGACCCATATATGTGAACAGTTTCCCAATCAGTTTCTAAATAGTCTCTAAGTAAAAGTCTTTGTGTTTCAAGTCTCATTATTTTTCCAATTCTCAGTGGTCACAAAAATTTGCCCATCACTAAGCAATCATAATACTCACCATCTAGTTTGCGGTAGTTCTTGATTAAACCTTCTTGTTCAAAATTTAATTTTTTATAAAGTGCTATCGCATGAGTATTTGATGAATAAACGTTGAGCTCAACCTTTTCCATTCCAAACTTTTTGGCATGGTCTAAAACAGAAGATAGAAGCTTTGTGCCCAAACCCTGTCCACGGAACTCCTTAATTAAACCCATCCCCAGATTGCCACGATGGTTTTGACGTGGATTTTCTTCGGGAAAAATATCGCACCAGCCAACAACTCTGTCATTTTTTATCGCATAGTAAACGGGTCCATTTTTTTCAATAAGGTTGTTTTGAAATGCAGAAACTTTTTTTAAGTGGAGGTGCTTCAATCATCTCTATATAAACACGTTCTTTGGCAACACTATCAAGAGCTTCATAAAAACTCTTAAAATACTTTTGGCTAGGATAAATGATCTCGACACTCAAAATGTAACCTCTTCAAATTTTTGTATTTTCAATAGTTTGTTGGTTAAACTAATAAATTTCAAGACTTTGTTAAGGCATCAACCAGCTTGCGACATCTATCATAATTTTGTTTTAAGAGGCTAAGTCCCGAGTTAGGTTTTTTTCATGGCTTCAGATATCAACGGCGATTGAAAGCAACACCAGTATTCGAATTTTTAAAGCTTTTTTTTATGCATTCGCAATTTTTTGCATATTGTTTTTTTGGAATTAAAAGTTTGAATTAAATTAAGAGAGGCGTCCCTCTCTTAATGTTTTTTTTTATTTTATAAGATTAGGATACTTTATTAGAATAGACGCCGCCATCGCCCGAGCTAAGTAAGGTGTCTTATATTCTGCTTTTTCAATAAGAAGCCAAGGATCTTGAGTGCCAAATTTGTCCATGTCTTTTTTTACACGATCTTCGCCAAAATAATATCCCATCATAGCAAAACGCAAATCTTTGAATTTGGAAATGTTTCTGGCCAGATATCTCATCGCCGCATCTGTGGCTTTTGGGATATCTAATCTTTCATCGATATTACTATCAACTTTTAAGCCGAAATTCCTTGCTGTTTCCGGGATAAATTGCCACATACCAGCGCCTGTTGAACTGATGCTTTTAGATCTATCAGGTAAATTTTCAAAACCCGATTCAATAAATGCAATGGCTGCAATTTCTGCGGGAAGATTATATTTAGCCGCAGTCGTATTAATCATCGCTTCATAATCTTTATATCTGGTAAGCGACTTCTTCGTATATTCTTTCCAATTGCTATTGGATAAGAAGCGATTAAGTTCACTTAAAACTTGATCGTTGATTTCAATGGGAAATTCATTGAAATCTTTAGTGTTAATAATTTTTTGCAACTCGGTTTTGGTCAATTCACCAACAGGTGAATGAAGCGCAAAAACTGATGCTGTAAAAAACATTAAGCTTATTGCTATTACTATACTAAATATGGATTTTTTCTCTTTTGTTATTTGTTTCATTCTTATTACCCTCCGTAATATTTGTGGTTTGATTTGTCCCCACGCCATTCCTGCGGTACCAAAAGGTATATTGTGAGAGCTTGTTGTATCAGCGACTTGCATTAAACAGGTCGCATAAGCCCGTGGTGAAACTTTTTTTTGCGCAATTAAAGTTTCATCACAAGCATATTCTTGATCTAATAAAAATTGCTTTTTCCATAAAAATAGAACTGGATTGAAAAAACAAATGGCCGTTATGAATTCAAAAACGTAAATCCAAAACGTATCTTTATTCCTTATGTGTTGAAGTTCATGTTTGGCTGCTAATTTAAAATTTTCTTTATCAAGTAGTAAAAATGTCGGTAAAATGATGTAAGACTTATTCAACAAACTGAAAGAATAAGGCGAAAGTTTCTTATCCGTAATCATCAGATTTACGTGGCCAATGTTTTTAAATAAAAAGGTCTTTTTAATGTCTTTATAAGTTCTATATGTTTTCCCTATAAGTCGAAAAAGCATTAGCAGAATAATTAAAAATATATAAATAGATATACTGTATGGTTCATACTTTGATGTAGATACGTTTGCTTTTATGGTGTCATGGGTTAGGTTTATAGTTTCAGTCGCTACCTTCATGGGTGTTTGTAAAAAATCACGTTGAGGATAACTGTAGCCTTCCTCAGGAATAAATTGAATTGTGGGTAGAACTAAAAGTGAAAACAGAAGCAATAAGATATGTGTTTTTATTTTTTGTCGAGAGCTTATATTCCAATTAGAAATAAAAATTGCAAGTAAACCAAATAATCCTAGCGCTAAATTTAATTGTAGATACCAAGTCATTATAAGCTCTCTAAAATATCTTTGATTTGCTGACGCTCTGATTCTGATAAGTTGGAATCGCTTACTAAGCGTTTAACAAGATTTGAAGGTGTTCCATCAAAGATGTGAGTCACTACATGATGAAGTGTGTTTTCTTCGTAGTCTTCTTTTTGAAGTAGGGGTGAGTAGATATGACTTTTGCCGTCTTTAATGCTTTCAACAATTTTCTTCTGTTCTAAAATCCGAAGCATTGTTGAAGCCGAAGTGTAGGCCAGATTTCTTTCAGGTGATAACTTCGAAAGTACATCACGGACTGAACCTTCTTTTATTTTCCAAAGGATATTCATGATTTCCAATTCAACTTCAGTAAGTAAACTCGATAAACTTTTTTTAGACATTTTTTCTCCAGTACTAAAAGTATCAACTAAAAACTTAGTTGATTGCAACTAAGTTTTTAGTTGGTTGCTTCATTTCTTAGAAAAAATAAATAAATTCATATAGTTAGCTGTGGTCTAGTTTTTTTGGTGTCTACTAAGACCATCGCGATTTCATGGCATCTTAAATGGGTAATTGGTTCTTTAGGCTTTTATGGTATCAAAATTGGTGGAGGTTATTCGGTTTCAATGATTTCGAACACATATCCAGATTTTTGTAATGATCTTAATACATATGGTATGGATTTGAAATCATTGCTGAAATTTGAAGTGCTTCATTGTCTCTAAAATATTTCTTAGGTCGGGTGTTAGTTGCAAAATTACATTGGGTCGTTTGCTCAAACATGTGTAAAAGCTTTTTTCAGTAAAGGTAGCGAATCGACACATACAGTATTGGTATTAATACCATCTTCATTTAATTGTACTCTTATAGCTAATTTTTGAGTTGAATCGGGAATGATTTTTGCTCTAACTTAAGTATGATTAAACCTATTCTTCTTCTCTTCATCTTATTAAATTTCCCGGTGACTTTCGCGCAAGCACAGCAAGAGAAATTCATTGTAATTCTCGAGGGCGGCATTGGCCAAGGCGGCATTGATAAACTCCGCCAGAAAGGCCTGTTGATGGAACTTGCTAATACTGCGGTTCCTAAATATTGTGAAGGTCATTTAACGATCGGAACGCGAGATGGATCGCACTTCAACAAAGTTACCGATGTGTACTTAAAGCACCAAACTTCAGGAATAAAAGTTCTTCCTATAGCTCTAACTCCTAATGGACAACCTGATGGTGAAAATTTAGTCGAGAGGGTTACAGAGACCACTTATATATACGCATCAGCATTTGCATGTTTGATCGAACTTATTGACATGGGTTTGGTTGGAGTGAATCTTTCTCTTACAGTTCTGAGCCATAATAACAAAGTGTTTTTTGATGAAATTGTTTATTTTGCGATAGAAAAGTGGATTGAGGTTAGTTCAAGCCGAGGTGTTGTCATATCTAAGGCTATGGAAAACTCAGGTCTCTTCAACCATTTTATGAGAAGCAATGGGCAATCAGAACAAAAAGACTCACTAAAAGAATCCTTATTGGGATCAAGCTTTGGTATTCCTATGATTGATAGTTTACTATGCTCGAAAACAATACCTCACGCTTACTGTATCTTGGGACGAACAAATAATCCGCAGACTCCTTATTATAAGCATCCAGGTATGCTCGACGTGTTTTATGGTAGTGAGAATTACGTAGCGTTCCCATATGAAGCAGCCGAAGAAGGCAACAGTTTCATTGCACCAGTTTTCCTTGCTAAGTATTTAAACGGAGACATCAAGATGAGAAAGCAAAAACTATTTGGCTCACGGGATGGGGAAAAATGGGATGAATATAATGTATTCGTCACAGATGAATATTGATGAAGCAATTGCTAGTAAAGTTAATAACAAGTCCTTAATATTAAGACATCAACACTCGGGCAATATCCAAAAAAGTTTTAATTTGCGATACCGAAGCTCTTTTTACTATTTCAATCCGTTAATCTATAGGTCATGATGTCTCTTGAAATTTCCTGACCCAATCGTCATAGCTTCTTTCTTTAATATTTCCATAGACATATAAAAATGCTTCTGACCTTTTGTCCTTAGGTAGATTCATTCTGCCGTTTTCGTTATGTGCGATCTTAGAATCAGAAGCACCACTGGGGTCTCACCTATACTTCTTATGGATAAGCCATGCTCTTCGGATTTAATCATCCTTCGTGGCTATTTCATTGGATGAAGTATAAAAGCGACCAGCTAAGGGAACTCCAGTAGCTACTTCCTGAAAAGATATTGGTTTAGACTTGGTACGTTCAGAATTAAAAACCACAAAATGAAGATGTGGCAAAATTGTTTGTCCAGTCATGCCACTTAAGGCGATAGGGTAACCTTGTTTCACATCGTCACCCACTTTGACTAAAGCTCCATTTTTTCTAATATGAAAATAGCCAGAAATATCACCATCATCATGTTGAATAAGTACATAATTGCCTTTTAACCCAATACTAGAAAAGTTTTGTTCGATCTCAAGAACTTTACCATCTCTTGCGGCTAAAATTTCTGTTCCATTAGGCATGACAAAGTCCCAGGCATAAAGTTGAGAACCTTGGTGGCTAGTGAAACTACGATTGCCTTGGGAGAGTATGCGAGTGACCCCAGCTTTCCACGGTAGCTTATACTGTGAACTTTCTTTTGGTGGATATTTGCTAAGGTCATTTGGTCCCGTAAAGAGCAAAATGAAGAAAGCGTAAGGCACAAACCAAACCACACAAAAAATCTTAATAAATAATAAATTTTGGCGCCAAATCGAGGGCTTGCATATCAACCCAATGATCAGCAGGGTGATAAATAAAAGCGTAAAAAAAAATATAAATGCAAGAAAAGTATACATAAAAGATGTCTAGCAAAAAATTTTGTAATGGTCAGCGACAATCCTTATATCTGCCTTATTATATTCAGAAAGGTATCTAAGTATAGGCTAATGTTGGAAATTTAAAATCGGTTAGATCTTTAGGAAAGTTACCCATAACAAAAATCTGCTCATCTTCGGGTAGTGTCGTTTTCACGAAATCACCTTCAAACTGATCGGGAGTGAATCCAAGTTGAATTTCAGATATACCTTTCCACCGAAAAGTTTTGAAAAAATCCTTGGACAAGCTTGTGGTGATTATATCATGTAAATGTAAAGTGCTTCCTTCAACAGAAGCAACTAAGATGGTTTCCTGTTTATCATCGATCCAAAGATCATTTGCAAAAAATGTTCGACAATAAAATTCAGTTAGCCATTCTGAATCTAAGCTGTATAAAATGTTAGAGATTTGTAATCGATTGGTTAATAAGCTTTTTAATAGATTTAGTCCATCATGATCTAAAGCAAGGTGTGTAAAATTTTGTTTCTCTGATTTCAATGAGTAGTATTTATAGACAACTTGAGGCAAAGCTCGAAATCCAAATTTTGGATAAAAATTCATGACATTTGGGTTTGCAAATAAAAAAGTGAAGTCTACAGTTTTCTCAAACTTTTTTAGGACGTGTGTTTGAAGCATTCTTGCAAAACCATTTTTTTGGAAATCGGGAAGTGTAGCTACAGTGCCAATTTGAAGAGCCTTATAATGTTTACCTCTGCTAAACAGTTTCATAAAGGTTACGTTCAAGATTGAAAGGAATTGGCCCTTATCATCGGTAACTGCAAATGGAAAAACTTTACCTTGAAGTAAGCCCAGATTGTTGGCTAATTCTAGATCTAGTTGTGGGTAGACAATTTTTTGAACTTGAAAAAAAGTCGATGCCATCAACTTGTCGGAATAAAAGTCTGATACAATTTTCATTTGAAATCCTATCAATAAACAAAACCGTGTAATAATTGGCTAAATCTAATAAAACGCATTAACTAAATCATAATAAGCTTCAAATTGAATTTGGAAATCATCGCATTTATTAAATCCATAATTTAAAAATCCGAATGGCACTTAAGCCTCTTGTGTGGCAATTTGGTCCCCAATGGTGTCCCCATTATAGATCGTTGATTCTATAGAATCTAGTGCCATTAACATTCTAATATTTTTAGACTTACTTTTTCGAATAACCACCAAGACATTCAAAATCTTCGATCAAATGATCCTCCTCTGCAAACTTTAAAAAATTTTCGATGTAGCCAGACTTAAACTTGCTCAAATTAAAAAGTAGTTATTGTTGCGTTGGATGAGGTTATTTCATGTAATAGCACATACTTGGCAAGTATCCCAAAGTGTTCCGTCTAAATCAAAAATTATGGATTCATAAATTTTCATTAAACAAATATTTCCACATCGTCGGAAGGATTGTCTTTAAGCCACTGAATTCTTGTTTTCCAATCGCCCACATGAATTTCAAGTTTATTACCACTGGGATCTAAAAAGTATAAGGACTCACCTGGACTGGAATTATCTTGCCACACTTCAGCGCCAGCAGACTGAATACGTTGGGATAAAGCTTTAAATTCGTTGAAAGTCACAGAGAAAGCAAGATGTGCATACGTTGCTTGATTTAGAAGAGTCTCCTTGGCTTTTACAAGAGCTATCCAATCATTGCCTGCCAGTAAGTATGCTGATTTTTCCTTTCTTACAGCAAGAGGTTTTAAGCCCAAAACGTTTTTGTAAAATTCGAAGGATTCGTTTAGATCATTCACTGATAATGTAATATGATTTAAACCTGAAACAAGAAAACCTATCTCTGGTTCTTTTGATTTACGTGGATCCATGATTCGAGGCAAGCCGTCGGTTATCTCGTAATAATCACCTTTTTCGGCAACAAAGATATGCTGTTTAAGTTTTGTTTTCGTTGGCGTATCAAAGGCTCCTAATGAAATAGCTGTCCAATCATGCTTTTGTTGATCTATTGGATCCCAAAAAAGTGAAGATCCGCAATTTGCACAAAATCCACGTCTGACTTTATTAGAAGACTCATACCATTTGAGATGTTCTTGACCATTTATAAATACAGCAGACCTAGGGACATCAGCTGAAGCCTCGAAATGTCCAGAATGTTTTCGGCACTCTTGGCAATGGCAAGCACTGGGCGGAGGTAGTTCGCAACTCACTTTGAAGGAAATCGATCCGCAAAGACATGATCCTTTATGCATAAATTAATCCTTATTAAAAACTAATTGGTATGAGTATTCATCGACGTATTGACCATTAATAAAAGCGGCGTCTTTTAATAATCCAATTCGCTTAAATCCAACCTTTTCTAAAAACTTATCTACGCCATAATCTTCTGTCTATTATAAGTGATGTAAAAAAGCTGAATGCGTCTTCTGAATCTTTCGGTTTCTGTCTCAGTTCAATCTTGTGTATATCGAAGTTAAATTTTGAAGTTCTATATATCAACTTTCTTTTTACGAGTTTTCATTATTTTCTAAATGCATTTCTAATCTATCAAATGATCCATTCCATCCTTGAGTCATTCCTCCACGCTCAGCAATGAATGCTTCAAGTTCAGCTGACGTATGTTTATCTATAATTTCAGATTTTAATGTTATTCGTGTAATAGCCGCTTCTTCTGCTGTAAACGTCACAGAGGTTAGCCAGCGTGCTGGCCATGCTGGTGCTCCGGGGTGCTTTGCATTTTGACCATTTTCATTACAAAATTCTTGAAAGAATGAAATAAATTCAGGACGTAATATATTTTGATAGGTTGATCGTCCATAAAATTTTACTTCGTTATTACCCATCTCATAAAATACGCTATTACCAGCTTCAACTTTACCTTCAAGAATTTTCATATAAAATCCTGTCGGTGGCTGCCATTTTTCAATAAGTTTGGGATTGGTAAACATATTAAAAACTACATCAATTGGTGCTTCGATTACACGGTTAAGTAGAAATACATTTTTATGATTACATTCTTCTTCAATGTATTCCCCTAAGCGATCCCAAGTTGAATTACCACCAGCTTCTTTAATAAATTTACTCATTTCATTTGCAATTTTTGGTGATTCAAAGGTCATGGTCATTTTCATTGTCGTTTTACCTTTGCTTTCACTAAATAAAACGTTAACTCTGAATAATGCTTTTTGATTTTCGTTTGCACCATGATCATACTCAAGTCGTTTTAATGGCTCTACTACAAAGTAGGTTGCTATATTTGGATAATCTACACCATCAGGACCGTGCATTGTATAAATCCATTTTCCACCGGGCCGTAAATCTTTGCTCTTTGTCGTTATACTAAAACCCCTTGGTCCCCACCATTTAGCTGCATTTTTGGGATCAGTCCATGCATCCCAAACTAATGCCACCGGGGCATCAAAAACGCGAGTTAAAATAAGCTCACTTGAATTATTTTTTGGTTTCATTTTTGTTCTTCCCTTTTTTATTTTTTGTCATTGTTTTTAGATATTCATCTAAACGATCAAAACTTTCTTCCCAAAAAAATCGGTACTGCTCCATCCAATCACTTACATCTTTTAGAGCTTCTCCATTAATTCTACAGGGGCGCCACTGCGCTTCTCGAGTTTTAATAATAAGGCCAGCATCTTCTAAAACTTTTAAGTGTTTTGAAATGGCGGGCAAACTCATTTTTTTTAAAAATGGTTTTGCCAAATCTGATACATTTGTTTCCCCTTGAGACAACTTTGCCAGCATCGCTCTGCGAGTCGGATCAGCAAGTGCATTAAATGTTGAACTCAAATTATCTTTCATAATTCACCCTTTGGTTAATTAACCAATTAGTTAAATAATATCTCAGTTTTTATTTTTGTAAAGAAAATTTTGGTTATAATGTAAAAGTGGTTCGTTTCCGTACTAGAATGGGTCCAAAAGATGCTGGACGAACCGATTTTGATCTAATGATTTTGAATATTTATAGCGTTTGGTTCGTCCAAGGAAAATGGTGGAGGTTGTTCGGTTTCAATGATTTCTAATACTTAGTCTTAATTTTGTAGTGATTTTACTGCAAGAGATAACTTACTGAAACTATTAGATATTTTTAAGAATATTTATTGTCTTAACAATCAAACCCTGGTTGAAAAGCGACAAAAGCGACATTTTTGCAAAAAAATGTCAAATTTCACCCCTATAGATTTTTGGTGAAAAGGGACACTTCCTTATGAAAAATGTCGCTTTTCACTCATAACTTAAATTGATACAAAGGCGACATTTCTGTTGAAAAATGTCGCCTTTGTATATTTAATAGAGCTATGACACCACGACAGGAATCCAAACTTAAAAAGAATGGTATATTTACTTTGGCAGAAGCCGAGGAGGTTGGCCTATCTCGCCAGGATCTCGCAAGGCTTGTTAAAGAGGATAAGCTACTTCGTATGGGACGAGGTATTTATTCGCATCCCGATTCACCCGTTGTTCGAGAAATTGATTTTCAAGTAGCTTGTGCAACACTAGGGTCAGAAGTAGTGATTGGTGGTCTTTCAGCTCTATTTTATTACAACCTTGCGGAGCAGGTTCCGCAGCAAGTTTGGGTCTTGGTGCCTTCCTCAAAAAAAACTAAAAGCAAAGACTATCGTCTTATTCGCACAAAAACCCCTTTAGATAAAGCAATAGTAGAAGGCAAAGGCTACAAAATAGTGACCCTAGAAAGAGCCATTGTTGAGGGCTTTAAATTTGCGAGCAAGATTGGAGAAAGAACGGCAATTAAAGCAGCAAAAACAGCAATTCAACAAAAGCAAACTACATTAAAAAAAATTGGAACCACGGCAAGAGAAATTGGTCTTGATTCATATATCACAAAGTATTTTGAATCGATAATAGGAGCTATATCATGACTACAAAAGCTAGAGCTGAATCAATTAGAGCCAAGCTAAAGAGTGTTTCATCTAAACTAAAAGTTAAGTATTCGCATCTCGAAACTGTATTTCTAATTGAGAGGCTAGTTGTTCGCCTTATTTCAGACAAAAAGCTTGGTCAGAATCTTGTTTTTAAAGGTGGTTTTGTCGGGCTTAAAGTCTATGATTCACCAAGGTACACAATTGACCTTGATGCACTCCTTTTAAAATCAAATATTGAGCAAACGCTTGAATTAGTTAAGCAACAAGCTGAAAAAGACATAGCCGATGGTGTATGGTTTCGTTTTGAAAGTCAGACGGATTTACAGACCCAAGGCGAGTACGGCGGAATTCGACATACCTATCGGGCAGGAGTTGGTGAAATTCTGAAAGATATTAGAAGGGCGCAAATAATAAATTTTGACCTTGGTATTGGTGATCCAATTACGCCAGGACCACAAAAAGAAAATACTCACTCACTCCTTTCTGGAAGTGATGATATCAGTTGGTCAGTTTATCCAATTGAAACTATCTGTGCAGAAAAGCTACATGCTTTGATTTCGCACGGTGATGATAACTCCCGCTCTAAAGATATACATGACCTTGCGATATTTTTGCCGAAGGTTGATGGCCCTACATTAAAAGAAGCCCTCAAGCGGAGTTTTGATTTTCGTTCAACAGAAATGCCTAAATCTTTTTATTCAGCAATCAAAACTCTAAATACGAATCGCCTCGAGAGAGGTTGGGCGAGTGCTGTGGAGTCCATCCCAAATGCTATGAGTTTTAAAGCTGCTTTTGAGAAAGTACTAGAATTAATTGATGATGTATTAGAAGACTAAATACAATTAGTCATTAAACTTTGCTTGAGCTCCGATTGGAACGGCAAACATGAACTCAGCATTTGATATGTGGATGATATCATTTCATTAAATGTATTACAAATTGAGACAAAACTAGAAAAAAATCCACCGAAAATTGCTAAGCTTAGCCATTGATAATTAACTGTTTTATCAAATCTGGTAGCATTTATATATTATAATAACAAAAATTTTTAGTTAAATGCTTAAAAAGTAAGTAACACAAATTTTTATTACTAAATGAATTTTAGTAATGTTTTAAATTAGAACGTTTGATCATTATTCCTTAAGAATATCCAGACTATTGTCGAAATCAAATAAAGCTTATCTAGGGGTTTTCTTGATCAATCTAATGTATTTAAGTTTGGACAATACAATTAACATTGCTTTTACATTTTTAATTTTATTTATATTTATTGGTTCGATATTTGCCCTCTTGGCTTTGGAAAAAAGAAAATCCACCCTATTTGTCAATTACGTTCCAGGAATTTTGACTTCAATTGGTATATTCGGAACTTTTTTAGGAATTTGTTTAGGATTAATGCATTTTGATCCCAGTGAAATCAAAACAAGTACGCCAATTCTGATTCAAGGTTTAAGAACTGCTTTTTTTACTTCTGTACTGGGGCTTTTTACATCTATGCTTTTTCGAGCGATATGTCTATTTAAAGACCTATTTGTAAACCATTCATTAGGTTCAAACGTCGGCGACAATCTAAATGAAATTAACCAAACATTATTAGTTACTGTAAATCAGTTAGTGAAGAATAACGAATTACAGCAAACAATTTGTAATGAAATTAAAGACTTTAAAATAAACAGTCTTGCAAATGACGTTAAGACCATAAATTCGCTGGAAATATTTCTTAAGAATGCGGCTGAGAATAATTCAAAAGCTTTAATTGAAGCCCTAGAAGGGGTGATGCGTGATTTTAACACCAAAATCAATGAACAATTTGGCGATAACTTCAAACAGCTAAATCAAGCGGTAGAGAAGCTAGTTGCTTGGCAGGACAACTACATATTACAAATTGAAAAATCAGACGCAGCCTTAAGTAAATCCATTGAGGTATTTAATGAGTCTTCGGGTTTATTCAAAATTTCCTCTGAAGTCGTAACCAGTGTGAACGGATTAGCTAAATCAATTGAAAAGGTCGTTGATGAAAACGTAAGAACTATTGATTCAATGTCTACGATGCTACTTGAAATTGATCGAATTGGACAAAGTGCAGATCAAGTCATTCCTGCTATTAATAAAAATTTAGATAAAATAACTAAAGAATTTGGTGAGCAGGTACAATTGACAGTTAAAAAGACTGTTGAGTTTGTTGATCTTCAAAATGAACAATACAAAAGCGCCTTTGAAAGCCTACGAGATAACGTCAAGCAAAACCAAACCCAGATGGACCAGTTTATACGCACATCAACTGACACTTCCATTAAATCGATGGAAAAAGTTAGCGTCCAACAGGAAGAAAATATCAAAAGACAACTTATGGCTATCGATCAGGCTTTGGGTGAAGAGTTATCTAAAGCCCTTGAAATGCTTGGTACAAATTTAAGTGCTTTATCTAATAAATTTGTAGATGATTACACACCATTAACCAATCGTTTGAAAGAAATAGTATCTATTGCAAAAATAGATAAGGCTGCGAGCTAATTTATGGACGATAGCTCAACCGTTGAATGGGTTTCAATTGCAGATCTGATGTCAGGTCTTATGATGGTCTTCTTGCTTATCTCACTTCTATTTATCAATGAGGCTCAGGAAAAGATTAAGAGCTTTGAAGACACCAAAAGTTTAATTTACGCAGATCTAATCGAAGAGTTTGAATCTGACCTAACTAATTGGGGGGCTGAAATTGATAAAGAAACACTTTCGTTAAGATTCAATGAGCCAGAAATACTTTTTCAAAATGGATCGTATGAACTTAGTTCAAAATTTATTATAATTATTGATAGCTTTTTTCCTAGATACATCAACATTTTAAATTCTGAAAAGTACGCCGACAAAATTGAAGAGATTCGGATTGAGGGCCATACCTCTAGTAAAGGTATGAGCGGACAGGTCAGCGAAGAGGAAAAATATTTCTACAACCTTGAGCTATCACAATCCCGTGCCAAGCAGGTTTTATTCAAATCCATGAAAACCCTTGATCCTGAAAAGTCTAATTGGGTTAAAGGCCTTATCGCAGCAAGTGGCTATTCATCAAGTCGACTTATTTATCAAAAGAATGTTGATCATGAGAAGACTGAAGACGAAGCTTTGTCTAGAAGAGTTGAATTTAAAATAAAAGTAAAAACCGAAGAGATTATCAATTCGATGGACTTTGCATCAAAGTTGGCGAAATGAAAATCAACTATAGTTACATCCAATCGATGTTTGATGGTCTGTTGAACGAAATGGGTGTTCAAGAAGAAAATATTAGACCACTAACTACGACCGCCGGTTGGCGAAACCTAGATCCCTCAGAGCTTGCAGCACTAAGTTTAGAAGGCCTAGATGTTGAGGCCAAAGACTTTAACATTGATGACGATGGATTCCTAAACTATAGGGGTAGAAAAGTTGTCTTATATATTCGGGACATAAAGACTTTTGGGGGCAGAGTAAGTAACCCAAAGTTTCACTTTAACCACTGTACGACATTAGAAAGTATGATGGCGAATGGTCGATTTAACCGTTATGTTGTTACCACGAAGTTGGATAAGAAATATAAAGTTATAATTGATGGCAATGAAAAATGGGAAGATCTGGATGTATGCAGGAATTGTTTAAAAAAAGTAATGGGTGATGATTACGAAAATTTAAATAGTAGAGAAAAAAACAAACTTGTTGCAGATTTTGATATTGCCAAAGCTTTTGAAATATATGGTTACAATGAGTCACAACTTCCCATCCAAAATGAATATACAGCCGAAAAAAATGATTATACAAAAGATTGGTCTTTGGTGAGTCGCAGGATGAAAGCCATCAATCACTGGACCTGCAAAAAATGTAAAAGAAATCTTAAAGATAATCCAAAATATTTGGACTGCCATCATAAGGACGCCAACAAAAGCAATAACGATCCTAATAATCTAGAAGTACTTTGTGTCAAATGTCACTCAGAAAGCGAAATGCACGGACATATGAAGGGTGAGGCAAGACTTATAGAATATTTAAAAGCATATAAATTATAATTTTTTTAAGTTATTTAATTATAATGGAATGAGCTATGCCTAAGAAAAAAACTAGAAAAAAAAGTAATATGTCGCCAGAAATCATTAAAAAACTAGAAGATTTGAATCTGAAAGATCTTATCGGTTGGATGCGATTAAAGTTTCCCAAATTTTTGGAGTATGAAAATGAAATTTTAGCTTCAAAAATTAATAGTTCAACACCAGACATAAGATATGATTATATAAAAAATATAAAAACTGATGGATTAACAGATATTCAATTATCACAATTAGCCTTAGATGCATATCTAAGCAAATGGCATGGAAGTGAAATAGGTAAGATTTAGGTTTTTTCTAGAATTTGTGGGAAAAATGTGGATAAGTTAGCTAGACCTTTAAAAAAAAAGCCCCAGACAACCGCCTGAAATTCTGATTTGATTTTTGTAGAACCAAAACATCAAAAAGGAGCATCAGGCATGGACGC